>JAFGXS010000041.1 GCA_016936505.1 Bacteroidales bacterium | reverse complement strand
CTATACCATCGCTATACCATCTGTACTCTAAACAGGGAGAAACCCTTATAAACACAGGCATTTGTCCACATTTGCATACACGTTGCATACAGAAAGTACCAATTTGGTATAGGGAAGAATGCACTAAAACATAAGTAGCCATATAAGGAAGCCTTAATATTCCAGCACAACAAAGGCTGTGGCCATTTCTTTTACATGGGATAAGGTGAGATAGATTTTCTGAATTTTCTTTTCTTCTAAAAATTCAGCCACACGTCCCGAAACAGTTACTTCAGGCTTCCCTAATTCATCATTCAAAACTTCAACTTCATGAAAAGCAAAACCATAACGATACCCGGTTCCCATAGCTTTAAAAAAAGCTTCTTTTGCCGCGTAACGGGCAGCATAACTTTGGTACTTTCCGGCCTTCTGATTTTCACAATAAGTCTGTTCCTTTTCCGTAAACAATTTTTTCAAAAAACCGGAAGTACGCTCAGCAGCATGCTGAACGCGACCAACTTCAACAATATCGTTACCTATTCCAAAAATCAAAACAGCAGTTATTAAAAGCCTTCCGGAAAATCCGGAAGGCATCGGTTCTTATTTTATAACACCTAAGTTTTTTCCCACTTTCGTGAAAGCAGCAATAGCTTTATCCAAATGCTCTGTTTCATGCCCCGCAGATAACTGAACACGAATACGAGCCTGACCCTTTGGAACAACAGGATAATAGAAACCTATAACATAAATACCTTCATCCAGCAACTGAGCTGCGAAATCCTGAGAAAGTTTGGCATCATACAACATCACAGCACAAATAGCCGACTGTGTCGGTTTGATATCAAAACCTACAGCACTCATTTTTTCCATAAAATAATCGGTATTCCTGTGTAGCTTATCCTGTAGTTCATTGGTTTCCGACATCATTTCAAACATACGGATACCTGCACTAACCACCATAGGGGGTAATGAATTGGAAAACAAATACGGACGCGACCGCTGACGCAGCATTTCTATCATTTCTTTTCTTCCGGTTGTGAACCCGCCAATGGCTCCTCCAAATGATTTACCCAGTGTTCCGGTAATCAAATCCAGTTTACCGGTAATATTAAAATGCTCACTCACACCGCGCCCAGAATTGCCAACCACACCGGCCGAATGACTTTCGTCTACCATCACCATGGCATCATATTTTTCAGCCAGTTCCACAATTTTATCCACAGGAGCCACATTACCATCCATGCTGAACACACCATCGGTAACAATAAGACGGAAACGTTGGGCCTGTGCTTTTTTCAATTCTTCTTCCAAAGCAGCCATATCGGCATTAGGATAACGATAACGCTGTGCTTTACACAGCCTTACACCGTCAATTATTGAAGCGTGGTTCAAACTATCAGAAATAATAGCGTCTTCTTCGGTCAGCAACGGTTCAAAAACACCACCATTGGCATCAAAAGCGGCGGCATACAAAATAGTGTCTTCCGTACCAAAAAAGTCAGCAATCTTCTTTTCAAGTTTTTTATGTAAATCTGTGGTTCCACAAATAAAACGAACCGATGACATACCATATCCGTGGCTGTCCAAACCTTCTTTAGCAGCCTTAATCAACTCCGGATGGCTGGATAAACCCAGATAATTATTGGCGCAAAAATTCAGCACCTTTTGCCCCGATTCCAAAGCAATCTCAGCACTCTGGGCACTAACAATAATGCGTTCATTTTTATATAAACCGGCTTCACGAATATCACCGATTTCCTGAATCAAATGTTTTTGAAACGTTCCGTACATATTTTTAAGTTTTTAACTGTATTATACCATCCACCAAAAATACTGCTTTTGTCTGAGGTGTAATCACAATTTTTTCAAAATGTCAGGATCAGTAAAAAGTCAGAAATTATCACGGTAAATTTTCATTGATTTCAAGACTACATTTTTGCGACCTTTGCAGCGAAATTTTTTGTTTATGAAAATTGCAGCACTGGTATCGGGAGGCGTAGACAGTTCGGTAACTATTCCTTTGTTAAAAAAACAAGGATTTGATCCGCATATTTTCTACATCCGAATTGGCATGGAAGATGAGCCATCGTTTATGGACTGTCCCGCAGAGGAAGATATTGAAATCACCACCTGGATAGCTAAGAAATACGGCTGCAAAATGGATGTGGTGGATTTACAGGAAGAATACTGGGCAACGGTTGTTAAATACACCATCGACAGTGTGAAATCAGGTTTTACACCCAATCCCGACATCATGTGTAACCTGTTGATTAAATTCGGTGCTTTCAACGATCGCTACGGAAAAGAATTTGACAGAATTACCACAGGCCACTATGCTTCACAATATGAAACCGGTGAGGGCATGTTTTTGTCCACAGCCGCCGATAAGGTGAAAGATCAAACCTATTTTCTGGGTCAAATCACCCCGGAACAGCTTACCAAAGCCATGTTTCCCATAGGGCATTTGCAAAAAAAGGAAGTCCGTGCATTGGCTGAAGAAATGAAGCTTCCCAGCGCACATCGCCCCGATAGCCAGGGGATTTGTTTCCTGGGGAAAATCAATTACAGCGACTTCATCAGAAAATATGTAGGGGAGAAGCCCGGTGAAATTATTGAACTGGAAACAGGAAAAGTATTGGGAGAACACAAAGGTTTTTGGTTTCATACTATTGGTCAGCGTCGCGGATTACGATTGGGTGGAGGACCGTGGTTCGTGGTAAGAAAAGATATTGCCAAAAACATAGTTTATGTTTCAAACGGATACGATCCCATAGCGCAATACGATGACAAAATCTGGCTGGAAAACCTGCATTTCCTCAATACTCACCACAATTACGATGATTTAAGCGCTGTGAAATACAAAATTCGGCATCAGCCCGAATTCAACTCCGGAACTCTGGTGCGCGATGAAAAAGGAATCAGAATTCTCTCTGACACAAAAATTTCAGGCATTGCTCCCGGACAATATGCTGTTGTTTATAATGCTGATGAAAAGACCTGTATCGGTAGCGGAATGATTGCTCAAAATCCGGAGAAATAAACATCCCTATTCTTTCAAGCGCTCCATATAACTATCTTATTAGCGGCTCGTATAGTTACCTTACTGTATTTAGGTACATTTATGTTCATTTTGTCATACTTTTGCTTCTTTGCAACCCGAATGGTTTCAGCTAATTCCTTTTACCAAAGATCCTGAAACTTTTCAATGCAACTTTAAGACTAATTAAACCAGGAAATCGGACATCATGGAACAAAAAACCAGACAGTCAATAAAACAGACTTTCATTTTAATACCGGCCATTCTCTTATTAATTCTTCCGTTTCACGCTTTTTCACAAACCATTCCTTCAAAGGCGTTTGCCGATATGCACTGGCGTTTGGTAGGGCCGTTTCGTGCCGGTTGGTCAACCATGGCAGAGGGAATTCCAAACAAACCCAATACTTTTTATTTTGGTGCAGCTGGCGGTGGTGTCTGGAAAACAACAGATGCGGGCAGAACCTGGCAACCATTAATGCAGAACCAACAGGCTTCTTCTGTGGGAGCACTGGCCATTTCCCCTTCCAATCCCGAAATCATTTATGTGGGAACCGGGCAGGTGGCTGTCCGCTATGATATCCTCGATGGAGACGGTGTTTATAAAACCTCAGACGGCGGTAAAACATGGAAAAATATTGGATTAAAAGACAGCCGGCACATTGGTCGTATTTTAATCGATCCGCATGATCCCAATCATGTTCTGGTGGCCGCACTGGGAAATGTTTTCAAACCCAATGCAGAACGTGGCATTTTTCTCACCACTGACGGTGGCATAAGCTGGAAGAAGGTTCTCTTTGTCAATAAAAACACAGGAGCTGTAGATCTGGCTTCTGACCCCAAAAACCCTTCCGTGATCTATGCTGCTTTATGGCAGATGCAAATGCATCCCTGGCTCGATTATTTTTCTCCGCAAATCGGTCCCGGATCAGGAATTTATAAAAGTACTGATGGCGGTCTTCACTGGGAAAAATTAACCGGAAACGGCCTTCCAAAGGTGAATCCTGGCAGAATTGGTCTTGCCGTGGCTCCCGAAAGTGAGGGGAAAATCGTTTACGCTTCAATACAGGCTGAGAAAAATCAAGGTGGTATTTACCGGTCCGATGACGGCGGCAAAAGCTGGAAACATGTAAACCACAACCCTTCTCTGGCAGATTCCTATTTCAGCCGCGTAACAGTCAATCCAAAAAACCCGGATATTGTTTATGTAATGGATCGTTCGATTCAACGTTCGGATGATGGAGGTAAACATTTTGAAGTATTTAAAGGTTCACCGGGCGGAGATGATTACCATTTTTTATGGATTAATCCGTTGGATACAACGCATATGGTGGCAGCATCTGATCAGGGCACTGCTGTTACAGTCAACAACGGCGAAAGCTGGTCAAGCTGGTACAATCAGCCCACCGGACAGTTTTACCATGTAGCTGTGGACGACCGTTTTCCGTATAGTATTTACAGCGGACAGCAAGACAATGGCACAGTTAAAATATTAAGTCGCGGGCCTTACGGTGTTATCAGCATCCGCGACTGGCATCCTGTTGGTGGCGATGAAAGAGATTATGACATTCCCAAGCCCGGGAATCCTGATTGGGTTTTTGGCAGCGGCTTAGGTGGTAAAATATCCCGTTTTAATGAAGTTACGAGGCAATCCGGTGAAATTTCACCGTGGCCTATTTCCAGCTACGGAGCACGTCCTACAACCGTTCGTTACCGCTACACATGGATCACACCGTTAGTATTTTCACCTATCAAACCTTACCCATTGTATTTTGGGGCTCAGTATCTGTTTCAATCTTATGATAACGGAGATCACTGGAAAATTATAAGCCCCGATCTTACAGGAATAAAACCAAAAGTTCCGAAAGCAGAAAATCCTGATTTGGCCCAGGCAACAGCCAATGGTTACGGTGTAATTTACAGTATTGCGCCCTCGCCTATTGATCAAAATATGATTTGGGTGGGAACCGACAATGGTCTGATTCAGCTTACCGAGGATGGTGGAAAGCACTGGAAAAATGTAACACCACCGAATATTCCGCTTTGGGGAAGAATTAATTCAGTTGCTCCTTCACCTTTTTCAAAAAATACAGCTTACGTTTCGGTTGACTTACATCGTCTGGGTGAATCAAAACCACTGATTCTTAAGACCAATGATTACGGTAAAACATGGACAACTATCACCAAAGGGATCCCTTCCAACGAATATATGAATGTGGTTCGGGTGGACCCGGTTAAAAAAGGATTGCTGTATGCCAGCACCAACCGCAGTGTTTATGTTTCTTTTAACGATGGAGCATTATGGCAGCCGCTTACTTTCAATTTACCAACCACTTCAGTTCGTGATTTAGTTGTTCACAACAACGACCTGATTGCCGGCACCCAGGGACGGGGTATCTGGATATTGGATAACCTTGCACCATTGCGTGAAATGACAGCTCAAATTCCTGAGCAACAAGTTTATCTTTTCAGTCCGGCAAGCGCCTGGCGCATCCGAAGTAGTGAAAACCACGATACACCATGGCCACCTTCCACTCCACTGGGACAAAATCCTCCTGCCGGAGCCATCATTGACTACTGGCTCAAAGACAATGTTCAGCAACAGATAAACATAAGTATTAAAGATTCTACAGGAAATGTGATTGCACAGTTTTCAAGCAATGAAGAGACAAAGGAATTACCTGTCCACCGTTATTTTGACAAAGACTGGGTGGGTAAAACCGAACGTCTTTCTAGTAATGCAGGAATGCACCGTTTCGTTTGGAATCTCCGTTATCCGCGCCCTTCAGCGCTGGAATATCATTATTCCATTGCCGCCGTCTGGACGGATGGCGCCCCCATTTTACCCCAAGGCCCACTGGTTATGCCCGGACATTATACCGTTACCCTGAGTATTAATGGAAAGAATTATTCCCAACCATTAACCATCAAAATGGACCCACGGGTTCAGGTCAGCAAAAAAGATTTGGCTCAACAGCTACAATTTGCATTACAGGTTGACGCCCTCCTGAATAAATCTGTTGCTTTATACAATAAGATTGGAAGAATGGAAGACAAAGCAAATCTTTCGGCTAAAACAAAAAAAGAGCTCTCAGATATTTTGAGAACAGGACAGCCACATCTGTCGTCCATAATCAGCGGTTTGACAAGCTTAGCAACAAGCGTTCAACGAGCCGATGCTGCTCCGGTTCAGGGAGAAATGGAAGTATTTTCACACTATAAAAATCAGGTTAAGGAACTTATTGACAGGTGGGAGAATATTAAAAATAATTAAGCTTCTATTAGGTAGTTATTTAACGGGGTATCAAACTTTATTCTTCTGTCCAAAAAGAGTTGTAAGTTTGAACTGTTGTTTCTAACCCATCAAAACAGACACTTATGTGGTTCATTTCATGGTTACTTGGGATTGTTATTTTAGGAATCTTTATTCTTTTATTATTGATAATAAAAGGGTTCAAAAATCCGGCAACCCCGCACCAACTACCCGAGGATCTTCCTTTTCAGGTTAACGAAGAATTCATTCCTACAGAGAAAAACAAAAAATTGTATGCGTGGTGGATTCCGGTGGACGAAAACGCTCCCACCATTATTTTTATCCACGGCTGGGGAAGAAATGCCCAGCGTATGCTCACCTATCTGAATCGCTTCTGCTGTAAGGGTTACAATTTGCTTGCTTTCGACGCCCGAAGTCACGGAAACAGCGATACCGACGGTCATACCAATATGTTGAAGTTTGCCGAAGACATCATTTCAGTTGCCGATTATGTGAACCAAAAAACAAAAAGTAAAAATATTTTTCTCATTGGTCTCTCTATTGGCGGGGCCGCTTCAATTTATGCTGCTTCGATAGATAAACGCATTAAAAAAGTTGTAACAGTAGGAGCTTTTGCCCGTCCCACAACTGTTATGACCCATCAACTCAAACAGCACCACATTCCCTATTTCCCGGTCATCTGGCTCTTTTATAAGTTCATTAAGATTTTCCAGCATCTCGACCTTGAAGCCATAGCACCGGTAAATAACATTGCGCGATCAGAGTCACTGTTTTTACTGATTCATGGGGTAGATGATGTTGTTGTACCGGTAAGTGAAGGCAAAAAGCTTAAAGAAGCCGCCGGAAGCAAAGCCAAATTATGGCTCATACCAAATAAAGGCCACTCCGACTGTCATTTAGAACCCGGTTTCTGGGAACGGCTACTCGAATTTTTCCAAACAGAAAACACAAAACAGTAATTTAGCCCCATGAAAAAGATTCACCTCATCATCCTTTCCATATTAAGCGGCTTACTAATGGCTGCTGCATGGCCTGCACACGGTTTTACCCTGCTGATCTTTGTAGCCTGGGTTCCTTTATTTTTCGTTCAGCAACAGTTGGGCGACGAAAACAAAAAGGGCATGTTTTGGTATGCCTGGCTTACCTTTTTCATCTGGAACGTACTCACCACTTTCTGGATCTGGAACTCTACGCAGGCAGGAGCCATTGCTGCTTTTCTAATGAACTCGCTGTTTATGGCTATCGTATTTCAGGCCTTTCATTTATCCAAAAAATGGTTCTTCAACAACAAAAGGGGATTCTGGATGCTTATCTTCTACTGGATCACCTGGGAAGCTTTTCACATGAACTGGGATTTATCGTGGCCCTGGCTTACACTGGGTAATGTTTTTGCATCAAAGAACCAATGGATACAATGGTACAGCTATACCGGAACATTAGGGGGAACATTCTGGGTGCTGGCTGCCAATATCATTTTTTACCAAATCGTCAAAAGCCTCATAAAAAATAACAGAGTACAGGTGTTCTCCAATGCCCTGATCTTTTTACTGGTTATTCTCGGCCCCCTATGGTTCTCAAAATACGAATACAACCACTATAAAGAAACAACAAATCCCGTTCAGGTTGTGGCGGTTCAACCCAATATCGATCCTTACACTGAAGAATTCAGCTTATCGCCCGACACCATTATTGCGCGCAACCTGAATCTGGTAAAAAAGGTAGTAACCGATTCGACAGATTATATTCTGTTGCCCGAATCCACCATTCAGGAGTCCATTTGGGAAGATGCGCTGTGGCGTTCAAAAAGCCTGAAAACACTAAAAAGCTTTTTGATGCAATACCCTCATATGGCAGTGGTTGTTGGCGCCTCAACTTTCAGTTGGGTGAAACCCGGCGACAAGCCTACCAACGCTGCCCGCTTTTACAAAAAAGGGTTGTATTATTATGCCTACAACACAGCTTTTTACCTCGATCAAACCGATTACATCCAGGTTCATCATAAATCAAAACTGGTACCCGGTGTGGAAGAAATGCCCTCGTGGCCAATATTGGCTCCTCTGGAGCATCTGGCCATCAATATGGGGGGTATTGTGGGAACTCTGAAAACCGACGACCATTTGTCACTGTTTACCAACAGTAAAGAGGACTATCAGATCAGTCCTTTGATTTGTTACGAATCTGCCTACGGCGATTATGTTGCCCGAAGCGTGAAAGAAGGAGCCCAAATTTTGTTCGTTATTACCAACGACGGATGGTGGGGCGAAACACCAGGCTATCGTCAGCACTTTTTAATGGCCGTATTACGGGCAGTTGAAACACGAAGAGACGTGGCCCAGTCTGCTACTACCGGAATTTCAGGCTTCATCAACCAGCGGGGCGATATTCTGAAACAGACAAAATATAAGGAAGCCATTGCCATTAAAGACAACCTGAATCTGAACAGTGAACTTACGTTTTATGTGCAGCACGGCGACTGGGTTGCCCGTGGTGCTACGTTCATCAGTGCGTTACTGCTACTGGCTTCGCTGGTTCAGGGACTGATGAAAAAACTTCAGATGAACAAAAAACCAAAGGAATGATCTCTTTTCTTAACCTCGCAGAATTAAGGCAAAGCGACCGTAAATATTCAGACATACCGGTGGAAACCGAAAAACTGGAACGGTGTCTTGAGGCGGCACGGCTGGCACCCTCTGCCAGCAACTCACAACCCTGGACTTTTGTGGCGGTCAACAAAAACCCGTTACTGAATGAAGTAGCCAAAGCCACCGTTGGTCCGCTTAATAGTTTCAACAACTTTGTTACACAGGCTCCCATTATTGTTGCCATTGTTATGGAAAAACCCAAAATGCTTACCGAATGGGGCGGTCATGTAAAAAAGAAAGAATATCCACTTATTGACATCGGTATTGCTGCAGAACATTTCTGTTTGCAGGCTGCAGAAGACGGTTTGGGGACATGTATGCTGGGTTGGTTCGACGAACAAAAAGTGAAAGATCTGTTATCGGTTCCCGATGAAAAAAACATTCCCCTGCTCATTACCCTGGGTTATACACCCGAAGGATACAAGCACCGCAGGAAAATAAGAAAATCATTCGACAAAACGGTACATTACAACGGTTATGGAAAAAGATAAAACCTGGTATGCATTATATGTGAAGCCGCGTTCGGAAAAGAAAGTGGCCACCGAACTGGAGTTCGATAATATTGAATATTATCTTCCGTTGGAAAAAAGGCTCAAACAATGGAGCGACCGCAAGAAATGGGTAGAAGAACCGCTGTTTAGATCTTACATTTTTGTACACATTACTCCGGCCGAATACCATAGAGTTTTGGTTGTTCACGGTGCTGTAAGGTACGTTACTTTTGAGGGAAAAGCCGTTGTTGTTCCACCACAACAAATTGAAGCCGTTAAATTATACCTGAATGAAGCAGATCCGGTAACGGTTGACGAAAGCGAATGGAAAGTAGGACAAAAAGTTGAGATTCTCACGGGTAAGCTCACGGGGTTAACCGGAAAACTGATAGAGGTAAAAGGCAAAAAGAAAGTAAGGATCACTATCGACGTGGTCAACAGCGCCCTTTATCTGAACCTGCCCAAAAATCAATTACGGGTCATCGGCTGAGGGTTCAAAAAAATACTATTTTTGAAACAAGGAATTCCTTAAGCTGATCATCATGACCATTAACATTCTCGACATTATTCTGATCATACCGTTGCTCTGGTTTGGATACAACGGATACAAAAAAGGACTGGTTATAGAAGTAGCCTCGCTGGCGGCCTTTATTTTGGGGCTTTATTTTGCTTTCTACTTTTCCAATTTTACAGCCAATATTTTACGCGAATACTTCACCATCGACGAAAAATACATGGCCGCCATTTCATTTATAGTTACGTTTATCGGAGTACTGTTTATCGTTCTGGCCATTGGTAAATTACTCGAAAAAGTAATAGACGTGCTGTTGCTGGGCTTTTTAAACAAGTTTGCCGGAGCTGTTTTCGGAATACTGAAAGGTGCGCTGTTCCTGAGCATCATTATTTTTGTTATCAATTATTTTGATCCTAACCATTCCTTTATAAAAAAGGAAACCAAAGAAAAATCAGTGTTTTACGAACCGGTTGAATCTATTGCTCCCGCCCTTTATTCCTGGCTCAACCTGAAGAATTTTAAATTCGATCTGCCCGAAAAAGAAGACGTAATCAAATCGGTTTTGACCCCAAAAAAGGACAACTAGCCTTACAAAAAACCGGCCTTTCGTTACTTATGGAAAACCAAGCACAATTAATCTGCGGTTTCCCGATTATTTGATGCACTTTTTGATTAAATTTGATGGCAACACATGATCAATGTTAACCTGTTATGGAAATTTATCAAATACTCATCATTCTCGGGATGTTGTTTCTCATCATCGAGATCTTTCTAACCGGATTTTTTGCGGGATCTGTCGCCATCGGGTTCTTCGCTTCAGCCATTGGCGCTTATCTTGGCCTTTCTACCAACTGGCAGATCCTTATCTTTTCTGTGGGAACATTGGTGGCCTTTTTCACCATTCGACCCGTGGTCAACAAATACGGATATAAAACATCCAAACACGTAAAAACCAACATGGAAAGCTTGCCCGGACGGAAAGCAAAAGTGGTGGAAGCCATCAGTACAGAAGAAGAAACCGGGAGGGTTGCCATTGACGGTGATGTATGGAAAGCGCGCACCGAAGACGGTTCCGATATTCCAGTAAATACCACAGTGGAAGTGGTTCGCACCGAGAGTATTGTACTTATTGTAAAACCTTTAAAATAAACATTATGGAAGGAAGCATTATTGTTCTTGCAGTGATTGCACTGTTTGTTATTTTCTTTGTGGGTTCCGGCATCAAAATTGTCCGCCAGTCGGAAACCATGCTCATCGAAAGACTCGGTAGATATAACCGAACCCTTAATTCGGGTATCAATATCATTATTCCGGTGATCGACAAACCCCGTGAAATTGTTTGGCGTTACGTACTTGAAGATATTGCCGACCGGCAGATTGTTCGGTTCAGAAACAAAGCCCGTATAGACTTACGCGAAACGGTGTACGATTTTCCAAAACAAAACGTAATTACCAAAGACAACGTAAATGTTGAAATCAACGCGTTGCTGTATTTTCAGATCACAGACGCTATTAAAGCGGTTTATGAAATTGAGAACCTGCCCAACGCCATTGAAAAGCTTACCCAAACAACTTTAAGAAACGTTATTGGTGAACTCGAACTGGATGAATCATTAAGTTCGCGCGATACCATCAACGCCAAACTTCGTTTGATTCTGGACGATGCCACCAACAAATGGGGGGTAAAAGTAAACCGTGTGGAACTACAGGATATCAATCCACCACAGGATATTAAAACCGCCATGGAAAAACAAATGCGCGCCGAACGCGACCGTCGTGCTGCCGTACTCGAAGCAGAAGGGTTGAAAAAAGCCAAAATTCTGGAGGCTGAAGGGTTTAAAGAATCAGAAATCAACAGAGCCGAAGGAGACAAACAAGCCGAAATTCTGAAAGCCGAAGGGGAAGCCCAGGCTCGTATTAAAGTAGCCGAAGCTGAAGCCAAAGCCATTAAACTGGTAACCGAAGCTATTGATACCAAACAAAGCGATCCTATAAAATACCTTATTGCTGTGCGCTACCTGGAAACATTGAGTGAAATGACCAGTGGTCAGGACAATAAAACAATTTACCTGCCCTACGAAGCATCCGGTGTGCTTAGTTCGCTTGGAGGAATTAAGGAACTTCTGGCAAACAAATAAAAACAATAAAAGGTGGTCAATTGACCGCCTTTTATTTTAAGACAATGTCTGGCGCAAGCGTCCGCTTATGCCTTGATTTTCACTATTCGTGAATCGTTGGTTTCTTCGTTGAACATGCCGGAAAAAGCTTAATCTATTTGGAACCTTGCCAATGCTAACAGCCAAAAGCCAACTGCAGGCTCGTGAGTATCTTTCGATTGAAGAACAAAAAACGCGTCATTGCGATGAATCCAGGCGGGTTGGTGCGTTAGCATGAAGAAGTAATCTATATGGAGATCCTGTCTTTTTTACATAATAGGATCGCTTCGTCGGTCACCTCCTCGCGATAAGGACGATCGTGGATATTTAATAGCGCCAGCGTCCGCTTGTGCCTTAAATGCCAAAATTTGATAAAGTGCTTAAACCCGGTTCACCGCCCCACCTTCTTCGTATGAACACTCCCTATAAGGGAAAGACCGGGCAGGCTGCAGTAGCGCAAAAGCATTATTAAACCGGAGCCTGTACAGAGCAACATGTAAATCAGAAATAAGCACTCTGTTTGTTAAGCCGACAAAAAAAGCCGTCCTTTTCAGAACGGCTTTTCAATGTAAACTTTTCGTTTTAATCCATCTTTTTAGTGATGAAAAAACCAACCAGCAACCCTATTCCGCTGAACAGAAAAACAAAAGCCGGGTAAGCGGTCTTATCCATCATTCCCATCATTTGAGTGAAAAGAGCCCCGACAAAAATTCCCAGTCCCACACCGATGGAGATTAATCCCAGGTTCAGAATAATAATTTTCCAGACCGGAGAAGTTTTCTGAGTTTTGTCGCCATAAAACAGGCTCACATCCTGACCTTTTTCAATCAGCGCCAAGCGTTCTTTGTTACGAGTGGAATAATGCAGATAAAAGATTCCAAACACCACTATAAACAGACTGATAAATACAATTGCTACTTCCATGATTTTACGTTTTAAATGAAACTTTTTTCCTCTTTGACAATGCTTTTTGTACTTTGGTTACAAAATATTTTATTCGTTGTTTTTGTAACCCGACCCGAATTTAGTTGTCCAATGGAATAATGGAAAAAAAAGGTGATCACCATCTCGTAGCACAGGTCCTTGAAGGCAACCGTTTTGCATATGCAAAACTGGTTGCACAATACCGTGATATGGTGTTTACGCTGGCTTTAAAAATACTAAAGAACAGAGAAGAGGCAGAAGAAGTGGCACAGGATGTTTTTATAAAAGTATATCAATCGCTGAACCGGTTTCAGGGAAAATCAAAACTTTCTACCTGGGTATATCGCATTGCTTACAACCATTCTCTGAACCAGCTGAAAGCAAACCAAAAGAACAGAAATACCGGCACCCTGGAGAACATACAGCCAATAAACGGAAACTATGAACCGGATGCCTTCGAAATGATACAAAAAACTGAAAACAGCCAAACCCTACAAAATGCTCTGGGGTTGCTACCTGAAACCGATCAAATCATCGTAACTTTGTATTATTACGAAGAGTTGCCGGTAAAAGAAATAGCAGAAATTGTGGGCCTCTCGGTTCAGAATGTGAAAGTTAAACTTCACCGGAGCCGACAGAAACTTTACGAAACACTCAAAGACAAAATAACAGCATAAACAAAAGAATCATGAAAGAGCATGACGAACAGGACTATATTGATGGTATAATTAAAGAAGCCATACAGTCTATTCCTCCGGAAAAGCCCGGCAAGGATTTCATGAACAACCTCATGAAAGAAATTGATCGTATTGAGGCAATTAAACCCGTTCCTGTAAAAGCCAAACCAACCATATCAGCAAAAGGCTGGATACTGGTTAGTTCGGTTATTGCTATTGTTTTTGCTCTGTTGCTTTCTTCCGGACAAACCGGACAAAGCTTTCCTTTATTATCGGGTTGGTACAGCAAAATCTCTCTCGATTTTTCAGCGATTTCCATTCCAAACCTGTTTACTTTAGGCATGATATCGTTTTTGTTTTTCTTTGTTTTGGAAATATTCTTCATCACCAAAAGACTTAATAACGAAAAGCTAAACCAATAAGAATGAAATTCAGTAATTTTGAGTGTTATTTTAACCTGAAAAATTACTGCTATGGAACTGAGTATTACCGAAAACTTTCTTCTGCTGGGTCATCACCCGCTGAAAGGGCGGTTTATGATTTCAGATGTGATGATGAATTACGGGCTTCCCGGTGCATTTTTAATGGAGCTTTCGCTGAAAGAAAAAATTAGTATCCGCGACAGTAAACTGATCATTCAGAACCGAAGAGAAAACGACCGTATTCTTTCCGAGGTGCTTTCTGTAATGGCTCAATCCGGCAAACCTAAAAAAATCAAAACATGGATTCAACTACTGGCCAGAAAATCCAGACGGTTTAGAAGAGCATTGCTGGAACAAATGGCGGGCAAAAAACTCATCTACATTCAGTACAATACTTTTCTGGGTTTCATTCATTACCGGAAATACTATGTTAAAAACAACAGGGTTCGCAGCCAGCTGATTACCGAACTCAAACAGGCCATTTTAAGGCCGGAAAATCTGGATCCGGAAATTATTCCTTTAATTGGACTGGTTGAAGCCTGTAAAATGCATAAGATGCTGACTTCCGATAAAAAAGAACTCAAACTCCTCAAACAAAAAACAAAAATCCTGATAAAAGATATGCCTGTGGCCGGAATTCTGGACGAAACCATACGGCAGGTTCAGGCAGCTATTATAGCCGGTATTGCAGCCAGTACCGCAGCAACTGCGGCTGCACATTAGTCTGCTCAACCGGCGCAAGTGTCCGCTTGCGCCCTGAGTTTCTCTATGCGTTAATCGTTATTCGGAATGGGTAATCAAGATTTGCCAACGCTAACAGCCAAAAGCCAACTTCTTACAATAGTTTAATTCTGAGAGCAGCTTCGCTGCTCGTGAGAATCTGCTATCGTTAAGCAAATGCAATATAACATGCAGACCCTCACGACAACTATTCAACCAAAGTGGATACTGAATTTCCTTCTTGTTGTCTCAGGGTTAAACTATTTCCATGAAGGACAAACTTCGAAAATCTGCATTCGCTATTCCTTGTTCGATATTCTATTCCCTGTTCGATATTTCTCTCTTCTTCTTTAACCCTTTCTAAATTACAGAACCCAATGTTAAATTTTTCCTCAACCGTTTGCGGAATATGTAATTAATTAATATCTTTGATCCCAATGGATTACACTATTGATGATAATTTAAGGACAATTACTATTAACTATCGTTTAATCAGGTATTAACAAAAGAACTTTTATTTAGAAAAAACTTTACTTTCCCTTACAACGATTGCACTTATCTTTCCAAAAACATATTTTGTTTGGGGTGCTTGCCCCTAAACAGCTAAGCGTGTATTGCTCATTTAAAAGCGTCGTTATGAAAAAATTTTTACTTATGGTTTTTGGAATATTGTTCCTGCAGGTAACTGTACAGGCACAATATATTGTAGCCCGTGACTCTGCTGTTAACTATTCGAGCAGTACATGGTTTGCCGGTTCAAATGAAGGTTTTGGTTTTAACACATGGGAACTATTTACAACCAATAGTGCCGGACATTATGTAGGACAAACAGGATTAGGAAGCAATACCTTTGGCATTTATTCGGAAACAGGTACCGGGAATGTTGAACAGGTCGGAAGAGCATTGTCCAATCCCATGGGTATCGGAACCACAATTTCTTTTGAACTCGGATATACCGGAGTAAATACCAGTTCACAAAATAACGATAATGATGCCGGAACCATTAGTGTTCATTTTTTTAATGGAGGAAACCTGTTATTCACATTAAAATTCACCGGTGGACAAACTTATTGGACTTTAAATGATGGAGGAAGCGATTTTAATACAACTATTCCCTGGGATGGTAATAATCCTCCTTTAGTATTTGAATTAACCCGAAACAGTGGTAATAATTATACTGTATATATTTCTCAAAATGGCACAGAATATAATGCAGCAAAAAACGAGTACACCAGATCCACTTCGGATCCCATGGCTATTGACAGCATTGACTTCGTCTCTGAAAATCAAGGTAACAACCAAAACTTTGGCTTTGATTATCTTAAAGTTGAAGCCTCTGACCCGGGACAGGTTGCTTCCGGAGCAGATGTTGTGATAGATGGCAATATTACTCTTGCTGTTGGAGAAAGTTTATCAGTAAATAATTTAACAATTCCTTCGGGCAACACATTCACCCTGGCTTCCAACTCATCGGGCAGCGCTTCACTCGTTGTAAGCGGCACGCCAAGTGGTGATGTTACCGTTCAGCATTATATTCAGGGCGGTTCCTATGGCTGGAACACGGTTTCTTCTGCTGTTGCAGCTCAGGCTGTTTCAGGAAACTGGACACCGTCCGGATCTGGATATGATTTTTACGCTTATGATGAACCTAACTCCAAATGGCTAAACCAAAAAGAAAGCGCAAACAACATTACAACTTTTAATCCGGGTACGGGATATTTGGTAGCTTACCAAACCACCAATCCCACACAAGCATTTACAGGCAGTTTAAACAATGGCGATGTACAGGTTTCCCTCTCGAAACAAGGCAGTACAACTTATACCGGCGCCAACCTGATTGGAAACCCGTATCCTTCAAAAATTGAATGGAGCAGGGCTTTTTCGGGTTCTCCGGCTCCTTTTGCCGATTATTATGCCTACGTTTATGATCCCTCTATTGGTGATTATACTCAGGTTGACGGTTCTTCTTCCGGAGCATTTATTTCATCGGGACAAGGTTTCTTTGTTATTGCCGCCAACGATGCAACCACATTCACTTTTACCAACAGCCTGAGGGTTGCGAACACAGCCGGAAAAAAGAGCAATGCCGTTAACAACGATGTTGTACTGAGTTTAAGTGGAAACGGCTATGTGAACGATGCAAAAATTCAAACCATTGGAAATTCAACTGTAGAGAGAGATCCTTACGATGCTTTGAAATTTTCAAGCCCGAACCCAAACGTGCCGCAACTCTGGTCTTATACATCCAACGATGTAAGAGTAGCCATTAACTCACTTCCCGATATCAATTCGGCCCAAACTATTCAGCTGGGTATTCACATTCCGGCAGATGGAAATTACAGCATCAGCCTGAAAGACATTTCAGGTGATTTTGCCGGTCAACAGGTGGTTTTAAAAGATTTAGACAACAATATAGAAACCAACCTGACCACTGACGGATCGTACAGTTTCTCTGCGGTGCAGGGTGACAGGAAGCGGTTTGTACTCACCATCAATGGCACAACGGGTATTGATAATCCCACAGCCAGCGAAAAAGCTTTGGTTTATACCGTTAACAAAACCATTTACATTAAAGCTAAAAACAACGAGGTTTTGAATGGAAAACTAACGGTAAACAACCTGCTGGGACAACCGGTTTACTTTATGAACCTGAACGGAACCACACAACAAACTTTGCGTACGAACCTGAATACGGGAGTGTATATTGTACACATGGAGCTGAACGACGGTACCACAATGGCTAAAAAGCTGATTATTCAATAATTTGCAACCAAAATAAAAATTATAAATATGAAAAAAAAGATTCTTTTCCCACTCCTTTTTTCCGCACTGATGCTGTTCGGACAAGATGTATTTGCCCAAAGCGCTCCGGCACCTCCTGACAGCCACGGCGGAGGCTCTAATGTTACCGCAACACAAAGCGGCGGAGGCGCACCCATTGGCAGCGGTTTGTTTGTCCTGTTGGGATTGGCAGGCCTGTACGGCGGAACCAAGGCATACCAACACTTTAAAAAACAAAAAGAAGCATAATGCTTTATCACTATGAATGAATAATTTAAAAAATACGATTATGAAGAAGTTTTTACTTATAGTTTTTGGAATATTTCTCTGGATGGGCTCATTTGGGCAATCGTTTCACACGGTATCTTTTTCTGGAAGTTCATCAGATTTCAATAGTTCAGAACTTTATTCAGCGGCAGCAAATAACACTGATTACTATGTTACTTTTGATGCTAATTATATTTATATTGGAGCCTTCAGAACAAACTCTAATACTTTTGGATCTGCAGATAACCTAGCTATATATATTGATACAGACCCAAATGCGACCCCAACATCGGGCACAGGAACAACCACCGGTCAAAACTATAATAATGTGACAGGTTCACTACCTTTTTCGGCAAACTACAATGTCCATGTTGAACAAAATTATCAAGAAGCAAGAGATTATGCTTCAAGTTGGGCCAACACTATCTCTGGCCTTATTTACTGGACTTCTACTACAGCCCGAGAAGTTAAAATTCCATTATCAAGTATAGGTAACCCGACCTCTTTATACATAACCATGTGGATGGGCTATAATGGAGGAATGTATTCCAATGTTCCCGGATCAAATATTTCAGCAAGTAGTAACCCTACAATTACAGATTATTTTGGTGGATTTGGTATTAGCAGTGCAGGTTGTTATCCAACAGGGGTTACAAATGTAGCCATAACAGACTTGTTGGAAGATGCTAATCCGGCTTCGGGTGCAACATATGGAAAAGTTTCTATTACAAGTGGAAGCTATAGTGCCTCTGGTAGTTTTTCCATCGCTTCAGGGGGATCAATAGTTATTGGTAGTGGTACCACTCTGGATTTAGGTTCTAATACTGTAACCATGGGATCAGGTTCAACTATTGATAATTCAGGAACATTTACAGCTGGCTCAGCAACTGTAAATTTTAGTGGATCAGGAACCGTGTCTGGTAGCTCTGCAATAACTTTTAATAATGTTGAAATTGCCGGGGGTGTTGTGTTAAACGGAAACAGCACTATTGGCAATAAACTTACAATAAATACAGGTGGGTATCTAGCACAATCAGCAGGAGGTTCCGGTGTAACTAGCGAAACAGATATTCCTAATTATTCTTCGGGGGCAACCCTTGCTTTTACAGGGAGCTTTGATATTAACAGCTTAGCCTCAGGATGGGGAACAACAACCAATAAGGTACCTTCCAATTTTGCTGTTGAAGGCACAGGAAGTGTAACGCTTAGTCTTGCCAGATCAACTCAAGGAAATATCACTGTTGCTACCGGCGCAACTTTTGATGCAAATAGTAATCTCACTCTTTTGTCTACTTCATCAGGAACCGGGGCTTTAATTGTAAGCGGAAGCGGAACAACATCCGGAAGCGCCACCGTTCAACGATATTTTACAGGAAGTACAGAATCGTGGCATTTGGTTTCTTCATCTGTTGCCTCACAGGCAATATCAGGAAACTGGACACCTTCCGGAAGTTATGGAGACGGAACCGGTTATGACTTTTATGCCTATGATGAGGCCACAGCAACCTGGTTAAACCAGAAAGTAGGAGGAAATAATATTACTTCATTTAGTCCAGGTAGTGGTTATTTAGTAGCTTATCAGGCAGCAAACCCAACTAATGATTTCGTAGGAACATTAAATAACGGTGATGTTCAGGTTAGTCTTTCTAAACAGAGTAGTGGGAATCTTGCCGGCGCAAACCTTATTGGCAACCCTTACCCCTCCGCTATTGATTGGAGTAATGCTTTTTCTGGTTCTTCATCACCTTTTGCAGATTATTATGCATACGTTTATGATGCTACAGCAGGTGGTGGTGCAGGTGATTATGTAACTGTAAACGGAGCTGTTTCCGGCGCATATATTTCTCCAGGACAAGGTTTCTTTGCCATTGCAGCAACTGATGGCTCAACGTTTACCTTTACCAATAGCATGAGAGTATCAAATACATCAACTTTTTACAAAAGTACTGCAACGACAAATCAAGTAGTCCTCCGTTTAAGTGGTAGTCAATACTACAATGAAGCTACTGTTCAGGTAATTGAAAACTCACATGACATTAGAGATCCTTACGATGCATTAAAATTTTCAAGCTACAATACCAGCGCTCCTCAAATATGGTCATATACTACAGACGACGTTAAGGTTGCCATCAATTCTTATCCAACCATTGATTCAGCTCAAACAGTTCAATTAGGCGTTTACATTCCTGCCGACGGTAATTACAGAATAAGCCTGGAAGATCAAACAGGAGTATTTAATAATGAACAAATGATTCTAAAAGATTTAAGTGATAATTCTGAAATAAATCTAACGCAAGACGGATCATTTAGTTTTACCGCTGTAAAAGGAGACAGTAAACGTTTTGTACTGACCATTAACGGAACAACGGGTATTAATAATCCCACAGCTGAGGATCAGGCTATGGTGTATGCTTTGAATAAAAGCATTTACATCAAAGCCAAAAACAACCAAAGTCTGAATGGTGAGGTAACGCTGAATAATATTCTCGGACAGGTGGTGTATCGTGCCAACCTAAACGGAAGTACACAACAAACGCTGCACACCAATTTAAATACCGGCGTGTACATTGTTCGCATGGAACTGGAAGACGGAACCATGATGGCTAAAAAAGTAGTAATTAAATAAATTATGAACCCTCTTAAAATAAAGATTATGAAAAAGATCATCAATATTACGCTGCTTTTTGCCGCACTATTCATTGGAATTCAAAACATGCACGCTCAGGATGTTCCTCCTCCTCCTCCGGATCATGGAGCTTCAACCGATCAGGATCCGGGCGGGGGCGCACCCATTGGCAGCGGATTATTCATTCTTTTGGGAATGGCAGGCGCCTATGGAGGCATGAAAGGTTATAAATACTTTAAAAAAGAAAAAGAAGAGCAATAGCCTCACCTTTTTTTGATTTAAAACCGGATGCACTTGTGTCCGGTTTTTTTTATGTTTCGTTTGTCATTTTGACAAACGAAGTGAGGAAAAATCTCCTCTTATTTGAACTGTTAATCGTTATTCGTTAATGGTTAATCGGAATTTGCCAATGCTAATAGCCAAAAGCTATTTTCATTCGTTCAACCGTATATCAATAACCATTCTTTGGTGTAGAATTCTGATAATTTCAATTTCGTCAGCTTTCCTGTTCATTTTATAAAAAATGAAATGGGATTTTATTCGTGAACGGAAATATCCTTTTCTCACTTCATTGTAATCTTTTCCTGATTCTGGATTTTCAGCAATGTATTCTATTTCATCCATTATGATATTGAAATACCTGTCAGCCTGTTCAATTGACCAGTTTTCAACCGTGTAAAGCCAAATATTTTCTATATCCCGGCCGGCCTCCTGACTGATTTTGTATCTCATTTTTCAGTTGGATGTTTTTCATGAAGTTCATTTAAAAAAGCCGTTCGGTCAAATTCTTTTATAAAACCTGATTTTTCACCTTTCTTTAATTCTTTTATTAGTTCTGATTTCTTCGATTCTTCATATTCAAACATCCTCAAGGCAGCTCTTACAACTTCACTCGCTGAAGAATACTTCCCTGTTTTAATTTGTTTATTGATGAAATTATCAAAATAATCACCCAATAATATTGATGTGTTTTTAGCCATGACCATAAATTTTCCAACAAAAATACCAATTCCTGGTATGTATTCAAAATAAATTTTCAGGCTCTATTCAGGTGATTGTATATAATTGTACAACCAAGAATTACAAAAAAATCTCCTCTTGTGGAAACGGGTAATTGCCAAGAGCTAAGAGCGCAGGGTTCAGTAAGAAAAAAGATAAAAGACAAAAGAATCAAGAAATACCTATTTACGAATACCGAACCTGAACTTCGCAAATCGATATTCGTCATTCCTTGTTCGATATTCCCTGTCATTTTGACGAGCGAAGCGAGGAAAAATCTCCTTTTGTGAATTATAAACAGTTAACCAATAAAAAACACGTCATTGCGATG
>JAFGXS010000040.1 GCA_016936505.1 Bacteroidales bacterium | reverse complement strand
GTGTTCTTGAAATCGACGATTCTTCCTTTGTTATCAGTTAATCGTCCGTCATCCAGAACCTGCAATAAAATATTAAATACATCAGGATGCGCTTTTTCAATCTCGTCCAGTAAGACAACAGAATAAGGTTTTCTTCTCACAGCTTCGGTCAACTGACCGCTTTCTTCATATCCTACATATCCCGGAGGCGCTCCAACTAGCCGCGAAACCGAATGACGTTCCTGGTATTCCGACATGTCAATCCGAACCATAGAGTTCTCGTTATTAAACAGAAATTCTGCCAATGCTTTAGCCAGTTCTGTTTTTCCTACTCCAGTGGTTCCCAGAAAAATAAAAGAACCAATGGGTCGCTTTTCGTCCTGTAATCCAGCCCGACTTCTTCTAATAGCATCAGAAATTGCAGTTATTGCATCTTCCTGACCCACAACTCTTTTGTGTAATTCTTCTTCCAGGTGTAACAGCTTTTCTCTTTCACTTTGGAGCATTCGGCTTACCGGAATTCCGGTCCATTTAGAAACCACTTCGGCTACTTCTTCCGCAGTAACTTCCTCATTAATCATCGGACTGTCGCCCTGACGGTTTTTTAACTCCCTTTTCAGGTCTTCAATTACTTGCTCAGCTTTCTGAATTTTTCCATAACGGATTTCAGCAACTTTTCCAAAATTACCATCTCGTTCTGCCTGGTCAGCGGAAAGTTTGTATTGTTCAATTTCCTGTTTGGTTTGCTGAATTTTGTCAACCAGTTCTTTTTCTGCCTGCCATTTAGCTTTTAGATCGTTGTGCTTCTCATTTAGATTAGCCAACTCTTCATTAATGATTCCCAGTTTGACCTTATCTTTTTCTCTTTTTATTGCTTCTTTTTCAATTTCAAGCTGGCGTATACGTCGTTCTGTCATTTCAAGCTCTTCAGGTAATGAGTTAATTTCGAGTCGCAATTTGGCTGCAGACTCATCAATTAGGTCAATGGCTTTGTCTGGAAGGAAACGATCTGTAATGTATCGTTGCGAAAGTTCAACTGCAGCAACAATCGCTTCATCCAGTATCCTTACTTTATGATGTGATTCATATCTTTCTTTTAAACCACGAAGAATAGAAATGGCCGATTGAGTGTCTGGTTCATCAACCATAACCAATTGAAAGCGGCGTTCCAGAGCTTTATCTTTTTCAAAATATTTTTGGTATTCTTTTAAGGTAGTGGCTCCAATAGCACGAAGTTCTCCACGAGCCAAAGCAGGTTTCAGAATATTTGCCGCATCCATAGCTCCTTCTGATTTTCCTGCACCAACCAACGTATGAATTTCGTCAATAAAAAGAATAATTTCACCATCAGAATTAACCACTTCTTTCACTACACTTTTCAGACGTTCTTCAAACTCCCCTTTATATTTGGCACCAGCAATCAGAGCCCCCATATCCAGTGAAAAAATACGTTTGGTTTTCAGATTTTCCGGAACATCTCCGTTGATAATCCGATGAGCGATACCCTCGGCAATGGCAGTTTTACCCACACCGGGTTCACCCACAAAAATCGGGTTATTCTTGGTCCGTCGTGAAATAATCTGCAAAGCTCTTCTGATTTCGTCATTACGACCAATAACCGGGTCGAGTTTTCCACTGACAGCCATTTGGTTCAGATTTCTGGCATATCGGTTCAAAGCATTATATTGATCTTCTGCGCTTTGACTTTGTGCAGAAGCTCCTTGTCTTAAGTCATTAATGGCAGTAAACAAAGTTTTCTTCGAAATACCATTATCTTTCATCAGTTCGGCAGCACTGCTTTTAACTTCTAGTAATGCCAGCAGTAAATGTTCAACCGATACAAAATCATCTTTAAACTCGGCCAGATAAGCCGGTGCTTTTTGTAATACTTGCCGGGCATCATTTGATAAATAAGGTTCGCCACCCGAAACTTTGGGTAACGATTCAATAATACGATCTACAGCTTTAGAAAATACAGGAAAGTCCACATTTAATTTGCGAAGCAAAAAAGGTGTGGCATTTTCATCAACCATCAAAATTCCTTTCAGCAGATGGATGGATTCAATAGCTTGTTGACCCTGTTGCACAGCAATTTCCTGCGCTTTTTGCAGAGCCTCCTGCGATTTTATTGTAAATTGATTTAAGTTCATAATTTTTATCTCCTTTCGGGAAAGCAGATTACAAATTTGAAACCAAATACGATCATTTCTAATTAACTGAAAATATGACAGTTAAAAATATTTTTTAATGTCATTTTGTCTGTTGACTAAAGGGTTTTCTGCTATTTTTTCAGAAAGTGGTCCTATTTGGGCTCTTAATCTGATATATTTATATTTTTGAATAAAAAAGTATGAACAATTCCAAACTAACTTTAGTTATAGGAGCCAGCGAGAAGCCTGAACGTTTTTCAAATAAGGCGATAAGAAAACTCAGCAATTATGGTCATGAAGTGAAAGCGATTGGGCTGAAAGAGGGAAGTGTATCTGGAGTTGAGTTTCAGATCGGCTTTCCGGAATTAAAGGGCATCCATACGGTAACATTATATGTTGGTCCGGCACGTCAACCTGCATATTATTCTTATGTTTTGAATCTGAAACCGAAGAGAATAATATTTAATCCGGGAACGGAGAATATTGAATTTATGCGCCTGGCCGAAGAACAGGGTATTGAAGTAGTCCCTGATTGTACTTTGGTTATGCTCGATTCAGGAATATTTTAATTGCCTTTTATAATTCTTTTTTAATTTCTAATTTTGTTTGCAACACAAACTTTAAATTAACGTTGTTGATTGGTGATACAAAGAATACTGCTCATGAGAAACTTTAAGCGTGGCATTTTATCTGGTTTTACTATTTTATTTCTTTTACTTTTTGACTTGCAAGAAGTTTCTGCCCAAACATGTACAATATCAATCGATCAGGCTCAGCCGGTTTGTCCTGGCTCTGTTTTTCATTTAAGTGTACCACCTCAATCGGGAGCAAAGTATTTATGGAGTCCAACTGGT
Organism: Bacteroidales bacterium; assembly: GCA_016936505.1. Lineage (GTDB taxonomy): Bacteria > Bacteroidota > Bacteroidia > Bacteroidales > F082 > Sulfidibacterium. The sequence goes on along the minus strand of JAFGXS010000040.1, from coordinate 77,710 downwards.
GATACAACGGCAACCATAGTAGTAAGTATTCAGCAGGCTACAGATTTTCAGGTAACAGTTACCGATCCTAATCTCGGGACAAGTTGTGCCAGTTCGCCATATCATGTAGCAGTTCATGAACCGATTACAGTTAGTTTTAATCAGACAGAGCTGACCTGTAGCGATGCTGATCTGGATAACGGGAATACAGCGCAGGTTAAAGCTACAGCTTTGGGGGCTTATGCTTCAGATCAGTATCAGTATCTCTGGCAGGTTAATGCAAATCAGATATCGTCTACCGATCCTTCTGTAGCTGTTAATTTAAGAGCGCATCAAAATTATACTATTCGTGTAACTGATCCCAATGGTTGTGCCGTTACTGATACATTCTTTACAAAGGCGTATCCAAATCCTGTGATTACAATTGAGGCGAATCCGGATACTATTTATATTCAGAATCCCAAGGTGAAGTTTACTTATAACAATCATTTTTCAGACTCGATAAATGTTACGGATAATGTTTGGGAAGTAAGCAATGACGGTAATTCTTATCAGACCCCTGTATTGATTTATGATTTTCCTCAAGTTGGTAATTACGATATTTATCTTACTGTTTTGAACACTCAGGGTTGTGATACGATTTACACCAAATCAGTTGAAGTTTTACCGGTAAATCTTTTTATTCCCAATGTAATCACCCCCAACGGAGATGGAATTAACGATTATTTTGTGATTTCTGAGAAAGGTTCAAACAAACCTGTAAACACATATTTTCAAAGCTCAGAACTGATTGTTTTTAATCGCTGGGGCAGAAAGATTCTGGATAGTAAGAATTATCAAAACGACTGGGGTGGCGGTAATTTACCTGATGGAACTTACTATTATGTATTAAAATGTAAAGGGTTTCAGGATAAAACTGTGGTCTATAAAGGTTCTGTAACTATCTTTGCAGGGCGTTAATCGAAATATTTTTATAATGAAGAAGTTTATTCTTTTAATGATATCGGCTGTTATTATTCTTTCAGCTTGTAATAATAATGCATCAACAAAGCACCATGATGCGAAAAGTAGTGTTTCTGTTCAAGACGATAAAATAGCGAAACCTGTGATGGCTTTTACCGAAACAGTTCATGATTTTGGAAACATGGACCGTGGTGAAATTGTAAAGTATCGTTTTCATTTTAAAAATGTGGGGAACTCAGATTTAAAGATCAACAGGGTTCAAACCACTTGTGGATGTACCATTGGTCAATATCCTCATGAAGCTATTCCTCCGGGAGGAGAAGGCGATCTGGATGTAACTTTTAACAGTACTTATAAAAATGGTTATCAGGACAAAAGTGTGATGATTTTTGCTAATACTCAACCACAACAAACGGTTTTGCGCATTACAGCTTTTGTTAAACCTTCTCAAAATAATTAAAACAAATATCAATCAAACTAAACGTTTTAGAAAATGAACACATTATTCGTTATGTTGCAGGCAGCTACTGGTGAAAGTCAAAGCTCATGGATGTCAATGTTGCCATTGCTTTTAATCTTTGTAGTATTTTATTTCTTTTTCATCCTTCCCCAAACCAGAAAAAGTAAAGCTCAGAAGAAATTCAGGGAAGCATTGAAAAAGGGAGATAAGATTGTTACTATTGGCGGAATTCATGGAAAAATTGCCGAAGTAAAGGAAACTACCGTTGTAATTGAAGTGGGAACCGGAATTAAAATGACTCTGGAAAAATCTGCCGTTTCAATGGATAACGAGTCAATTCAGGGAAAATAATCTCTTAGTTATTGATTTAAGAGCCTCTTTTGGTTTCATTTATGAACCTTAAGAGGTTTTTTTGTATCAAAAATTTGCTGATTTTGTCTTTGTTGGTTGCATAAATAAAAAAAGCCTGATCGATTGATCAGGCTTTTTCGTGATCCGTCGGAGGCTCGAACTCCGGACCCTCTGCTTAAAAGGCAGATGCTCTACCTGCTGAGCTAACGAATCGTATTTCCCATTGTTTTGGAGGCGCAAAAATACTACTTTTTTTAAAAAGTCAAACTTTTTTGAATAAAAAAATCACTCTTTTAAAATTCCAATTCCTTCACGGATAATCTCGGGTTCTGATCCTGTACAGTCAATTACCGTGGAAGCCTGATTGTTACCGGAACCACCATCGATGACGAAATCGACAATATTTTTATATTTTTCATATAGAAGTTCAGGATCTGTAATGTATTCAATAATCTTATCTTCGTTGTGAATTGAGGTTGTAACCAGTGGGTGCCCTAATTCTTCAATAACTTTGAGTAAAAATGGATTGTCGGGAATACGAACCCCGATTGTTTTCTTTTTTGATTGAAAAAGCTTGGGAACTGAACTGCTGGCTTCCAGAATAAAAGTAAATGGACCAGGTGTGTTTCTTCTTAGCATCCTGAATACAGAATTATCAATAGGTTTGGTGAAGTTGGTTAGCATACTGATATCGTTCACCATGATACTGAAAGTTTTTTTTGTTTTTTTTCCTCCTTTGATCTGTTCCAGCCGGTCAAAAGCTTTAGTGTTATACAAATCGCATCCTAAACCGTAAACAGTATCGGTTGGAAAAACAAAAACATTTCCGCTTTTAAGACCTTCAATAATTATTTGCAGGTGTTTTGGTGCAGGGTTATCAGGAAAAACTTTGAGTAGCATTGAGTTAAAATTTAGTGGCTAATGTACTAAAAAAGAGAAAATAAAGGGCATAAAAAAAGGGTAAGCTACTTATATCGCACCGCTACGACCACCTACCCTTGCTCCCTTCCGGGCCTGGGGGAATTCAGCAGGAGCTGGTCGTATAAGACTTACCCGCTGCAAAAGTACAAATGTTTTGCTTCTCTCAAAATATTATTTTCTATATTTACAAATAAATTACAAAAACAGAAATATCATGGAAAACAAATCTACTTTCGTACCGGCTTTAAAGTACGGATTACTTACTGGGTTAGCAATGATTGTATTTTCACTCATTCTTTATTTGGCTGGAGTGAACTATAAATCATTATGGAATTTGATAAACTATCTTATACTTATTGTTGGCATTTATTGGGGGATGGATAGCATCAGAAAAGAAATATTAGGTAATGTAATGTCGTATGGAAAAGCATTTGTTACAGGATTATGGATTGTCTTGTTTGCAATTCTATTGTCAAGTATCTTTTCATACATTTTCTTGAGCTATATTGATCCTTCAATCCTGACTAATGCTTTATCTGATGCTCAGGATAAAATTCTGGCAGCTAATCCTAATATTAGTGATGCAGATCTGGATAAAGCAATGAATATGGCTAAAAAGTTTACAACTCCAGCTTTTAGTGCAATTACAGGATTTATTTGGAATGTGATTGTGGGTACAATATTTTCACTAATTATTGCTATTTTTGCGAAGCGTGAAGATAAGACCATAGCTTAGCAAATAATACATCAATGGACATATCGGTAGTTGTTCCGTTATTTAACGAAGAAGAGTCTTTAAAAGAATTGAATGATTGGATTTTGCGTGTAGCAAAATCCAATCATTTTTCTTTAGAAATAGTTTATGTTGACGATGGTTCGACAGATTCATCATGGTCTGTTGTTGAAAAACTGGCCAGTGAAAATCCTGAAGTTAAGGGAATCCGCTTTCAAAGAAATTATGGTAAATCAGCTGCCTTGAATGAAGGTTTTAAAATGGTTTCGGGAGATGTGGTGATTACCATGGATGCAGATTTACAGGACAGTCCGGATGAAATTCCGGAATTACATCGTATGATAGTGGAAGATGGCTATGACCTTGTATCAGGATGGAAAAAGAAACGTTACGATCCTTTTATCAAACGAAATACTTCAAAATTTTACAATCGTTCAACAAGAATGTTGTCTGGTATCAAACTTCACGATTTCAATTGTGGTTTGAAGGCCTATAAAAAAGAAGTGGTTCAAAGTATAGAGGTTTATGGTGAGATGCACCGCTATATCCCAGTGATTGCTAAATGGGCAGGTTTTAAAAAGATTGGTGAGAAAGTGGTTCAGCACAGGAAGAGAAAATACGGGGTGACTAAATTCGGCCTCGACAGGTTTATTAAGGGGTATCTTGATTTGCTAACCATTACTTTTACTTCTCGTTTTGCTCAACGTCCGATGCACTTTTTTGGTTTTATGGGTTCAATCCTCTTCCTTATTGGTTTTGGAATTGCCGGATACCTGGCTTATGCCAAAATCTTTATGGATGTTTATAAAATGACGGATCGTCCATTGTTTTATTTAGGACTCTTGGCAATGATTTTAGGAACGCAATTATTTATGGCTGGTTTCCTCGGAGAAATGATTTCCCGGAGTAGTCAGCATTTGAATAAGTATCAAATAAAAAAATATATCAATTTTAAAGAGTAACACATGAAAGTGCACTTGGTGTCCGGCGGATGCGGATTTGTGGGTCGAAATATGGTAAAAAGGTTGTTGCAGACAACTAACGATAAGATTTTTGTTGTGGACGATCTTTCCATCGGAAGACATCCTGAACAATGGCTTGATAATTTTTCTTCCAGAAAATTCAAAGATGTGGAAATCATCGGTGAAGATGAAAGAGTTTATTTCTGGAAAGGTGATTTTCGCGATTTTCTTTTTAACCAACGTAAGAATCCAAATTATATTCAGGAAACTTACGATATGGATTTTGAAAAATTCAGCGATGTATACCACTTCGCTGCTATTGTGGGAGGTCGTGTGAAAATTGACGGCGACCCGATGATGGTTGGCCTCGATTTGAGTATTGACTCTGAATTTTTTTACTGGATTACCCGCCACAAACCCGAACGTGTATTGTATCCCAGCTCCAGCGCCGCTTATCCTACCAGTTTGCAAAACGTAGAAGGAGCTCTTGCCTTGAAAGAAGGTGATATTGATTTCAATAAAAATCTTGGAACTCCTGATATGACTTACGGTTGGACCAAATTAACCGGTGAGTTTTTGGCTCAGATTGCTGCCAAACATTACGGGGTTTCCATTGTGTGTATCCGTCCATTCTCAGGCTATGGAGAGGATCAGGAAACATCTTACCCTGTTCCGGCTATTGCCATGAGGGCCGCCCGAAAGGAAAATCCATTTGAAGTCTGGGGAAGTGGTAAACAAGGCCGTGACTTTGTCCATATCGACGATATTCTGGATTTGATCCATATTTTGATGGATCAGGTTCATGATGGTTCGGCTTATAATATTGGCTTTGGCCGATTGACCTCATTTCTTGAACTAATTGATGTATTTACCTCTTTTGCCGGTTATAAACCGACGATTAAACCTTTGCTGGATAAACCGGTTGGTGTTCAGTCACGTTACGGTGATCCGACACTGGTGAGAGAAAAATTTGGCTGGACTCCCCGTATTTCTCTGGAAGAGGGAATGCGTCGTGTTTATGAAGCCGCACTCAGGAAATTGTAATCAGCCTTATGTCCGAAAAAAAAGTTATTGTTTGTTTTGGTCCCGGACCGCAGTTTAAGGGTGGGATTGCCAATTATAATACCTCCCTGGCTAAAGCTTTTGATAAGCTGGAAAATACCGAAGTGCATATTGTTTCGTGGACACAGCAGTATCCGGCTATCATTCCGCGTGATTTTATCGATAGAAAAAGCAAGGAAGATCAGCTGGCCAATACAAACATTAAGGTTCATTATATTACCAATTACAACGATCCACGTACCTGGAAGGGAACGGTAAAGCTTATTGAAAGTCTGAATCCCGTTAAGGTAATTTTTCAGTGGGCGATTGCTGTTCAGGGATTGCCGTTGGGTTATATTGCCCGAAAGCTGAAACGTAACAAAAAAATGGAAATCTTTTTTGATCTTCATTTTGTGATTCAAAAGGAGGGAAGTGCCCTGGATATGATGTTTACCAAACGAGCACTAAAACATGCTAAATCGTATGTGGCTCATGCGCGGAAAACTGTTGATGAACTTTCTGTACTTTTCCCAAAGAAACAATGGGAAGTGTTGGAATCGGGTGAAGCGTACACTGGAAAAGCGATTAAAGTATTAAAGCTGTACCATCCAGTGTATGACATGTTTCAACCCCATCCTGATTTTGATGTGGAAGCGGCCAAAAAGGAAATGGGACTGAAAAAGAACGTTTATCTGTTTTTTGGCTTTATCAGAAAATATAAAGGTTTACATAATGTGGTCCAGGCTTTCAGAAAAGTAGCCGATCAGCGTGATGATGTTTCGTTGTTGATTGTTGGCGAGTCGTTCTGGAACACCTTGGATCAAAATAAACTGTCGACCCGCATCAAAAATGCTACTTTCGGACTGGCAAAAAAGATTTTCCTGAAAAAGCAGGACGATGAACGCAATTATCAGCCATTGGCATTAGTAGATGAATTGAATCTGAAAGATTTGGTTCACATCAAAAATGATTTTGTTCCCAATGAAGAAGTATATCGCTATTTCCAGGTAAGCGACAATATTATGTTGTTTTATCTGACGGCAACCCCTTCGGGAATTGAGTCCATTGCATACAATTTTAAAATGCCCATGCTGGCAACCCGTGTTGGCCATTTCACTGAAACGGTGAAAGATGGATATAATGGCTATTTGGCTGAACCTGAAAATATTGATTCAATGGCTGACGTGATGATGAAAGCTATTGATCAGCCCATTCCCCGCGAACATGTGGCTGAGACTTCAAAACATATGAGCTGGGAAAATTACGCAAAAGCTATTTTACAAGACTAGATTTATATACGGTTACTTTATGTGCTTTTTGAAGCGCATTAAACTTTATTCGGTATTATTGCAAAGCAAAAATCTTTGAATTTATGGTTTCTGTTGAAAAGATTATTCGTGAATCGTTGGCCGTGAAGCAGGCGTTTTTAGACGATAAAAAGCAAGTAGAGTTAATCCAGACTGCAGGAGAATACTGCATTGAATGTTATAATCAGGATGGTAAAATTCTGTTCTGTGGAAATGGGGGCAGTGCTGCCGATGCCCAGCATATAGCCGCCGAATTATCTGCAAGGTTTCAGTTTGATAGAAAACCGCTTTATGCAGAAGCTTTACACGTAAATTCTTCCTATGTCACAGCTGTAGCCAACGACTATGATTACACCAAAGTTTTCAGTCGCATGGTTGAAGCCGCCGGCCGTAAAGGTGATATTCTGGTGGCTTTGAGTACTTCGGGAAACTCTAAAAATGTGATGGAAGCTGTGAAGCAAGCAAAGATTCAGGGAATGACAGTAATTGGCCTTACCGGGGCCAAAGGAGGTGCTTTGGCAAAAGAAGCGGATTTGTGTTTCAGGGTTCCTTCTGATGTTACTGCCCGTATACAGGAAGTGCATATTCTTATCGGGCATATTTTGTGTGAAATTATTGAAGAAACCATGTTTCATAAGGAGTAGATGGCAGATTTTATCAGACGTATCGACAAAAACTGGACTTTGTTCCTCGATCGCGACGGGGTGATTAACGAGCGAATTGTAGGTGGATATGTTGCCGATTATAAAGAATTTCATTTTCTGAATGGCGTGCCTGAAGCTATTGCTTCATTTTCAAAGTTTTTTGGAAAAATTATTATTGTAACCAATCAGCAAGGGGTAGGCAAGGGACTGATGACTGAAGAACAGGTGAATGAAATTCATCAGTCCATGCTGGAAGACATAAAGCAAAGAGGCGGCCGTATAGATGCCTTTTATTTTTGTCCCGACTTGAAAGACAAGCCAGATAATTGCCGGAAGCCGGGAATTAAAATGGCAGAGCAGGCCAAAGACAATTTTCCCGAAATAGAGTTTTCTAAGAGTATTATGGTTGGCGATACGTTTACCGATATCGGCTTTGGAAAAAATGCCGGAATGTTTACGGTTTTTGCCGGGATTGGCGAAAATCCGGATGCTGACCTTCGGGTATTTAGCTTGAAAGAACTTGCTGATTTAATCGAAAAAAGTCATTCATTATGACTCCTTTATTTATTCTTATTGTATTTCTTTCATATACTTCCATAGTTTTTTTTGTATCCTGGCTCACCTCCCGAAAAGCGGATAATGAGAGCTTTTTCATTGGGAACAGAAAATCACCATGGTTTGTTGTAGCCTATGGAATGATTGGTGCTTCGCTTTCCGGTGTGACCTTTATTTCAGTACCCGGATGGGTAGGTTCCACACATTTTACCTATTTCGTGATGGTGCTGGGCTATATTGCCGGTTATGCGGTCATCAGTGCGGTTTTGTTGCCTGTGTATTACCGTCTGAACCTGACTTCTATTTATACTTATCTAGGTAAACGCTTTGGAAACACAGCGTACAAAACAGGTTCCGTATTTTTTCTGATTTCAAGAATTATTGGTGCGGCGTTTCGCATGTTTTTAGTGGTTGAAGTTCTGCAGCTTTTTGTTTTTGATCACTTCGGAATTCCGTTTTGGTTTACTGTTGTGTTGTTTCTGGTTCTGATCCAGTTATATACTTTAAAAGGCGGAATAAAGACCATTGTGTGGACCGATATGTTGCAAACCACATTTATGTTGCTTTCGGTTTTGATAGCTGTTGTTTTGATCGTTCATTCCATGCATTCGTCTATTAGCGAAATGTGGCATACAGTTTGGAAATCAGACTATTCCAAAATCTTGGTCACCAATGTAAAAAGCACTGAGAATTTTATTAAACTTTTCCTTGGCGGGATGTTTATTACTATTGCAATGACGGGTTTGGATCAGGATATGATGCAGAAGAATTTGAGTTGCCGGAACCTGAAAGATGCACAGAAAAACATGACTACATTAAGCCTGATACTGGTTCCTGTAAATTTGATTTTTCTCTTTCTTGGCGCTGTACTGTACATTTACGCCAGCCACTTAAACGTTACCATAACAGGGACAACGGATTATTTGTTTCCTACCTTGGCTTTGAACCATTTGGGTGTGATTGGCGGAGTAATATTTTTTATCGGTTTGATTGCCGCGGCATACTCAAGTGCCGATAGTGCTCTGACTGCTTTAACGACTTCGCTATCGATTGATATAATGGAATTGGACAAAAAATTTGCAAATATTGAAGATGGTGAAAAAAAGTTGAAAAAAAATAGGCAAAAGCTTCACTTCTTAATGACAGCGATCATTATATTTGTCATCCTGATGTTCAAGTTAATCAACAATCAGGCGATTATAGCCCAGTTGTTTACCTTTGCAGGATACACTTACGGACCGTTGCTTGGCTTGTTTGCTTTTGGACTCTTTACAAAATTTAAGATCATTGACAAATGGGTTCCGGTTGTTGCTGTTGCTTCTCCGGTGTTGGCTTATTTTTTGACCCGGGGCCTTGAACTTATATTTTCCGGCTATAAAACCGGTTTTGAAATTTTACTTTTGAATGGACTGATTACATTTATAGGTTTGCTGCTACTAAAAGAAAAACAAAACCCCAAAACAAAAACGCTATGACCAGTATTAGATTTATTGCTCTGGAAAAAATGATGGACCGCCAGGAAAAAGAAGTCCACTTTCCTTCCCCAAAGGTTTCAGATTATTTCGGTTCAATGACTTTCAATCAGTCTGTTATGAAAGAATATTTGACCGAAGAAGCCTTTGAAGCTGTAATGAGGGCCATTGACAAGGGAGAACGTATTGATCGGAGAGTTTCTGATCAGGTAGCTTCGGCTATGAAAGCCTGGGCAATGAATAAGGGTGCTACACACTATACGCACTGGTTTCATCCGCTTACAGGAGCTACAGCTGAAAAGCACGATGCGTTCATTAATCCAGTCGGAGATGGCACAGCTATTGAAAATTTTCAGGGCGGTCAGCTCGTTCAGCAAGAACCCGATGCTTCTAGTTTTCCAAGTGGCGGTATTCGTTCTACTTTCGAAGCCCGTGGCTATACAGCATGGGATCCAACATCACCGGCGTTTATTCTGGATAAAACCTTATGTATCCCTACAATTTTTGTTTCCTATACCGGCGAATCGCTCGATTATAAAACACCGTTATTGAAGTCAATTGCGGCGTTGGACACTGCTGCTGTTCCAGTGTGCCAGTATTTCAGTAAAAAAGTATCAAAAGTATATCCGACTTTAGGTTGGGAACAGGAGTACTTTCTGGTGGATGAGGCTCTTTTTGTAGCTCGTCCCGATATGGTTTTGACAGGTAAAACTGTGTTTGGCCATGCTTCGGCCAAAGATCAGCAACTGGAAGATCATTATTTTGGAACCATTAACAACAGGGCCAAATATTTTATGCACGATCTGGAGATTGAAAGTCACAAACTGGGTATTCCTTTAAAAACACGTCATAATGAAGTGGCTCCTAGCCAGTTTGAATGTGCTCCTGTGTTTGAAGAAGTAAACGTAGCTGTTGACCATAACCAGCTGCTCATGCACATGATGGAAAAGGTTGCCCGCAGACATCACTTTAAAGTATTACTTCATGAAAAACCCTATGCCGGAATCAACGGTTCAGGAAAACATAACAACTGGTCCATGGCAACCGATACTGGTGTTAACCTTTTGTCTCCAGGTAAAACTGCTGAAGACAATTTCCGTTTTGTAACGATGCTGGCAATTATTCTGAAGGGAATTCACTCTCATGAAGAGTTGCTTCGGGCTAGTATTGCTTCAGAAGGAAACGACCTTCGTTTAGGTGCCAACGAAGCTCCTCCTGCTATTATTTCTGCTTTCTTAGGAAAGGAAGTTTCAGCTACATTAGACGAAATTGAGAAAATGCCGGTTCGCAAAGCCATGAACGGTAGCAATGGACAGAATGTGATTAAGCACATTCCAAAAGTTCCTGAAATTTTGCTCGACAATACCGATCGTAACCGTACTTCCCCTTTTGCTTTTACAGGAAACAAATTTGAGTTTCGTGCCGTGGGATCTACAGCTAATACAGCTTTTCCAATGTTCGTGTTGAACACAATTATTGCCGAACAGATGTCGCTGTTTAAAGTTGAAGTTGACACCAATATTGAAAAAGGGATGACTAAGGAAGATGCTATTTTCAATGTAGTAAAATCATATATTATTGATTCAAAGCCCATCCGTTTTGAAGGAAACTCCTACAGTGAAGAATGGGTGAAAGAAGCTGCGAGAAGGGGTTTGTCAAATAACAGATCTACCCCTGATGCTTTGCCTGCTTTTGTATCAGAAAGTTCATCTGATTTGTTTGAAAAACATAATATTATGAACAAAACTGAGGTGGAAGCACGCTATGAGATTATGTTGGAAAACTATATTAAAAAAGTTCAGATCGAAGGCCGTGTGCTGGGCGATTTGGCTGTGAACCATATTCTTCCTACAGCCATTCATTATCAAAACCGTTTGGTAGACAATGTAAGAGGGTTGAAAGAGGTTCTTGATGAAGCAACGTTCAAAGAAACCTCAGTTAATCAAATAGCATCAGTAAAAGAAATATCGGTTCACATCCAGCAGATTAAAGTGAATGTGGATGCAATGATAGAAGCACGTAAAAAGGCTAATAATATGGAATCTACTCCTGATAAGGCCCGTGCCTACCGCGAAGAAGTGATGCCTTTCTTTGAAGTGATCAGAAAGCATGTGGATAAGCTGGAGCTGATGGTGGATGATGAATTATGGCCATTACCTAAATATCGTGAGTTGTTGTTTATGAAATAAACTAAGTTTTTGTAGTTTTGAGGTTTAGATTCAAAACAAAAAACATGAACAAAAACATATTCCGTTTTTCCGGTCTGCTGATCTTAGCTTTCCTGTTTACTTCTTTGAATGCTCAGGATCAGTACCAGGTGAGTAAAATGACCGGGAAAAACCCAACAATGGGTAAAACAGGTGTTTATTATTCTTTGCCTAAAACTGTTTTCAAAGTAAAGCTGGTTTTGGAGGAAATTACAAGAACACCCGGCCCTTTTGCCGATTATACACAAAAATACCTTGGAACGGATAACTACATCCATAGCAAGCAAAGTTATTATAGGCTTCTGGCGGTAAAAGTAACACCTGTAGCAATGGCTGACCCTTCGGAAGTGTATTTTGTTTCATTTCCTGTTGAGCGTTCTTCTAAGAATGCAAGGCCTATTGATTTCCAGTTGGATAAATACAGTGGACTGGTTTCTTTCGGAACACAGAATGTTGTAAAAACAAAAGAGAAAGATATTAATGCCCCCAGTCAGTTGTTTGTGTATTCCAATACCGGTAATGAAGAAAATTTTAAAATGGCTGCCAGTTACAGTCGTGCTCAAAAAATTGATACGTTGGTTCGGAAAATTACTATTGACACTGTTACAGTGCACAGGTTTTTGTTCCGTACTTCTTGGGTGAATCTTTCAACTGATGATCAGGCTAATGATGCGGCACAAGAAATTGAAAAGATACGAAAAAGCAGATACAATCTGTTGACAGGATATCAGGAAGTGAACTATGGTTCAGGTATTCAATATATGGATAAGGAACTGCAAGAACTAGAGCATCAGTATCTGGTTTTGTTTTTAGGAAGGGAAACCAAACAGGTGATTATCCGTTCGTTTGATTTTGATCCCGAGAAAAATCATCTTTCTGATAACCTGATGCAGTTTACCAATAAAGAGGGAAACAAAGAAACCGTATCTGTTGATGTTGAGGTAGCCAACAGAATGAACGATGTGGCCGCTCCTGCATTATCGGTTATTAATTCATTGTTTTACCGTATACCTGCCAAGGCCTTTGTTCGGGTAAAAACCGGCGGCAATGTTTTTTACTCCGACATTTTCGACGTTCCCCAGATGGGAGTCATCAGTACTGTAACCATGGACAATTCAAGTCTACAGTTTGATCTTGCAACCGGAACACTTGTAAAGATCAGAAAAGAATAAAAGTATAATTTTCTAAATAAAAGCCATGCATTAATTTGTGTGGCTTTTATTTTTTATGAACACATAAACTTCATAAGGGTGATGCTTCAGAGCATCAAAAGCCTGTTTGGGTTTGAATACTTTCAAAACAGTGAGTCCGTGATCATCCAAAAGGTCCTGAAGTTTGGTGTGTCCTTCGTTGGCACCAAAGTGTGCATCCCATACAACAATGCTATTGTCAGGAATGTGATCCGATACAGGCCGTTCCGAAGTTAGCCCCGACCAGGCAAATTTACCATCGTAAGGATCAACGCCGAGTTGAAACACAACAAAGGGGTCAAAGTAAAAAATAGTGTTTTTGTTGTAGTTATTGTCTTTAATGTATTGGCAGGCTTCCGCCATGACTTTTTGTTCTTCGTTGGGTTCAAAACCATACAAACGCGAAGTAGCACCCGAATACACTACCCAGGGGAAAAACAACATAGAAGCCAGGATGAGTACAGCCTTGTATTTCTGTAGCCACTGAGCCAGATAATCGAAAGCAATAATTGCTGTTAAAGCAGCCAGTGGGGTTACCGATCCCATTACCCTGATTAGTCCCAGTGAACTTCCCAGCCCTTTCCACCAGGCAACAGAATGGGCAACCAGAAAGGTAAGGTAAATACCAGGAATCAACAGCAGCATATAAAATCGTTGTGTAGGCCTGAACCTGTCTGTACGAATCCAGTTCCATAGTAGTAAAATAAATCCGGCCACAGCCAGAATGGTAATTCCTTTTCCGGTTGTGGATTTAGTATAGTTGATAAAATGCAGGAGTTCGCCATGTCCATAAATTCCTGAGGCTCCTGTATAGGGCATGGTGGAGATTATCCAGCCGATGTGATGATAAAATGGCCACCCCAGCAGAGAAATCACAACAAAACCAAAAGCAAAAAAAGGCATTGCTTTCCATTGCTTTTTGAGCCCGAATGCAAAGATGAATAGTGGAAACAGAACAATTCCCTCGGTTCTGACAAGGGGGAGAAATGACAGAGCAATGGCAGAAGCAATATATTTTTCTTTAAAGAAGAATAAAACGGATAATACCAGAAAAAGGCTGAAAGTAATTTCGGTGAGTGCTGCAAACATTAAGCTGAAGTATATGGGGGTAAAAAGTACGAGCAATACTACCAACCAGCTTCCTGTAAGATTGAGTTGCTTTGCCAGCTTAAAACTAAACCAGGCGGTAATAATACCTGTCAATACATTATATAGACGTGCGTAATTCATTCCCAGTTGAGCAAAAGGCGAAACCAGGATAGTGTACACCGGTTTCCCCCAAGAGTCGAACAATAAAAAAGGATGCTTCCAGCTCCAGCGGGCAATTTTGTAATGGGCAAATGGGTCGCCACCGCCAAAACTGTTTTGTGTGTGAAAAATTACATACAATGCGATGAAGAAGAAAGTGATCAGTAATGAAAATACAATGATGTTTTCTTTCTTATCTTTTGTCATGAAAAAGGATATTACAGATCAAATGTAGCGAATTATTTTATTCTGCTCTGTGTTGTACACGGCCGGTCATAAATTTATATTGAATTTGAAATAAACTTCAGATTATTGTAGTTTTGCTGTTCTTAAATTTAAGATCATGAGCGATTTTTTGGTGGATATTCCTGAGCAGTTTTATTCCGACGGTGAAGGAAAGCCTTTTGAAACCTGTGTGGTGTGCCGTAAGAACCTGATGGAAGACGGTACTCGTTATGTGATTGAAAAGGCAATGAAAAACTATGAAGGCTATGATTTTAGTGCCACCGTGTTTGAATATGCCATGTGCATGGACTGTTACCAGGAAATGCAAAAAGGAATGTCGGAAGAATCTATGCGAAACCTTCAGCAATACCAGCAGAAACTTGTTGAGGAGAAAGGAATGGGGGGCATGATCGCTATTGATCTGTCGGATTTTAGCTTAAAGGACTGGCTTTCCAAATGTTTTTTTAAAGACAAACCAGTAAGCGAAATGAAAGAATATCAGCTTATCGGACAGTTTGACGGTAAGCACATGATTATGAACATGCCTCCGATGGCTATTGGGGAGGATGTGATGGAAGAAATGTCGGAACTGCTGTCGGAACAAACCAAAGGCGAAATGGATCGTTTCAGAAAAGACTTCCTCGGACCATCCCCAGAAGTTGAGGAGCTGATTCATGGAAGGAAATTGATCTTCCTTTAGTATATTCTGATTTACCTTTTTGCCCTAAAGAACGTTATTCACGGCAGTGAACCGTAATAATATCTGAGATTTTGGTAGTATATCCTGGTGAAAGTCTTTCCTGTTTCATTTTCCAAATGCGATCCAAATCCTGTGATCCTAACCTGACTTTCTGTTGTCCATAAGTGGCATTGAGTTTGTCAATGGCTTGCATCAGTGGAATTTGTTTTTCATCTCTGTTTTCAAACAACGACTTTTGACAGCTGTCGTCGGGAGCCAGTTCGTGTACAATTACGCCTGCTCTTTTGTAATAATAGCCGGGTTTGAATATTTTTTCCAAAGCCAGGACAGCAAAATGTGCCACTTCAATATTGGAATGGGTAGCAAAAGGAAGCTGGATATAAAAACTGCGTCTGTATTGTGGCAGGTCTTTTCTCTCCCGGTTTGTACTGATAAATACAGTAATTGAGCTACAGGTAGAATGTTGTTTACGCAGTTTCTCTGCACAGGCCACGGCAAAAGTCGTTACCCGTTCCTTTACATCATCGTAGTTGGTATAGTTTTTTTCAAACGTACGGGTTGTAGCTATATTCTTTTTTGCCTGTACACTTTCCAGGTCCAGTGTTGGAATTCCCTGTAGGTCCTGCTGTAGCCGAAGACCGGTTACCGACATGTGTTTTCTGACCCAATGACGGCTCATTTGAGTAAAATCATAACCCGTATTAATTCCCTCTGCCTTTAATCTTTTGGCAAAACGTAGGCCAATGCCCCAAACTTCTTCTATTTTAATCCATTTCAGTGCTTTTATTCTTTGCTCTTCGGTTTGAATGATGTAAATGTAGTTTGTTTTTTTAGGGAATTTTTTAGCAATATGTGCGGCAACTTTTGATAAGGCTTTTGTGGGAGCCACCCCAATGCTGGTGGGAATATTTGTCCACTTATAAACCTTTTTATATATTACAGTGACTTGCCGTTTTAAATCTTCAGAATTAAGACCTTCCAGACGTAGAAAGGCTTCGTCAATACTGTATATTTCCATATTCGGAGTAAAGTTTCCTAAAATATCCATAACCCTGTTGCTCATATCTCCGTAAAGGGGAAAGTTAGCTGAAAAGATATGAACCTGATGCTGTTTGAATAAATCTTCAACCTGGTAAGCAGGTATGCCCATGGGAATACCTATAGCCTTTGCTTCAGTGCTTCTGGAGATAACACAACCATCGTTGTTGGAAAGTACAACAACAGGCTTTCCATTGAGATCGGGCCGGAAAACCCGCTCACAGGAGGCATAAAAGTTGTTGCAATCTACCAACGCAAACATATTATGGCTTTTTAATGACATAGGTTACAATGCCCCAGATAGTCAGGCTGTTTTCTTCGTTAATTTTAATGGGTTTGTATTTTTCATTTTCAGGCATTAACCAAACACCTGATTTGTCAATTTTAAGACGTTTCAGTGTAAACTCTCCATCCAGATAACAAACAGCAATTTTTCCGTCAACAGGTTCAATACTTTTGTCAATGACAATCATATCGCCTTCGTTGATTCCCGCATTTTTCATCGATTCACCCTGAACACGCCCGTAATAGGTAGCTGTGGGATGTTTGACGAGTTCTTTGTTGAGGTCGATAGTGGTATCAATAAAGTCGAGGGCAGGAGAGGGGAATCCGGCGCTGATATTAAAGGAAAGTAAAGGTAGTTCGGCTTCTGTTTCAGTAGAAGCTGAAAAAATCTCAAGTTTTACATTTTTAGCTGATTCTGAAGATGCCATTTAGAGTGTGTTCAGACGATAAAATTACATAAAAAGACGGTTGTTTATGCTTTGAAACAGAACAAAGATTGAAGGAAGAAACTATAAACGAAAGTGGGTACCTGGTTTACTCAACACAACAAAAAAAGCTGTCAGGAATTCCTAACAGCTTTTCAGTATCAGCTTTTTCTGATTATAAATATTGTTCCAGTTTATTTACTAAAACCTGTTTTGGAACTGAGCCTACTTGTTTGTCTACCACTTCGCCGTTTTTGAAAAACAAAATGGTAGGAATATTTCTTATGCCATATTTACGAGCTACTTCTGGGTTGTGGTCCACATCCAGTTTGCCAACGGTTACCTGTTCGCTGAATTCTTCACCGATCTCCTGTATAATAGGGCCGATAATGCGGCAGGGGCCACACCATACTGCCCAAAAGTCAACAATTACCGGTTTGTCTGAGTTCAAAACAAGTGCATCAAAATTCGCGTCTGTTAATTCTAAAGCCATGTCGTTTAAATTTTAAAATGAATTGCAAAGATAATTAAGAAAATTTTATTGTGTTACTTTTTTCCATTCAACATATATGGTACTTTTCCCCAAGCTTCCAGCTTGTCGATAAACAACCTCGGGTTCACCCGCATGCTTTTCGATTTCATATCAAGCGGCCTTTTTTTGCCACCTTCTGATACATGAAAATGCAATAGTGCATCGCCAGGTGTTTCACTTATCAGAGTTTTAAGTTCCTGTACAAAGGTGTTGTCAATTTTTTTTGGATTTATACTCAGTGTGATGTTTTTGCCCACTTTTTCTAGCACTTCTTCCAGTAAACTGATTTCAATAATGTTGATATTCAAATTGGTTTCGTCATAACGGCTGGCTTCTACCTTTGCCTTGATGTAAAGCATATTGCCTTCTACCAACATGTGTTTCATTTTTAGGTAAGCTTCAGAGAATAGCCTCATTTCAATGGTTCCTGTAAAATCTTCAATACTGAAAATTCCAAAGAAAGAACCGCTTTTGGTTGAGCGTTGAGAGAATTGGGTAACAATGCCACCGAAATTGATGAATCGGTCTCTGAATTGGGTTAAATCGTTGCGCAAGGAGATAACATCCGTATTGCAGGCAAGCTTCATGGTGGATGTAAAGTCGTCCAATGGATGTCCTGAAATATAGAAACCGAGGACATCTTTTTCTTTTTGCAGTTGTTCGGTAATCGGCCAGGATTTGCACTCGGGGAATGGCGGGTGTTCTATTTCTACTTCTTCTGTGTCGCCAAACAGCGAAACCTGTGTGGAGTTTTTGTTTTCTTGAAATTTGTTTGCGAACCTTAGTATTTTTTCCAGGAATTCGGTATCGTTTTCATTTTCTTTATAGAAATACTGAGCCCGGTGTGCCCCTTCAAAAGAGTCGAAAGCACCAGCCTGTGCCAGGGCTTCAAAGCTTCGCTTGTTTACCGATTTCAGATTTACTCTTTTAGCCAGATCGTAAACGTCGGCAAACGGGCCATTTTCTTCGCGTTCACTAATAATATTTTCTACAGCACTACCACCTACGCCTTTGATGGCAGCCATTCCGAAACGGATGATACCCTGTTTGTTTACTGTAAACTGCATGGCACTTTCGTTGATGTCTGGCCCCAGCACCTGTATACCCATGCGGTTGGCTTCTTTGATAAAGAATGTGATCTTATCAATGCTGTTCAGGTTTCTGCTCAATACGGCAGCCATGTATTCGGCAGGGTAGTGGGCCTTGAGGTACGCGGTTTGATACGAAACGTAAGAATAGCATGTGGCGTGCGATTTATTGAACGCATACTTGGCGAATTCTTCCCAGTCTTTCCATACTTTTTCCGCTTTGGTGGTATCTATTCCGTTCTTTTCGCAGCCGTTGAGGTACTCAATTTTGAGCTTGTTCATTTCCTCAATTTTCTTCTTTCCCATGGCTTTACGCAACGAGTCGGACTGACCGCGTGTAAACCCGGCCATCAGTCGCGACAAAAGCATCACCTGTTCCTGATAAACAGTAATTCCGTAAGTTTCCTTCAGAATTTCTTCCATAATAGGGAAGTCATATTCAATTTTCTCGCGTCCGTGTTTACGGTTGATAAAATTAGGGATATAGGCCATTGGCCCAGGCCTGTAAAGGGCATTCATGGCAATAAGGTCTTCAAAACGGGTGGGCTTCAATTCACGAAGATATTTTTTCATTCCATCCGATTCGAACTGGAACAAACCGGTGGTTTCTCCACGACTGTAGAGTTCATAGGTTTCGGTATCGTCGAGCGGTACATTGTCGATGTCAACCGTAACTCCTTTTGAACGCCTGATGTTTTCCACAGCATCTTTGATAATGGAAAGGGTTTTTAGTCCTAGGAAGTCCATTTTCAACAAACCAATTGACTCAATATATTTTCCGTCGAACTGAGTGGCATAGTCAAGCACCGATTCTTTAACGGTGGAAACCGGAACGTATTTCTCCAGATTTTCGCGTGCAATGATAATACCACAGGCATGGGTTCCTGTGTTTCGAACCGAACCTTCCAGTGTGAGTGCATTTTTAATCACCGACTGAATTTCGGGCTTACCTTTTTCCAGTTCCTGTTTTAGTTCAGGAACTTCGTTGAGTGCATCCTGAAGGTTAATGCCGGGCCTTTCGGGAACCATTTTTGCCAGACGATCGGCTTCTTGTAGAGGGAGTTTCTGAACACGGGCCACATCGCGAATAGCTGATTTGGCAGCCATTGTGCCAAAAGTAATTAGATGCGCTACTCGTTCTTTTCCGTATTTCTGAGAGACCCAGTGCAGTACTTTTTCACGGCCATCATCATCGAAGTCAATATCGATATCAGGCATGGAAATACGGTCCGGATTAAGGAAACGCTCAAACAGCAAATTGTATTCAATGGGGTCTATTTGTGTAATCTTTAAACAGTAGGCTACCACTGATCCGGCTGCACTGCCACGTCCCGGCCCAACGGCAACGCCCATGTTACGTGCTGCTTCCAGAAAGTCCCAAACAATAAGAAAGTAATCTGGGAACCCCATGTTTTTAATGGTTTCCAGCTCAAAATCGAGGCGTTCCTGAATTTCTGGTGTAATTTCTTTGTATCTGATCCTGGCACCCTCATAAGTAATATGCCTGAGGTAATCGTCAGCATCATTAAATTCAGCTGGAATCGCAAACTCAGGCATAATGGGTTTGTGGTCCAGTTCGTAGAATTCGATTTTGTTTACTATCTCTTCGGTATTGGTTAACGCTTCAGGAATGTCAGCAAATAACTCACTCATTTCCTGTTGTGTCTTGAACCATTCCTGCTGTGTATAATGGGCCCTGTTGGGATCATCCAGATCTTTTCCGGTTCCAATGCAGATTAACCGGTCGTGGGCACCCGCATCTTCTTCGTTAACAAAATGAACGTCGTTTGTAGCCACAACCTTCAGATTGTACTTTTCGGCCAGCTTGATCAATTCATTGTTAACATAAATCTGATCTTCGTATACTTTACGGTCCATATCGGGATTACCCGTTTTGTGCCGCTGTAATTCCAGATAAAGATCCTCTCCAAAGATATCAATGTATTCCTGTAGCGATTCATCTGCCTTATCGATCCCTTCGTGCATGATACGATCAGGAATTTCGCCACTTAAACAGGAGGTTAATGCAATGAGCCCTTCGTGGTTAGTCCTTAAAAGATCTTTGTCGATTCGGGGTTTGTAATAATAGCCTTTAGTCCAACCCGTAGAAACCAGGTTCATCAGGTTCTCATACCCCGTTCTGTTTTTAGCCAACAATACCAAATGCCATCCCGAAGCATCCACTTTGGTTTCTTTGTGGTCTATGCTCCTCCGGGCAACATAAACTTCACAACCCAGTATGGGTTTTAAGTTATTTTTTTTTGCTTCAACGTGAAATGCCTTGGCACCGAACATGTTCCCGTGATCTGTAATGGCTACTGCTGTCATTCCATCAGCTTTGGCTTTTTTCATGAGCGGCGACAATGCCGACAATCCGTCAAGCACGGAAAACTGTGTGTGAACATGCAAATGGGTGAACACATGCTCCTGAACTGCATGAATGTTAGCTTTGGATGGTGAGTGAGGTTCAATACTTTCAGTTTCTTCTTCAGGTATTTCATGGTAGGCAGTAACTTCCAGTCCGATATCTTCTATAATATCGGGGTGAGATTCTTGAAAGTTTTTGACAACTTCGGGAGCAACTTTCAGTATTCCGGCATCAATCACACCCAAACGTACCAATTCAAAAAAGCTACGGGCTGTTGCCTGCACGTCGGCAGAAGCATTGTGACTTGCATCAAAACCGGTTCCGAATAATTTCATATACAATTCGGAAAGCTTGGGCCATTTGAATCTTCCACCTCTTCCGCCAGGAATGGCACAATAGTCAGTGGAGGCATCTTTCGTATCAACAATGGTTTTATCCGGAATATGACAGGCGATTTCCTTTCGCAGATATTCCACCTGAATAATGGTATTGTCAAATTGAATATTGTGCCCGATAATGATGTCGGCTTTTTCAACCGAGTTGCTGAAAATTTCCAGAACTTCTTTTAAATCCTTCCCTTCTTTTTTTGCCCGTTCTGTAGAAATACCATGCACTTTTTCTGCACCACGTGGAATAATGAAACCTTCTGGCTTTACAATGTGGTTCTGAACCTCAATCAGTTCCCCGTTTTCGTCGTGTAACTGCCATGCCAGCTGGACGAGCCGGGGCCAATTATCGAAATCGGTTAAAGGTGCCTGATCGTTGATGGGTAAACCAGTAGTTTCGGTATCATATATTAAAAACATAGTCCAGAAATGAATCTTATATTATTGAAAATCAGAAATAAATATTTCTATTGGTTGTCTAAGCAAATTTAATTATTTCAGTTTAAAAAGGGCTTGCTTGTTGATAACTTTAGCCCGATCGTTTGATTTTGTGAAAAAGTTTTTTTCGAATCATTTCATACAGAAACACATGAAAAAGAATTAAGATTTGACATAATTCTTTATTTTTACCCCATAAACAAAACAAAATCAGAATGGCTAAAGAGAGTTCTAAAAAGAAGGTGAATCATGAAGAGTTGAAACGACGAAAGGATCATTTCACTTTTTTTATTTGTCTGCTGATTGCTGCTTTGGCCTGGTTGCTGATAAAATTGTCAGACGATTATACGGTTTCATATCCATTAAAGGTTCTGTACGCTCATGTTCCTGCTGATCAGATTCTTGAAACGCCTGAGGATAGTGTGGTTACCGTCGGTTTTAAAACAGATGGTTATAATTTGTTGGATCTGATGATGACAGGGAGGCTTAAAACTATGAAGGTTGATTTGTCTCATGTAAAAAAGGAGCCGCTGGGAAATGACAATTACAGAATATCAACGCTGAATCTGAAAGAAAATGTAGCTGCACAGCTTGATGTGAACGAAGGGGTGCTCAATTTTTCCAGTTCTTACCTCTTTATTCAGTTCAAAACTTTGGAGAAAAAGGAGGTTCCTGTGGCACTTGAACTGCAATTGCAATTTAAAAGCCAGTTCGGTTTATATACGAGTAAGATTTCTCCGGCAATGGTTCAAATTTATGGAACAAAGGAAATGCTCGACAGTATTCAGTCGATAAAAACAGTACCAATTGTGATGAACAACCTGGATTCGGATCAAAAAGTTGAAGTAAGTCTTGTGAACCCTTATCCTGAAAAAATTCGTATTGAACCGGAAAAGATAAAAGTAGATCTGGATGTTGAAAAATATACAGAGTTCAGTATTAAGGTTCCGGTTGATGTTTCACAAATTAGTCCGGCTATTAAAACCTTTCCTACAGAAATAACTGTTTATTACAACATGTTTTTGAAGGATTATAAAGATCTGACCCCCGATCAGTTTAAAGTGGTTCCGGATATTAAGAACCTTAAACTAAAAGACGTTAAGTTTTTGAACCTTCGGTTGGAGGATAAGCCTGCAGATGCACACAATGCCCGGTTAGATCCTGTTTCTGTTGAATTTATTATTTTGAACTAATATGCTGAATGTTGGCATAACAGGCAATATAGGAAGTGGCAAGTCGTGGATTTGTCGCATATTTGAAGCGATGGGAATCCCAGTTTTTTATGGTGATCAGGAAGCCAAGGCACTGTATTATGATTCAGAAATCAAACAACAGGTAATTGCTGTTTTTGGTTCGGATGTGTATGATAAAGATGGAAATTTGGATAGAAAAAAGATGGCTTCCATTGTTTTTTCTGACCCCAAGGCTCTGTTTCAAATAAACAGTATTATTCATCCGGCCTTGAATAAAAGATATGAAGAGTGGATGCTTCAGCATCAGGATAAAGACTATGTTCTTCATGAGTCTGCTATTATTTTTGAACACGGTCTGGAAAAGACCATGGATTTTGTAATTAATGTGTCGGCTCCGAAGTTGCTCAGGTTAAAACGAGTAATGGATCGTGATGGTTTAACTGAAGAGGAAGTGAAAAGCAGAATGAAAAATCAATGGACTGATGAGGTGAAAAACGAAATGGCAAATTTTGTGTTGATTAATGATGGGGATGATGCTGTCATAGATCAGGTTCGCTTAATAAATAAACAACTTATAGAAAAGAATAAACTGCAATGAATTTAGAGAATATAACGCAACAGGTCATACAGTTGGCGCAGGATGCCCGTCAATTTCTACTTCAGGAAGTAAATAAGGTTAAAGAAGGGGATGTGGAATATAAAGGTAGGCATAACCTTGTTACTTATGTTGATAAAAAAACGGAGGAAATTCTGGTGGAAGGACTGAGAAAAATTATTCCCGAAGCCGGTTTTATAGCAGAGGAAAATGATCAGCTTAAAAGGGGAGAGCAATACAACTGGATTGTTGATCCGCTGGATGGAACCACGAATTTTATCCATAAGATTCCGATGTTTTGTATTTCAATAGCTCTGGCCGATGGAGATGAAATTGTTTCAGGTGTGGTATATGAACTTAATCTGAATGAATGTTTTTATGCATGGAAAGACGGTCCGGCTTTTTTGAATGGTAAAGAGATTCAGGTTTCTGAAATGGATGTGATGGATCAGTCGTTGATAGCTACCGGATTTCCTTATTACGATTATTCCATGCTGGACCCTTATCTTGATTTGTTCAAGGATTTATTGAAAAACAGTCGTGGAATTCGTAGATTAGGCTCAGCAGCTTTGGATCTGGCTTATGTGGCTTGTGGCAGATTTGAATTGTTTTATGAATACGGTTTAAGTCCCTGGGATGTGGCAGCTGGAGCCTTGATTGTAAAACAGGCCGGAGGGAAAATTACAGCATTTCATGGCGAAGAAAATTATATCTTCGGAAAAGAAATTGTGGCTTCCAATACAAAAATCCATGAAGAATTTATGGAAACATTAAATCGCTATTTCTGATTTGTGAGATAATAATAAATTACTGACCTTTGTTTAAGATAGAATAGATCAAAAAAGAATATATGGGGAATAAAACCAAATATAAAAAAGACAGCCCTACACGAAGTATACTGAAAGCTATTAGTTGGCGGTTTATTGCTTCGGGTGCTACCTTTATCATAAGTTTTGTGGTGTTCAGGCATTCTACTGATAAAACTGACACCCAGGTTTTGCAATATGCTACAGCTATTGCCAGTGTAGATGTCGTTGTAAAACTGATTTTATATTATTTGCATGAAAGGATGTGGACGAATATTGCCTGGGGAAAATACTGGACACAGCTAGCCTGGCGTAGAAAATACCGCAGTATGCATAAAGCTACTGATGTAACACAACCCGAAAAAGAACAGGGTGAAATAAAACCATGAATATAACTGATCGCATCATATTAGTTCAGGAAGATTTGACCCAAATGGATGTTGCTGCTATTGTGAATGCTGCCAACCGTTCGCTTTTGGGAGGTGGTGGTGTGGATGGAGCCATTCACAGAGCCGCCGGTTCCGGTTTGCTTGAAGAATGTCGTGCACTGAACGGATGTGCAACAGGTTCAGCTAAAATAACAGGAGGTCATAAGCTGAAGGCCAAACATGTGATACATGCAGTAGGGCCCATTTGGCATGGTGGCGACAGTGGAGAAGATAACTTATTACAGAGTGCTTATAAAACATGTTTGGAACTGGCTGGTCAGTATAAGTGCAAATCACTGGCTTTTCCTAATATTAGCACAGGAGTTTACGGTTTCCCGAAAAGAAAAGCTGCACCTATTGCTATTAAAGCGGTGAAAGAGTTTTTAGAAAAGAATGAACTTCCTGAAAAGGTCTATTTTGTTTGCTTCGATTCTGAGAATTATGCGCTATATGATGATTTTTTGTCTCAGGATTTAAAATTTTAATTCATTAAATTTATGAAGTTACTCATTGTTAACGGTCCGAACCTGAACTTGTTAGGGAAACGTGAACCTTCTGTTTATGGGAGTGATACTTTTGAAGATATGTTTGTCAGGTTGCAAAAGGATTTTCCCGAAACAGAACTAAAAACGATGCAGTCGAATGTGGAAGGAGAACTGATTAATTTTTTGCATCAGGCAGACGATATTTATGATGGAATTATACTTAATGCTGGTGCTTATACTCATACTTCTGTGGCTTTAGGAGATGCCGTTAAAGGCATTGCAACGCCGGTTGTGGAAGTGCATTTGAGTAATATTTTTTCACGCGAGGATTTCAGACATGTCA
This sequence comes from Bacteroidales bacterium, assembly GCA_016936505.1. GTDB lineage: Bacteria > Bacteroidota > Bacteroidia > Bacteroidales > F082 > Sulfidibacterium. The sequence continues at coordinate 52,342 of JAFGXS010000040.1, read as the reverse complement.
GTTATATAGCTCCCAATTGTGCCGGTTCCATTATGGGTTTTGGTGCTGATTCTTACTGGCTGGCTGTCTCTTGGTTTGTAAAGAATAAATCCTAGCTGAATTTCTTCGGGTTCAGATCCGAAAATTTTTGAATTCCTTTAACATAATGTGCCCAAACAATATTTCCTTTATAGATTTGGGAAATATCATTTTGTTTTAATTTCTTTCTCTTTTTTCGTAGTCTTGACAAGTGTCTGTAAAAGTAAAAATGAGCTCTAATTACAGCTATCATATCTTTGATGTGGCCGTCCAATAAAAACTTGATTCCTGCAATTCCATCCAGAAACAGTCGTGCTGCGATGACTTTACCTAATTGTTTTTTTGGAAGGTTTTTATACAACAGCATAAAGTTATTTCTAAAATTAAGGTAAGTTTTTTGTGGTGAACTCTTGGGAAGGGTTCCTCCACCCACATGATAAACAACCGATTTGGGAACAACTTTGATTTTGTGCCCTTCGTTTTTGGCACGCCAGCAAAAGTCGATTTCTTCCATGTGAGCGAAAAAGTCTGCATCGAATCCGTCCAATTGATGAAAAACTTTGCCCTTTACCATTAAACATGCTCCGGTTGCCCAGAAAACCTCTGAAGAATCATTGTATTGTTTTTCATCTGTTTCGGTGTGCTCCATAATCCTGCCTCGACAAAATGGATAGCCATATTGATCAATAAAACCTCCTGAGGCTCCGGCATATTCGAACCGGTTTTTATCATCAAAAGCCAGTATTTTTGGTTGGCAGGCTGCAAGATCAGGTTCCTCATTCATGATCCGAATCAGTGGTTCCAACCAGTTATCTGTTACTTCAATGTCAGAATTGAGCAAAACATAGTATTCTGCATCAATTTGTTTCAATGCAATATTATAACCACCTGCATAGCCGGTATTGGATTCCAGTTGCAATAGCCTCACAGAAGGAAATTCGCTCTGCATGAGTTCAACAGAATTATCAGTCGAGGCATTATCTGCAATAATCACTTCTGCTTCCGGACTTTTTTCAAGTACATTGGGAAGGAATTTCTTTAGGAAATGTGCTCCGTTGTAATTTAGTATAACAACTGCAGTTTTCTTCATTCTGTTTTTCGGTGTTTTTGCAAAGGTAAAATATTTCGGTTCGTACTTAATTTATTATGTCGTGCCAAATGGCTATAGTATGATTCTAAATATTGGGTAAACAGCTTATTTAAAACTATTCTTTATTAACAATAATTTTTATCTTTGCAACCCAAGTCAGAAAATCGATATAATATGCAGGTCGAATACGTAATAATGGTGAACAAAAATGATATGCCGTTGGGCACCATGGAAAAGATGGAAGCACATGAAAAAGGGGTGCTGCACAGGGCTTTCTCAATTTTTGTATTCAACACGCAAAACCAGCTTTTACTTCAAAAAAGAGCTTCGGAAAAATACCATTCTCCTGATTTATGGACCAATACGGTATGCAGTCATCCACGTTCAGGTGAAGATACTATTGAAGCCGGACACCGCCGTTTGGGAGAAGAAATGGGAATGGATTGTGAATTGAAAGAACTGTTCAGTTTTGTTTACAAAGCTCCGGTTGGAAATGGTTTGAAAGAACATGAATTTGATCACGTTTTGGTAGGAATTACAGATTTTAAACCGGTTCCCAATACCGAAGAGGTTTCTGACTACAAGTATGTTACAATTGATTGGGTGAAAAAAGACATGGAAGTTAATCCTGATCAGTATACTGTTTGGTTCAAAATAGCTTTTAAAGAGCTTTTAAAACACCAGTTTGAGTTGCTTAAGATGAACCAGTCCCGCTAATTTCTTTTGATAATTTGTGAAAAGTCTGAGCTTTTCGGAAATTGATATACACGTAAATTAAATTCGGGTATCACAGCCAAAATGTGGTCGAAAATATCAGCTTGGATGTTTTCATAGTCTGCCCATGCTGTAGTTTTAGTGAAAACATAAACCTCAATCGGAATTCCTTTTTCTGAAGGTTGTAATTGTCGCACCAGAAACGTCATGCTGCTGTGAATATCATCCCGATTGTTCAGATAAGCGACAAGATAAGCTCTGAAAATACCAATATTGGTCATGCGCCGGCCGTTTACCAGAATTGAAGGGTCAATTTCATTTTTTCTGTTGTGTTCACCAATTTCTTTTTCTTTTTTGGCCAGGTAAGGCTTTAGTACTTTTATTTTTCTAAACTTTTCTAGTTCTTCTTCTGTAACAAAATGCACACTATCCATATCAAGGTTGATGGACCGTTTTAATCTTCTTCCGCCTGATTCTTCCATTCCCCGCCAGTTTTGAAACGAATCGGAGATCAAACTGTAGGTAGGAACCGTTGATATGGTTTTGTCCCAGTTCTGAATTTTAACAGTGGTAAGATTAATTTCAAGTACCGTACCGTCGGCATTATATTTTGGAATGGTTATCCAGTCTCCAATACGGATCATTTTGTTAAAGATCAGCTGTAATCCGCCAACAAGTCCTAAAATAGGGTCTTTAAAAATCAACATCAATACTGCAGATACGGTTCCCAAGCTAATTAAAAGGGAACTAAGATCACGTTGAAGAAAGGTTCCTATGATAAAAAGCCCGCCCAGAATGTAAAGAATAATCTTTATGATTTGAATCATTCCTTTTATTGGATGATCCTTTGAGAAGTCGAATCTGTCGTAGAAATCGTTAATGGTGGACAATAAACTGTCCAGCATTAAAATAACAATAAAAACGAAAAAGCCATTGGCAACCAGGGAAATGAAAGAGGAAAGTCCTTTTATGTGGATTACAATATCTGTATTGAAATAATAGATAAGTATAGCGGGAACCAAATAGGACAATCTTCTGAAAAAGCGGTGCTTTACAAGTAAATCGTCAAATTGATTTTTGGATCTTTTTAAAATAGGGATAATAAGTTTTCGGATTAGTTTCCAGGTGACGTAGTAAGCGACGTAAGAAAATAATACCCAAATTATGAAAATCAGCAACTCACTTGAGTATGCTGCGTTAGTTTGTGTAAATCCATGACCGACCAGCAGATTGGTGAACCAAAGAGTAAGCTCTCTGAGATAATTTCCCATTTTTTATTTCAGATTAATATTTGAATGCAAAATTACAGTTTTGCTATGTATTCCAAATATTTTTCTTTGATGTAAATTAATTTTCCAATCTTGAAATTTTTATCGTAAATCCTGACAAAATCCAATAATCCTTTTGGGCAATAAACATGCCCCAGAGCAGCATCAAAATTACTGTCTTCAATATTGTATTTCAGTTTTTCAGTCATGCTTTTGAAGGAGCTCCAGAGCAGTCCTATTGGTAGTTCAAGATAACTGAAATCAGGACGATCCTGATCTCTGAATATACCTTCAATGGTTTCTTCCATGCTGAAAAATTTTCTTATTCTCAGAAGGGCAGTTATTTCTGGAAGCTTCTTTTTCTTCTGAAAATCAATATCAGATTTTCTAAAAGAGTCAATAAGTTCAGGGAGTTGGGCAGCTTTGACATCGCGAATTCTTATGATGTTGAAGTTTTCCTGTTGAAGATGAATTGTTCCGGGTGCTGCATCGCATATGAAAGGAAGTTCCTTGTTCGTTTGCATAATGGCTCTGATGAGCTTATCGTCATTGTAGCGCAGTTTTGTAACCATAAAATAAGAATCGGCATCTTTTTGTCCCGGTAAGTTTGATCCATGGTATCCCGGAAAAGGGCGAACCGATTCTAAAACCTGATGCTTTAAATCATCAACATGTTCAACCTGGGCAAAGGTTTCTTCTTTGGCAATGGTTCCAATGGTTTGTATAACTCTGTTTTTCATGCTTTTACAGTTTTATGGTTATGTGTTCATAAAGGCTAAAGTAGAAAAATTATTCTATGAATCCGAAGGCTTTTCTAAAATTATAAATAATTCTCTGCCTTTTCTGGGTTTGATAGAATTATTAGCTATTGTAAAATGCTTAACGTTAAATAGTTTGGAAAACAAATTATTGTATTCTTCTACTGTACCTCCAAAAGGGGGGCCGGAAAAATTAAATTCGTGATTAAATAATAGAGCAACCAGTTTTCCACCTGATTTGAGCAATTCAAAAATATGTTGTGCGTATTTGGTTCTAAAGTTACGTGGGATTGAACTGAAAAACGCCTGTTCGACAATATAATCATATTGACCTTTAAAACCAAAAAAGTCGTTTACGATTATATTCTTTTCCGGAAATTCAGGAAATCGAATTTTAAAGCTCTCCACAGCGTTGGTCGCAAAATCAAGCAAATAAGTGTTTTTCCATCCATTTTTATATAGATATTCAACTTCCCATCCGTTTCCGGCTCCGGGAACCAGAATCTGGGCTGACTTATCCGATTTTTGCTCAAAATAGGTCATTAATGCCGGTGATGCGTAACCCATGTCCCATCCGGTTTGATGGTTTTGATACTGTCGGTTCCAATATTCTTTTGATAAAAATTCTTCCATTTTATATTTTCTTGCTTAAGGTTCACAAAGGTATAATTTCTATTCTTTTTTGTTTTATTCAGTTGGATTATCACCTCAATACAAAGCCCCTTTTTTGTAGTATTGCAAAGAATAATGAAGCATAGCAATGAATAAGAATACAAAACCTGTTACGGAACAAGAATCGAAATATCAGCATTTGGAGAAACAGTCGGTGTATGATTTGCTGAAGAGCATAAACGCCGAGGATTATTCCATACCATCGGTTTTGGAGGAAAATATACCACAGATTGAGAAAGTTGTTGATGAGATTGTTGCCCGCCTGAAAAAAGGAGGAAAGTTGTTTTATCTGGGAGCAGGTACCAGCGGAAGGCTGGGGATTGTAGACGCTTCTGAAATTCCCCCAACATTTGGAACTCCACATGATCTTGTAATTGGTTTAATTGCAGGTGGTGATGAAGCAATCCGAAAGGCTGTTGAATCGGCAGAAGATGATCCTGAGCAGGCATGGAAGGATATGCAAAAATATAATCCCGGTGTAAAAGATGCTGTAATTGGTATTGCTGCATCGGGAAGGACGCCTTATGTAATTGGTGGTGTTAGTACAGCCCGTAAAATGGGCCTGTTTACCTCTTGTATTACCTGTAACCCAAACAGTAAACTGGCGGATTCGGTTGACATTCCTATTGAACTGATAGTTGGTCCCGAGTTTGTAACCGGGAGTACAAGAATGAAAGCGGGGACAGCTACCAAGCTGGCGCTGAATATGATTTCAACTGCTGTTATGATTCAATTAGGCAGGGTAAAAGGAAATAAAATGGTCGATATGCAGTTAACTAATCAGAAGTTGGTGGAACGTGGTACCCGAATGATTGTTGAAGAAACAGGGTTTGAACCTGATGAGGCTAAACGACTGCTTTTGTTGTATGGTTCGGTTCGTAAAGTGTTGAATATTCTAAACAAAAAAGATGAATAGAATTGTATCGAAACATATAAGAATGATAGGCTTATTTTTCGGAATTTCCCTATCATTTGCTTATTCTCATAATGTAACGGCTCAAAACATTAAAAGCCAACCTGTCTTTGTTCAGGATGAAGGGAATGCCTGGGTAGATTCTGTGTTTAATACCATGACGAAGGAAGAGCGTATTGCTCAGCTTATTTTTGTTGCAGCTTATTCAAATAGGGGGGTTGAACACGAAGTGCATATAACCGATTTGATTAGAAAATATAAGATAGGTGGTCTTATTTTTTTTCAGGGAACTCCTGATAGGCAGTTGGAACTTACCCGGTATTACCAGTCGCAATCGAAAGTGCCAATGATGATAGCTATGGACGCCGAATGGGGTTTGGCAATGCGCCTGAAGAATACTATTCATTTTCCTTACCAGATGGCACTGGGTGCGGTTCAGAATGATGCACTTATTTATGGTATGGGAAGAGAAATTGGTCGCGAACTGAAGCGTATTGGTGTACAGATGAATCTGGCACCTGTGGTTGATATCAACAATAATCCTGATAATCCGGTAATTAATTTCCGATCCTTTGGAATGGATAAATTTAATGTGGTACGAAAAGGACTTGCTTATATGAATGGTTTGCAGGATGTCGGAATAATTGCGACTGCGAAGCATTTTCCCGGGCACGGTGATACAGATACTGATTCACATAAAACTTTACCTGTGGTTCCTTATAGTAAAGAACGTCTGGATACTTTGGAGCTGGTTCCTTTTAAAGCAATGATTGATCATGGTATAGGTGCTGTTATGACGGCCCATTTGTACATTCCGACTTTGGATAGTACAAAAAATCAGGCTTCTTCATTGTCCAGGCCGATTGTAACGGGCTTGTTGAAAGATGAACTAGGCTTTCAGGGTTTAGTTATTTCTGACGCCTTGAATATGAAAGGGGTTACCAAGTATTATCCTCCTGGAGTTGTTGATGCCAAAGCGCTGGAAGCCGGAAATGATATTCTTGAATTCACAGAAAATGTTCCAAGAGCTATCCGTTCCATTAAAAGGGCTATTGCCAAAGGAAAAGTATCGTGGGATCAGGTGGATGCAAGTTGTAAAAAAATACTGGCTGCAAAGTATTGGGCAGGCCTTGCAACTGAATCTGTTCCTGATACCAATGGTTTGATTGCGGATTTGAACACTCCGCAAGCTGAAGTTCTGAACCGTATGTTGGTGCGATCGTCTTTAACGGTGCTGCAAAATGCGGATAGTGTTATTCCGATCAGGAATTTGGAGAAAGAGAAAATAGCAGTGCTTTCAATTGGAGATACTACTGAAACTGAGTTTCAGAAAATGATGTCAAATTATACAGTTACAAAGAACTTTTACTGGTCACCAAAAAGTAAGGAGTCAGCTAATGATTTAATTAATAGATTGAAAAAATACGATTTGGTTGTGGTGGCTTTGACCCGGTTAAGTCAGTATCCATTCAGAAATTTTGGTGTGGATCAGAAAACAGCTCAGCTTTTTAAGCTGGTTATGGACTCAACTAAAAGTATTGTAGTAGTATTAGGAAATCCTTTTACCATTAATAGATTGCCGGATGTTGAAAAAGCCAAAGGTTTGGTACTTACATACGAAGACAGTCCTCTAACACAGGAACTCACACCACAGCTATTATTCGGTGCATTTGGTTCAAAAGGAAATTTACCCGTTCGTTTGAACGCCTTTCCTTTAGGTACAGGAATTTATACTCCTGACATCAGTCGGCTTGCTTACACAATTCCTGAGCAGGAAGGTATTGACGGAAAAATGTTGGACCATGCTGTTGATTCGATTGCACTTTCCGGAATTGAGCAAAAGGCCTATCCGGGATGTGAGGTTCTTATAGCACGGCATGGAGCAGTTATTTTTCATAAATCATACGGTTATCATACCTATTACAACAGAGAAAAGGTTCAGAATAACGATGTGTATGATTTTGCTTCTTTGACAAAGATTTCAGCTGCTCTGCCTCCGATTATGAAACTTTATGATGAGGGAAAATTAAAGCTGGATGTGCCTTTTTATTATTATTGGAAACCATTTAAACATTCCAATAAATCGTATATTACGTTAAGGGAAATTTTGGCTCATCAGGCAGGTTTGGAACCCTGGATTCCATTTTGGGAAAGAACAATTAAACATAATAAGGAGTTCAAAAAAAGAGTTTTTCGTTGTGATTCAACGGGAAAGTTTGATTTACCTGTGGTTCAGGATCTTTTCATGAACAAAAATTATAAGAAGAAAATCTACAGAGAAATTAAAAAGTCGCCTATTCTGAAAGAAAAGAAGTACAAATATTCTGGACTGGCTTTTTATCTTTTTCCACAAATAGTTAAGAACGAGACAGGGCAGAGTTTTGAGCATTATTTGAAAGCCAGGTTTTATGAACCATTGGGTGCGTGGACACTCACTTTTAATCCCTATCAATTTGATCCATTGCAGGATATAGTCCCAACAGAAATTGATCGTGTGTTCAGAAAGAAGCCTATTCATGGTTATGTGCATGATGAGGGCGCTGCTATGATGGGAGGAATATCTGGAAATGCAGGCTTATTTGGTACAGCCAACGATTTGGCTAAGCTGGGACAAATGTATTTGCAGATGGGGTATTACGGAGGAAAGCAATTTATTGCCGATTCAACAATGCATGAGTTTACCAGTGTTCAGTACCCTGAAAATGATAACCGAAGAGGACTTGGTTTCGATAAACCACTGATTGGAAACGATACACTTCAGGGGAATGCCTGTTATCCAAATTGCAGTGCCAGCGCCCAAAGTTTCGGGCATTCGGGCTTTACAGGTACTTTTTTCTGGATGGATCCCAAAGAAGAGTTGCTTTATATTTTTCTATCCAACAGAGTGTATCCAACACGTGAGAATACCAAGATCATGAAGTTGAATATAAGAACCAACATATTACAGGCAGTTTATAATGCATTGGAGAACCCGGCATCTGGTAAAATTATAGGAAAACCCAAATACAGATAACCCAAAATATATGCGTAATTATATGAATTTGTTGCCACGTTTTCTGGTGATGATTTTTTCTATTGTTTTGATATCCGGCTCGAAGGCTCAAACCAATCAATTGAACACTATTCTAAGTAAAGAATCCGGTAATCAGGATTTTCCTTCATGGTCCAATAATGGTCGTTATCTGGTTTTTCAGTCGGATAAATTTGGGAACCAGGATATTTTTATGTTGGATGCTCAAAAAGATTCAGTTATAAGATTGACATACAATATTTCTGATGAAGAACATCCTGTTTGGGTTCCCGGTAAAGATGCTATTGTTTACGATGCTAAAAGGGATAGGAAATATCATTTGTATTATCTTGATTTAAAAACACGGAAAGAAAGGCTGTTGTTTAAACGTAATATTCAGGCAAAAGAGGCTTCATTTTCACCAACCAGGCAATTGGTTGTTTTTTCTGGTTTAATTCCAATTGAAGACAATTGGGGGATTTTCTCATATGATTTTATTTATAACAACCTTAACACTTTAATTAGGTCTCAGGATGGCGATGCAGTATTTCCCGTAGTTTCACCAACCGGAAAAGTGCTGGTTTATCAGCTTAATAATCAAATGAATAAACAGGTTTGGTTCACTTCTAATTGGTATGGTGATCAAAATAAGCAAATTGCTAATGGTAAGGGCAGGCCTGTATGGGCCCCGGATGCCTGGAGATTATATTATACAGGCAGGATTGGCGATCAATGGTTGATATTCAGCGTAAGGCAGGACGGCAAGGATGTATTGAGTGTTCAAAGCTTTTCTTATCCTGTGAAAAACCCTTCGGTTTCTCCAGATGGGAAAAAAATAGCTTATGTAGCATTTACAAATGAAGTTTGGAAGATTCAGATTATGAAATTGCCTGATTAATCAAAGGTGAACCCAGGCTCCGTCTAGTTTCGACTTTCTGACATTGCAGCTATCAGTTTTTACTTTCAGAATGAGTTGCTTGTTTTTTATGATGTACGTATAAACTCCTGGTTGATTCTGGCATGGATTGTTTTTTCCGTTGAAAAAAAATGTGATTTCGTTTCCAGATAAAGAAAAGTTTCCTTCAAAATAAGTGTGATTATCGACAGAAGGCGAATCAATATTAAATTTTGATCCGTGTAAATCCAGCATTGTTCCTGTTTCATCACTCACCCAGTTGCCATCAATTATGGTTTTTGTTTGAGTTGCCGATAGCGAAGGCGGAGTAACTTTTGGAATTTCAATCTGGCTGGCTGAAGGACCAGGATTATTATTGTTATTAGTTTCCGGTTGATAAATCAAATAAGTAATTAAAGCAGCAATTGCAGCTAAAATAATGATTACAAAGATTATATTTCTGAAGCTGATTTTATAATCAGCCTTTGAACTTTTTCTTTTCGGCATTTTGTTTTTTGTTGCTAAAATAATGATAAAGGTTGATTTATTATTTTTGAATCAAAAATTTACTTCGGGTATAAAATCTCAATATTTATTTGCTAATTTTGGATGTGGTAGAAAGTGATGTTTATAAAACGGTTCTGAGTTCTGGACAAGGGCTATATAAAGAAAAGGGAAGTAAATTTATATCTAAAGTCTTTCATGTTGAAAATGAGGAGGATGTTAAAGCCTGCTTAGATGAAATTAAGAAAGAGTTTTATGATGCCAGACATCATTGTTATGCTTATCGATTGAACCCTGAAAATGAGGTGATCAGGAGTAATGACGACGGAGAACCATCTGGGACTGCCGGAAAGCCGATCTTGAATCAGATTTATTCTTTTGAGTTATTCAATATATTAATTGTAGTTGTTCGTTATTTTGGCGGAACCAAATTAGGGGTAAGTGGCTTGATCAGAGCTTATAAGGCTGCATCGGTAGATGCTATAGATCATTCTGAGATTGTTACTAAAACAATTACCAGAAATTTTGATGTATTATTTGATTATACATTATTAAATGATGTGATGCGGTTGGTCAAAGATGAAAATTTAAATGTGATTGATCAACAATTTGATAACACTTGTTTTATTAAATTTGAAGTGCAGAGAAATCGTGAAGAAATTATAAAATCAAAATGTAATAAAATTCCAGGAATTACAATTATTTAATTGGTAGTCAGTGGTTTGTTTCTTTTTTGGTTTGAGCCTTTATTTACGATAAAAAAAAATAAAAGTCAATAGTAACATTACTTTTTTTTACACTATTAATGTTATTTATTTGTTAAAAAATTTTTGTGATTACTTTGAAAGATTGAAGGGTTGATAGATAAAGGATTATCAATTATTGTTAATAAAAAAATTGTTATATTGCCTAGAACTTTTACCAACTTATGAAAAAAAAGCATAGTGAAATTTGGGAAAAATGTCTTGAGGTTATTAGGGATAACATTCCTCACCAAAGTTTCAAAACATGGTTTGAGCCTATAGTTCCTGTGAGGCTTGAGAATAATATCCTGACTATCCAGGTCCCAAGTCAGTTTTTCTACGAATGGTTGGAAGAGCATTACATCAATTTGTTGAAAAAAACAATAAAGAAGGAGTTGGGACCGGCAGGAAGGTTAGAGTATAGTATTATTATGGAAAAAGCTTCTTTTGATAATCCAAATCCTGTAACCATTAATTATCCGACAACCAATTCAAAGAATGTTGTTAACAAACCTGTTACCATGCCATTGGATTTAAATAAGGAAAAAACACGTGAAATTCCGAATCCGTTTGTAATACCAGGTTTAAAAAAGCTTAAGGTTGAATCACGTTTGGTTGAAAGTTATTCGTTTGATAACTTTGTTGAAGGTGACTGTAATAGACTGGCACGCTCTGCCGGCTGGGCTGTTGCTGAGAACCCTGGGAAAACTGCCTTTAATCCGATGTTGATATACAGCAACGTAGGTTTGGGAAAAACACACCTTGCTCATGCCATTGGTTTGCAGGTAAAAGCAAACTTCCCGGATAAGATAGTTTTGTATGTTCAAACAGAACAGTTTATTAATCAATATATTGAGTCGGTTCGGAATAACAATCAAAACGATTTCATTCATTTTTATCAAATGATAGATGTTTTGATTTTGGATGATATTCAGTTTTTGGCAGGTAAGGAAAAAACGCAGGATGTGTTTTTTCATATCTTCAACCATTTGCATCAAAGCCACAAACAAATTATTCTGACTTCAGATAAACCTCCGGTAGAACTTAAGGGAATGGAACCCAGGTTGCTTTCACGGTTTAAATGGGGACTTGCAGCTGATCTTCAGCCACCCGATCTGGAAACCAGAATAGCTATTCTTCAGAAGAAACTGTATTCTGATGGAATTGTAATGCCTTCAGAGGTTGTTGAGTATCTTGCTTACAACATTACTACAAATATCCGCGAAATGGAAGGAGCTCTTATTTCAATTCTGGCTCAGGCATCATTGAATAAGAAAGTTATCACTCTTGAGCTCGCCAAACAAATGATTGATAAATTTGTGAAGAGCACAGCCCGTGAAATTTCCATCGATTATATACAAAAGGTTGTTTGTGATTATTTTGATATTTCGGTAGATATGATAAATTCTAAAACCCGAAAAAGAGAAATTGTTCAGGCTCGTCAACTGGCAATGTTCTTTTCAAAGAAACACACAAAAAATTCGTTAGCAAGTATTGGAATGGCTTGCGGAAATAAAGATCACGCTACCGTTCTTCATGCCTGTCGCACGGTAAACAATCTGTTGGAAACTGACCGGCAATTCAAATCTCATGTAGAAGAAATTGACAAAAAGCTAAAGTTCTAAATATTAAAAGGTCCTGTTTTTCAGGACTTTTTTGTTGTTGGGAGATACAAATGATTGCATTTTTTTTTGTAACTTGAAAAACTAACCCAAAATAACCAAAACAATGAATGTATTATTTGTCGATCTTGAAAATGTTTGCCGTTCTCCTCTGGCTGTAGCCCTTTTGCGAAAAAAATATGATGTCAATGAAATTCATGGTGTAATAGATTCTGCAGGTTTTGAATCATTTAATATTAACGAGCCTCCCGATGAAAGAGTTGTTAATATTGCGCAAAAGAATGGTTACTTACTTTCCGGTAAAGCTCGTTTGTTTACTCAAAAGGACTTTGAAAAATTTGACAGGATTTTTGTGATGGATACTGTTGCTTACAATAATGTTGAGGATCTTAGTACAAACAAGGATCAGATGAAAAAGGTAGATTTTATTCTGAACCTTATAAGTGAAAACAAAACCAACAGCTCGATACCAAATCCTTATTACAATGGAGTAAGTGACTGTCAGAATGTTTTTAACTTGCTTGATGAGGCAACTGATAAGATAATTGAAGAATTTAGGAATAACAAATAATTGAATGATCTTTCCTACAGAAAAAGAAATACTTGAGGCTCGCACCCGAATTGCTTCATATATTCATTATACACCTGTTTTAACATCTCAAACATTGAATGAAAAATTTGATGCTGAGTTCTATTTTAAGTGCGAAAACTTTCAAAAAGCAGGGGCTTTTAAGTCTAGGGGAGCTGTTAATGCCGTCTTGTCTCTTACGGAAACTGAATTAAAAAGGGGGGTGGCAACACATTCATCTGGAAATCATGCTCAGGCACTGGCCCGGGCTGCTCAATTGAAAAATATTCCGGCATATATCGTAATGCCTGAAAATGCTCCCCGGGTTAAAGTTGATGCTGTTAAAGCGTATGGAGGCATAATTACATTTTGTGAACCCACTCTCAAAGCCCGAGAGTTAACATTGGAAAGAATTGTAAATCAAACCGACGCCATAGTAATTCATCCTTATGATAATCTTCAGGTGATACAGGGACAGGCGACATCGGCAGCTGAACTAATAGAAACAGTTTCTGGACTTGACCTTATACTATGCCCTGTTGGCGGTGGTGGGCTGCTGAGTGGAACTGCACTTTCTGCCAGATATTTTTCACCAAGAACAAAAGTTATTGCCTGCGAACCTTCCGGTGCCGACGACGCTTATCTTTCTTTTTATACCGGAAAATGGGTTCCAAGTGAACATCCAAAAACAATTGCTGATGGACTGTTAACTTCATTAGGAAAGATTACATATCCTGTAATTAAAGAAAACGTTCATGAGATAGTAACTGTTAGTGAAGATGAGATTATTGAAGCCATGAGGTTTTTATTTGAGAGAATGAAAATTGTTGTGGAGCCTTCTTCTGCTGTGCCACTTGCTGCTGTTTTGAACAAAAAAATTGATGTCAAAAGAAAAAAAGTCGGACTGATTCTTTCCGGTGGAAATGTTGACTTAAATCAATTGCCTTTTAATAAGTAAATTTGCATTTTTAAGAGGTAATGAAAAAAGGTAATTTATATTTAATCCCTACTACACTGGGAGATCAGAGTGATTTGAGCCGAATTATCCCTGAATATAATCATCAGATTGTACATACTTTAAAACATTTTATTGTTGAAAAAACCAGAACAGCCAGAAGGTTTTTAAAGCAAACAGGTCATCCGGTTCCTATAGATGATATGTCCTTTCTGGAGCTGAATAAACATACACAACCCAATGAGGTTCATAAATTTCTTGAGGCAGCTGAACAGGGGAATTCTATGGGGATGATTTCGGAAGCGGGAACTCCTGCTGTTGCTGATCCTGGATCTGTTATAGTTCAGTTGGCTCACCAGAAAAGGATAAAAGTGATACCGCTTGTGGGTCCCAATTCTTTGATCTTATCTCTGATGGCTTCAGGAATGAATGGACAACAATTTACATTTCATGGGTATCTACCAAAAGATACAAATGATCTTACAAGAAAGATTAAAACCATGGAAGCTGATGTTTTGAGAACAGGAACTACACAGATTTTCATTGAAACGCCATTCAGAAACAATAAACTTCTTGACAATCTGATACAGAATTGCAACCCGAAAACTCTATTATGTGTTGCTGTTCATGTTACTCTTCCGGATGAGCAAATTCTAACCCAAACTATTGCTCAATGGAAAAAAGAAAAAGCAGACCTAAATAAAAAGCCTGCTGTATTTCTTTTGGGAAAATGAAGTCCGATTAGTGGTGGTGGTGTCCACCTGGGCCATGAATATGTCCATGATCAACTTCTTCATCAGTGGCTTCTCTTACATCAAGAATGGTTCCTGAGAAATAAAGATCTTCGCCAGCTAAAGGATGGTTAAAGTCCATAATCACACTGTCTTCTTTTACGGCTAAAACTTTTCCTTCCAGCGGGTTTCCGTGTTGATCCTGCATGGTAATCATTTTACCTTCAGCAACCATTTCTGTATCAACTACACCATCAATTTCAAAAATCTTCATTTCCAATTCAATGATCGCTTCCTCGTTGGTTTGTCCATAGGCCTGGTCAGCTGAAAGAAAGAATCCGAATTCGTCATCTTTTTCAAATCCATCCAGATTTTCTTCAAATGCAGGGAGTAATGTTCCTGCACCAAAAAGCTGAACAAAGGGTCTCTTTTCGTCTACTTTCTGAATAACCTCACCCTGCTCGTCACCTTGGCGTAAAGTGTAAGTCATGGTTACAACCATGTTTTTTCCAATTTTCATTTTTAAAGTTTTTTGTTCACCATAAGTTGAAATTAGACAGGTGAACCGATTAAAAATACGATCTGATAATTTTTTGCAAAGGTAAGAATTTTATAAACGGTAATATTTTCGACAAAGAATGTCTTATAAAGTACTGTTGCAGAAATAAAAGCATTTATTTATCTTTGTAGATGAGGCTGACTGATATACGTTTCATTAGTAGGAAAGAACAAATGAGAAAGTGCATTAAAATAGTTGGAGTATTAGTTATTTTTTCATTTATGATGTTGCTTTCCTGTAATCCAAAATTAGGTGGAGTCGTTATTCAGCAGCCACAATTATCCAACCAGCAAGGTTCACCATCTGAAAGTGAAAGAATTGCTGATGGTCTTGAAAGCCTCTCTAAATCAGTATATAAAGTAACTGTGATTGCTTTCTATGAGGTATATACTTTTGCAGAGGACAGCCACTTGAAGAGAAACGAGCTTAATTCAGTCAGATTGCGCAAAACTTCAATAGATCACGAAATAATACACCGTACTGTTTTGGGAACCGTTATACCTGTTTATTATGATGGAACTACAGCAGGATTTCTAACCTGTGCCCATGTTGTTGCTTTTCCTGATAGTGCTTTCACTTATTACAAGACGGGTTCTCAAGTTAACAAACAATCTTCTCTAAGAAGTTTGGCTGTAAAAATGAAACAACAAAACTTTATTTCAGACCTTCAGGGAGGTGAAGTTAGTGTTGTAGCCACAGATCATGATCATGATATTTCATTTTTAAAGATGGATATTAAATCTCGCGATACTCATCCTATACTTTTGCCTTTTCTGCCAGGAAGTACACTCACTATGAACTGGGGAACAAGGTTGTATGTTTTAGGATA
Source organism: Bacteroidales bacterium (assembly GCA_016936505.1). Lineage (GTDB taxonomy): Bacteria > Bacteroidota > Bacteroidia > Bacteroidales > F082 > Sulfidibacterium. The sequence goes on along the minus strand of JAFGXS010000040.1, from coordinate 36,493 downwards.
TCCAATGGGCAAAAAGATGGTGACCAGTGCTTTGTACAGCAAACCAAGTTCTCCACGTTCTGGCTTATTTCTTCTGGACGCAGTTTTTAATAAAGGGTTCAGTGGTGCTCCAGTTGTTGAATATTCAGGTCAACCACCTTATTTCAGGTGGGTTGGTATGGCAAGTTCAATTGCTTCAGAAGACTTTACATATTTATCTCCTGATATGTCAAAACAGACTCATTTTAGTTCTTCAGAACCTTATACGGGTAACATTACTGTGAACACGGCGAAAGTAATTAATTATGGCGTTAGTTATTCTGTATCAATTGAACAGATAAAGAGATTTATTCAAGAAAATCGTGGGCTTTTAGCAAGAGCTGGAATAGGTCCTATAGATTGGTGATTGTTTTAGATTGATTTATTGTTATATTTGAAAAATAATTAGATAGTAACTTGCCAAAAAAATATAATATAAGTTTCGGTAAACGACTGTTTGACCTGTTGTTTTCTTTTTTTGCGCTACTCTTTTTTTCACCTTTAATGATTATTATTTTTATTGCCATTAAGCTTGAAAGTAAAGGTCCTGCCTTGTATTGTCAGAAACGAGTTGGAAGTGGTTATAAGATTTTTGTATTGTATAAGTTCAGAACTATGTACGAAAATTCTGAACAGCAGTTGCCTAAGCTTTCACAGATGAATGCGTATTTAAAAAGCTTAAGAGAAGAAGGAGAGCCGGTTTCATTGGATGAGTGTTTGGATTGCAAAGCTCAGGGAAAACCTTGTTCTCCAGTGTTGCATATTGATGGAGTTGAAATCTGTGAAAACCACTATTTGAGGCTTAAAAGGGGCCAGGTGCTTCAAAAAGTTTTTTTTAAGGCTGAGAATGATCCCAGAGTAACCCGTGTGGGGAGATTTTTAAGACAATACCATTTAGATGAGATTCCACAATTTCTAAATGTATTAAAAGGTGATATGTCAGTAGTCGGAAATCGTCCATTGCCTATGTATGAAGCAGAATTCCTTACTATTGACGAATGGTCTTACAGATTCCTTGCGCCAGCAGGTATTACAGGATTATGGCAGGTTCGTGCATCTGAAATTCATCGACCGGAAGAAAGAATAGCTTTAGATAATCAGTATGCGCTGACAAGGGGTTTTTGGACGGATCTAAGAATTCTGTTCAAGACAATTATAACCTTTTTCCGTTTTCAAAAAGTTTCGTATTAGTGATTGTTTTTTTCTATCGCCTTTTTTCGTTGTAAAAGTGTTGGATGCGAATAATGAAAGAATACATACATAGAGTGTGGTCTGAGGTTACTTAGACTGGAAACTGAAAGTTTGATTAATGCATTAATAAGGTTTTGTCCAAGTCCATAATTTGAAGCAAAAGCATCGGCTTCATATTCGTGTTTTCTGGATGAAGTATTAGACACAATTGACATGATAAACGAAATGGGGCTATACAACAACCCAAAAGCCAGTAATCCCATATAAAAATTGTCTGATCCCAAAGAGCTTCCAACTTCTGGTGTTTTAAGGGCCAGCCAGAGCATGAAAAACATAATTCCGATTTGTACTAATGACATAGCCAAACCTTTATAAATGTGTCTTTTCTTATAGTGACCGATTTCGTGAGCCAGAACAGCCACAATCTCATTTTCATCAAGCTTTTCGATTAATGTATCGTATAGAATGATTTTCTTTTTTGGTCCTAAACCGCTAAAAAATGCATTAGCTTTTGTGCTTCGTTTCGAACCATCCATTACATAAATGTTACTTAGGATGAAGCCGGATTTTGATGCGAAATCCTGAATTTTCTCCTTTAGCGGCCCCTCATCCAGTGGTGTTAGTTTGTTGAAAAGAGGTAGGAGAAGAGAAGTGTAGAACATTGTTATAAACACTATAAATATTGCTGTACCACCCAATCCAATAACCCAGAATAGATCTCCTCCTTTTACATAAGCCCATTGAATGAATAATAAAATAGCTCCCCCAATAATAATTCCTATAATCCAAGACTTTATTTTATCAAAAAGAAATGTCTTCTTTGTGGTATTATTAAACCCGTAACGTTCTTCAATTACAAAAGTGTCAAACCATTGAAAAGGAATGCCAATAATTTCTGACCCGGCAGCAAGAATTCCAAAAAAAATTAAAGACTGAATAAAGGAATTTGAAGTAATCTGCTCAGTGAAATGGCTGATTACTTCAAATCCCTTGAATAAAAGCATTGTTGCGATAATCAAAAACATGAATGTTGAAGAAATCATCGAAAAGCGTGAATTCTCTTTCAAATAGTTTTGCGAGGTTTGATACTTTTCTTTGTCATAAATTCCTTTTAATTCATCCGGTAGTACCGGGTCAATCATACTGTTGTTTAAATAGTCGAGTATTCTTTCGAACAGAAAGTCGAAGATGACAATACCAATAATGATGTAAAAAATAATTTCTTTCATGTTTAATTAATATAACCTTTAATCCAATAGGCAACATAACCAATCATCTCATGGATCATACCATTCCAAATTAGAATATTTGAGACATCTGGTCTAAGATAGTACTCTAGATTGCTCTTTCCGGCACTTCCTAACAAGTTGGTAGGATAGGGTGTTACCTGAACATTTTCTTCTTCAAAACAAGCAACGGCTCTCCTCATGTGCATTGATGATGTAATTAAAAGATAATTATTGAGCTGAGGATAATTTTGTAATATTTCCTTACTATACACAGCATTTTGGTGCGTGTTTTCTGCTAAAGTGTCAATTAATATATCAGAAGCCGGAATATCTATGGATCGTAAAAAGGAATTCATTAGCTTAGCTTCTTTTACATCTTTATAGATAAGATTTGCTGAACCTCCGGTAATCAGTATCTTTTTGATTGTACCTTTTTTGTACAGTTCTACAGCCTGAATTAGTCTGTCACCATTGTCGTGAAAGATGGATCGGTTATATTTTTTGTCAAAAGTTATGGTACTTCCTCCCAATACAATACCTACATCATAATGTTCTTCAATAGGAACGGGGTTTATGTCCCAGATAGAAACTATTTTATTGACAATAAACGAGTTGGAAAGAATAATTAATAACAAAAAAGCAACACCCAAGCTGCGTTTTCTTCTGTTCTTGTTTCTTGAAAAGATTGCTATTGCCAATAATGCAATAATCCATACGATGGGAAAAAGTAAATAACCCAAGAGTTTTGAAAAGAAGAAAAACATACAAAAGATATTGCTTTTTTACACTATGATAGTGTGTTTGATAACTGGTAAGATTAGGTGCTCATTCCTCCACAAACATTAATAACCTGTCCGGTTACGTATGAAGAATAATCTGATGCTAAAAATACGGCAACATCAGCAACATCTTCAGGTTTTCCTGAGCGACGTAAGGGGATTGTTTTAATCCATTCTTCTCTCACATTTTCAGGTAATTTATGTGTCATCTCGGTTTCTATAAAACCGGGAGCTATAGCATTACTGCGGATATTTCTCGACCCTAACTCCTGCGCGATGGACTTTGTAAAACCGATCATTCCGGCTTTAGAGGCAGAGTAATTGGCTTGTCCTGCATTTCCGTTAACACCAACAACTGAGCTCATATTGATGATGGATCCGCCTTTTTGTTTGATCATAAAGCGTTGGACGGCTTTAGTAAGGTTAAATACGGATTTAAGGTTTACGGTAAGAACAGCATCCCAATCCTGTTCAGTCATTCGGAGTAAAAGGTTGTCGCGGGTAATTCCGGCATTATTTACAAGAATATCAATTTGTCCAAAATCTGCAACAATTTGTTCTGCAAGTTTCTCGCTGTCTGAAAATGAAGCTGCATTTGAGGCATATCCGATGGCTTTGATCCCCATTGCATTAAGTTCTTTTTCAGTTGTTTCCATATTTTTATCCCGGTTCAGATCGCTAAATGCAATGTCCGCACCTTCTGATGCAAATTTCATTGCGATGGATTTTCCAATACCGCGAGATGCTCCTGTGATCAGGGCTACTTTTCCTTGGAGTAATTTCATGTGTTCAAAATTTGAATTTATTCGGGTCAAAGATAAATATTTCAATTTGAAAACACATCTACGTTTTTGCTGAATGGGATTTATTATCTGTATTTTTTAAAGCTTAGTTTTATTCTGGCTCCTCCAGAAGCAATATTTTCAACCAGCATATGACCCCCATGTATGTCAATAATGAGTTTAATGGCTGCTAATGAAAGCCCCATCCCTTCAGTGTGTGAAAGGTCTCCGTTTGAGAATAATTCATAAACATGTTCTAGTGCTTCAGCTTTGAAACCAGGACCGTTGTCTTCTATAAAGAGATGAATTAAGTCTTCTGATACCTCGCATCTTAATTTGATTTTTCCCTCAGGGCCGGAGAATTTTCGGGCATTATCGAGTAATAAATTAAGCGATTTTGAGAGTAATTCAGGGGCAGCTGCAATTGAAAGATCAGGAGATATTTCATTGGTTTCGAGTGGATACTTTTGGTTTAGGTGCTTGATATTGAATTCTTCAGCAACAGACTCTATGAGATATTTAACAGAAGTTGAAAGTAATTCAGCGTTATATTTCTGAACTTTTAAATGTGTGATTAGTAATGATATTTCAGAAAATCGGGTTAACCGATCAGCAACTTCATTCAGGTAGCTCATATATTCTTGCTGTTCCTGATCCAGTTTGGTTTGGCTCATAAGAGACGAAAGTCCCATTAAACCGTTGAGTGGAGTTCTTAATTCGTGACTTATAATGGAAAGAAAATCGGTTTTGGCTTTTTCGAGATTATCAAGCCTTTTGTAAGCATCTTCGAGTTTTTGTGTTCGTTCTTGAACCATTTCCTCAAGATTTTCGTTGAGCTTTTTTAGTGTTTTTTTTTGCTTGTGGAGTAACAGGTGTGTTTCAACCCGAGCCAGAAGTTCTGCAGCATTAAAAGGTTTTGTGATATAATCCTGTCCTCCGACCTCAAAACCTCTTACAATACTTTCCATATCAGCTTTTGCTGTCAAAAATATAATTGGTATTTCTTTGTAAAGATCATTACTTTTAAGCCTTAAACAAACTTCAAAACCATCAATACCAGGCATCATAATATCAAGAAGAATCAAATCGAATTTATTATGTTCAACTGACTTTAAGGCTTGTTCTCCTGATTGAGCATAGGCAATTTTATATTGATGAGGTGAAAGTATATTTCCCAGAATCTGAATGTTTTTAGGAACATCATCAACTATCAATAGGGTGGCGTTACTGTTTTTCATAGGTTATTGTCTTGACGAAAGTAGGCTTTTATTTTATTTAAGATAAATTCAACAGCTTCAATGTCAAATTCTTTTGAGGCATCTGACAGGTTTTGGCTTTCTTTTTCCAGATTTTTTAGCCCTTCTTTATTGGCGAATTCGAGCATTACTGAAGCAAAGTCTTGTATCTCTGAAATTATTTTGGTTTTAAGAACCTGTTTGAAATTTTCTCCGAACAGGTAGTTAATCTGTTTTTTAATCTCGGGATTTTTTTGCTCAGAATCGTTAATGTCCTCATTTATACTATTAGTGATTTCATTTTTAAAGGTTTCATCAATTTGTTGATATTTCATGTTCTTACTTTTGATCCCTGAAATATAAATTGCGAACTCAGAACCTTTGCCCGGTTCACTTTTCAGTTTAATTCTTCCTCCCATAATTTCGACAAGGCGTTGACTGATGTTAAGTCCTAAACCGATTCCGGATTTTTGATTACCCTTAGCTTGCTTAAAAGCATCAAATATGTGTTTCTGATCTTCTATTGGAATGCCAGTTCCGGTATCTTTTATTTTAATAATAAAATTGAAGTTTCCTTTTTTTTCAGCTGATTCATGAATGTCAAATAAGAGCTTGATTATGCCCTGATCAGTAAATTTTATTGCGTTTCCAATTATGTTAAAAAGAATTTGTCTGAAGCGCGAAAGATCGATCAGGAAAAAGTTTTGTCCTTCTGGTGTGATTTCTATTTTTAACTTGAGTCTTTTTTCTTCCACTTGAGGATAAAATATCCGTTTAATCTCTTCAATTATTTTAGGAAGAAAAACAGGTTCGTATGAAAGTTCCAGTTTTCCAGCCTGGATCTTGGATAAATCAAGAATATCGTTAATTAACGATAAGAGACTGTTGCTACTGGTTAATATGGATTTGATAAACTCTTTTTCTTGCCTGCTTTTAACCAGGGGTTCCAAAAGATTGGCAAAGCCAATTATTGAATTTAAGGGAGTCCTGATTTCATGACTTACATTTGCGAGAAACATGGTTTTGGCCTGATTCGCTTCTTCAGCTTCTGTTTTAGCTGCCTTAAGCTCTAGGTTTCTTTTTCTAAGTTCTTGGTTTATTTGTTGTAACCTGAGCTGAGCTTTTTGTACTTTGTCTTCGGCAATTTTTCTTTTAGAAATGTCTTCAATAATGCCTTCGTAATAAAGGGTTTTTCCTTCGTGATCTTTAATAATCCAAGCACTTTCTTTAACAAATATTTTGTTACCCGATTTTTTTGTCCAAACATCTTCTCTTCCTGTAACAATTTCCTGCTCTTCCAGTAGTTTAATAAAACCTTTTCTCCATTCTTTGTTTTTGTTTAATTGGATTTCCTTTTTCATACTACCCAGTGTAGAAAATCCCAACATTCTTATTAACGTTTTATTAGCAAATAAGATTTCGCCTTTTTTATTGGTTTGATAAATTCCTATCGTTGCATTCTCAACAATACTTCTGTAACTTTCTCTACTGGTAAAAAGTTCTTCGTTGAGTAAACTTAACTGCTCCTGTTGTTTGATAATTTCTTGATTTTTTTCGTAAAGCAGGTTCAGATTTTTTTTGTTTGATTTATTGTCTCTTCTTATAAAAAATATAATAGTTAACAAAATGGATAAAATAGAAAGGCTTCCTATAACGGTTAATAACCTGTTGTTTTTTTCTTTTTGAAGTTTAACCTTGGTTTCGGTGTCCTGCTGTTTTAAAAGATCGTATTGTTTTGCTTTTTGATCAGCTTCATATTTAACTTCCATGTCACTGACCATTTTTCTGTTTTGATCCGAAAATACTTTTGCACGGAGTTGGTTGTATTGTTCCAGAAAGGTAAATGCTTTCTGAAAGCTTTTTTGCTCTTTATAAATATTAGAAATCAACAAAATAACTTCCATTTGAAGTTGCTTTGAATTAATTTGCTGCGTTAATTGTAAAGCTTCATTGGCATACTGAGTAGCCTTATTATAGGTTTTTTTCTGGAACTCTATTCTTGCAATATTATATAAAGCAACAGATTGTTGTTGTTTCATCTCATATTTTTTTAGCAAGGGTTCTGATTTGTTAAGATAAATCAATGCTGAGTCATATTTCTTAAGGTTGTAGTATGCTTCTCCGATAAGTTGTATGCTCCATGCCTCATCTTTCGATGCTTTGGTTTTTATTGAAAGGTTACGGGCAAAATAAAATTCTTTAAGTGCCTTTTTGTTTTCATTTTTTTCCAGATACAGGTTTCCTAACAAAAGATGAATGTTGATCTTATCTTCAATTTTATCGTATCTGTTGTAATAAAATAATGCATTTTGATAAAAGTAATCTGCTCTGTCTAATTTCTCCCAGCTTTGCATGGTTTTTCCCATTATTTCATAAACAGATGCCATTCCGAGTTCATCATTAAGCTGATCATAAATATCCAATGCTCTTTGTAAGAGCCCGACAACATTAAAATAATCGTTATAAATGCCCCATATTTTTGCTTCGCCAACCATTGATTTTGCAATACCTTCTTTAATTCCAAGCTCAATGTAGGTGTCTCTTGCCTTTTCAAAAAGCGGTCCTGCTTTTTTAAATTTGCTCCATGAATAATAGTTTTGTCCTGATAAATAATAATATTCTGCCAGTTCAGGACTGTTTGTATCTGCTAATGTGTGCCTGTACTGTATTAGCTGTTGTTCAGCTTTTTGGTACTGATTGGTTTTTATCAATAGATTGATGGACCGAAGGATTCCTTCCTGATAGGATTTTTTTTTGTTATTTTTCAGAGCAATTGTCGTTGCTAGACTATCATAAAATAGTGATTTGCTACTATTACTTTCTTTGTATAGTTGCGAAAGTTTAATGGCAAGATTGATTTTTTCCTGCGGAGATAAAACAGAATCAGATAGTAGAATCTGAATCGAAGTTGTGTCATTTTTTTCAACCACAGATTCTTTAGCCGTGGATTGTCCAAGCAGTAAAGTCAGTAAATAAAATGTTAAAAATGACTTTAGGATAAAGGATTTATATTTTTTATTGTTTCGATACATTTATTTACCGGTAGTTGAACTTAATTGTTTTTTTAGAAGTTCGAGTTGCTTGTCTAATGCACTTATATCAAATTCTTTAATGTTGTTTTGCATTTCCCTCACAAAAATATTTAAATGAGGCATCTCATATTTTCCAGCAATGTTATCGAGTTGATAACATAAGCTTTCTATTTCATCCAGAATTCTTGAATTGTAAGCGTTTTCGAAGCAGTTCCTGAAAATGTGATTCAGATCGCTGATTATCTCATCCAAACTAATATTCTGTGCCTGGCTTTCAAATAAATCCAGATTATCATTTTCTTTAAACTCATTGATGAAATTGAAAAGATTTTCTTTAAAGTCTTCTCGCTCCAGATTTATTACTTTAGTATTGCTAACGTTGTGCTCAGAGGAGAGTTGATGGTTTTGAATAATCAGGATTTTTTGATTATTCTTTATACTGATGTTTTCAATAATGTTCAGCGTATTTTCTGTTTCTTCTTTGTTTAAACAACACAATACAATCAGCGGAACAGATTCTATATATTTTTTTGCCTCAGTCATGCCTAGTCCAACATCAATAACATCAAATTCCTGCATTTCAAAAGAGTTTACCAGATCTTCAGTTTTATTGCTTTTGACATTGATAAAAAGCAATTTTGTTTTATTTGCCTTGTAGATGATTTTGGAGTGTGAAACATCATGTGCGGATGTTTCCAGAAACGGGATGTCGTAAAATCTGATGATAAAAGATGTGCCGGAGACAGGGTTATTTCTGACTTCAATATTTCCATTCATTTTACTGACAAGTTGTTGCGTAATACTTAATCCTAAACCTGCACCTTCTGATTCAGAAAAATTGTTGGCCTGATAAAAAGGTTCAAATATGTTGTTTATTTGATCCTCAGGAATACCGATTCCTGTGTCTTCAACACAAATAATAAGGTTCAGAAGATTCTTTTTATTACCTTTCTCCTGTGTGAGTTTTATAGTGATGTGCCCCTTTTGTGTATATTTTATAGCGTTCCCAACCAGATTTAATAAAGTCTGTTGTAATACCATTTTATTGAATAAAATAATATTGCTTATTGAGGTCTGTACATCGGTTAAAAGTTGAAGCTTTTTTTCGCTGGCTTTAAGTGCAAAAATATTTACAGATTCATCAATTACCTCTCGAATATTTATCTCTTCGGTTTTAAAGGAAAGGTTCTCATTGTCGTATTTTGCAAAGTCCAGAATGTTGTTCAGTAAATTAAGAAGGCTTTTTCCTGCAGAATTTATGGAGTTTAGATAATATTGTTGTGCACCACCGGTTTGTGATTGCTTGAGCAACTCAGCAAAGCCAAGTACAGAATTTAGGGGGGTTCTTATTTCATGACTTATATGTGCTAAAAATCGATTCTTTGTTGAAGCAGTTTTTTCTGCTTCCTGGCGTGCCTTAATTAAGGCTTCACTTTTTTGTTTAAGCTCGGAATTAATCCTTTCAATCTCACTATTTTTTAATGATAACTCGGTATTTCTTCTTTTTATGAACCAAAATAACCAGCTCAGAGCAAAAATTGATACTGTAAAAATAAAAATTATAATGAGAAGGATTTTATTCCAACTTTGTTGACCATCACTAAAATATTTGTTGTATGCCTTATCTGTCAGAGGTTCTTGAATTGTACTTGTAGATGCCTTATTGTTAATGAAATGACTATTTAGGTTAAGATTGGATAAAGAGTCTTCATAAAGATTGGCCAGCATATTATAATGGAGTGCTTTTTGAAAATCTTGTTTAGCTTTGTAAATATTATAAAGCGTAAGATATGCCATTACAAGGTTTGGAATCTCATCATTTCCCTTTGAGAGTTTTATGCCTTCTTTAAGATTAACAATAGCATGTTGAATTTGACCATTTTTGTTATTTAACACCCCTAGCTTTATATAGGCTTCTGATATTTCTTTTCTTGATCCGGATTGTAAAAACTGTTGAAGTGCACTTTTGGCATGTTCCTGAGCCTTGATGAAATTCCCTTCTTTTTCAAATGTATGAGCAAGATCTGTATTGCAAATAGCCATTCCTCTGTACAAGTTCATTTGCTTGTTAATTTCGAGCGAAAGACTAAAATAATTTATGGCTCTTGAAAAGTTGCTTTTGTCCAGATAGACCTTACCAATATTATTAAGATTGATTGCAATCCCGGTCATGTTTTTTCGGGTTTGTTCAAGTTTAAGGCTGTGTTTAAAGAATTGAAGGGCTGTTGCGTATTGTTTCAGCTGAAGATAGGCATTGCCAATGTTATTGATGGCAATTGACATATTTGTAGAGTCGTTTACAGCACTGGCATAAGCTAGAGCCTTGCGGCTATATTCTATTGCTTTTTCGTTTTTATGTGTTTTTCTGTAACTAACAGCCATATCAATATAAATATTAGCTAATAGTGTTTTATCATTAAGCTTGTTGGCCAATTCTAACGCTTCAATATCAAGATTATGGCCTATTTGATAATTTCCAATTAATCTTTGGTTTTGAGCTAATATGAAAAGTTTGTATGCAAGGAAATGATTTAATTTCTTTGATTTTGCAAATTGTTTTGATTCAGCTAATGCTGATGGCTCAGATTTAAGACTTTCAATATTCTTTTTGATAATCTGGTTTAGTTTGGTTGTATCATTTACTGATGCCTGAACTGAATGTTGAGGTAAAGGAACTGCTGACATTCTTGGGCTTTCAGCAAAAATTGGCTTTATCGTAAACGTCTGAAATATAATATACAGGCTAATAGCAATAATTAAAATCAGACTTTTAAGTTTCATACTGTTTATAAAGGTATTTTTAATATTTCGATGGTTTTACTTAATGGTGCTAATTTATAAAAAAGGTTCAAAGAAGCTTTAAAATATTAATGTGTAGATTTTGATGTGATTGGAAATAAGTTAAAGTTTCTTTATAAATCTTTCATCAGATAATTTTCGTTTTATTTTTGGATAAAAAATTAAGCGATGTATAAAAACACAACCCTTTTGATTCTTTCCTTCTTTCAGGCAGTTCAACTTTCTGCTCAGAGTGTTGCCTTAAGGGGAACCATTCCCGGTTTAGGTGGTGACGATGTATATTTGATCAGATCTTTTGCCGGTCCACAGAAAATTGTTGATACGGCCAGGGTTAATCCTGTTGGAACCTTTACTTTCGATATGAAAGATCAGCCTGTGGGGATGTATAAAGTAATGACCAATACAGGTATGGCGGTTAAACTATTATTCGACAAGCATTCTGTTGACTTTAAAACCAGTGGTTTTCAGCAGGGTTCAAAAGTTGAAATTATTCATTCTGACGAAAATAAGATTTTTTATCAATACCTGAATGTAGTGGATGAGAACTCCAATAAATTAAGTTTACTGGAACCCGTTATTCAGTATTATCCTCCCTCTGATCCTTTTTGGCAGACAGTGAAAAATAAAGCAGAGTTATTACAAAATGAGATTCAAAAAACTGCATCAAACCTTGTAACGCAATACCCTAATACTATGGCTGCTCAATTCATTCAATTGGATCGGCCTTTGAACCTGCCTGTTACATTAACGCAGGATCAAAAAACAAGCATGGAAAAACAACAATATTTTAAGTTTGTGGATTTTAAAGATACTTTATTGTTAAATACGGATCTGTTTACTAAAAAAATTGTTGGCTATTTGTCGTTATACCAAAAGCAGGGAATGACAAAAGATGAAGTAGAAGAAGCTTTTATGCCTGCTGTGGATACTTTGTTGAACAAGTCGTTGCAAAACGAAAAGATGTATTTGTTTACAATGCATTACTTGATAGGCGGATTTGAAGAATTTGGCTTTCAGAAACTTTTACTTCATATTGCCCAAAGCAGCAAATTAAATGTCTTTTCAAAGAACACGCCTCTGAAAGCTGAATTGCAACAAAAGGTGTATGAAATTATTCACCTTGCTCCCGGACAACCGGCTCCTGATTTTAAAGCCAGGGCAATTGGTGGTAGAGAGATTAATTTGTACAACATTAAAGCAAAAAAGACGCTACTGGTATTTTGGGCAAGTTGGTGCCCTCATTGTACTGCTGCTTTGCCAGGTTTGGAAAAATATTATGATCCAAAAAATACTGAAAATCTTCAGATTATAGCGATCTCAGTCGATACAGATAAAAAGTCGGTAGAAAAAGCAGTGAAAGATGAAGGGTATAAATGGCCGGTTATTGCACAGCTTCAGGGGTGGGATAGTCCGATTGCTGTAACGTACGGTATTTCGGCAACACCAACTTTTTACCTTTTGGATCAGGATAAGCGAATTATTGTTAAAACGGAGGATGTAAAAACTCTGGAGCAGTATTTGAAAAAATAATGGGCTCAAAATAATTTATTCGGGGAGGGTTTTTAACTACCTTTGCGGCCTTATTATGAGGAATGGAAGAGAAGAATAAAGAACTCATTAAAGGTACTGTAGCTATCGGATTTTCCGCTATTTTATGGGGGTTTGATGGCGTTGTTCTTACACCACGACTGAATGGCCTAGATGTTGGTTATGTGGTTTTTATGCTGCACTTTATTCCGTTTGCTTTGATGAATATTTTCATGTACAGAGAGTATCGTCAACTAAAGAATTTCCTTCGTCAAGACTACATTACTTTTACTCTGATAGCACTTTTTGGAGGAGCAATAGGAACCATGGCTATTGTTAAAGCCTTGTTTCTGGTCAACTTTCAGGAACTCTCAGTTGTTGTTTTGCTGCAAAAACTTCAGCCTATATTTGCAATCGGACTTGCTGCTATTTTGCTGAAAGAAAAAGTGAAACGCAATTTTGCATTGTGGGCATCGGTTGCAATAGTTTCCAGTTACTTTCTGACTTTTGGTTTTAGCCTGCCTAATGTCCATACTGATGGTCATACTATTTACGCTGCTTTATTAGCTATACTGGCAGCATTCTCATTTGGTAGTTCTACAGTGTTCTCCAAAAAAGTTTTGATGAATTTCAACTTCAAAACAGCAACATTTTTCAGATATGGATTTACTGCTGCCATCATGTTGATTTATGTTGTGGCTTTTGGAAAGCTCAACGAAATAGCTCATACAAATGCTACTCACTGGTTTTTATTTGTATTGATTGGAATTACTACAGGATCAGGTGCCATTTTTATCTATTATTATGGCTTGAGAAGGGTTAGAGCTATGGAAGCAACGATTAGCGAACTGTTATTTCCTATTTCAGCTATCTTTTTTGACTATGTTGTAAATGGAAGCATTTTATCTCCGGTTCAGTTGATAAGTGCAGTGGTGATGATCTTTGCAATTATTAAGTTAAACAATTGAAAACCTTAGCTTCTCAAGATATATATTTTCTTACCTTTACTTTGAATTTTTAAAGAGTACGATTATGAAAGAAGAAATTATGTTAGTGTATACCGGTTCTGAGGTTGAGGCGATGTACATTGTGGAAATTTTAAATGAAAATGGAATAGGAGCCATGAAACATAACCGTTTGAGATCAAGTATTGATGCTGGTTGGGCGGACGGTTCTCCTGAAGATGCGGTGCAGGTTTTTGTTGAAGATTTTAATTTTGAGAAGGCTTCTAAAATATTAGAAGAGTATTTCAAATCAAGAGATGTGAAATAAAATGGTTTAATAAAATTGTTGAAAGCCTTCCGTGAGAGGGCTTTCTTTTTTTAGAAAGTAGGAGATGGAAAATGCAATACTTTCTTATTTTGTAAAGGATGATACGTTACACTCGGTTTGCGACTTTAATCCCTTTTCACTGGAAGATGGTATAAGTATATACGAGGTGATTCGTATTGAAAAGGGTACCCCTTTGTTTCTTGCTGAGCATCTTAACCGTTTTTATTCATCTGCTCAAATCGAAAACAGAAAGATTCCCTATTCTGAAAACCAAATTAAGCAGAGAATAAGAGCTGTTATAAGTGAGAACAAAATATTGTCTGGTAATGTCAAGTTTCTTTGTTACTGGAATAAAGAAGGAAATATTGGGTTTTATGCATGGATTGTTCCGTTTTTTTATCCATCCGAAGAACAATATAAAAAAGGGGTTTCGCTTTCTGTTATGAACGCTGAACGGCCAAACCCTAATGCAAAGGTTGCACTTTATGATTTACGCAGTAAAGCTGATCGTTATATATCTGAACACAAAATATATGAAGTTCTTTACGTTTCAACTGAAGGATTTATCACTGAAGGTAGTCGTTCAAATGTGTTTTTTATTTCGGGAGAAAAACTAGTAACCCCTAAATCAAAAATGGTTCTGGCTGGTATTACAAGAGGTAAGATAATTGATTTGGCTCAAAAAAAAAATATTATGGTCGAAGAAATAACAATTCCTCAATCTGGATTGTCAAATTTTGAGTCGTGTTTTATAACCGGAACTTCACCAAAGGTATTGCCCGTTCGTAATCTGGATTCTTATGTTTTTGCAATAAATCATCCATTGCTTCAGAGAATATCAGACCTGTATGACAAATTATGCGAGAAAAATATCAGGCAATTCTCCTGGTGATAACTTATTATATTGGGTAATTTGTATTTTTATGTCTGACAATACTGATTGATAATACTCATGAAAAAATTATATTCATCACTAAGAATTATATTGACTATCGGGGTGATTTTTACTTCATTTTATGTTGATGCACAGCATAAAATACCCTCAGGTTATTGTATGACATCCGAAGAAGAGCAAGTTGCAGAAGCAATTAATAAAATCAGAGAAGTATATCATAAAAAGCCTCTGGAGTTGTCAGTTTCGCTTTCATTTGTGGCACACACACATGTAAATGATTTACAGGTAAATCATCCTGATACCAGTATTTGTAATCTTTCCAGTTGGTCAGATAAGGGCAGTTGGACTCCTTGTTGCTTTAATCCCTATGTAGTAAAGCAAGAGTGCATGTGGGATAAACCTAAAGAGTTGACAACCTACCGTTACAGAGGTTACGAACTGGCATCTTACTTTCAGGATGGAATGAATGTGGATAGTCTTGTTAAGTTCTTGCAGGATGCTGACGATGCTCTGGACATGATTCTGACACAAAATGACTGGGAAAAAAAATCGTGGATTTGTCTCGGAGTTGGACTCTCTGATAACTATGCATCTATATGGTTTGGGCAAAGACCTGATGCTGAAGGGAAACCTAAAATTTGTAAAAACAACAGACATAAAGAAACAGTAAAAACTGAAATTCATCAAAAAGTTTACTACCTGATTGCCGGAAGTTTCCCAAATATGTCTGATGCAAAAGAAGCGCTCCGCAGAACTAAAAAGAATGGTTTTGATCAGGCGGGAATTCTTGAAGCTAAGGGGAGAATAAGATTGTATCTGGATAAGTATAAAAGTTTAAAGGAGGCAACAAAAGCAAGAAAGAAATTACCATACGAACATCGCAAAGCATGGATACTTCAAGGAGCACTGGATTAGCTTAGCGTTTTGTTGTGTCGTTTTTTGATTCATGATATATGAGTTTTCTGATGATTTTTGATGTATTTTTTTGTTGTATTGTTAAAATTTATTGATGGATTATTAAATATGATTTTGTGAATCAGAAATATACATAAATTCGTAAAAATTGATCATAAATAACATTTTTGTTTAATATTGCGACTTGAAAAAAGCCTTTGAGCACAATCAAAACTAATGTTTAAATAGAAAATTTAAGAGGATGAATTCAAGCAAACCAAGGGTAGTAAAAGATTTTGAAAAGCTCGATGTAACCATTCAGGAACAGGTTAAATTGGCCTATCCGAATGGCTTTTTGCAGAACTTAATTACCTACACCGATAAGGATGGAATTAAAGTTAGCGCTCTACCCTTTGAAACTACAGATAAATATTATCTTGTTCGGATGTCACGTCAGGCTGCAATTGAATTAATTGAAGAGGATGATGATTATGATGATGACGGTCTGTTGAAAGAAGATATTAAGCTTGATTTGGAAGATAAATACGGTGATCAGGACTTTATGGATGAAATGTCTGATATAGATTCAGATGATGACGATGACGAAGTCGATGATGACGATGATTAGATCCGTTTAATAAAAATTCCTATCCCTTGCTGAAAATATATTCGATATCCATATAGATTGGATGTTGACGGTGTTCTTAAATCAATAATCTTTTTTGTTTCCTTTAGTTTACTTATCTTCAATTAAACCTAATTGTTGAAGAGCGTTTTTTCATGCGGGTTAACCTTTATAATTATAAATTACGTGTTTAACGTATCGGTTTTATGGGTTTAACACAGGTTATAGTTTTCAGTTTCTGATGAAATATACGTACCTTTGCGCCACTATAAATCAGTGTAAACTTTATAAAAAATAATGGTGATGTACAGCAATTTGCAAAGTGTTCCTAAAGCTTACAATGAGCCGGTATTAAGCTATAAACCCGGTTCCCCTGAGCGTGCCGAAATTAAGGCTATGCTCAAAAAAATGAAATCTGAAGTGGTTGATATTCCTATGTTTATTGGGGGTAAAGAAGTAAGAACTGATAAAAAAGTTTCAATTCACCCTCCTCATGAATTGAAACATACATTGGGACATTATTATCAAGGTGGCGCTGAGCATGTAACAATGGCCATTGATGCCGCATTGGAAGCTCGTAAAACCTGGCATGATATGCCCTGGGAACATCGTGCGGCAATTTTCTTGAGAGCTGCCGATTTGCTTTCAGGCCCGTACCGTGCAAAAATGAATGCCGCAACAATGCTTGGGCAATCAAAGACTGTTTTTCAGGCAGAAATTGATGCCGCTTGTGAGCTGGCTGACTTTTTCCGTTTCAATGTTCAGTATATGACTGAAATCTATAGTCAACAACCTGACTCATCAAAAACAACCTGGAATAGGCTTGAATATCGTGCCTTGGAAGGTTTTGTTTATGCTCTGACCCCATTTAATTTTACTTCAATTGCCGGTAATCTGCCTTCTGCACCTGCAATGATGGGAAATACCGTAGTTTGGAAATGTTCCAATACTCAGGTTTATTCTGCAAAAGTAATTATGGATATTTTCCGTGAAGCCGGTTTACCAGATGGCGTTATTAATATGGTGTTTGTCTCAGGCCCTATTGCTGGTAAAATTGTGATGGAACATCCTGATTTTGCAGGTTTCCATTTTACTGGTTCAACAGGTGTGTTCCAATATATATGGAAAACCATTGGAAATAATATCGCTAAATACAAAACTTATCCTCGTATAGTAGGTGAAACAGGAGGAAAAGATTTTGTAATGGTTCATCCTTCTGCCTTGGTTGATCCTGTGGTTACAGCATTGGTGCGTGGAGCTTATGAGTTTCAGGGGCAGAAATGTTCTGCTGCATCAAGAGCATATATTCCGGCAAGCCTGTGGCCTGAAATCAAGGAAAAACTTGTGGCACAGATCAACTCGATTAAAATGGGAAATCCGGAAGACTTTACCAACTTTATGTCTGCTGTGATTGATGAAGCTTCCTTTGATAAGCTATCGATGTTTATAGATAATGCAAAGAAAGATGCGGATGCAGAAGTAATAGCAGGAGGTGGTTATGACAAATCTGAAGGTTTCTTTATTGATCCTACTGTGATTGTAACAACAAATCCTCATTACATAACTATGGAAGAGGAGCTGTTTGGTCCGGTTCTTACTATTTATGTTTATAAAGATAATCAGTTTGAAGAAACTCTAGATGTCTTAGATAAGACTTCTCCTTATGGATTGACCGGTGCCGTTTTTGCACAGGATCGTTATGCTGTTGATCTGGCAACTAAAAAGCTGGTTCATGCCGCAGGTAATTTTTACATTAATGACAAACCCACCGGTGCTGTGGTAGGCCAACAACCATTTGGCGGATCACGTGCTTCTGGTACAAATGATAAAGCCGGTTCAAGTTTGAACCTAATCCGTTGGGTTACTCCTAGAACAATCAAGGAAAATTTTGTTCCCCCGGTTGATTATAAGTATCCTTTCATGGATGCTGAATAATAAAATCGGTAATAATTTTAAAGGCTGTTCAATTTGAACAGCCTTTTTTATTCTGTTTGTGAGTAAAATGCTTGTTTAGCTTCTCACAATAAGCTGTTAATCATGGTAATTTGATATATCTCAATATATATATAAATTTATTTTTCACTAATTTTGTCAAAAAATTAAACAACAGAAAATATGTCGACAAAAGTAAATGTTACCTGGAAAGATAATATGGCGTTCGAAGCCAACGTAAATGGTTTTAATATTATGCTGGATGCAGAGGAAAGAGTAGGAGGGCAAAATCAGGGCCCACGTCCGAAACCGCTTACCTTGGTTTCTTTAGGTGGTTGTACAGGTATGGATGTGATTTCTATTTTGAATAAAATGCGTGTAACACCAGACTTTTTTGATATTGAGGTAGAAGCTGAAATGACAGAAGAGCATCCCAGATATTTTAATAAAATTCACATTAAGTATACTTTTAAAGGAAATGATCTTCCTATGGAAAAGCTTGAAAAAGCAGTAACCCTGTCTCAGGACCGTTACTGTGGTGTGAGTGAAATGTTACGTAAATCATCCGAATTATCACACGAAATTGTGATTATTGACTAAACTTATAAAATACGTTTAATCAGACGTAGTTTGTGAGTATATTTCTGTTTTTGTTTATTGAAGATCCCTTCGTGGTCAATACTGTCAATTCTGACCTGACCTGATGCATGGATTATTTCATGGTTGTTAAGTAATATTCCAACGTGAACGATTTGCTGTTCTTCATTTTCAAAGAAGACCAAATCGCCTGGAAGTCCTTCATGAATGAAATCGATATTTAATCCTGTTTTTGCTTGCTGGATGCTGTCTCGTGGTAACTGATAGCCGTTCATTTTGAATACAATCTGGACGAATCCAGAACAGTCTGCTCCAAATGCCGAACGTCCTCCCCATAGGTATGGAGTTGAAAGAAGTTGCTTAGCAGATAGAAGTATTTCTTCTGTGGGTTGTTTGCCCGATATGGTAATTGATTCATCAGAAATGAAGCCTTTATTATTATTGATGATAAACCGGCCTTTGTCGTAAAATGGAATTCTTGAACCTTGAGACAAAATAATCTTCTTATCCTTAAATGTTATATCAGTGCTGGAATTTTTCAAAAAAACCGGTTCCTTATCCAGAATATTTTTGAGATAATCTTCTGAAATTATTTTTATTTGATCCTTCTCCACCCAGCCCTGATATTGATCTCCATGGCTTTCGATAAGAAACCACGATTCAAATGAATCCAGAATATGAACAGTATCACCAAACAGAAGCTGATTAATCATTTCTGTTTTTCCTGATGGTTTTTCTCTAACAGGTATGGTAGAGAGTAAGCAAATCCCTGCATTCATTTTCATCATCTTGTATTTTACTGATATGAAGAATTATTACCTTTGTGTCAATATCTTAAATATATGAAGGCTTTCTTCTCAAAATTACAACAAAATTCATACGACATACTGAGGGTGATCAGCTTTTTGGTTGCGGTGATTATTGTCGCATGGGTTAGCCCGCGTGAAAGAATGTTTAAATATGAATTCCGTGTAGGAAAACCTTGGAATCACAAGGATCTTTATGCTCCGTTTGATTTTTCAATTTATAAAACCAATACAGAACTGGCAAAGGAAAAATCTGATGCTTTAAAAAACATACATCCCTATTTTCAGTTTGATGCATCTGCAACAGAAGATGGGCGTAAACAATTAATTCAGACATTTAATCAAAGCTGGAAGACATTGGCTGGGGATACCACAAGAACAGTGCTGGCATCAGATTCGTTGAAATATATCCATGCACTTTTGAACGTTTACGACGAGGTAGAAAAGGGAGTTATTCGTATGAACCCTGTTGTTGAAAATGTTGAGGGAAGTTTTCAGATTAACTTAATTAAGAATAATACACTGAGAATTGTAAATATTTCTCAGCTTTATACGGTTCAGGAGGCTGATGCTCTTGCAATTAAAAGTTTAAGACAATTACACAGTCCTGATAGTTCTATGCTCTATCAGGTTATCAACAATTCGCTGGTACAAAATGTTATTTTCGATGAAAAGAAAACCGACCTTGTTTCAGAAGAAATGCTTTCAAAAGTATCGCCTGTAATGGGGTTGGTTCAGAAAGGAGAACTCATTATTTCTCAGGGAGAGCTGGTTACTTCGAGAAAATATCAGGTCCTGCAATCCTTAAAAAAAGAATACGAGCAGGAATTGGGGACCACAGAGGCCTGGAAATATGTTTATAGTGCCAGTATCGCACTCATAGCATTATTGTTTTTGATAGAGTTTCTTTTTCTTAAGGTCTTTGTCCGTTCTATTTTTGACGAACTTAGGAACCTGCATCTTTTACTCGGAACCCAGGTAGTACTGTTGGTTGTTTCATTTCTGGTCTTTAGCTATTATCCAGGATGGAGTTATTTAATCCCATATGCATTATTACCCATTATAGTTGCAACCTTTTTGGAACGCAGGGCATCGTTGGTAGTTTATCTTATTACTTTAATGATTCTTGGTTTTTATGCTCCTAATAGCTTTGAATTTTTCTATACTCAGTTTACTACCGGTTTTGTAGCCATCATGTCAGTGGGTCAGCTGTCAAAACGCTGGCACCTTGTCAAAACATCTTTACTGGTCTTTCTGACTTATATGCTGGTTTATTTTAGTATGCTTTTGATTCAGGATGCGTCGTTTATCAATATTTCCTCTCGTTTTATTATGATGTTGGCAGGAAGTTCTTTTCTTATTTTGCTGGCATTCCCAATCATATTTATTTATGAAAAGTTGTTCGGTCTGGTTACACAACTAACATTACTTGAGTTGTCAAATACAAATAATCAATTGTTGCGAGATTTGGCTGAAAAAGCACCCGGAACTTTTCAACATTCTATGCAGGTAGCTAATCTGGCTTCAGAAGTTCTTTATGTTATTGGTGGTGATGCGTTGATGGCGAGGACCGGTGCATTGTATCATGATATTGGGAAAATGGATCATCCGCTTTATTTTGTTGAGAACCAGCCACCGGGATATAATCCGCATGATGAACTGGAATACGAAGAAAGTGCCAGAATTATTATTGGACATGTACTGCGGGGTATAGAAATGGCCAGAAAGGCACGTTTACCGGAGCAAATTATTGACTTTATCAGAACGCACCACGGAACACGCCGTGTGGAATATTTTTATCGTCTGGAACAAAAACAGAATCCGGGAATGGAAGTAGATGAAGCAGAGTTTCGCTATCATGGACCAGTTCCGTTTTCTCGTGAAACTGCTGTGGTTATGATGTCTGACTCAGTTGAAGCGGCATCCCGTAGTATGGTGAATCCTACGGAGCAAAAAATCAATGACCTGGTTGAATTAATAGTTAACTCCATGATGGATACAAACCAATTCAGTAACGCTCCGATTACTTTAAAGGAAATAACAATTGCAAAAAAGGTGCTAAAAAAGAAATTGTTACACATTCATCACATCAGAATAGCTTACCCCGATTAAGATGGAAATTTGAATTTCAGAGCAGTAAGGTAGTCTTTGGTTTCCGGACCCATATTAAAAAGCAGATCAACTATGCTTAAATCGGGTAAAAAACCGTGTTTACTATCAAAAACCTGGAGATATGAAGGAAATGAGGTGAGATGATGTTCTGTCTTCGGGTGAATAACATTTCTAAGGTCAATCATGTTTTGAGGTTGTTTCTCAAATTTTTCTGTAAATCTAATTTCTGGTTCGAAACCAATTAATTCGCTGATTTTATAGATGAGATGCTTATTGAAATCGAAAAGACTTATTTCATTATCTTGATAATAAGGGGCAATATCATCTTTGTAATAAAGAAAATAGGGTGACGATTCGTAGGCAGCCTGAATTGCTCTCCAGTGTTTTAAGTGCCATTTCTCCAAATTTAATATCTGAACCTGATTTGTTTGGGTATGATTTCCTGAAGGTTTTGTAACAGGAATACTAAGTGTCATCAATCCTTTGTCGGAATAAATATGGCAGCGATTTCTGTAAGTTTGTTTGGGAAAAGTTTCGTGATTTTCAATATACACCGGATATTGCATCAAAATGGCAAAGTATGTTATGGGTGGCAGGTAAGCGCTGGATAATAAAATCGGTGTTTCAATCATTATCTTATCGAAAGTTCAAAAATAAAAAAAGCTGCATCACAATTGCAATGCAGCTTTCTTGAAAAGATTATTATTACTTGGCTTCTGTTGTTTTCAGTAAAACATCATTAATAGCCTGAATCAAGGTTTCTTTTGGTAAAGCACCTACGGCCATCTGAGGTTGACCATCAGCAGGGCAAAACAGCATAGAAGGAATGCTTCTGATACCAAAGGCTCCGGCAAGTTCAACTTCCTGTTCTGTATTTACTTTGTAAATATTGATTTTTCCTTCAAATTCTTTAGAAAGTTCTTCTAAAATAGGAGCAACAATTTTACATGGCTGACACCAGTCAGCATAAAAGTCGATAATACAAGGCAGTTTACCTTCAAATTTCCATTCCTGATTTTGTTCGTAGTTAAATACGTTTTCTAAAAAAGACTGTTTTGTTAAATGTTCCATTTTAAAATATCTGTTAAATGATTGATGACTAAATTATTTTTTTTCTGTTTTGATGTTCAGTAAGTGTTCATCAATGATTTTTGAATAATAATCATTGGGAAGTAAACCAACCTGCATCATCGGTTTTCCATTCATTGGAGAGAACAATACAGCCGGAATGCTGTTGATTCTGAAAACAGCAGCCAGTTTTTGTTCTTTGTCCACATTAACTTTATAAACCTTAACTTTTCCGTTGTATTTTTTTGCCATTTCTTCCATAATGGGAGCCACACGGCGACAAGGACCACACCAGTCAGCATAAAAATCTATTACACAAGGCTCTGTTCCTTCATATACCCATTGATCAGGGTGTTCTTCAAAATTCCATACTTTTTGAAGAAAAGCTTCGTATGTAAGTTGTTCCGGTTTAATTGTTATTTCAGTTTTCTTGTCAGAAGGCAACTGCTTACCGTTGTTTTCCTGATTGCCTTTGATATTGCTGCAACTTGCAAGAACTACTGCAAATGTTAATAAAAGAACCGGTTTGATAATTTTCATGTATTTATTTAATATTTATTATTTGACATATTTGAAAATCGCCGCAAAGGTAAAATTATTTTTAATATAGCGCTTAAATATCACTAAAATTATATTTTTGCATAATCAAATATTGTACCGGAATAAAAGTTTACTAAGAAGTAATGGAGGAATACCTGATAAAAAAAGAACTTGAGGCTTTTTCAAAAAGATTCTCGACAGAAGAAAGTTGTTTTGAATTTTTGTCGCAATTCAAGTGGAAAGATGGATTTGTATGCGACAAGTGCGGTCATACCAATCATTGTAAGGGAAAAGCAGATTACTCAAAAAGATGTACCCGTTGCAAAAAGGAGATATCACCCACGGCTCATACTCTTTTTCACCGTTGCCGGATTCCCTTAAAAACAGCTTTTAAAATTGTTTATTTATCATGTAAGTATCCCGACATTTCGTCATACAATCTGAGCGATTTTCTTGGAACCCGACGTATGACCTGTTATCAGTTCCAGAAGAAAGTTAAAAGTTGTGAAGGTGATCAAAAACAGAAAGAATTGATTAATGCGCTCACAGACGACTCATTTTCCGGATTTGATGGCTTTTAGAGCAATCTTATCAACCAATCCGGGGGCAATAAGTTTTACCCATAATCCCAGTTTTCCCCTCAAGGTCATAATAAGTTCTCTTTTTCTTTTTTCGATAACCGGCAGCATAATTTGAACACATCTTTCTACTGTCATCACCTGGCCTTCTTTTACCGGGCTGTTTCCTGTACCCAGAGCTTTACCATCAGGACCCATCGCTCTTTCACGAACTTCGGTGGCAACAAATCCCGGGTAAATCATGGTTACAGCTACACCTTTTTCTTTTAGTTCAATACGAAGCGCATCAAAAAATCCGGCCATAGCATGTTTACTGGCCCCGTATCCACTTCGGGTCGGAACACCGGTCTTCCCTGTAAGGCTTGAAACACCTACAATCTGTCCTTTGCTTTCAATCAGATGGGGAAGCGCATAATGAGTGCAATATACACTGCCAAAATAATTTACCTGCATAATGTTCTCAAGTGCTTTCATATTAATCATTTCTTCAAAATACGACCACATTGAAATACCTGCATTATTCACCAAAATATCGATCCTATCAAAGGCCTGTATGGTTTCTTTAATCAGGTTCTTACAGTCTGTTTCTTTTGCAACATCAGTGGGAACTGTTAATATGTAATTTGAATATTTTCTGCATTCTTCAGCTACTTCTTCGAGTTTTTCCTTATTTCTTGATGCCAGTGCTAATCGTGCACCTCTTTTGGCCAGTTGAAGCGAAAGCTCTTTTCCAATTCCTGATGAAGCTCCGGTTACGATAATAACCTTTTCCTTAAAATGAGTATAATTCATGGCATTTAATTTAAACACTAATGTATAAAATAGATTCATTTTTTTGACTGATTTGTTTTTGTAGTTTTGTAATCATAATTAATTATCTTTTCCACATTAGTATGCAGACAATGTTCTCTCGAATAATATTTTTCCTGTTATTTACTTTATTTATATCCTATCAATCCCTTGCTCAGCAAGAGGTAAAGGTTCCTAAAACTGTTTTACGTCCACCACTTGACTTTCCTATGTATTTATCAGGAACTTTTGGAGAACCACGCAGCGGTCATCTTCATAGTGGCATGGATATTAAAACACAGGGAGTAATCGGCAAGAAAGTTTATGCCGTAGACGGGGGCTATGTTTCCCGAATTAAAGTTTCAACAGGCGGTTATGGAAAGGTTCTGTACATTACTCATGCTAATGGATTGGTTTCGGTTTACGGACATTTGAGTAAATTTAACTGGCGCTTACAGCAATTTGTCAGGAAAATTCAATACCAGCGTGAGTCGTTTCTGGTTGATATTTTTTTGAAAAAAAATGAATTGCCGGTTAAAAAAGGTGAGGTTGTGGCTTATTCTGGTGATACGGGAGGTTCTGACGGTCCACATTTACATTTTGAACTACGAGAGGCCAAAAGTGAACATCCTGTTAACCCTCTGTTATTTAAAGGAATCAATGTAAAAGATCATATAGCACCAAAGATTTACAGGTTAGCTGTATTTCCTGCTGGAGAGAAGTCGTGTGTTAATGAGAAACGAGATACTCTTGTTTACATGGTTTCAGGCACTGGCAAGAAGTGTTATATCAAAAGAAATCCGGTAATTAATGTTTCTGGACCCTTTTCATTAGGACTTCAGACTTTTGATATGCTCGATAAGACCCACAACCACGATGGGGTTTATAAAATTGAGTTATTTGAAGATAACAAACAGATTTTCGGTCTTCGAATGATGGAAATCTCATTTGCCACTACCAGAAACGTAAACAGTT
Source organism: Bacteroidales bacterium (assembly GCA_016936505.1). Taxonomy (GTDB): domain Bacteria; phylum Bacteroidota; class Bacteroidia; order Bacteroidales; family F082; genus Sulfidibacterium. The sequence continues at coordinate 10,818 of JAFGXS010000040.1, read as the reverse complement.
TGATAGATTATCAGTATTTCGTCAAAAAAGGTAAGCGGTTGTATCGTACAGAGATTGATCCTAACAACCATCTAATGAATTATTATTCGGTTCTGAACCGTGGAATATATGAGTTGAACGATACACTGGTACATAATTTTAAATTTGTGGTTTATGATATTTATGGAAATCGGGCCGTTTTTCCCTTTAAAATAAGGGCAACAAATAAGAACTGCAAACCAACAAAAAAAAGAAACTGGCTGGCAGATGCAGTTCAGGTTCCTTTGAAAAAGGAGGTCGTTATTGACAGTGAGGCTGTACAAATTAAATTTCAGCCTTATACTTTTTATCGCGACGAGGCTTTTCCTTTGAAAATATACCCGCATACCGATTATTCCTATTCTTCTGTATTTGGCCTGTTGAACCGGTTCATTTCTGCTCAAAAGTTCTTTACTGTTACAATTAAGCCCAACTGGGTTCCTGAGAAATTGTCTAAGAAATTATATATCGCCTTTTCAGAAGAAAGAAATGAAAGCAGTTACCAGTTTGCAGGAAATGCGCGAAATAAACAAGGTGATTTGGTAGCACGTGCCAGGGATATGGGATTTTATACCGTGATGGCTGATACAATTCAACCGATAATCAAACCGGTGAATTTCTCAGCGAAAACTTTTATGAAAGGACCACGCAACCTGAAAGTCATGATTGACGATGAGCAAACAGGTGTGGATAAGTACGTTCCTGAGATTAACGGGCACTGGGTATTGATGGAATATGACCCCAAAACCAAAACACTTGTTTATCATCCCGACCAATACCTGAAAAAAGGTAAAAATGAATTTGTGCTGACTGTTTACGACAGGGTTGGGAATAAAAGGGTGTTTAAAGCTGAGATATTGATAAAATAAACAAAAAAAAGAGCAAATTAATTTGCTCTTTTTTTTGTTTATAGTCATTTCCCAAACAACAACACCCTATCTTTCTCAGAAGCCGGTTTGGTCCAGTCGGAGGGGATAAGTTTCCAGTAGTTCAAAGGTTCGGGAGTGATGTCTTTGTGTTGCTCAATCCATTGCATCACCAAAAAGCGAATATCCTTGTGTGATGTTCTTACAATGCGTTTACTCAACTCATTCTTTGGAATCTTAGCTCCCAGTGTCAGTGTGCCACCGCCACCGTTGCCCTGGTAGGAGTTGATAGCTACGGTATAATCCTTTTTCAGGTCAAACGGTTTACCGTCTGAAGTGGAAATAATGTGTACACGGTTGCCCGGTTCTTTACGTAAGTCGATGGTGTAGTGAATTCCGGCTGCCGAATTGAAATTGTAGTAAGCATTTTTTAGAATTGGCCGCCCGTTTTTGGATAAAATCAGTTTCCCGTCTTTGTCGGTATTGAAAAGCAACACATTACTATCTTTATTTTTCATGGTATTGAACCAAAGACCGGCTGAGTATTCCAATGCATCTTTAATTTCCTGCCCGCTCATTTTCATGGTGTAGAGGTAATTTTCATACCGGTATAGCTTAAACAGATCACGAACGTAAATGGGCCCTTTCTCAATATTCGCGCGCAACGAAAGGGGAGAAGCTATGGAAACATCGGCATGGCTTTGGTCCAATTGTACTTTGTGAATAAAGTCCACAAAAGCTGAGGGTCCAAAGAGGGCACTTTCAGCATTCATTCCTTTATCAAAGGTTCCGATCCTGCGGTCCACAAACTTTTTTACCTGAACGAAATCAGGCATAAACCTGTTCATAAAGGCTTCGTTAGGCTTGTAGTTTTTCATGCTTACCAGTGTGCCTTTAATTTCCTTCTTGAAACCTCCATTGCCGTTCGGATAAAGTGTAATGCTTGCTACAGCAACATTTTCAGCGTGAGCAGCAGGATCGAGCACCAATACTTCTTTTCCGTCCACGTTTTTGACTATTTCATTGTCTTCTTTATGATCGTGGCCTGCCAATACCACATCAAAACCGGGGACTTCTCTGGCCACCAGTCTAGAAGCATCTTCAACAGGTTGTCCGGGCACATCAAATCCATAATTCTTATTGGTTCCCGAATGGAATAATCCAATCATCAAATCAGGATGTTCGTGTTCTTTAATATATTGTACCCAGTATTTGGCAGCTTTTACCATGCCTTCAAAATGAATCCCCGACCAGATGGACGGAGGCAACCAGTTGGGAATGGAAGGAGTAATCATCCCAAGAACGGCAATTTTAACTCCACTTCTATAAATAATAGTATAAGGTTTGAAATAAGGTTTTCCTGTTTTATTGTCCACAGCATTGGCTGCCATCCACGGAAAGTCAATCTCTTTTCTGAACCTGTCATAAACAGCATGCCCGGGTTCAATATCGTGGTTTCCCACCGTTCCGGCATCATATTTCATGTAATTCATTATTTGAGCAAGCTCGTGATTGGCAATTGTATCCACATAATTGTAGTAATAAACAAAAGGTGTTCCCTGTAAAATGTCGCCGTTGTCAAGAAAAACAACCGATTGATTTTTATCAGCCCGTTGCTCGTTTACAAAGCTCTGAACCTGTGCCAGTGAACCTTTTCTGATGCGTTGGTACACCAAATCCTGTGGAAAAACACACCCGTGCACATCGCTGGTCTCCAGAATTTTGATGTGGATGGGTTTTTTGTTGGACTGTTGCGCAAATACTCCAGTCGATAACAACAGGGCGATAATGACGAGAATTTTCTTCATGTTTATTAACTTATACAATTATGTTGTGTGTACTAATTTTTGGGCAAATGCTCCAGCACTTCTTTAACTGTCGAACGCTTGCCATAATCGTAATTAAACTGACGGTAAACAATGGTTCCGTTTTTATCGATCACAAATGTGGCAGGAACCGGAAGCTCTGCTGATTCCTGTCCGTTGATGGTGTTGATCTTAAGCTTTAAATATTTTTCAATCAGCGCCTGATAGGCTGGGGTTACATGAAACATAACATGATAATCTTTCATAATTTGATCCGTGGTGTCTGAAATTACATAAAAGGTAATATTTTGCTTGTGGATCATCTTTTCTGAATTGCCATAGGTTTGTGCGCTCACTGCCACTACCTGGGCTCCTTGTTGGGTTACATATTGAAGTGAGTCCTGAAATTTAGCCAGGTGCTGATTACACAACGGGCACCAGTAACCGCGGTAAAAAATAAGAACAACAGGACCTTTTTTAAGTAATTTACTAAGTTCAATTGATTTTCCATACTGATCGGGAGAAATAAAATTGGGGGCTTTATCACCCACTTTCAGTCCTGTGGGTACATTTTTTGTGTCGATGCCAAATTTATGAAGGTAGGCATCGCTGGGTTGTTGTGCATAGGTTATCGATATGCTGAACATAAAGACAAACAGCAGACTGGTAAAAAATTTCATAGGTTTTAGTTTTATGATTCAGTCGGTGAAAATAGAAATTTTTATTTGGTTCTGATTCAATAAAATATTTAAGCCTTGTTAAAAAGAAAAAGGTGCTTCTGTTGAAACACCTTTTAAATCGTATTGAAAGATTGATTAATCTAATTCATGAACCACGAGTCCTGAACGGAGTTTGGGTTCGAACCAGGTAGTTTTAGGAGGCATAATATGGCCGCCATCCGCAATATTAATCAGTTGTTTCATGGTTACAGGGTACAATGCAAAGGCAACAGCCATCTCACCGCTGTCCACTCTTTTCTTCAGTTCTCCAAGACCTCGGATTCCTCCCACAAAATCAATTCTTTTGTCGGTACGCAGGTCTTTGATGTTCAGAATTGGTTCCAATACCTGATGGGTTAAAATGGTTACATCCAATGTTCCGATGGCATCATTATCGTCATAGGTTCCGTCAAGTGCGGTAAGTGAATACCATTTCCCTTCAAGATACATGGAGAAGTTGTGCAGGCCTTCGGGCATGTATACTTCAGTTCCTTTTTCCTGAATGGTAAAACTTTTCGATAACTCGGCTATAAACCCATCTGCCGACAGTCCGTTCAAATCTTTTATTACACGGTTGTAATCGATAATAGTCAGCTGATTGTCCGGAAAATGTACAGCAAGAAAATAATTGTATTCTTCATTTCCGGTATGGTTTGGATTGGCTTCTCTTTTTTCGTCGCCTACCAGTGCCGCAGCGGCAGTTCTGTGATGACCATCTGCTACATAAGTTGAAGGCAATGCTTTGAAAAGCTCAACTAATTCCTGAATAACTTTATGATCGCGGATAATCCAGAAATGATGTCCGAAGCCGTCTTCAGCTACAAAATCATATTCCGGTTTGTTTTCTTTTACATGAGCTTCAACAATTTGATCAATCTTGTCAACAGCAGGATAAGAGAAGAAAACAGGTTCCATATTAGCGTTTGTTACGCGAACATGTTTTTTGCGGTCTTCTTCTTTGTCTTTACGGGTTAGTTCATGCTTTTTGATCACATTGTTAAGGTAATCGTCCACGCTGGCACAGCCGACAATACCATACTGGGTTTTCCCATTCATGGTTTGAGCATAGATGTAGAGGTATTCATCATCATCAGCAACAAGCCAGCCTTTTTCTTTAAAGAGTTCAAAGTTCGATTTAGCTTTATCATAAACTGCTTCACTGTAAAGGTTGACATCTTCAGGGAGGTCAATTTCAGGCTTGATGATGTGTAAAAGAGAGAATTCGTTGTCTCCGGCTTCAATGCGTGCTTCTTTGGAATTCAACACGTCGTAAGGGCGTGAAGCCACTTTTTGAGCCAGGTCTTTTGGAGGCCTCAGGCCTTTGAAAGGTTTTAGTACTGCCATTTTTGTCCAGATTTAAAAAGTCCTATCCGGGTTTCCGGATAGGACAGAGTTATTATTCTTCAGGGAGATAATTTTCTTCAAAACTTCCAAATGAGTATTCTTCTTCATTCTTATGGTGACCATTGCCATTGTGATGGTGTCCGTTGTTGTGGTAACCAGTATTGTTGTTTACCGAGCGCTGTAGTGAAGAAATCAGGGCGCCTATCATTTTGGTCATTTCCATCAGTTGTGTCCTTGATTCGTTTTCGTAAGTTTCGGTCATATGGTTCAAACCGTACGACAGGGTAGTATAAACCATGCATTGGCGGATAGAGCTTTTGGCCATGCGTAGGTAGTAAACGAACTGTGTTTTATTACGCGCTGAACCTTCGGCTATGTAGAGTGCAATGTTGCGGGCAGATTCATTAAAACGTAAAGCCAGTTGAGATTTGTCATTTTCAGGAAACAGGCTGGTTACATCCTGCAACCAGGTGATATAGTCCAACGCTTTGTGGTAGATTCTTAAGTCTTCAAATCGAAAGAAAGTGTTGTTACGTTCTTGTTTGTCAGTTTGTTCATTCATGTCCCTCATTTCGTTTTCTTTGTACATCATGATTGAATTAAATTAATAAAATGTTAGTATGCATTGTCGCAAATGACAATGAGCATGTTTGTTATAAGAATATTTACTAAGAAAAAATCAAAATTAGTTCACCTTAAATTGGGTGATTCCTTTTTCCAAAAAGGCAATAATTTGATGAGCAGCAGCAATTCCTGCATTGATATTGGCCTCAGAAGTCTGGGCCCCCATTTTTTTGGGGGTAAAGAAACAACGGTCTGCAAATTCAGCTTCCAGTTGTACTTTATTGTCCGGAGCAATGTCAGAAATATACTTAAAGTTGTCGTTATCCCTAAAGAACCTCAAAAGTTCTTCTTCGTGGATAACTTCTTTACGGGCAGTATTAATCAATGTGGCTTCATTTTTCATTTTGGATAGAAGCTCATAGTTGATGGACTGAATAGTTTCTTTGGTAGCAGGAATATGCAGGCTGATGTAATCACAAGTGCTGTATAGTTCATCTCTGTCGTTTAGTACAGTTACGCCGTCAGCTTTAATAGCTTCAGCAGGAACAAACGGGTCAAAAGCAAACACATCCATACCAAAACCTTTGGCAACACGAGCTACATTTTTTCCTACATTTCCATAAGCATGGATGCCGATTTTTTTACCTTTCAGTTCAATACCTGATGATCCGTTAAAATGGTTCCTGGCCTGATAAACCATCATTCCGAAAACCAATTCTGCCACGGCATTTGCGTTTTGCCCCGGAGTGTTCATCACAACCACATCTTTTTCGGTGGCAGCTGTAAGGTCAACATTATCGTAACCGGCACCGGCTCTGACAACAATTTTAAGTTTAGGTGCCGCTTCGATTACTTCAGAAGTTATTTTGTCACTTCTGATTATTATAGCCTCAGCATCCTGAACGGCATTCAGAAGTTCACTTTTATCAGTATATTTCTCCAGGAAGTTATATTCATAACCAGCTTCTTCAAAAATGGTTCTGATCTGGTCTGAAGCAACTTTGGCAAAGGGTTTTTCAGTAGCTATAAGAACTTTAGTCATGTTTGAAATGTTTAGAAATTATCAAAGTTTGGGAAAATCCCTTATGAATTGTTTTTTTCAAATTCCTGCATGCAGGCAATTAAAGCGTCAACACTTTCTTCAGGAAGTGCATTATAAGTAGAAGCACGGAAACCACCGGCAGAACGGTGTCCTTTAATGCCAACCATACCTTTTTCTGTGGCAAATTTCAGGAAATCAGCTTCTTTGTCTTCATGCCCGTCGTTCATTACAAAGCAGATATTCATTAGCGAACGGTCTTCTTTGTTCAGGACAGTTCCTTTGAATAAAGGATTTCGGTCAATTTCAGTATACAGCTTTCCGGCTTTGGCCTCATTGATTTTATGCATAGCTTCCACACCACCTTTTTCCTTGAGCCATTTTAGTGTTTGTAAGGCAGAAAAAACAGGAAGTACAGGAGGCGTGTTAAACATGCTTTCTTTTTCAATATGGGTGCTGTAGTTCAGCATGGTGGGTATGGCTCTTTCCACATGCCCCAGAATGTCATTCTTAACAATCACGAAAGTAACTCCGGCAGGAGCGAGGTTTTTCTGAGCACCGCCATAAATCAATGCATATTTTGAAACATCTACAGGGCGACTGAAAATATCGGATGACATATCGGCTACCAACGGTACGGGTGAATCAATATCTGTTTTGATTTCGGTTCCGTAAATAGTGTTGTTTGTCGTGATATGGAAATAATCTGCATCGGCCGGAATAGTGTAATCTTTAGGAATGTAAGCGTAGTTCTTGTCTTCAGATGATCCAACAACAACGGTTTCTCCAAAAAGTTTAGCTTCTTTTATGGCTTTTTTAGCCCAGGTTCCTGTGTTGAGGTAAGCAGCCTTTTTGTTTAACAGGTTGTACGGAACCATAGCAAATTGTGTGCTGGCACCGCCACCGAGAAAAATAACACTGTATCCTTCAGGAATATTCAGTAATTCTTTAAAAAGTTGTTGGGCTTCATCCATCACTGCAACAAACTCTTTGCTGCGGTGCGAAATAGACATGATGGAAATACCTGTTCCGGCAAAGTCAACTACAGCCTTGGCAGTTTGTTCAATAGTATAGTCGGGCAAAATGGAAGGCCCTGCATAGAAATTATGTTTTTTCATCTGATTAGTATTTTGAGTCATTAATACGTGGGCGCAAATATACACGAAAGCCCTGAGAATAAAAACCAAAATGGCTCTATTTTAGACTGCTTTTGCAATATTTTTGCTGTCATTTTTTTTTGTTTATTTTATGTGAAAACCAACATCTTGATTTACGGAAATTTACTCCAAAACCTTGTAAACCGAATCCAGAACAGTTCCGTCAACCCATTTAATTACGGCAACAATTTCATCTCCGAGTTTTGGCTTTTCCGGAACTCCGCAAATGAATTCTGCTTCTTCTTTTAATTCCTGAATAGTTTTAACAGGCAAACCGCTTTCTTTTGCTTTTTCAATGAGATCGGCCCGCAAGGGGTTGATGGCTATTCCTCTTTCGGTTACAATTACATCAATCATTTCACCCGGTGCGCAAAGTGTGGTTACTTCATCCCGGATTACCGGTATTCGGTCTCTGAACAGTGGAATAGGTAAAATGGTGGTTTTTCCGAAGAGTGTGTTTTGCCAGCCACCAATGCCATGGAGCAGGTACCCGTCGGAATGGGTGACTACATTGGCGTTAAAGTTGATATCTACTTCTGTGGCGCCCAGAATAACCACATCTACCATGGAAGCAAAGTTTCCTTTTCCGTGATAGTTGTATGAAGTAAAAGGTGAAGTCCAGACATGGTTTGGATTTTCACGCATGGAGCGCACACCATCCAAATCGAAAGTTTGCCCGTCCAGAATGTAATCTGCCAGTCCTTCTTCCAGCATCTGAACCGGATACTTGTTACTTCCGGCACGGATAAAGCGTGCTTTCCAGTTGTTCTTTTTCAGTATTTCGCTGAAGTAAATACCAATAGATAGTGAAGTGCCGCCGGCACCGGCCTGATAGGAAAAACCATCATAAATCAATCCGGTAGCTTCACAGAATTGGGCTGTCATTTCAGCGATCAACAACCGGTCAGGACTTTTTGTGATTTGGGTAGTTCCTGAAATAATCTTCTCAGGAATACCTACTTTATCCACTTTCACAACATAATCCACATAATTGCCCTGGATCTGCCACGGAATGGCAGGAAACGGAACCAGGTTATCAGTCACCACAATCACTTTTTCTGCATATTCTGAATCGGCAAGGGCAAAACCCAGTAATCCACAGGCTGCTTCCCCGTTGACGCCGTTGGCATTACCAAACGGATCAGCAGTAGGGGCTCCTATAACTGCAATATCAATTTTTACTTCTCCGTCCTGAACTGCCTGATAGCGTCCGCCATGGGAACGTAAAATGCCAAGTCCATCCATTTTGCCTTGTGAGCAATATTTTCCCAACGCCCCGTTCATGCTGCCTTCGATGTGGTGAATGGTTCCGTCTTCAAGATAGGGAATCAGGTGTTCGTGACAGGGAAAGCTGGCTGATGGAAACCAGCGCAGATTTTTAATGCCCAGTTCGTGGGCTATATCGAATATCTGATTGGCAATAAGGTCTCCATTGCGAAAATGATGATGCGTGGAGATAGTCATCTCGTCTTTTAACCCGGCTTTGATTAAAGCTTCTTTTAAATCAGGAATTACCTTGTTCCCATCTTCGGGATAATCAACACAGGAAGCAATGGAAGTTGCATGCTTTCTACCTGACGGCTTGTACTTTCCTACACCTTTGAATGGAATGTGTTCTTCCCCATTGATGATGGTTGGAACCTTTCTTCCTGCAGCATTGGTAACCAGTTTATCATATTTTTTCATAACTCCAGCTTTAAATTTTACCCATGCTTTTAGCCAGTTCTACAGTTCGCATCGCTCTTTTTACAACAGGAGGGTCAATCATTTTTGAACCCAGCGAAACAACTCCCAGTCCTTCTTTTTGTGCTATCTCAAAAGCTTCAACAATTTTCCGTGCTTTTTCAATTTCTTTAGGTTCGGGAGCAAAATTCTCATGAATGACTTTAATTTGTCTTGGGTGAATGCATCCCATGCCATCAAACCCTAAATTTTTGGAACGTTTTACATTTTCTGCCAGGGCTTCCATATCCGAAACATCGGAAAATACAGAATCAATAGCCTGAATGTGGGCGGCTTTGGCGGAATTAACGACCATGGAGCGGGCAAAAAATGACTCATTTCCTTCGTTAGTGCGTTGGGTTCCTAAATCTGCGGTATAATCTTCCAAACCAATGGCCAGGGCTGCAACCTGTTCGCAGGCCGAAGCAATTTCATAAGCTTTTATCACACCCAGTGCGCTTTCAATGATGGGCATGAGCCATACCTGATGTTCGGTTTGATGTTGTTTTCTGAGTTGCTGTATTCTTTCATTTACCGTGATGACATCTTCTGCAGATTCACATTTGGGAATGAGAATGAGGTTCACATGATGTGGGACAACAAAATCCAGATCTTTTAGTCCGGCCTCTCCCTGATTGATGCGAACCATGCGTTCGGCTCCGTTAAACCGAAGGCTGCGCAGGGCATTGCGAACCAAAAAACGGGCTTCATATTTTTTATCAGGAGCTACTGCATCTTCCAAATCAAGAATAAGTCCGTTGGGTTGGTGAATCCCCGCATTAATCATGAGCTTGGGGGAATTTCCCGGAAGGTAAAGCCTGCTGAAGCGGAATTTATCTTTTAATGTACCGTTTTTGTTTTCTTCCGGTTGGGGCAAAAGAAATTCTTTTTCGGAAGAAACAACCTGCTTAATAGCTGCTTCCATTCGGGCGGCCAGAACAAAATCCAAAGCTCCGGCATCAACAATATCCATTCGGGCATGCTGGATGTCGAAAAAATGAATGATTTCTTCAGCCAATCTTATGATTTGCTTTCCGAAAAGGGTCTTGACTTTACTTTTCAGGTCGATTTGAATCCCGCCTGACTTGAGCAGCTGTATGCTCACTCTGGCATCGGACCTGACACCGGTGCCCTCATTCCCGGCAAAACCTGTATTGTCCATACACTTGTTTTTTACAAAAGTACAACCAGTTTGCTGATTATGCTAATTTTTAGGGCTAAGTGATTCCCTGAAAATGAGGAAAAAAGAATGGTTTTAAAGAAGAAGGGGAAGGTTGGAGGGAAAAGGGGATGGGGGTAAGAGGGTGAAGTGGTTGGACGGTGGAAAGGTAGTGGCCTTTTGTCTTGTTGATCTCAGGTCCATGTATTAACATTAGGGTCAGAGGGCCGTCAGGCACCAGTCGGCTTGCACGCAGTCCATCACAAAGACTGTCGCCAGAGGTGCTGACTTTAAAAACACAAAACACACATGTTTCACTTCATTGCAACCTTGCAAAAGGGTGAAACAGTCGTGTTTCATGTTCTTGCAACCTTGCAAGAGGCCGAAACAAACCTGTTTCATCGAAATGCAGCCCTGCAAGAGGG
>JAFGXS010000039.1 GCA_016936505.1 Bacteroidales bacterium | reverse complement strand
TTTTTTTGTTTTAGCCCTATTATTCTCTTTTGTTACAAACAGTTTTAATTTGCTCTTACATAGCATGGATTTGTTTCTACAGAGACCAGTTTGACACATACATACAACAAAATCTAATCTACAATGTATTGTTTTATGCCTACAAGGTATGGAAGGAGTATCTACATAGGATAATTTAGCATGTACAACAGGCAAAATGTAACTACAAAGCATAGGGTTTATATCTGCAAGGCATAGATTTGCTACTACAGCTTATCTTTTAGTAACTGCAAGGTATAGGGGAGTCTCTGCAATGGACAGATTGGCATGCACAAAAGATGAACTTGAATCTATTGGCATGGTTTTGTGGCTACAATGTATCTTATATTCTTTGCTTAAGTTCGAAGCTAATCAAAGGTCTTATTATTCATTTCTTTGCATTTTCCAAAGAAAATAAGAAAGAGGTGATGAATGAAAATTTGTTGCTGAACCTATTTATTCAACATTCATAAATGATTATTTTAACTGTGGCCGGGATGGGAGTGACAGCGCCCTTTTTGCCTGAGGCGATGTGGAGTTTATAAACAAGGGCGACAATAGAAGCCCCTTGTTTATTTTAAGCAACACGGCTTTAGGCAAAAGGGACTACAACGTACAGCCCGATAAAGCCACCATAAAAATGAAGTTGCTCCAAATAAGAGGAACTTGTGAGATAAAAAATTGTGGAAAAGAAAACAGAGGGTAAAGAAGTTAGTATTTTACTTCTTTTTGATATTGGTGCACATTATTGCTGTATGCCGGGCAACCCAAATTGTTACTGGATGCACAGGATGACGCCAACAAGGCAATAAAAATGATAATTGTGAGATATATTCCTGCTCTTTTCATGTTTTATAATGGTTGTTCAATTTTACAAAGAAAAATAGTTTTTATCTAATTAACAAGGATTTCTTATTTTTATTGTCTAAAAAAATATTTATGACTGCTGTAGCGCCTGATATTGAAGAAAGTTGGAAGTTGTCACTTGAGGATGCATTTAAGAAAGAATCGTTTGTTTCGCTAAAAGCATTTTTACAGGAAGAAAAGAAGCGTTATCAGATTTATCCACCGGGGCCTAAAATTTTTTCGGCATTTAATTTAACGCCTATCACGGCTGTTAAAGTAGTATTGTTGGGACAAGACCCTTATCATGGTCCGGGACAGGCTCACGGGCTTGCTTTTTCTGTTCAGGACGGAGTTCCTCCGCCACCTTCGTTGCAAAATATTTTTAAAGAGCTGAAGGATGACCTAGATATTCCGGTTCCACAAACTGGGAATCTGGAACCTTGGGCAAAGCAGGGTGTTTTGTTGTTGAATGCTACACTCACTGTTCGTAAAGGGGAGGCCGGTTCGCATCAGGGAAAAGGATGGGAAGAGTTTACCGACCAGGTGATCAGAACTGTGTCTGAACTCCGGGCCGGTGTTATATTTTTATTGTGGGGTAAATTTGCTCAGCAAAAAGAAGAACTGATAGATACTTCTAAACATTTTGTGCTAAAAGCTGCTCATCCATCTCCCTTTTCTGCTTACAGGGGTTTTCTGGGTTGTCGTCATTTTTCTCAAGCCAACGAAATTTTAAGAGAAAACGGTCTTGGTGAAATTGACTGGCGTCTTTAAAATCTTATTACAGAAGATAAAAAGCACCTTTTGACAAAACCTGCATTCCTTGCTGTACTTTCGGGTTTCCGGAAATCTGAACCATTCCTTTTTCAACAATCCCCGGTATTACCTGTTCTTTTTCCAAAATATACTCATCGCTCTTTTTTTGTTTTAGAAGCAGGATAAAATAATTATCTTCCTGTTTGATAAGCGCTGATTCAGGAATGGCAAGTTTTGAGACTTCACTGGTGTAGATGGAAGCGCTAACGTACATGCCTGTGATAAAACGAGGGTGAGGCTGTTCAAGATGACCATGAACTTTGATCGTTCTCGTTTCTGAGTCAATGGACTTACCAATTAGTTTAACTTCTCCCATATATTCTGTATTTCCGATATCAGGGATTGAAAAAGCGATTTGTTGTCCTTCTTTTATTTTCAAAATATCTTTTTCAAAAACATTCAGCTCCAAATGTTCTTCTGAATTGTTGATGATTTCCATCATGACATCCGAAGTATTAACATGAGATCCCAGGGTTACATTCAGCATAGTGATGCTTCCTGAAATAGGGGCAACAATAGAAACCTCTGTATGAAATTTACCTCCTTCAATATTTTTGGAGTTCAGATTAAGCAACGCCAGTTTTTTCTTTAAATCTTCATACGTAGCCATTGCGCTGGTGTAACTGGTTTTAGTCATCTGAAGAGTTTTTTCAGAGGTGATACTATCTGATGCCAGTTTTTGTTGACGATGATATTCTTTGGTTTGGTATTCAAGGTCATTTTTTGAAATGAGATAGTCTTTTTGAATACCTATAAATGCAGGATCGGTTATGCGTAACAATTCCTGACCTTTGTTTACACGGTCGCCGATTAATACATTTATTTTGCTCACTTTACCCGGAAAGTAGCTACTGATTTTAGCTTTGTTTGATGGCGGAACATCAAGATAACCCTGAGTCATTACTTTTTCGTGAAATGTGTGGCTTTCAATTGTTGAAAACTGCATTCCTGAAGTATTAAACTGCTCGGCTGAGATCACAAACTGATTTTCCTGTGCAGGTGCATTTTCAGTTTGTTGCTGATTCTGATTTTTTTTCTCAGATGTGGAGCACGAAGAGAAAGTTAGAACAGACAGACTTGTTAATAGAATGAATACACGTTTTATCATGATTTTTAATTTTTATAATTCGAGGTATTGAAGTTGAATAACAGTTTGATTGTATTGAAAAAGATTGTCCAGATAATTCAGTTGAATATCTGTAGCATCTTTGATGCTCAGAATATACTTTATGTAGTCGATTTCGCCCTGCCGGAAACTTTTAGATGCCATTTTCAGTAATTCGGCTGAAAGCTTGTTTCCAGTTTTTTCATAGTAAGCAACAGCTGTCCGATATTTATCAAGTTGCTTTAAGAATTGATCTTTTTTAGCCTGGACAGCCTGTTGCTGGTAAAGATATTGTTGCTGTGAGGCTTGATATTCTAGACGGGCAGCACTGGTTCTTGATTTTTGCGGGGCAAACCATAGCGGGAGCGAAAGACCCACATTAAATCCGTGATAAACTTTAGCTGCTGTCCATGAAGTTTTTCCCTGGAAATATTCAAGGTGCAAATCGGGAAAAAATTTACGGCGTTCAGTTTTAAGCTGATACAAAGCAACCTGAGTCATGGCTTTAGCCTCATTCAGGTAGTCGCTACCACTGGTTTTGGTTTCAGGAACCGGAAGTCGGCTGAGTTTATGATCGTTAATTACAAATGTGCTATCGGTTCCCATTTGTTTGTTCAATTCGCGATAACTGATTTCCAGGTCTTTTTTAGTTTGAACCAAGAGGGTATGAATTTCCATTTTCTTTGAATCGGCAGTCAGTTTTTCAAGATAATTGGATTCTCCTATTTCCAGTTTCTTTTTTGCTGCGTATGCAAAATGGCTGTATAAGCTGTCTAAATATTCGTAAGTGCTGACTTTATTATTAAGATAAACAATCTGGTAGTAGGCTAATGATATATTCTTGATCAGTATATTTTTTGCTATCTCAAGTGAAGCCATTTGCTGGTTGGCCAAACTTTTAAGTGTTTTTTGCTGTGAGACATAAACTCCTGGAAAGGCAATACTTTGCTGAATTCCTGCTACTTTAAGTGGTAATCCCAGATCAGTTAAATTGTTTTGATCGAAATGATAATAGAAATTTGTTTTTCCAAGATCAACACCTGAAGGGATTAAGGCTATACTTTTTTCAGTCATGCTTTTTTGAGCCTGAAAGTACTGATTGTTTTTCAGTCCGAGTTCAATGGCCTGTGAAAGATTAATATCTGTACTTTGTGCTTTTGAATAATCTGGAATGAGTGTTGTAATTCCTAATAATACCAATATAGTTAATGCCTGTTTTTTCATTTTGATTTTAATAGGTTTTTCAAAAAGTGTGTAAAGAACAGGTAGTACAATCATCGTGAGCAAAGTAGCTGTAACCAAACCTCCAATTACAACAGTTGCCAAAGGTCTTTGTACTTCGGCTCCAGCTGAAGAAGAGAAAGCCATTGGGAAGAAACCCAGAGCTGCAGCTGATGCAGTCAGCAGTACCGGGCGAAGTCGTTCAGTGGTTCCAAGTATAACTCTTTCATGAACATCAGTAATCCCCTGTTCTTTGAGCGCTTTAAATTGTTCGATAAGTACGATACCATTTAAAACAGCAATACCGAACAAAGCAATGAATCCTACACCTGCTGAAATACTGAAGGGCATATCACGCAACCAAAGTAAGTAGACTCCTCCAACAGCTGATAGCGGAATGGCTGTATAAACCATTAAGGCTTCTTTCATCGATTTGAAAGCAAAGTGCAACATGATAAAAATGAGCAACAAAGCTATAGGAATGGCAATAGCCAAACGATTCTTTGCTGTTCGAAGATTTTCAAATTGTCCTCCATAACTAATGGTATAACCTGATGGCAGGTGTAAATTATCGCTGAGTCTTTTTTGAACATCTTTTACCACAGACTCAAGATCTCGGTCACGAACATTAATTCCCACAACAATCCTTCTTTTGGTATTGTCGCGTGAGATTTTAGCCGGTCCTGTTGTGTAAGAAACGTCGGCCAGTTGACTCATAGGAACACTATTGCCATTGGGCAACTTCACCATAAGATTGCGGACATTGGAAATCTCTTTTTTATAATTCTTCTGATTTCTGATCACCAGATCGAAATTGCGTTCTCCATCGTAAATAGTTCCGGCTTTCAGGCCTGCAAATGACATTGAAATTAACCGGTTCAGCTCATCAACTGAAACGCCGAATTTTGCTAGTTGATCATGTTTGTACTGAACCTTGATTTGTGGTAAGCCTTCTACTTTTTCTACACTGATGTCAGCAGCTCCGGGAATGTTTTCAATCAGGGCTTTGGCTTGTTGTGCAAGTTTATTCAGTACTGAAAGATCCTGTCCGTAGATTTTAACTGCTACGTCAGCACGTACCCCGGTGATGAGCTCATTGAAACGCATTTCAATGGGTTGGGTAAATTCATACTCAATGCCAGGGATAGCTTCCAGTGCTTTTTTGAATTTATTGGCCAGTTCGTCTTTGGTCTTTGCTTTTTTCCAGTATTTTTTGTCTTTTAATTTGATGATGATATCGGAGTCTTCCATTGACATGGGATCGGTTGGAACTTCTGCTGCACCAATCCGGCTCACTACCTGTTGCACTTCATCAGGGAATTTCTTGAGCAGAATGTTTTCAATCAAAGTAGTGGTTTCAATTGTTTTACTTAGTGAGGTTCCTGTTTTTAATACAGGCTGAATTACAAAGTCACCTTCATCTAAAGTTGGGACAAATTCACCCCCCATACGACTGAAAGTGATAACAGATATTATCAAAAGGATTCCTGAAATACTCAGCACCATTACTTTGTGTTTTAAAGCAAAAAGAAGGGAAGGGCGGTACAATGATTTCAGCCAGTTGATGAGTCTGAAAGAAATATTCTTTTGGTTTTTTACCGGTTTCAGAAAAACAGAAGCCACAACAGGAATGTAGGTAAAACCAAAGAACATGGCGCCCAGTAACGCAAATGAAAATGTGAGTGCCATTGGGCGGAACATCTTACCTTCAACACCAGTCAGAGATAGAATCGGGATAAAAACAATAAGTATGATGAGCTGCCCAAAGATGGCCGAGTTCAACATCTTGTGGGTACTTTCCAGCGTAACTTTATCCATTTCACCTTGTCGCTTGTCTTTGCCAAGACTCTGGATAGTACTCCATTTTCTCATAATTTGTAAGCTGATGACCTCTACAATAATTACAGCTCCATCAATTATAATCCCAAAGTCAATAGCTCCAAGACTCATTAGGTTGGCATCCAGTCCGAAGATATACATCATAGAGAGGGTAAACAACAGCGATAACGGAATAACGGATGCAATAAGCAATCCCGAACGCCAGTTTCCCAGCAATAAAATCACGATGAACATCACAATGAGGAAACCCAGAATCAGATTTTCGGCAACCGTAAATGTGGTTTTGGCAACCAGTTCACTTCTTTCGAGAAATGCATTAATATAGATACCTTTGGGAAGATGTTTTTGAACCTCAGCTACACGTTCTTTTACGGCTTCAATTACTTTTTTGGAGTTGGCTCCTTTGAGCATCATAATTTGCCCCATTACTTTTTCACCATGTCCGTTTCCGGTGATGGCGCCAAAACGATTGGCATGTCCGATTTGTATGGTAGCTACATCTTTTACCAGTATAGGGATTCCTTTTACATTTTTTATTACAATGTTTCCAATATCTTTAATTGATTTCGAAAGCCCGTCGGCACGTATGAAATAACTCTGGTTATCTTTTTCAATGTAACTGCCTCCGGCAATAGCATTATTGCTTTCCAGTGCTTTATATAGTTCAGAAATTGTAATGTTGGAAGCCTGTAGTTTTTTTGGGTTTACAGCTACTTCAAATTCTTTCAGATAGCCTCCCCATGTATTAATTTCAACAACACCAGGAATTCCGGCCAGTTCGCGTTTAACAATCCAGTCCTGAATGGTTCTTAGCTGTTGAACCGAATAAAGAGAATCGTAACCTGGTTTGACATCCAGGGTATACTGGTAAATTTCTCCAAGCCCGGTTGAGATTGGTCCTAAAATAGGTGTGCCAAAAGTTTTAGGAATAGAAACTGTTTTTAGTTTTTCGGAAATTAACTGGCGGGGAAGGTAAGTTCCCAGGTTGTCTTCAAATACAACAGTTACTACGGATAGTCCGAATTTTGAAACGGAACGAATTTCCTTAACTCCAGGTAAATTGGATAACTCTAGTTCAATAGGGTAGGTGATAAATTGTTCAACATCCTGAGTGGCCAAATCCCTTGAGGTTGTAATAACCTGAACTTGATTGTTGGTGATGTCGGGGACAGCACCGATGGGAATCTGGGAAATGGAAAACAAGCCAAAAACCACAACTGACAAAGTGAATAAAATGACAATGAGCTTGTTTTTGATACTGAATTGTATAAGTTTTTCCAACATATCGTAATACGGGTTAATTTGAGCTACAAAAATAGATGTGAAAATGAAACTATCTGAAAATGAATTCTTAAGATAGTCTTAAAATTATTTTTCCCCCCGATTTTTGTTTGCTTAGGTTAATTTTAGGTCAATAATAAATGAGTTATTCGTCTATTGGAAAGTAAATCGATATCGTTGTCCCTTTGCCACTTTCACTTTCCAGTGTAAAATTCAGACTTAATATTTCGGTTAATCTTTTTACGATAGATAGTCCAAGACCGCTCCCCTTAATTCCCGGATGCTTCATCGCCTCTGACCGATAAAAGCGATCAAAGATTTTGCTTTGTTCTTCCTTGGGAATTCCAACGCCTGTATCACGGATCTGAAGGTACGGATTTTTATCGTAAAAACCTGTATTTATGTTGATTTCTCCTTCTTCAGGTGTGTATTTTATAGCATTGGACAGCAAGTTTTCTAAAATGATATTAAGAAGGTATGGGTCTGTATTAATGAGAATATCCTTTTCATTATTAAAGCTGAATTTGATCTTTTTTTCATCCAGAAGATCTGTTCTTCTAAAAATAATCTGTTCAATAACCTCATTCAGCATAACCTCTTCTTTTTTAAGGGCTTCTTTTTGACTCTCGAATCGTGCCAGCATTAAGAGCTGGTCGGTTAAGTGACTCATTCGGTCAACTTCTTTCATGCATTGTGAGATCTTGTTTTGATATTCTTCTGTTGTTCTTGGTTTTCGCATCAAAATTTCCATGTTTCCTTTCATTACCTGGAGAGGAGTTTTTAGTTCATGGGCAGCATCTGAGGTAAATCGTTTTTCTCTTTTGATAGCATTCTCAATACGATCCAACAGTTGATTAATGGTTTGAACCAACTGATATAATTCATCTTTGTTTTGCGGAACAGGAATTCGTTCTTCCAGATTGGACTGAGTAATTTTTTTTGCTGTATGAATGATTGTAGTTACAGGTTTTATTCCTTTTCCTGCAATGAACCTGGTCCAGAAAAACAAAATAATCAGCACGATGGGGAATGCAAACAGCAGTGTTGTTTTCAGTTGCTTCAAAACCATAACCGGGCCTTTCTGGGAAAGAGCAACAAGTAAATAACCTTTTGTCTTGCCATTTATATCAATAGCTTGTTGATATTGCCTTATGGGAATTCCGGAAAGTTCGGAATTGGTAAAACCATCATCTGTCTTTTTGAAAAGTGTGAGCGAATCAGTTTTCAGGTTAGGAGATTTGTTGATGGCATTTCCATTAAGGTCAGTAACCTGAATAAAAACCGGATTAACTTCTACAACCTGATGTTCTTCCTGCTGCCATGCTTTGTTATTGAAAGAAACTGTGTTTTCATTTATAGTAATATCGTTTAAATGTTTATGAGCTTCTTTAATAATACTGTTATCGAGATAATGATAAGCGCTCTGTTTCACAGTGAAAATGATCACCATAAAAAGAATAAAAATTATGCTGGCAGTACTTAACAAATAGAGAAAGGCCAGTCTTTCTTTAAATCCGGGTTTAAAATTCTTCTGTTTCATTTTCTTTAATAATGTATCCTACGCCCCATACTGTTTCAATGAAACTGTATTCGTTGGGGAGTTGCAGCTTTTTTCTTAATGCATTAATATAAACATCAATTACACCAGAACTGTAATCAAAATGAATATCCCATACTCTTTCAAGAATTTCTTTTCGGGTACAAACCCTGTTTTTGTTTTTGATCAGAAATTGCAATAAATCAAATTCTTTTTGTGTCAGGCTGATCACTTCATTGTTTTTTTCAACTTCTCTTTGTGCTGGATTCAGTTTCAGTGGTCCGTATGTTAACGCAGCATTTTCATTCTCTGCATTTCGAAAGTGAACTTTGATTCTTTCTAATAGTTCAGCAAAGCTGAAAGGTTTTTTAAGGTAGTCGTTAGCACCAGAACGAAGCCCCAAAATAGTATCCTGAACGGTATCTTTTGCTGTAAGAAAAATAACAGGAATGTGTTGATTGGTTTCACGTATTTTTTCTGTAACCTCTATGCCAGTCAACCCTGGCAACATCCAGTCCATCAGTATAAGATCAAAATGACTTTTGCTGAATTTTTGAAATCCTAAAGTTCCATTCTCTGCAACTTCAGTTTGGAACCCTTCTTCTTCTAACCCCTCTTTCAGGAAAGCCGAGATTCCCGGTTCATCCTCAATAATAAGTATGCGTTTCATTTTATAATATTCTGTTTTGCATGAAAATACAAAAAAACAGCTTTTCTTAATTTGTCAAAACTCCATAATCTTAAGAATTTCTTAAAAAGGTTTTTAGGGACTATTTTGGCACGTGGATTGAGTATAAAATGACAATAATTTATCTAAATTTGAAAAGACTATGAAACTATTAAGAAAGAAAAAACTGATGAATCCTTTTGTATTTGTTTTTGTTCTGTTTTCGATGGGACTTTCTTTTAGCTCCTGCGCCAAAACCAGTTCTGATGATTTGCTGGGTAATGAACCTCTAAGTTCTGCTGATTCTCTATCGCTGATGCAAATGCGTGAGGAAGAAAAAATGGCTAAAGATGTATATCTTGAACTCTACGATATATACGGGCTTAATATATTCTCCAATATTGCTTCAAGTGAGCAAACCCATATGGATGAGGTGTTAAAACTGATGACCGCATATGGAATGAGTGATCCGGCAACCAATGAACGGGGAGTTTTTGTTAACCAGGATATTCAGAATTTGTATAATAGTTTAGTTGAAAAGGGTAAAAAATCCCTTACTGATGCACTCGAAGTAGGAGCAATGATAGAAGATGTAGATATTTATGATTTACAGAATTTTATTGCCAGTACAAACAACACGGAAATAAAAACGCTTTATTCTTTTTTAAACTGTGGCTCCAGAAATCATATGCGGGCATTTACATCACAACTGAATGGTTATGGTATAGAATATGTTCCGCAATATATATCTGAAGACGAATACGAAGCAATAATTAATAGTAACAGAGAGCCTTGTGGAAGACAATACTAACAGGTTGTAACTTTTCTGAGCCTCCGTTTTATAAACGGGGGCTTTTTTATTTTTGCAAAAAAAATATTCAATATGCAACAACTGGTTTTTGCTACACATAATGATCATAAACTATTTGAGTTAAAAGAACTTCTTTCGGGTTTATATGACGTAGTTTCTCTAAACGATGTTGGGGTTACTGAAGATATTCCTGAACCGGGTTCAACATTAACGGAAAATGCCTCTATTAAATCCAATTATGTCAAAAAAAAATTTGGTCTTGATTGTTTTGCTGATGATACAGGACTTGAGGTAGATGCTTTGAAGGGTGCCCCCGGAGTATATTCTGCACGATATGCTGGTGAGAATGCAACCTATGATCAGAATGTTGAGAAATTGCTTAACGAAATGACTGGTGAAACGGATAGGTCGGCCAGGTTTAAAACGGTCATCTCTTTACTTATTGAGGGAAAGGAATATTTCTTCGAAGGAGTAGTTGAAGGAAAAATTATTCACCAACGAAAAGGAAAAGACGGATTTGGTTATGATCCGGTTTTTGTTCCACAGGGATATGAAGAAACATTTGCTGAGATGAGCCTGGATCAAAAAAATCAGATAAGTCACAGGGGCAGAGCAGTACGAAAACTTGTTTCTTTTTTAAAAGAATACAAAAACAGATAAATCTAAGAAAGGTAGTTGAATATTGTTTTGTAGAAGTGATCCTTTCTGAAAGGCTTGGATAAATACTCATTGCAACCGGCCGCCAGTGCCTCTTCTTTGTCTTCAACACGTGCATAGGCTGTTTGAGCAATAATTGGCAGGTCGGGGTGAGTTTTTCTAATGAGGCGTGTAGCTTCAATTCCATTCATTAGAGGCATTTTAATATCCATTAAAATTAAATCAACTTTGTTTCCTTTTTGACAAAAACTGACAGCTTCCTGACCATTCACAACATGGAATATTTTTACAGGGGTAGGAAATTTGCGCAATAGTATTTCAATATACTGATAGTTTACTTCTTCATCTTTTGCAACCAGAATCGTAGCTGTTTGTTCTGTAATTTCTTTTTTGTTTTGTTTCATTTCTTCAGTATTCTTCTTCCCTCCAAAAGGTATTTTTACATAGAAAGTTGAACCTTCTCCCTTTTCTGATTCGACACAAACACTGCCTCCAAGCAATTGTGCATTTTCCATAGCGATAGAAAGACCTAATCCTAAGCCTCCTGATTTTTGTGAAATTTCTTTTTCTTCCTGAGAGAACCTTTCAAAAATGATCTTTTGCATTTCCTTTTTGATCCCTAACCCTGTGTCTTTAACATGGAAAATATAAGTGTCGTATTCTTTTTTAAGACCTAACTCAATGTAACCTTCTTTAGTAAACTTAAACGCGTTTTCAAGAAGATTACTTAAAATCTTTTTTAGTTTGCTGGCATCAGTTTGTATTCTGAATTCGTCATCCTGAAGCTGATTTTTCAGGTACATGTGTAAACCGGACTGCTTCGCCTTTAAATCAAAAATGCTGAACAGTTCCAGTAATATATCTGAAAGATTAACTTCTTCTTTAATAATTTTTATTTGTTTCGTTTGTAATTTTGATATTTCCAGGATGTCATCAATAATCCTCAATAACTGTTTGCTGCTGTTGATGATGATCTGTGCAAAATTTCTTTTTTCATCATTGTTTAAAGATTCTTGTTCCAGTAAGCTTGCAAATCCAATTATGCCATTCATTGGTGTTCTTATCTCGTGTGAAAGGTTTGTTAAGAACTCTGATTTTAACCGGTTACTTTCTTCGGCCTTTTCTTTAGCTTCAATTAATTCTTTTGTGATTTTTGTCAGATCAGTAATATCTTGTTGAATTCCGAGGAAATGAGTAACCTGACCTTTTTCATTTTTTATTAAGGCTCCTATGGTATGACCAATCCATTCTGTTCCGTCATTTTTCAACATTCTGATATTTAAATCGTAATCACTGTTGTTCTCGAATACATTTTTTATGGCCTCGTTAACTTTGTGTTTATCGTCAGGATGAACAAAGGAAAGAAATAAGTTTTGTGAAGGAAAAACCGTTCCCGGCTTCAAACCAAATTGATCGTAAACTCCGTCAGACCAAAATAGTTTGTCATCCATAAGGTCGTAATCCCAGGTTCCGATTTTTCCGATTTGTTGGGCCATAGCCAGACTCTTATTGCTTTTCAATAAATCTTCTTCCACCTTTTTTCGTAAACTGATATCATTGTTGATGGATAATATTCCCATAGAGCCATCAGGAAGCTGTATTCTACTTTCAATAATTTCAGTATGATGTCTGCGCTTATTATCTTTGTTAATGTTGATTACCTCTTGCCTTAAAGTGTTCCCTTTTAATATTTCCTTAATGTCGTTCAGTACCTTTTCTTTTTCCTCAGGAGGTGCAAAAATGCTGATGTTTTTTCCAACCAGCTCATTTTTTGTGTACCCTGTAACTTTTAAAATCGAACCGTTAGCATCTAATATTTTTCCTTCGCTGTCTTCAAGGATCAAGCCAATAGGACTTAACTCAAAAATATTTCGATAGAATTCTTTTTCGTAAGTTAAGTTCTGTTTCTCGTACTGTGTGGCTTTTTCTCTTTTTTTTCTTTTGATAGACTTTCGGATATGAAAACCAATTTTTTCTACATCCTCAATGGAAATACATTCATCGGCTCCGGCTTCAATAAGTTGAAGAAAACTGCTGTCATTTGTCGGTTCAAGAATGATAAGTATTGGAATAAAGGGATGGTTTTCATTCCTGAATTTTAGAACCCCTAATGGATTATCGTTTTTTACAACTCCTATAATAAGTATGTCATAAAATTGTTGAACCAGTTTTTGGTGCAATTCGTCAATTTCTGAAACAGTATGAACGGCATATAATAATTTATCTTCTTTTAAAATGGCATTGATTCTTTCTACAAAGCTATTTTCTGAATTATAAAGAAGAATTTGTATTGGGTTTTGAATATTATTCATTTGATTAAACTAACAGGCAGTATTTTTAGGTTTATGAATACAAGTTGTATAAAATATCTGACCAAAATTAATTTGATAATAGTTCAAGGCTTCAGTCAAAAAGGTTCTCATTGATGTTGTAAAGATAACAGAAAATTACTGTGATACAAAAATAGTATTTCAATTTAATTGGCTATAAATTTAATCAAAAAACTAAACATCCTCTCTGGTGGTTTTTCATTATGTTTGTACCCATAAAGAAGAAAATTATGCCGGTTAGAATTCAGGAAGTTAAGTCAGAAAAGGAAAAAAAGGCGTTTGTTGAATTGCCATTCTCAGTTTATAAAGGTAATGCTTATTGGGTTCCTCCGATAAAGGCAGATGAATTGAAGTCAATGTCGCCAGAAACCAATCCTGCAATGAGATTTAGCGAAACTAAGTTCTGGTTGGCTTATCGCGATGATAAAGTAGTGGGCAGAATTATGGCCATTGTCAATCACAGGTATATTGAAAAAACCGGTGAGAAGTATGGGCGGTTTTCTAAGCTGGAGTTTTTTGATGATGCAGAAGCGTTTGTGCTGTTAATGGATACTGCCATTTCGTGGTTGAGGGGTATGGGAATGGAAAAGGTGCATGGTCCTTTAGGTTATACAAATCTGGATAATCAGGGTTTGCTGATCGAAGGGTTCGATTATTTGCCCTCTGTCGCTTCAGTTTATCACTTGCCCTACTATCAACAGCATATTAACGATTATGGTTTTGAAAAGGAAGCCGACTGGGTTGAGTTTCGGCTGACCATGGGAAAAGATGCCATTGAAAAATCGAACAGAGGAGTTACTTTGATTAAGAAACGCTATGGCTTTGAAGTGATGAGGTTTAATAAAACCAGCGAGCTGTTGCCCCACACCGATGCAATATTTGAGGTTCTTAATGATGCGTTTGCTGTATTGCCGTTTGTTGTTCCTTTCGATAAGGAAATGATGGAAATGTATAAGGAGAAATATCTTAAAGTCATTAATCCAAGATATGTTTGTATGGTAAAAGATAAGGATCAGATTGTTGGGTTTATGATCGCTGTTCCTTCGCTTTCAGAAGCAATGCAGAAGGCCAATGGCCGTTTATTCCCGTTTGGCTTTATCCATATCATGAAGTCCATGAGAAAACCTAAGGTGCTTGATTTCTTTTTGGCAGGTGTTAAGCCTGGTTATGAAACTCAGGGGGCAGCAGTAATGATGTACAACGAAATACAGAACCAGATGCTCGAGGACGGTGCAACGTATGTTGAAACTACCGGTGAGTTTGAAACCAATCACAAAGTGATCGCCAATTGGAAAAATTTCGATCACATCCAACACAAACGCAGAAGATGCTATATAAAAACTATTGATTAGTTTTAAAATTGCAGTTTTTCTTTTATTTGTTCTAAATAACTTTAATTGTTTTCTGAATCATTTATTGCAAACGATTGTAGATAGAAAAGTATCTGCTCTGATGATTTATTGTTGCTATTTCTAATAATTTATCCTTTCTATCTTATTATCAGTATCTTATATCTGGTTCTTGTTTTCATGATTTTCAGAGCATATTGCTGAAAATTTTGCTGCCTTTGAAATTGCTCTACTTTTACCTCAATCAAAAAAAGCAATGCAGGTAAATAGCATACATATTATTCTTTCTATTCTCATTATTGTCAAAGAATGAAACGGAGGGATTTTATGTTTACTTCATATTTAACTCTCCGAAATCCGGGGAGTTTTTTTTTTGAGTATAAATTTTGTATATGAAAATAAAATTAAGAAGTAATACAACAACCCAGGGGCGGAATATGGCGGGAGCCAGAAGTTTGTGGCGTGCAAACGGAATGCAGGAAAGTCATTTTAAGGAACCGCTTATTGCTATTGTTAATTCGTTCTCGCAGTTTGTTCCTGGGCATGTGCATTTGCATGAGGTGGGGCAAAAGTTAAAGCAACTTATTCAGGAACAAGGGTGCTTTGCCGCAGAATTTAATACCATTGCCATTGATGATGGGATTGCTATGGGACACGACGGAATGTTGTATTCATTGCCTTCACGTGATTTAATTGCCGATAGCATCGAATATGTTTGTAATGCACATAAGGCCGATGCTATGATTTGTATCAGCAATTGTGATAAAATTACACCCGGTATGATGATGGCCGCCATGCGATTGAATATCCCGACTGTTTTTGTATCGGGAGGTCCCATGGAAGCCGGTTCATATAATGGAAAACATTACGATTTGGTCGATGCTATGGTAATGGCGGCAGATCAAACAGTAGACGATTCAACTTTGCTGGCAGTTGAACAGTCAGCATGCCCGACTTGTGGTTCGTGTTCCGGAATGTTTACTGCCAATTCAATGAATTGTTTGAATGAAGCACTGGGTTTGGCATTGCCGGGTAACGGAACAGTTGTTGCTACACATGAAAACCGTACCAGAATGTTTGAAAAGGCTGCACGGCTCATAGTTGAGAATACTTACCGGTATTATCGCGATGGAGACGAAAGTGTATTGCCCCGGTCAATTGCTAACCGTCAGGCTTTTCTCAATGCCATGACTGTCGATATTGCCATGGGGGGTTCAACCAATACAGTTCTTCATTTGATGGCAATAGCTCACGAAGCCGAAGTGAATTTTTCGATGAACGATATTGATAAACTCTCACGAATTGTACCCAATTTGTGTAAAATAGCTCCCAGTTCACATTATCATATGCAGGATGTGAACCAGGCGGGTGGAGTGATTGCCATAATGGGAGAACTTGAAAAAGGAGGTCTTCTTGATACTTCTGTTAGCAGGGTTGACACTCCTGATTTAAAGACTGCTATTGATCAATTTGATATTTTCAGAAAAAGCCATACGGATGAGGCTAAAAATATTTTTGCAAGTGCACCTGCATTTGTCCCAAGCTTAAGGATGGGATCACAAAGAAATTATTTTGAAAAACCTGATCTGGACAGAGAAAAAGGCTGTATTCGGGATATTGATCATGCTTATAGCAAGGATGGAGGCCTAGCTGTGCTTTATGGAAATCTGGCGGAGGATGGATGTATTGTTAAGACGGCCGGAGTACTTCAGGAAATGTTTTATTTCAAAGGCAAAGCCAAAGTGTTTGAATCTCAGGAAGCAGCTGTAGAGGGTATTTTAGACGGATATGTGGAAAAAGGGGATGTTGTTGTGATTCGTTATGAAGGCCCAAAAGGAGGTCCGGGTATGCAGGAAATGCTTTATCCAACATCTTATCTTAAATCCAGAAATCTCGATAAATATTGTGCTTTACTGACTGATGGCAGGTTTTCCGGAGGAACGTCGGGTTTATCAGTAGGACACGTGTCTCCCGAAGCTGCTTCGGGAGGGACAATAGCTCTGGTTAAAAATGGAGATGAAATCTTATTTGATATTCCGAACCGTGCCATTCAACTATTGGTTTCCAACGAAGAACTCAGTCAGCGTAGAGCTGATGAAGAGGGCCGTGGTAATAATGCTTTTACTCCCCAAAACAGAGATCGGTATGTTTCACGTGCACTTAAAGCCTATTCTTCTTTGGTTTCTTCAGCCGATAGAGGGGCAATACGATTAATTTAAAGAATGAAAATAAACTAAAGCATTTGACTATGTTTATAACAGGATCAAAAAATAAAGTAAGCGGAGCAAGAGTAGTAATCAATGTGCTCCTCGAAGAAGGCGTGGATACAATCTTTGGTTATCCCGGTGGGGCCATTATGCCTATTTATGATGAGTTAATTGATGAGGAAGAAAGGATGACTCATATTTTAACGCGCCACGAACAGGGAGCTGCACATGCGGCACAGGCTTATGCGCAGGCCAAGGGCGAAACTGCGGTATGTTTTGCTACTTCCGGACCCGGTGCTACCAATCTGGTAACAGGTATTGCCAATGCATTTTTGGATTCTGTCCCCGTGGTTTTTATCACAGCACAGGTTATATCCAGCCTTATTGGTACCGACGCATTTCAGGAAACTGATATTCTGGGAATCTCAGCTCCGATAACCAAATGGAATTATCAGGTAAAATACGCTCATGAAATATCAGAAATACTGGCAAAGGCATTTTTTATCGCAGGTTCGGGTCGACCGGGTCCGGTATTAATAGATATTACAAAAGATGCGTTGCAGGGTTTAACAGAGTATTCATACCAAAAATGTAACTGGATTCGTAGTTACAATCCTAAGCTCCCTGTATTGAAAAAGGATGTGTTGGTTGATGCTGCACAGTTAATAAATGCAGCAAAAAGACCAATGATTCTGGCAGGTCATGGTATTCTGATTTCTCGTGCTCAGGATGAGCTAAAGGCCTTGGCAGAAAAAGCTGGTATTCCTGTAGCGTACACTTTACTTGGAATTTCTGCCTTTCCTGAAAATCATCCTTTGTCGGTAGGTTTGTTGGGAATGCATGGAAATTATGCTCCCAATGTGAACACGAATAATGCAGATTTACTGATTGCCATTGGTATGCGTTTCGATGACCGGGTCACAGGAAAACTGTCAGGATATGCTAAAAATGCAAAAATTATACACATAGAAATTGATAAGGCAGAGATCAACAAAAATGTACAAGTTGATGTTGAAATGAATGCCGATGCGAAGGAAGCCTTACAGGCGTTGCTTCCTATGGTTAATGAAAATAATCATCCGGAATGGCTCAAGAGTTTCCGTTCGATGGATCAGCAGGAACAAAAGAAAGTAGTAGAGGGAGAAACGGCTCCGCAAACCGGAAAGATCAGGATGGGAGAAGTAATTCGCTTGATTTCTGATAAAACAGAGGGGAAAGCTATAGTAGTAACAGATGTTGGTCAGCATCAGATGGCCGCAGCACGCTATTATCAGTATACTGAAACCAATAGTTTAATTACTTCCGGCGGAATGGGAACCATGGGGTTTGGATTGCCTGCTGCTATTGGAGCTAAACTGGCTGATCCAGCTAAGGAAGTTATTCTTTTTGTGGGTGATGGCGGACTTCAAATGACTATTCAGGAATTGGGAACGATACTACAATATAAAATTCCTGTAAAAATTGTTTTGTTGAATAATGACTTTTTGGGGATGGTACGTCAGTGGCAGGATATGTTTTATCACAAACGCTATGCTTCTACAGAACTGGTTAATCCTGATTTTGTGACTGTTGCTAAAGGTTTTGGCATCAAAGGAGAAAAGATTGTTGTAAGGGATGACCTTTCCAAAGCTGTTGACCTGATGCTGGAATGTAATGGGGCATATTTACTGGAGGTGTCGGTAGAAAAAGAAGGAAA
The DNA here is from genome assembly GCA_016936505.1 of Bacteroidales bacterium. Taxonomy (GTDB): domain Bacteria; phylum Bacteroidota; class Bacteroidia; order Bacteroidales; family F082; genus Sulfidibacterium. The sequence continues at coordinate 132,776 of JAFGXS010000039.1, read as the reverse complement.
TATTTTCCCGATGATTGAACCCGGAAAAGCAGTAAATGAAATGATATTGGAACCACATCAATAATATAAAAATGGAGCAGGAATTCACATTTAGTTTGTTTACAGAAAATCACATTGGATTATTGAACCATGTGACCAACATATTAACCCGAAGGCAGATTAATATCGAAAGCATTACGGCTTCCGAATCAGCGGTACGGGGTGTTCATTTGATAACACTGGTTGTTATTACTAATGAGGAGATGGTAATAAAAGCATCACGGCAAATGGAAAAACTGGTAGATGTGCTGAAGGTTTTTGTTCATGAAACTGAGGATCTGGTGCATCAGGAAATAGCCATGTACAAAGTTAAAACCGGCGAGCTCATGCAAAGTCATACAATAGAAGATATCGTTAGGAATAGTAATGCCCGGTTTCTGGAAATTACACCGGCATATGTAGTAATTGAGAAAACGGGACACAAAGCAGAAACAAGTGATTTACTGGAAAACCTGAGACCTTTCGGTGTATTGCAATTTGCCCGCTCGGGTCGTGTTGCTATTACTAAACAAAGAAAAGAGTTGGTTCAGTACCTGGAAGAAATAGATGCTCAAAAAATAGTGTAGAAATTATTTAATCAAAAGAATATGGCAAAAATTAATTTTGGCGGTGTGGAAGAAAATGTGGTAACCCGCACCGAGTTTCCTCTGGAAAAAGCCAGAGAAGTATTGAAAGATGAGGTGATTGCAGTAATTGGTTACGGTGTTCAGGGACCGGGACAATCATTGAATTTGAAAGATAATGGTTTTAATGTGATCGTGGGACAGAGGAAAGACTCACCAACTTGGGATAAGGCTGTGAAAGATGGCTGGCAACCGGGAAAAGATCTGTTTGAAGTAGAAGAAGCTTGTGAAAAGGCTTCAATTATTCAGTATTTACTGTCGGATGCGGGGCAGATTGCTCAATGGCCGGTGGTGAAAAAGCACCTGACACCTGGAAAAGCATTATACTTTTCTCATGGCTTTGGTATAACTTATAACGACCAAACCGGAATTGTGCCGCCTGCCGATGTGGATGTAATTCTTGTTGCTCCTAAAGGTTCGGGCACTTCATTGCGTCGTCTTTTTGTAGCAGGAAAAGGGTTGAACTCAAGCTATGCCATTTACCAGGATGCTACAGGAAAAGCTTTTGACAGAGTTATTGCATTAGGTATTGGAGTTGGATCGGGTTATTTGTTTGAAACCGATTTTAAAAAAGAAGTGTTTAGTGATCTTACAGGTGAAAGAGGTGTGCTGATGGGGGCGATTGCCGGAATTATGGAAGCGCAGTATAATAAATTACGTTCCAAAGGACATTCTCCATCTGAAGCGTTCAACGAAACGGTTGAAGAACTTACCCAAAGCCTGTTGCCTCTGGTGGGTGAAAATGGTATGGATTGGATGTATGCCAATACATCAACCACCGCTCAGCGTGGTGCCCTGGATTGGAAAAACCGTTTCCGTGATGCTGTAGCACCCGTATTTGATGAGCTGTATGACAGTGTATCTAGTGGTAATGAGTCACAAATTGTGATTGAAGCAAACCGTCAGTCCGATTACCGAAAGAAGCTTACTGCTGAGTTGGAAGAAATCAGAAATTCGGAAATGTGGCAGGCAGGTGCTGCGGTTCGTAAACTTCGACCGGAAAATAATTAAATCATAGATTCCAGTTTTTGTTTGATTGTCCCGGAGTGTATTTAACATTTCGGGACTTTTTCTTGGCGGCTCTTTTCATAAAAGACCGTTCTTCATTGAAATGGTTTCGTATATTTGTAAGGAAGAAAATGACAATTTTCAATAAAGATAAAAGACTGGAACAAAACTTATTATTTGAAATGAGATGTGTTCCCGATATGAAAAAGTAATCAAGAAAAGCAAAGATAATTAAATGAAATACAAAAGAATTCTTTTAAAGCTGAGTGGCGAAGCGTTAATGGGTAAAAATGCCTATGGAATTGATCCGGAAACTTTATCGGTTTATTGCAACGACATTGTTGATGTTGTGAAACAGGGTGTAGAAACAGCCATTGTAATCGGCGGTGGAAATATTTTCAGAGGAATACAGGGAGCTGCTGAAGGTTTTGACAGGGTTCAGGGCGACTATATGGGGATGATGGCTACGGTGATCAACTCGATGGCTTTGCAGGGTGAATTGGAAAAACAAGGCGTAAAAGTTAAACTGCTTTCCGGTTTAAATGTACATCCTGTTACTGAAGAAATGAGTGGCAGAAAAGCCGGTAATTACCTGAAAGAGGGATATGTTGTAATTATTGCCGGAGGAACCGGTAATCCGTTTTTTACAACCGATACAGCTTCTGCTTTAAGGGGTGTTGAAATTCATGCAGATGTTCTGCTAAAGGGAACAAGAGTTGATGGTGTTTATACTGCCGATCCTGAAAAGGTTCCCACCGCAACAAAATATGATCAGCTTACTTTCGACGAAGCCTATGAAAAGAATCTGAAAGTAATGGATATGACAGCGTTTACTATGTGTAAAGAAAATAACCTGCCCATTCTGGTATTTGATATGAACACTCCGGGTAATCTGAAAAAAGTTGTTTCTGGTGAAGCAATAGGAACCCTTGTAACAAGGTAAATTTTATTCTTCTTCTATTTCTTTGTGTAAAGCATAATTTCTCCATTTCTCTAAAACCGCTTGTAAATCTTCAGGAACGATAGAGTCGAAATGGAGATTTTTTTTGTTGATTGGATGTGTAAACCCAAGTGTTTTGGCATGCAATGACTGACGGGGAATAATCTTAAAACAATTTTGTACAAATTGCTTGTATTTTGTGAATGTGGTTCCTTTTACAATCTCGCTGCCTCCATATTTTTCGTCGTTGAACAAAGGGTGGCCTAAATAACGAAAATGTGCCCTGATCTGATGGGTTCTTCCGGTTTCCAAACGACAAGCCACCAAGGTAACGTAACCAAATCGTTCCAATACCTTGTAATGAGTTATGGCATGTTTCCCTATTGACTCGTCTTGAAATACGATCATTTTCCTGCGGTCTTTGGGATGACGACCAATATTGCCTTCAATGGTCCCTTCATCATTTTCCAGGTCTCCCCATACCAGGGCATGATAAATCCGTTCAACAGAATGGTCGAAAAACTGCTTTGCCAGAATAGTCTGAGCCATTTCATTTTTTGCAACGAGCAAAAGTCCGCTTGTATCTTTATCAATTCGATGCACTAAATATCCAAAACCGTTTTCAACTTCTGTACTTTTATTTTTCTTGAAATAACCTGCAAGGGCATTTAAAAGGGTACCATCGAAATTGGCATAAGCAGGGTGGACCACCATTCCGGCTGGCTTGTTGACAACAATTACATCCGTGTCCTCATAAACAATCTCCAGTGGAATATCTTCGGGAAGAATATCTGTTATCCTTGGCGGATGAGACAAAACCACAGTAATTACATCATTGGGTTTTACCTTGTAATTGGATTTGGCAGTTTCCTGATTAACCAAAATACTTCCGGCTTTCGCTGCCTGCTGGATTTTATTACGTGAAACATTGATAATACGGTTGAACAGAAACTTATCAATTCTTTCGGGGTTCTGACCCGGATCAACAACTATACGATGATGCTCATAAAGTTCTTGTTCTTCTTCTCTTTCTATATCTTTTTCCAAATCCATTCAAAAAATAAAATTATGTTTTATTAAAAAGTCGAATCGTTGGGCTGTACCGGATTTTTAACGGCTGAGGTATCAATTGAAGCAGAATCAATTACTGTAGAATCAACGGCGGTTGAGTCTTTAAGCTGTTGGATGTATTGATTGAAATCAAAATTTTCGTCTGATCGATACCAGATTGTTATTGAATCGCCGGGGTTCATCAGTGAGTGCGACATTTGAGCCGGTTCAATTTTAAAAACCCTTGCATGTGTCGTATCATTTCCGTCGAGGTAGTATTCATTGCCAACATTTAATGAAGCATAGTGCAAAGCAGTATGAGCATCTCTCATTTTGTCGCCAATAATAAAAGGAATGGGAATTTGAGAAGGGGTATTTCCTTTCCCTACCACCAGATTTATTTTTGTTCCTTTGGCAAGCTTGGTTCCTGTTTCGATAGGTTGATCATCAGCAGCGAGCAGTTGCTCAACAACGGCGTTCTTGGCAAAATATTCAATGTAATTTAATCTTTCAACCTCAAGTCCGTTTTCATCAAGCAATACCAGTGCCTGTCTGAGCGAAAGGTTTTTTAGGTCGGGCATTTTAACCATTTCGGGCATTTTGGCAACAATGGTAAGGTAAATATTACGACCCTTTTTAACTTTTGAATCAGGTAAAGGGTTCTGCATTACAATGGCTCCGGGTTCATACTTTTGACTGTAAACCGAATCGATAACCTGAAGATCAAAGTAATCGTTATAATGTTTTGCATTAAGTTGCTGAAGTGTTTGACCCTTAAAATCAGGAACCAGATATACTTGTCCGTGACGCGTGTACCAAGCCAGCGATTGGAGTACTCCCCAAAGAAGAAGAAGAGTTAATAAAATGGCAATCAGCAAATGCAGATAAAACTTTTTTTGTCCCAAAAAATAAAAGAATCCCATACCTGAAAAGTTCTTTTGTTCGGTTTAAATAACGTTTATTGTCGTAATTTTGTTTTCATGAGCAGCGATTTTCAGACAGTCAATCTTAATTATTAATGACTTATGATCGCCGGTTCAGACTTGCGCAAAGGTATAAATTATTGAATTAGTATATGAAAAACATTGCTATTGTATGTGGTGGATACTCGGGTGAATACGAGATTTCTATGGCCAGTGGTCGTGCCGTGAAAAAGTTTCTTGATTCTTCAAGGTATCAATCGTATTTAATTGAAATTAAAAAAAGTAGTTGGGATTATATTAGCGATGAAGGTGAAAGGCTGCCTGTTGACAGATCAGACTTTAGCCTTAAAATTGATGGGAAAACGGTTTATTTTGATGCTGTTTTTAATGCTATCCACGGAACTCCGGGTGAAGACGGAATGTTGCAGGGATATTTGGATTTGCTTCAAATCCCCTACACATCCTGTGGCGTAGATACTTCTGCGTTGACATTTAATAAGTATTACTGTAATTTGTTTGTGCAATCATTGGGTATCAGCACAACCGAAGGGCTTTCTTTTAAAAAGAATGAGGTTATTGATTGTAAAATGATTATTGATTCATTGGGATTACCTTTGTTCGTTAAACCGGCAAAAAGCGGTTCCAGTGTCGGGGTTTCAAAAGTAAAAGCTGCTGAGGATTTTGATGTCGCTGTTGAAAAAGCATTTAATGAAGATGACAGAATTTTGATAGAGAAAGCTTTAAATGGAAGAGAACTTACCTGCGGAGTCTTTCTTAAGGGTAATAAAATGACGGTTTTTCCTATTACTGAAATTGTGGCGCATAATGAGTTTTTCGATTATGAGGCCAAATATTTCGGAAAGTCTGATGAAATTACACCTGCGCAGATTGAAGAAAGCCTGGATTCCGAAATTAAAGCCTTAAGTTCTTTTTTATACCGTAAGCTGGATTGTAAAGGATTTGTACGTTTTGATTATATTGTAACTGAGGATGAGGTTTTCTTTTTGGAGGTGAATACGGTACCCGGTATGACAGAAGCCAGCATCATTCCACAGCAGGCTGCTGCTTTTGGTATGGATAAAAGGCAGCTTTTTACTATGGCTGTTGATGCTGTTTTTGAATAGATTTACAACGTTTGCGGCTCTGTACGGCTTACCTTGATGAAATATAGTTAGTTACAATCATATTTTAAAAAGTTTTAAATAAACTCTTTTTATTTCTGGTTTTTTCTTTCGTTATTTGTTCTCTTAAAATTTAAAAGATAATTTCTCTATGAATAAAAGGAGGACAGTAATCAAAGGGACAGGGAAATACATTCCCTCGCAGGTTATCCCCAACAGCCATTTTATGGATGCCAAATTTTACGATGAATCAGGACAGCGGTTCACTACCGATCAGGCTGAAATCATTGAGAAATTTGTAAAAATTACAGGAATTGAGGAACGTCGTTGGATAACAGACGATTTAGTGGCTTCCGATATGGGGTATTTTGCAGCCAAAGATGCATTGGATTCGTCTGGTATTGATCCTGAAACACTTGATTACATCATCTTTGCGCATAACTTTGGTGATGTTCCTGCACACAATAAACATACAGACCTTCTTCCAGCACTGGCCTCAAGGGTAAAACACAAACTTGGAATTGTAAACCACAAAACAGTGGCATATGATATCGCATTCGGTTGTCCGGGTTGGATTCAGGCTATGATTCAGGCTCACTATTATATAAAATCGGGAGATGCCTTTCGCGCCTTGGTAATTGGTGGAGATACCCTGTCAAGAGTTTTTGATCCGCACGACAGAGATAGCATGATTTATGCTGATGGAATGGGCGCTACAATTCTGGAAGGGGTTGACTCAGAAGAAGAAGTTGGTATTCTTTCTCATTCTACGCGTTCAGATACGCTGGAACATGCATTTGAATTGTGGATGGATAGTTCCTATAATCCAAAATATACCGGAAACGAGGTGTATATGAAGATGTATGGCCGTAAATTGTATAATTATGCCTTATCTAATGTTCCGGGAACGGTTAAAGAAAGCATAGAAAAAGCAGGGCTGTCTATTGAGGATATTGACAAAATCCTGATTCATCAGGCAAATGAAAAGATGGATGAAGCCATCATTCAGCGTTTGTTTAAGTTATATGGCCATAAAAGTTATCCCAAAGATAAGGTGCCAATGACTATATCCTGGTTGGGTAATAGTTCTGTGGGAACCGTACCTACTTTGCTTGACCTTATTTTAAAGAATGAAATGGAAGGACAGGAAATTAAATCGGGCGACGTTGTGGTATTTACTTCTGTGGGAGCCGGACTGAACATTAATTCAATAGTATACAGAGTTCCTTAGTAAAGATATGGTCTGTAATCAATAAAAAAAAGCCTGAATGTTAATTCAGGCTTTTTTTGTTGAAATAATCTTTTAAGCTCATATAATGCTTATAACAAAAAAGGAAGCTAAAAAAGCTTCCTTTTAAGCGGTCCGGACGGGACTCGAACCCGCGACCCCATGCGTGACAGGCATGTATTCTAACCAACTGAACTACCGGACCAATATTTTGTATGAACTCTGTGTGAAATTCGGACTGCAAAAATAAGGGGTTTTTTTAATTCTCCAAACTATTTTTTGAAAAAATCTTATTCTTTTTACTGATTTCAACGGCTCCCGTTTTGTGTGTTTCTATTACTCTAATATTTAAACTTTTAGCTTCTTTCGCTATCCTGGTTCTGACCCATATGGGCATAGGTTTTGTTAAAATTACTGTCTTAAAATGAAAAGATTGTGCCATCTTTTTTAATGAGATGTACTTATTTCCCCAATAGATGACTGCAAAAAGAGAAATCTTGTCGTTCAGTGCCGGGTAATGTTTTATGTTAGGGTTCAGAATATAATAGTTCTGATTATTGAATCGAATCAGACCACTGTTTTTGAGTTTTTTAATGTCGAGTATTTTATTTTGAAGTCCTTGTTTTATCCTGTAATTGTTCAGATTGTAATTTAATAAACTTGGTTCTGAAATTATGACCGAATCTGTCAAAAGCACTTCTGTTTTTCCCTTTACCAAGCCAATAACCGGGTGTTGGTTCACAGCATAAACCATTAGGTGTTTTTGTTTTGACAGGTGGTAATTTCTGTATATATCGAAAGTGAATATCAAAATAAGGGTCATTAAAAGAGGCAAAATGGAATTCCATTTTTTGAGTACAATAAAGGAATAAGAGAAATATATGAGCAGATAAATAATGATAACTTTTTCCCAGGGAAAGTAAATATCGTTGATTTGGGAGTAGGGGAGCCGGGCAATAAATAGAACCCAGCTATTTAATATTTTAATGATAAATGCCAGAATTGTTCCCAGAAGTTTTGGTAAAAAAGGCAACCAGGAAATGAGTAACAGACTGAATCCAATGCCTAGAATGAGGTACGATAATAAAAAAACCACAAGGTTGGTGAGTAGGAAATACACCGGAAAAACATGAAAGTAGTGAGCCGCTATGGGGAAAGCTCCCAGCTGGGCTGCAAAGGATACTACAATTGCTGCCCAGAATGCATCAATAATTTTATTTTTTATATACAAACTCCGGTAGAGGGGTTGATAAAAAATGAGGATCCCCAAAACAGCACTGTAACTCAGTTGAAATCCAACATGAAATAGTAAAAAAGGATTTATGACTAACAAAAGAAAAGCTGATGCTGCCAGTAGATTGTATCTGTCGTAATCTTTTTTTAGGGCGTTAGCCAGAATGAAAAAGCTAATCATTACTGTGGCTCTGAGCACGGATGGCGACAAGCCTGTTAAAAGAGCGTATGCCCATAACAATATAAATATCAAAAGGTTTTTGATCCATGTTCCGTGCTTGAACTTGTTGATGAATCCAAACAGAAAATTGAGAACCAGGAAAATAATACCAACGTGCATTCCAGAAACACAAAGAATGTGTACAGCTCCTGCGGCAACAAAGTTTTGTTCTGTGTCAGGGTCAATCAATTGATCGTTGCCCAGCAATATTGCGGCTGCAATATCATATTCTTCACCATTCAGTCCGTTTTTTTGTAGTGTTTCGAGTAAATATTTCCTCCAGCGGGAAAACACCTCCCTGACCTTTCCCCGGGAATTATGAATAACCGGTTGCCAGTTATCTTGTTTAACAAAAAGCAGTTTTTCTACTCCTTGTGTTTTTAAATAAAAGGAATAGTCAAATTCTTCAGGATTGAGTGGAGGTTCAGGATTGGAGATGTTTCCGTAAAGCGAAACAGATTCTCCCATTTTTAATTTCTGACTTGCAGAATCCTTGGGTAAAAAAGTCATGATCTTTCCGGAATGAGGTAAAGGCAGCAGAGAGTCGAATACTGGTTTAAGAATAAATTTAACTGACTTATTTGTAGTTAAAGGTTCGCTCGTGATGGTTCCTGATAAATAAACTGTAGAGGAGTTGATTTGGAGCTTATTTTGTGACTGGGAATGAAAAAGGGTAACCATTATTCCGGCCGAAGTAAATGTTAAACCCATAATCAAGCCGGTTAACCAGCGTTGAGCAAATGTTCTTATAAATATGGAAACTACGAGTAGAGCCAACAAAAGTATTGATGTGAGTGCAAGACAGGTCCATGGTGAAAATAGGTCCAGAAGTGCAAAATGAGTTGCAAATAGGATTCCGGAAAGAAAGAAAAGAAGAATTCTCACAAAAGGACGGGCATTCCACATGACGTAATTAGCTGTTGGTTACGTCAATATTACAAAAAAAGAGGATTCGCGCTAACTGTTTTTTGATAAAAAGTCATGGATGACCTGAGCGGCTTTGTCTGATGCTCCGCTATTACCGAGTAAATTCCTGAGCGTGCTGTATTCGGCTTTCATGCGGGCTTTTCCTTCATCCGAAAGTGTTTTGTCGAGTTCGGTTTTCAGGTTGTATAGTGTCAAATCACCCTGAATAAGCTCCCGAACCACTTCTTTATCCATAATGAGGTTCACCAGCGAAATATAGGAAACGTTAACCAAAATCCGGGCTACTGTATAAGTTACAGTACTGGTTTTGTAACAAACTACCTGCGGGGTTCCGATTAAAGCAGTTTCCAGTGTTGCAGTTCCCGAGGTAACCAGGGCAGCATCGGCAGAACGCAACAGATCATGAGTTTGACCGTAAACAACGGGCATATCTTTGGCTGCATGGTAGGTTTCTTTTGGAACCGAATGAACACCTCCAATAACAAACTGATGGTTGGGATAGTTTGCACTCAGCTGAACCATGTAAGAAAGAATATTGCTTATTTCCTGAACACGGCTGCCAGGCAAAAGTGCAATTATGGGCTTGTTGTTAAGGTTGTTTTTGGTTAAAAACTCTTCTTTTGAAATATGTTTCTCTTCTTTTAATTCATCTAAAAGCGGGTGTCCGACAAAATAAGCTTTGTAGTCATATTTTTGATAAAAGGCTTCTTCAAAAGGCAAAATGACCATCATTCGGTCAACATATTTCTTAATGGTAAAAACCCTGGACTTTTTCCATGCCCATACTGTGGGAGAAACATAAAATACTGTCTTGAACCCTTTTTCTTTGGCAAACCTGGCCATGCGGAGATTGAATCCTGGATAGTCAATAAATACTACTACATCAGGATTATAATCGGTAATTTCTTTTTTGCAGAAAGTGAAATTTTTCATGATGGTTCTCAGGTTCAGTACCACTTCCTGAATCCCCATAAAAGCCAGATCGCGGTAATGTTTTACCAGTGTTCCGCCAATGGCCTGCATTTTATCTCCTCCCCAAAACCGGAATTCTGCCTTTGGATCTTGTTCCATAATGGCTTTCATCAAATTGGCGCCATGCAGATCGCCCGATGCTTCACCGGCAATGAGGTAGTATTTCATTTATTAATATTGTTTGTAGAAAACAAGGAAAAATGCCATAACCAGAAGAATACTCACCAACAACATTCCTAATCCTGTTTTGCGCAGGTTCCATTTTGAAAGGTAAAAGCGAACCAGCAGAAAATTTATGGCAATACTGAGTAAATAAAGATTTTCGTGGGGCTGTAGTCCGTTCCAGATACCGGCCTTTTTCAGTGAACTGTCAATAAGCCACAAGATCCCATATACCGGGAATGGCATTACTATACCAAAGAGCATTCCTAAGAGAAAGTGGTCCTTTTTCATGTGTCAGAATTTAAGTTTGTCAAGGTATTGATCTGCAGTGAAATCAATTTTTACAGGCACAACTGCCACGTAGTTATCGGCCATCGCCTTTTCGTCTGTATCGTGGCGTGGATCACCATTTTCGAAAACTCCTCCCATCCAATAATATTGTCTGCCGTAAGGGTCGGTTCGCAATTCAAATTCTTCTACCCAACGCGCTTTGGCCTGGCGAACAGTTTTGATGCCTTTGAGGGGTTCGGATGACTTCTTAGGAAAGTTTACATTTAAACAAACCCCTTCGGGCAAGCCTTCTCTAAGTACTTTTTTGACAATGGTTTGAATGTAAGGTGAAACATGGCTGAAATCTGCTTCCGAGTCAAAATCATCCAGCGAGAAACCGATAGCCGGAATACCTTCAATGGCTCCTTCCATGGCTGCAGCCATAGTTCCCGAATAAACAATATTTATAGCCGCATTTGAACCGTGGTTGATTCCTGAAACAATAAGATCGGGTTTACGGTTCAAAAGCCTGTGTCTTCCTATCTTTACATTGTCGACCGGGGTGCCGTTGGTAATGTATTCGGTATACCCTTCTTCTTTCTTTGACAGTCGGGGCATCAGCGGCACTTTAATGGTAACAGCATGGCTCATTCCCGACATAATTTGTTCAGAAGCTATAACTACTACTTCTCCATATTGTCGGACAATCTCAACCAGTTTGTGTAATCCTTTGGCGTGGATGCTGTCGTCGTTGGTAACCAGTATTAATGGTTTATTGTTCATATTTATTTGTTGTTGATGTTAGTTACTCCGGCAGAGATGACAAATTTCATTATTTCCATTGCAGGAGCATCGATTTTTTTCACATTATCTGCCGGTACAATGTAGATATTTCCCGACCAGGTATAAGCGTGGGGCAAATATACAGCTACTTTTTTATTTGGCTCGCCAATCAGCGAAAGGTCTCTGTTAGTAATAAAACCAATGCGTTCAACCTCCCAGTCGCGGTTCATGCGGATCAAAACAGGTTCGTTAAATTTCTTTTTCTGACCCACAAAGGCTGAAATCAAATCCTTAACCGAAGTGTAAACAATCTTTATGAGTGGGGTTTTTGTGAGTAGTTTATCAAGATAATTAACTACGGGCAGGAAAATAAAGGTTGATCCCAGAAATCCTACAAGGCTGATTGTTGCCAAAAGAATAATGAAGCCCAGTCCGGGGATGTTGATTCCTAAGAGGTCTTTAATGTACCCGGTGAGTAAGCTGTCTATGAACTCGAAAATACGATAGATAACCCAAAGCGTAACAGTTACGGGTGCAAGATAAAGAAGCCCCTGAAAAAAGTAATTGATAAGTCGTTTGCCAAAGCGTTGAAACGGATTGTTTTTCATGTTTAGAATTTTGCCACAAAGTTAGTTCTGAATTATTTAAGCCAAACAATCTGTTGTAAAGATTTTATTAATTGTGCTTCCAGGGTTCAGATAATCAGTTGGAATTTCAAGTGGGTTTATGGGAAAACGAACCAGGCAGGATCAGACTATTTAGAATTTGAATAAACCAATAAGATTTCCATGTAGGGTTCTGGTTTCATCCAATGGTTGGTATGGGGCGGAATTTTGCATACATCACCTTCCGTTACTTTAATTTCTTCTTCACCGCTGTATATAATTCCTTTTCCTTCGATAACATAGCAGACTTCCCATTGGTTGTGGCTATGCCCTCTGCCTTCTTTCTCAAAGGTTAAATATTCGGCTATAACTTTACCGTTCTTTTCCAGTAAAGTTTCCATAGTGCCAAATGATGTATTTCTTTTTATCATTTTAATATTGACTGGTCAGTAACCGTAAAACATTCAAATTATTTGCAAGAAAATGATTTTTTGCATGCTGATGTAATAAAATTTAAAAGACTGTAAAAACAGGTGGCTTATTGACTGAATAGTTGTCTTTTTTTGCTAAACTCAAATCCTGTGATGTTTTAATCCTTGCTAAAGGTGTGTTAACCAGTAAGCACATACATAATAAAGTTAATATAATATCATATTTAAGCCGATATTAAAACGTATTTACTTCGTTTTTATACGAACTAAATACGAAGTAACTACGAATAAACAACGAAGGAACTTCGAAGGAACCCCCTCTTTGAATAGGATGGAGAATATAGTCGAATACTATATATTATGGTCGAAAAACAAAATATTATTATTCAAATACTGAAAAAAAAACTTGACTTTTTACTAAAAAGATGGTATTTTCGTCAAAAGAATTTTTGGGTTTTTACCCTATGGGTTTTCATAATGGCCGTAACCAGTTAATGGTTACGGTTTTTTTATCTTGAAACCTTAAGGTTTGGTTACAATTCCTTTGTAACAATAATAGGTTTACATTTACGGAAATAAAGGCTGTTGAAAAACAGCCGGGCAATAAGTTTTAACGTTTAATGATAGAGCAGGTATTTTTTCCTGGTCTGTTCGAAGGCTTTAAGGTTCTTTTCCCAGCTTTTTCTGATTTCTTTTTCCGACAATCCTTTTTCAATCTGTTTTTTTAGGTTTTCGTTACCGGCCAATAAATCAAAATAATTATTGAAGAAGGGTATTTTTTTTTCGGACAATTCACGATAAGCATTGATGAGCCAATTGAGGTTTAATTCAGGTTTGTTTTTTCTGAACTTTTCTGCGTATGGGGTAAGTGATTCTCCAAAACATTCTTTGTCGGCAAGTTTAGGTACAATTGAAGTTCCGGTTATGGTTTTGGGTGTGAAAACAAAGCTTCCTTTCAGATCGGGGTGTCCGTAAACCTGAAAAGGGACGGGTGTTCCGCGTCCTACACTTACAACAGTGCCTTCAAAGAAACATAATGAAGGATACAAATAAACAGACTGCCAGTTGGGTAAATTGGGTGACGGTTTTACCGGGAGTTGAAAAACCATATTGTGTCTGTAGTTTTTGAGCCGGATCACAGTAAGAAGACAACTTTGATTGTCTTTCAGCCATTTTTCGCCATTTACCATCAGGGCATATTCGCCAATAGTCATTCCGTAAACAACCGGAACAGGATACATGCCAACAAAGGAGCTGAACTGTTTCTGCAGAACCGGACCATCAATGTAAAAAGCATTGGGGTTGGGTCTGTCGAGCAGGATTAATGGAATGTGGTTTTCTGCACAGGCTTCCATTACCAGCGAAAGAGTGGAAATGTAGGTATAAAAACGTACCCCCACATCCTGTAGATCAAATACCACCACGTCAACACCTCTGAGGTCAGCTGAGGTAGGCTTTTTATGTTTTCCGTAAAGTGATACTATCGGGATTCCTGTTTTTATATCTTTTCCGTTTTGTATGAGTTCGCCAGCTGCTGCTTTACCTCTGAATCCGTGTTCCGGACTAAAAATTCGAACCACATGGATATGATCAGAAACCAATGTATCAATCAAATGTGTTTTTCCTATAACCGAACTTTGATTTGCTACTACTGCCACATTTTTATGCCGGAGCATTGGAAAATATAAACGGGTCTGTTCATCGCCGGTTGTTATCCTTTTAAATGGAACCCACACGGGTTTTTGTGCTATACTTAGGAAAGGAAGCGTGATGATCAGTATCAGTATTCCGGTTTTCAGGCGCAACATATAAAAAGGTTTAGAGGGTAAATCTACAAAAAAGAGCGTTTTTCGGCAGGGAAATTCTAAATTTGTAAAAAAAATACAGTTTGAACTTCGAATATTTCATAGCACGACATATTGCGCCCGGCAGATCTGAAGCTTATTCGCGACCCGTTATCAGGATTGCTTACATCAGTATTGCGCTGGGTTTGGCATTAATGATTGCCTCGGTGGCTATTGTTGTCGGTTTCAAAAAGTCTATCAGAGAAAAGATAACAGGATTTGCTACTCCGCTTCAGGTGGTTGCTTTTGACAGGAACCAGTCGGTAGAAGAAACTCCGATTATTCCATCGGAAAAACTGCTGAAACTGCTGAAAAGTGATGCTAATGTTGCCCACGTGCAACTTACAGCCCAAAAGGCCGGAGTGTTGAAAACTAAAGATCAGATACAGGGTGTGGTATTGAAAGGTGTTGGTACCGATTACGACTGGAGTTTTTTAAAAGATAACCTTTTAGAAGGAAGCTTACCCGATTTTCATAATGGAAATGACAAACAAGTGCTCATATCAAGAAAACTGTCTCATGAATTAATGTTAAAGGTGGGCGACCCTGTTAGGTTATGGTTCGTGGGCGGTGATGGCTCTGAGGCGTTGGGAAGAAAGTTAATTGTTTCGGGCATCTACCATACAGGAATGGAAGAATTTGACAAGCGTTATGTTATTGGAGCATTACAGCAGGTTCAGAAACTAAACGGATGGAAACCTGATCAGGTAGGAAATGTGGAGATTGAACTTAAGGACTTTAGCAAAATTAACCAAACAGCTCAGGCACTTTATAATCAGGTTCCCTATAATATGACAGTTGATAATATTATTCAGGAATATCCTGAAATTTTCAATTGGTTAGCTTTGCTGGATACCAATGTGGTGGTGATTCTGGTATTGATGCTGGTGGTGGCTTCCATTACCATGGTTTCCACTTTGTTTATCCTTATTATTGAACGTACTGCGATGGTTGGAATTCTGAAAACCCTGGGTTCCAGCAATACTTCTGTTCGTAAGATATTTCTTTACAAAGCGGCTTATATCATTGGCCGGGGCATGTTTTGGGGGAATTTTGCCGGGCTGTTGTTTTATTTTATTCAGTACCATTTTCATGTGTTTTTGCTCGATCCGCAAAACTATTATGTTTCGTATGTTCCTGTTGAACTCCACCCTTTAACTTTACTTTGGTTGAATCTTGGAACCTTTTTAATGACCCTGTTGGTTTTGATCCTTCCTTCTTATTACATCACACGTATTGTTCCGGCCAGAGCCCTGCGGTATGAATAATAAAAAATATTAAAAACCAATTGATTTTGTGTAGGTAAGGAGCAAATATCATTAATTTCGCTTTTAACTTATAAGGAAGAAAAAACCCTCTGAAAAAATTTTATGAAAGAAGAATCAAGAAATGTTTGTGCTGTTTGTGGCAAAAAATATAATTCTGACGAACTCATCGCTGCATCCTCGATACGCGATCAGGTTTGGGATCTGATAAAAGTTGACCATCCCGACTGGACAACAGATGACTACATTTGTGAATCGGACCTGGCAGCTTACCGACTTAAATATGTAACTTCCATGTTACACGACGAAAAGGGAGCATTGTCGTCGCTGGAGCAGGATGTGCTCGATACCATGAAGAATAACGATTTTATCTCAGAAAACACAGAGAGCCAGTTTGATCAAAAATGGACCTTTGGTGAGCGACTTTCTGATAAAATTGCAGAATTTGGAGGCAGCTGGACTTTCATCATCATCTTCATGTCGTTTATGGGAATCTGGATCATAATAAATTCTCTTTATTTATTGTTTAAACCCTTTGATCCTTATCCATTTATTCTGTTAAATCTATTGCTGTCAACAGTGGCAGCCATTCAGGCTCCTATTATTATGATGAGCCAGAACAGGCAGGAAGCCAAAGACAGAATGCGTTCGGAAAACGATTATAAAGTGAACCTTAAGTCGGAGCTGGAAATCAGGACACTTCATGAAAAACTGGATCATATGCTTACCTATCAGTGGGACAGGATGATGGAAATACAGAAAATGCAAATGGAGTTGCTGAGTGCTATTCAGCAAAAAGCTTCAAAAACAAATGACAAAGAAAAATAGACCCGATGGATGAATTTCAGCAAATAGCAATTAACGAAGAAGTAAAGTTGAAAACCGATTCGGCTGTGATGCACGAGTCGGGAAGTCTGAAAATATGGATTCGTAAGCAGATGAATTTTATTGAGTTGTTTTCAGGGAATAATTTTGATGCACGCCAAAAAAATCCTCCTAAAAATGCGGTTTGGAAACGATGGCTGGTTTCGGAGGAAACGGTTCCTTTGGTGTGTTTACCTCACGTACCAGACAAATCGGTACAGGTGGTTTTTAATGAGCCATTAGTAGTACCCGAAGGCAAGAATATTATGTTTTTTTACTGGCTTCCTGCATGGATCAGTGTTCGAATTGGGAAACAACGGAGTATGGCATTGGGTGAATTTCCAACCCAGCCGTTGTCGCATTCCTGGGTAGGTAATTTTTTTGATGGAGAATTGGTTTACGAAGATTTTCCATCAATTCATATTAAACCCGAGCCACATACCGATCCTCACATGTTTATTTGTCCTGTTGAGGTTAGAAATGCAGGATATGAATCGTTGTTGCTGGAAAAGCTGGTTATCAGAGTAAATAATTTGTCGGTATACAGCGATGCTAAAAATTTCTGGCTTGGGAAAATGACTTTTGAATACGGAAAAGACAGTCAGTTGGCCGACGTACGAATGGCCAATGCATTGCCAAAAGAATTGGGGAAATTCACGTTGGTTCAAAAAGCAGTCAGTCACGATAAGAAAAGTATTCTTTTGAAGACTTTTACCCCAATCCGAATGAAAAATACATTGATATTACCCAATAAATAGAAAGATATGAATCCATTAGCAGCAACAACTTCTGCAGCAAAAACAAATTACTTTAGCTTTTTAACCAAGCTTGATCCGATAGTATTGCTTAAATCGGTTATTATTTTGGTTGTTGGTATTGTGGTAGTTGTTTGGGTAGGGAAAGTAATTAAAAAACAATTGGGGAAACATTATTCTCCACATGTGGGCCTGCTTACCAGTCGGTTTTTTACATACACAGCGTTTACTGTTATTATCATTTCTTTTTTGAAGTCGCTGGGATTTGAAGTAAGTGCCCTGTTAGGAACGGCAGGTATTATCGGTATTGCCATTGGTTTTGCTTCACAAACCAGTGTTTCAAACATCATAAGTGGCTTATTCTTAATTGGTGAACGTCCGTTTGAACTGAATGATATAGTGAGCATTGGCGATGTTACCGGGGTGGTAATGTCTATCGATTTGCTGTCGATTAAACTGAGAACCTTTGATAACCGTTTTGTGAGGGTTCCTAACGAAATGTTGATTAAAAGTCCTTTGACAAATGTAACCAGGTTCCCTATTCGTCGTATTGATTTACAGATAGGAGTTGCATACAAAGAAAACATCAAAAGGGTAAAAGAGGTTTTGCTTGAAATAGCAAAAAGCGAACCCGATTGTTTGAATTATCCCGAACCAATGGTGGTGTTTAATGATTTTGGCTCTTCGTCGCTCGATTTGCTGTTTTACGTTTGGAGCACCAAAGAAAACTGGGTAAAAGTAAAAAATCAGCTGATGGATTCTATCAAGGAAAGATTTGATAAAGAGGGAATTGAACTTCCTTTCCCCCATATTTCTGTTTATACCGGTTCGGTAACTGAACCTATGCCTATACGGCTGGTTAACAATGAAAAAGAATCATAGTTTTGTTTTTCCGGATTGCTGCTTTAATTTGTTTTTTCACATACACTCCAGTATGATGATAAACGAAAAAAAATAGTGTATTTTTGTAAGAGCAGTAAAAAGATGACTACAAAGGAAAAAAAGAAAATAGTTGGTAAAGAAGCAACTGATTATCCTGATCAGAAAAAGCTTATTCTTTACAATGACGATTTTAACACCTTTGATTATGTTATAGATACGCTTATTGAAGTATTAGGACATGATCAAAATCAGGCAGAAACCTGTGTCTGGATTGCTCATTTTAAGGGAAAATGTGCCGTTAAAAAAGGAGATTTCACCACCTTGAAACAATATTACAATGAGTTAACATTTCGACGGTTAACTGTCGAAATACAGTAATTGGTTAGAGATTAAGACGAAAATTATGAAAAACGGAGTGAGCAGGGTAGAATCAGAGTTGGAAAAGTTGCTTAAGTTAGTTAATGAACGTGATGACAGTAAAAATGCTGATCAGGTTCAATTGGCCTGGCAAATGGCTCACGATAATTACGGAGATCAACTTCAGCCCGATGGCAGTCCGTTTATTCTTCATCACCTCGAGGTGGCCATCATTGCTTTACGCGAAATGAATCTTGGCGTTCCGTCAGTAGTTTGTGCATTGCTGCACAGTATGGATATTTCAAAACCGGAGGTTGCAGCTCAAATAACGGATACTTTCGGTAAGAACATTCTGGAAATTATTGAAGGGTTTAAAAAGATCTCAGAGTTGCAGACAGAAAGGGTTTCATTTCAGTCTGATACTTTCCGTGTTTTGTTTCTCTCAATGGTAGATGATATTCGGGTAATTCTTCTCCGGATGGCACACCGGCTCAACGACGTGCGCCGCCCGCGTTCGCTGACAAAGAAACAGCAAAAGAAGTTTTTTGACGAAATTAAATATATCTACATTCCCATAGCTCACCGTTTAGGTCTTTACTACATCAAAAGCGAGATGGAAGAAGACCTGATGCGGTATGAGTTTCCAGAGATTTATAAAGCAATTGAGGAGAAAATTCAGGCTACAAGAACCAAGCGTGAGGTTTACATTAAAGATTTTGTGAGGCCCATTGAACAGGAGTTGATGAGCAATAAGTTTGATTATCAGATTAAATGGCGAACCAAATCTATTCCATCCATCTGGGCTAAGATGAAAAAACAGAATGTGGAATTTGAAGAGGTATATGATCTGTTTGCCATCAGGGTTATTATCAACAGCAAATCGCAAAACAGAGAAAAAGAAGACTGCTGGAGAGTTTATTCTCTGGTAACCAATATTTACAATCCTAATCCTAAACGACTGCGCGACTGGGTAACCACCCCCAAAGCTTCGGGTTACGAATCGTTGCACACTACAGTAATGGGCCAGAATAATAAGTGGGTTGAGGTTCAGATCAGAACCAGTCGTATGGACGAAGTGGCTGAAAAGGGACAGGCGGCGCATTGGCAGTACAAAGGTTTGATGAAATCGAAGGAGGTGGATGACTGGTTGTTGCAGGTGCGTGATGTGCTGGAACATCCTGAAGTAATTGGTGATGAATATGCTTACCGTACTAAAAAAAGTCAGGAATTTGTATTTGTGTTCACACCAAAAGGAGATTTACGACGATTGTCTGCCGGAGCTACTATTCTCGACTTTGCTTATGATATTCATACCAATGTTGGAAATACATGTAGTGGTGCGCGGGTTAACAATAAGCTGGTTCCCATACGTTATGTATTGAAGAGCGGCGACCGTGTGGATATAGTAACCACTAAAAATCAAAAACCCAAGCACGACTGGCTGGGCATTGTGGTGAGTACAAAGGCAAAGAATCATATTCGCCGTCAGTTAAAAGAAGAAAAATACAAAGAAGCAGAGATTGGAAAAACCTTACTTTTGAGAAAGATCAGAAACTGGAAGTTGAAAAGTTCCGATGATCTGATTAATGTTTTGGTCAAGCATTTTAAGCTTGATTCGGCAATAGACCTGTATTATCTGGTTGCCGCCGACAAGCTAGAAATGTCTTTGGTAAAGTCAGTGCTTCAGGATTATCTGAAGGAACGTCCTGCCGAAAGTCAGGAAGAGGTTGTAAAAGAAGTGAAATCCTCGGCTGCAAAAGACCGTCAGGAAGAAGATATTTTATATATAGGCGATTATGTTAAGAATGTAAATTATCGCTTTGCAAAATGCTGCAATCCCATTCATGGAGACGATGTATTTGGTTTTGTGACCCATCTGGGAAGTATTTCGATTCATAGAAACAGTTGCCCTAATGCTTCCAGACTTCGGTTTCAGTATCCTTACCGCATACTGGATGTTAAGTGGATGAATCAGGAAGATAAAAATTACAGCCTGGTTAATCTTAAAATAACAGGAAAGGATCAATTGGGGATGGTTGAGTCTGTTACGCGGATTATTACCGGCGATTTAAGGGTTAATATGCGTTCTATCAGTTTCAATACCAAAGGCAATCAGTTTGAAGGTAAGGTTAGCCTGATGATACGCGATACATCACATCTTTCTCAGCTTACCTATAAGCTTACTCAGATTAAAGGTGTGGATAAAGTGATCCGCATAAAATAGTTTGCTGGTTTATCTAATTTTGATCACAGAAGGGAAGATGTTTTCAATGTGAAAGTTGATTTCCAAAAACAGCCTTATGTCGAAAGAAAAGAACTGGTTTTACACTTCAATGGTTATTCCGGGATTATTGCTGCTGAATATGTGGCTGGTTTTTTTCGGCGAATATCTGCTGGGAACTGACTGGGGCAGTTGGGGTATATATCCTGATCATGTTTCGGGACTGAAAGGTATTCTGTTTTCACCTTTTCTGCATGAAGGCATCAAACACATTGCTGCAAACTCACTGCCTTTTTTTGTGCTGGGTACCGCTTTGTTTTACTTTTATCGTGATTTGGCTTTCAGAGTATTACTTTTTATCTGGTTGTTTACCGGATTATTGGTTTGGTTTGGCGGAAGAGATGCTTACCATATAGGAGCCAGTGGGATTATTTATGGTTTAGCTTCTTTTTTGTTTTTAAGTGGTGTAATAAGAAAAGATACCAGACTGTCAGCCATATCACTAATAGTTATTTTTCTTTACGGAAGTTTAATCTGGGGAGCAATTCCTGATTTTCTTCCTGGGAAAGATGTTTCATGGGAAGCACATCTGGGTGGGCTCATTTCAGGAATAATAATGGCTGTATATTACAGAAAATCAGGGCCACAACGTAAAAGGTACTTGTGGGAGCTCGAAGAAGAAGAGGAAGAAAGCGATCCTTATTGGAATAGTTCTGCCACATGGGATGAGAATAAGAATCAAAATTAAAGGGTTTGTCAGGGCAAGTTTCTTATTTTTGCCTGCCGGTCTTCTCGTTTAAACCTTTTTCTCTACTTGCAAATTCAAATCAGGAGGCCGGCAATTTTTTAACAGGTACTTTATGTTTCAAGATAAGATATATCCTTATTTGCTGGTTTTCTTTCAGCTGGGAAGTTTGGCTCTGATTTTTGCTACCGGTCCCTGGCTCGCCAAAAGCTGGGATGGGATTACTGTTGAGACCCTGGGGGTTGTATTGGGTTTGTATGCAATTTATATTGCCGGAATTCATAATGTCAATATTGTGCCAAAGCCTAAACAGGGGGGTGTTTTAATAACAAAGTGGCCTTATAGTCAGATTCGTCATCCCATGTATCTGGCCCAGGTAGTTGCTGTAATTCCATTGGTAATGGCGCAATTCTCATGGTTTCGGCTTGCAGTTTTGTTGACCCTTATTATTGCCTTAATGCTAAAAATACCTTACGAAGAGAGAGGGCTGATACGACAGTTTGGTGATGACTATCGTGTGTACCGGGAGCAAACAAAGAAAGTGCTGCCGTTTATTTATTAAACTATGAAAAATTGTCATATCTGAAAAATCGTCATTGTGAAAAATGTATTTTTCTCAGGTGGCATATAAATTGATAGGAAGCGGGAAACGTTTAAAGAATGATGGAATTAAAAAATATAGGTTCACACGAAGAAATGCTTTCTTTTTTGGAAGAAGGAAGAAAGAGTTATGTTTTGTTGTATAAGAAAGGAACAGAAGCCAGCGATTGTAGCTATCAGAACATTGCTTTAGCGCTTGAAACTGTAAAAGACATAAGGCTTGTAGCTGCTGACGTAACTCAGGTAAGAGATATTCATGGAAACTATTCTATTACTTCTGCGCCAGCACTGATGGTTTTTGAGGGTAAACAGTTTGTAAAAACCATAAAAGGTTGCAACGAAAACAATTTTTACAAAGGACTTTTTGAAGAGGCTCTGTTTTCTGCCAAAGTTGCCGATGGTGAAGCCAAGCCGCAAAAACGTGTTACCGTATATTCAACTCCAAGCTGTTCCTGGTGTAATACATTAAAAACACACCTCAAACAAAATGGTGTAAGATTTACTGATGTGGATGTTTCAAAGGACCAAAAGGCAGCAGAAACCATGGTGGCCCGAAGTGGTCAGCAAGGCGTGCCGCAAACCGACATTAACGGTGAAATTATTGTTGGTTTTGATAAGCAAAGAATCAATACTTTATTAGGAATTCAATAAACAATTAAAAATAAAATCATGAAAGAATTACAACCATTAAACGAAAATGTTCTGCTCGATATTACCGACAACAAAGAAGAACAAAAAACAGCTACCGGAATTATCATTCCTGACAGTGCCAAAGAAAAGCCACAATATGCTAAAGTGGTAGCTATAGGCAATATCGAAAATGCAGGTATTGTTGTTGGAGACACTGTTTTTTACAAAAAATTCTCCGGCACTGAATTTGATTTTGAATCCAAAAAATATCTGATGGTTCCTTATGCTGATCTGTTGGCAAAAGTTGTTGAAACCGACGAGATTTAATGATAGAACAAAATAAATTGAAGAAAGGCTGTCCGCTTGTGTGGATGGCCTTTTTTAATGAATGGAGAAGATGTTTTCTCGTTTATCATTCTTCATTTTTGTCATATTTACAAATGGAGAGAAACGGAATGTGGAAATATCCCTCTGTCAGGCAGAGCATAGGTCCCAGAGTGGGGCTAACGCCAACGCTAAGAGCTAAGAGCCATTTTTCATTCTTAATTTTTCATTCTCTTAAAAGAACTATCTTTACTCAAAATATTTGGTCATGGAAATCCTCTATGTTTTTGCCGGAATTATTATTGGTTTTGTAATAGCCTGGTTGTTTTTTAGACAAAAAAACAAAGCCGGAAAGGCTCAGATGCAGCTTGATGTGGAAAAAGCTTCAATCACCTTTTTGGCAGAGAAAACGGAGATGGAAAAACAAATGGAGGTACTAAAAGAAAGGTTGGCAAACTTAGGTCGTGAGCAACAATTGCTGATGGAGAAATTTGAATTGGCTGAAAAAGAGAAACAGGAAGCCGAGAAAAGCCGTGCTGTTTTGCAAGCCGATTATCGTCATCTTGAAGAACGACTGAAAGAGGAACGACTGGAGTTGGAAAAGATCCAGGAAAAATTCAAAAAGGATTTTGAACTGCTGGCACAGTCCATTCTGAAACAGAACACCAAAGAATTTAACGAAACCTCCAACAAGCAGATGAAAGACCTGCTGGATCCGTTGCGCGATAAGATTTCAGATTTTGAGAAAAAGGTAGAAGAAACATATCAGAAAGGAAAAATTGATCAAACGGTTCTGAAAGAAGAACTGAAACGCCTGCAGGAGATGAATATGAAGTTGGGCGAAGAAGCCAGCAACCTGACCAAAGCACTAAAATCTGATACAAAGAAACAGGGAAATTGGGGAGAGGTTGTGTTGGAACGCATTTTGGAACGCTCCGGCCTCATTAAAGATGAAGAATATTTTGTTCAGTACACAGCTACCAGTACTGATGGTAAAACGCTTCGTCCCGATGTGGTGATAAAACTGCCCGAAGACAAACACCTTATTATTGATTCTAAAGTTTCGTTGACTGCTTTTCAACAGTTTATTGCTGCTGAATCTGAAGAGCATAAAGCAACGGCATTAAAACAGCATTTAACTTCCATAAAAAACCATATTAAAGAGCTAAGCGATAAGAAATACGATCAGCTTGGTGAGTTGAACTCTCCGGATTTTGTGCTCATGTTCTTGCCGGTTGAACCGGCTTTTGCCACTGCCGTTCAGGCTGATCCGGAACTGTTCAATGAAGCTTGGGAGAAAAGGATTGTGATTGTTAGCCCTACGACATTGCTGGCAACTCTGAGGACGGTGGCTTCCATCTGGCGCCATGAAAGACAGACTAAAAATGCTTTGGAAATTGCCAGTCAGGGAACAAAGCTGTACGAAAAGTTTGTCGGGTTTATGGAAGACTTGGAAAAAGTGGGGCAAAACCTGGAAAGAGCGCAAAACTCATATCAGGAAGCTCATAAAAAACTCACTTCCGGCAGAGGAAACCTTGTAGGGCAAGTTGAGAAACTGAAAGCTTTGGGAGTAAAAACCTCCCGGAATATTGATTCAAAATATCTTGAAGAATAATGGAACAAAGAAATCAGGAATCGCAGGAGATGATTTATGGTACCCGTCCGTTGATTGAGGCCATCCGTTCGGGGAAGGATATTGAAAAAGTGTTGATGCAGAATGGTCTTAAAAGTCCTGTTTTTCATGAGTTGATGAGCCTTTTAAAAGAAAACGAAATTCCTTTTCAATGGGTTCCCATAGAGAAATTAAACAGAATTACACGTAAGAATCATCAAGGGGTGATTGCTATGGTTTCGCCCGTAACTTTTTATAAGATAGATCAGGTGTTGCCGTTATTGTACGAAGAGGGCAAAACTCCTTTTGTGTTGGTATTGGATCGGGTAACAGATATTAGAAACTTTGGCGGTTTATTAAGGACTGCCGATAGCGCAGGAGTTAATGCTGTACTGGTTCCTGACAAAGGAACAGCGCCTTTGAATTCGGATGCTGTGAAGTCTTCGGCGGGTGCTGTGTTTAAAGTGCCTATTTGTAGAGAACACAATTTAAAGGATGCTTTGACTTATTTAAAAGAAAGCGGATTGAAGATTGTTGCTGTGACTGAAAAGGCGGATAACTTCCATTTTCATGAGAACCTAGACGGACCTGTAGCTTTGGTAATGGGTTCTGAAGGAACCGGTATTTCTGAGGCTTACCTGAAACTTTCTGATGTTCAGGTGAAAATACCGATGTTAGGAACCATTGAATCACTGAATGTTTCCGTAGCAGCAGGAATTCTGATGCATGAAGTGGTACGCCAACGGATGGGAAGTCAAGGCTAAAGTTTTAAGAATTCACATTACATAATCTTTTTATCTTAGTCCATTCATGTTTGATCGAAAATCAAAACAACAATGGACAAAAAAATTCCTCAAATCGGTGATATGCCGCCGGAAGAGTTCAGGCAATACGGGTATCAGGTTGTGGACTGGATTACTGATTACCTGAAAAATATCGAAAATTATCCTGTATTATCTCAGGTTGAACCTGGTGAAATTAAATCAAAGATTCCTGTTGAGCCGCCACAAAAGGGTGAAGGTTTTGATGTTATGTTCAGCGATTTGAATGATATCATTATGCCCGGAATTACGCACTGGAATCATCCCGGTTTTATGGCTTATTTTAATTCCAACTCAAGTGCCCCAGGAATACTCGCTGAGTTTATTTCAGCGGCTATGAATGTTAATGGTATGCTTTGGAAAACCTCTCCTGCAGCAACAGAGTTAGAAGAGGTAACATTGAACTGGTTCCGAAAGATGTTGGATTTTCCTGAAGATTTATGGGGTATTATTTATGATACAGCATCGGTGAGTACAATGCATGCCATTGCGGCAGCCAGAGAGTACGCTCAATTTAGTTTCAGAGAAAAGGGTATGTCAGGCAGATCAGACACTCCAAAGCTGAGGTTGTATTGTACGGCTCATGCCCATTCTTCAGTTGAAAAAGGAGCTTTGGCAATGGGGATCGGAATGAATGGGATACGGAAAATTCCTGTGGATGATCAGTTTCGTATGATTCCTGAGGCTCTTGATCTGGCTATTGAGGAGGATAGGTCCAATGGTTGGTATCCTTTCTGTGTAGTTGCTACGATTGGCACCACTTCTTCAACAAGTGTTGATCCTGTAGATAGTATAGGGGCAATTTGTACTCGTGAGAATATATGGTTTCATGTAGATGCTGCTTATGGTGGAATGGCTGCGGTACTTCCGGAAATGCGTTACCATTTTAAAGGGATAGAAAAAGCAGATTCTATAGTTGTTAATCCACACAAATGGATGTTTACCCCGATTGATTTGAGTGTATTTTTTTCCAGAAAGCCGGAAATACTGAAACGGGCATTCTCATTGGTGGCTGAATATCTGAAAACGGGAGAGGGGTCATCGGTTCAAAATTATATGGACTACGGGATTCAGCTGGGCAGAAGATTCCGTTCACTAAAGCTTTGGTTTATTATTCGTTATTTTGGAGTGGAAGGGATTCGAAACAGGATTAAAGAACATTTAAATATAGCTCAATGGCTTAAAGATGAAATAAGCCGGGACCAAAGATTTGAAATTATGGCTCCTGTTCCTTTTAGTGTGGTTTGCTTCAGGTATCATCCAACAGGAAAATCAGAAAATGATTTGGATGACCTCAATGAAAAACTGATGAATAAGGTTAATGCTACCGGAAAACTCTTTATTTCTCATACAAAATTGAACAATAAACTGGTTTTGAGACTAGCAATTTCAGGGCTAAGAACGGAAAAACAGCATGTGAAAAAGGCCTGGAATTTGATAAGGGAAACGGTTGAATTAGACTTATAGCTGAAAATGGGGAACAAGCCTGACTTGTGATTTTTGTGGTTTCATACTGCAATAATGTCGGCTGAATATATTTTTTATCTTTGAACTTCTGATTTTGGTTGAGAGATCAATTTTCAATCGGAATCATATTAATTAACACAACTAACCTCTACACAATGAAAAAATTTTTATTCATGTTCATGCTTTTGTGGCCGGCATTGCTGGTTGCTCAAAGCAATGCTCATCCCAAATGGATGAGACATCCGGCCATTTCTCCTGATGGGAAATGGATAGCCTTTGAATACAAAGGCGATTTATTTAAGGTGTCGTCTGCAGGCGGTACTGCCATTCCTTTAACAATGACCCCTGATTACGAGAGTAATCCTGTATGGAGTCACAACGGAAAATATATTGCTTTTGCTTCTGACAGGCATGGTAATTTTGATGTTTTTGTGATGCCTTCTGATGGTGGAAGCGCTACACGTCTGACCTTTAATTCTGCTTCAGACATCCCTTCAGATTTTACTTTGGATGACAGAGAAGTGATTTTCGGAACTACACGTAACGATATTTATACTTCGGTTAGGTTTCCTATTCCGGGACTTTTTAATAAACTATATCGTGTTCCGGTAAAAGGCGGACGTTCTGTGATGGTTAATTCTGCCGGAACAGAATATGCCCGTTACAATGATAAGGGGGATAAAATTATCTTTCAGGATACAAAAGGGTATGAAAGCGCAGAACGCAAGCACGAAAGAGCTTCTGTTACCCGTGATATCTGGACATATGATTTTAAAACAGATAAATATCAAAAATTGACCACATTTAATGGTAACGATCTGGAACCTGTTTGGGGAAAAGGAAATACTTACTATTATCTGAGTGAATTGAAAAATAATGATTTAAATGTTTATGAAGCCAATTTGTCTGATCCGGCAAATCCAAAGCAGTTGACCAGTTTCAAAAGAAATCCTGTAAGAGGACTAACCTATTCTGAAAAAGCAAATTTGCTGTGTTTCCGTCATGGCGGCAACATTATGACGATGGTTCCCGGTGAAAAACCCAAAGTGGTTCCGATTACCATTCAGGCTGATTTTGCAGAACAGGCTACCAAAACCATTTCTGTTGGTAACAGGCAAATTAGTGAAATGACACTTTCTCCCAACGGAAAAGAGTTGGCTTTTGTGTATCGTGGTGATATTTTTGCCACTTCGGCAGATGGAAGAACCACAAAAAGGCTTACCGATACTCCTTATCAGGAGCGTATGATTGAATTCAGCCCGGATGGTCGTTCTATCGTTTACTCAGTTGAAAAGGATGAAAATTGGGATATTGATAAGTTAACTATTGATAACGATAAGGAACCCTATTTTTATGCCTCTACTGTTGTAGATAATGCTCCTGTGATTGCCACTGAAAAGAATGAGTTTCAACCCCGCTATTCTCCGGATGGAAAGAAAATAGCTTATCTGGAAGAACGCAATATTTTAAAAGTTTACGATACAAAGTCCAAAAAAACGGTTACAGTTATTCCAAAGGGAGTAAACTTTTCGTATTCCGATGGTGATCAATATTTTACATGGTCTCCTGATGGGAAATGGATTTTGGCTGAATCCAATGAGGGAACTTTTGTGCGTTCTGATGTTGACCTTGTTAAAGCAGATGGTAGTGGCGAGCGTATTGATTTGACTCAAAGTGGTTTCTATGATGGTATTCCGAAATGGGGATTGAACGGTAAAATGATGGCCTGGATTTCCACAAGAGAAGGAATGAAAAACCTGAGCCGTGGAAGTCAGGGAGATGTTTATGCCATGTACTTTAATCAGAAAGCTTTTGATCAGTCAAATCTGAGTGAAGATGATTATAAATTGATGAAAGAAGAGCAGAAAAAAGATACTACCAAGACAAAAAAAGGTAAAGAACCCTTGATACTAAACCTGAAGAATCTGGACAGCAGAACCAAACGTCTTACCATTAACTCTTCTGTTTTAAGCGACTTTTTGCTTTCTAAAGATGGTGAGAAGCTATATTATCTGGCTCGTTACGAAAGAGGCTTTGATCTGTGGGAAACTGAACCGCGCACACACAAAACAAAAGTTTTGGCTAAACTGGGATCCAGAAGCGGGGGTAGCCTTGAAATGGATAAAACAGGAAAGAATATTTATGTGTTGGCCGGTGGTCGCATCAGTAAAGTGTCTACTGCCAATGGAAGTGTTAAACCGTTGGGAATTAATGCTAACATTAACTGGGATGCAGCCGGAGAAAGGGCTTATATATTCAATCATGCCTGGGAACAGGTTCGGGTAAAGCTTTTTGATCCTAATTTGCAGGGAGTTGACTGGGATTATTATAAAAAATATTACAGTCAGTTTCTTCCATATATCAATAACAATTACGACTTTGCCAATATGCTGAGCGAATTACTGGGTGAATTGAATGTATCTCATACAGGAGCACGTTATTACGCTATGCATGAAAATCCTGACCGTACAGCTGCATTGGGTATGTTGTACGATGAAATGAAAGGCGGTAAAGGTCTGGTTGTTGAAGAAATTATTACCGGGGGGCCGATGGATAATGCACAAACCAAAGTGAAAAAAGGAGATGTTCTGGAGAAAATTGACGGTGTTCAAATTACAGGCGATTTTGACTGGGCTAAACTCCTGAATAATAAATCAGGTGCATTTACCCGTTTAACTTTCTTCGACCCTAAAGCTAAAGAAACATGGGATGAGGTAATTAAACCTATTTCCTCAGGTCAGGAACAGGCACTTATGTATCAGCGTTGGCTCGATCAAATGCAGGCAATGACTAAAGAATATTCTGATGGAAAAATCGGATATGTTCACGTTCGTTCAATGAATGATCAAAGTTATCGCCATGTGTTTGGAAAAGTTCTGGGTAAAAACTTCAATAAAAATGCTCTGGTTGTTGATACCCGATTTAATGGTGGCGGTTGGTTGCACGATCATCTGGTTACTTTCCTTGATGGAAAACTTTACATGCAGTTTGCCCCCCAGGGACAACTTGTTCCGGGTGGAGAATCAAGTGATAAATGGGACAAACCAAGTTGTGTTTTGATGAGTGAAAGCAACTATTCGGATGCTTTTATGTTTCCGTATATTTATAAGGAACTGGGAGTTGGTAAATTGATTGGTATGCCGGTTCCGGGCACAGGAACTGCTGTATGGTGGGAACGCCAGGTTGATCCCTCGATAATTTTTGGTATTCCGATGGTGGCTTCAAAAGGTGTAAATGAAAATCATTTCACTGAGAACCATGAACTGGAACCTGATATTAAAGTGGACAACCCTTACAATAAAGTATTGAAAGGAGAAGACGATCAGTTGAAAGCAGCAGTAAAAGAAATGCTGAAAGAAACCTCGAAATAAACAATCTGTTTCAAATCAAAAAAAGGCTGCCCATCGGGCAGCCTTTTTTTGTTGATAAAGTTCTGAATTAAGATTTAACTATTTACAACTGAGGTCCGGCAGCAACAAGTTTTTTGCCTTCTTCGTTGTCAGTATATTGTTCAAAGTTCTTAATGAAAAGTTCGGCAAGATCTTTGGCTTTTTTATCCCATTCAGCAGGGTCAGAATAAGTATCTCTTGGATCAAGGATTTCAGAATCCACACCAGGAAGTGATGTGGGAACTTCCAGATTGAAAACAGGAATTGTTTTAGTTTCTGCGTTTTCAATGGATCCATCCAGAATAGCATCAATGATGCGTCTGGTATTTTTGATAGAGATACGTTTTCCTGTACCATTCCAACCTGTGTTCACCAGATAAGCTTCTGCCCCGTTTTCTTCCATGCGTTTTACGAGTTCCATACCGTATTTGGTTGGGTGTAATAACAGGAATGCTGCTCCGAAACAAGCTGAAAATGTAGGTTGAGGTGTAGTAACTCCGAGCTCTGTTCCGGCAAGCTTAGCTGTAAATCCTGAAAGGAAATGATATTCTGTTTGTTCTTTTGTCAGTTTTGAAACCGGAGGCATGACACCAAAAGCATCGGCAGTCAGGAAAATAACTTTTTTGGCATGACCGGCTTTGGATACGGGAGTTACAATATTGTTGATGTGATAAATAGGGTAGGAGACTCTTGTGTTTTGGGTAGTGCTCCCATCATTAAAGTCAATTTTGCCCTGTCCGTCAACAGTAACATTTTCTAATAAAGCATCACGTTTAATGGCATTGAAGATATCGGGTTCACTATCTTTATCCAAGTGAATGGTTTTAGCATAACAACCGCCTTCGAAATTGAAAATGCCTTCATCATCCCAGCCATGCTCATCATCACCAATGAGTGCTCTTTTAGGATCGGTAGAAAGTGTGGTTTTTCCTGTTCCGGAAAGCCCAAAGAAAATTGCGGTATCCCCATCTTTACCAACGTTGGCAGAGCAATGCATAGCAGCTATACCTTTCAGCGGTAAATAATAGTTCATGATAGAGAAAATACCTTTTTTCATTTCGCCACCATACCAGCTTCCGCCAATCACAGCTTTGCCTTGTCCCAGGTTAAAAGCAACAAATACTTCTGAATTAAGAGGTTTTCCGTTGGATTGTTTCATCGACTGCCAATCTTTGTTGCTAGCTTTTGAAGCGTTTAAAACAACAAAATCGGGTTCGAAATGATCCAGTTCCTCATCGTTGGGGCGGATGAACATATTTTTAACAAAATGAGCCTGCCAGGCTACTTCAACAATAAACCTGACTTTCATTCTAGTATTTTCATTGGCTCCGGCATAACCGTCGATGACATATAAGCGCTTTCCGCTCAATTGATCGGTGCCAATTTGATACATTTTTTCCCATACATCATGATCAATAGGTTTGTTGTCTGATGATTTGGCCTGATCCGACCACCACACATTTTCTTTGGTAAAGTCATCGTAAACAATATATTTGTCCTTGGGAGAACGTCCTGTAAATCGACCTGTCATTACATTTAGTGCACCGAGTTCGGTTTTCTGAGCCATTTCAAAGCCTTTCAGACTTTGGTTGGTTTCTTCACTGTAAAGCTCATCATACGAAGGATTGTAAACAATGTCAGCCACATCGTTTATGCCGTAACTTTCTAAAGCCTTTTTAATTTTTTCAATGTTTTTGGGCATGATCAAATATTTCAGTTTGTAATTTTTTATTGCTGTAAAAATAAAAATTTAAATCGTTTGCATTAGCGTTTTCTGTATCATTATTCACAACAAAAAGAATAACTTGTGTGAAAAAACTAAGAATGAGTGTTTTCAGGAAGTATAAATTTTATATCAGGGCACAAAAAAACTCCGGTAAACTGTACCGGAGTTTTTGTGATTCTTTGCAAAAAGATTAGCGTCTTTTTTCTTTAATACGTGCTTTTTTACCTTTCAGATTTCTGAAGTAGAAAATGCGTGCGCGACGAACAACACCAACTTTATTTACTTCAATTTCTTCAATGAAAGGAGATGCAACCGGGAAGATACGTTCTACGCCAATATTGCTTGAAATTTTACGAACTGTAAATGTAGCAGTAGGACCGTTTCCTGCACGCTGCAATACTACACCTCTGAATTTCTGGAGTCTTTCTTTATCGCCTTCTTTGATTTTGTATGTAACAGTAATGGTGTCTCCTGATTTGAATTCAGGGACTTCTTTTACCGGTGTAGCGTCTTCAATCAGCTTAATTAATTCCTGCTTACTCATTTTATTATGCTTTGTAGTGATTTCTCAAAAATGAGTGCAAATATACAGGTATTTCTTTAAATGCAAATGATATCCTGAAAATATTTTGTGATTTATTCACTTTGTTTTGATGATGAAGGCTTCTTAGCACTTATTCAATGTCTTTCAGTAGATCAGGACGTCTTTCTTTTGTACGTTTTAAAGCCTGTTCTAGTTTCCATTCAGTAATTACTTTTTCATTTCCTGAAAGAAGAATATCAGGAACATCCCAGCCTTTGAAACTTTTAGGACGGGTATAAACCGGTGGAGAAATCAATTGATCCTGAAAAGAGTCGCTCAAAGCTGATTCTTCGTTGCCAAGAACACCAGGAATAAGTCTGACTACACTATCAGTGATGATAGCGGCAGCCAGTTCGCCACCGGATAATACATAGTTTCCTACTGAAATCTCCTTTGTAATATAATGTTCCCGAATACGTTCATCAATTCCTTTGTAGTGGCCACAGAGAATAATGAGGTTCTCAGCAGTTGAATACTGATTGGCTGTAGGCTGATCAAGCAATTCGCCATCAGGACTGGTGTAAATAACTTCGTCATATTGGCGTTCATTTTTGAGTTTCTCAATTAATTCTGCAACCGGTTCAATACGCATCACCATACCCGCTCCGCCGGAATAGGCATAATCGTCTACCTGTCGATATTTCCCCAGTCCGTAATCACGTAACTGGTGCAGAAATATTTCAGCCAGCCCTTTGTCCTTGGCTCTTTTAATGATGGAATGATTGAAAGGTCCTTCAAACATTTCAGGAAATAAGGTGATGATATCTATTCGCATGGTGCAAAAATACGAAATTGATGATTTGTATTGATGAATACAAGCCTGAACCATCTTTTCTGTAAAAGTTTTATTTTATCTTTGATAGTAGAAAATTAACCTGCCCTATGAAGAAATCTACACTCTTGATTTTTATCATCTTTTTTGTAAACAGCCTGATGGCTCAGGATCTGGATATTTACAGGCACAGTAAAAATTCGAACTTCAAAATGCCGCATATCAATAAGGGTATGACGTATAAGGAATTTCAGTTACTTAGCCGTGACCTGCGGATGCAGGATATGTTGTATGCTATGGTGGTTCCCGGTTATACACATTTTGTGGCTCAGGACAAAAAAACAGGTTATTGGGTTTTGGGAACACGGCTTGTTGGATATGCCGGATTGAGCTACGTAATACTTAAGAATGATTTTACTCTGACTGAACTAATTTCAGGTGTTAATGTAACTCAGGATGCGGCATTTAAGAACCAACAAATTGTAGCTTATACTTCATTGGCAATAATTCTAGGTTCCTATTTTTATGATTGGATTCACGGAAAATGGGTCCTGAAAAAGAAACAGGAAGCCATTCGCTACAAATATTCTATCAGAATGAATGCTTCTGTTGAAACGTCTCGGCTT
Organism: Bacteroidales bacterium; assembly: GCA_016936505.1. GTDB lineage: Bacteria > Bacteroidota > Bacteroidia > Bacteroidales > F082 > Sulfidibacterium. The sequence continues at coordinate 98,758 of JAFGXS010000039.1, read as the reverse complement.
CCAAATCATCCTTTGGTTCCTGGAGTCAAATTTACACTGACTCTTGATTAATGATTGTGAATGAGTTCTTTGCTGTCACTGACGCTGAACTCCGGTTGTATGGTTACATGATGAATACCTAATTCTTGAGCCGTTTTCTGAATTTTTTCCAGACAAATCTCAAATGCTGAGGTGGGAATGTCTTTTTCCAGATCCACATGGGCTTCCATATTGATATGGTTATCGGTTAAACGCCATAAATGCAGGTGATGAATGTTTTTGATTCCTTCAATAGCTTCTATTTTATGTTTTAGTTCTTTAATATTGATTTCTTTGGGAGAAAACAACATGATAATATTAATTGATTCCACAAACAAGTGCCAGCTGGAATAAATCAGATAAACTGCAATCACCAGTGTAATAATTCCATCTACCCAATAGATGCTATAATATTTCATTAGGAAACCACCAACAAGCACAGCAACGGAAGTCAGCATATCTGATAACAGGTGTAAGTAAGCTGAACGAATATTTATGCTGTTTTTTGATCCGGAATGAACCAGTAATACACTCAATCCATTAATAACAATTGATCCTGCAGCCAGCCAGATGACAATGGATGATTTGATGGCTTCCGGTGCAATAATCCGGTTCACGGCTTCAACTCCCAGAAAAACGGCAATACCAATAAGCATGGCAGAATTGATGAACGCTGCAAGTATTTCTGCACGCTGATAACCAAAAGTGTGTTTTACTGTATGTTTTCGATGGGATAGCTTGTGAGCAAAATAGGTGATAAGCAATGAAAGTACGTCGCTGAAGTTGTGCAATGCATCCGACAACAATGCCATACTGCCGGAAATGAGCCCGCCAATAATTTGCCCTACAGTAATAATGATATTGAGTAGCACTGAAAGAAAGAGTCCTCCTGCGTTTATGTGATGGTGGTCATGATCGTGATGGTGAGCCATGAAGTTTTTCGGTAAAAGTATTAAATGATTTTTTTAGATGCTGAGATTTTATTATCGATTAGGCCTGCCAAACCGTTTTGGCATTCAGGAACTCGCGAATACCCAAATCAGAGAGTTCTCTGCCATAACCTGAACGTTTTGTGCCGCCGAATGGTAATCGTGGATCAGATTTGGTCATTTCGTTAATGAACACTGCACCCGATTCAATTTTTGCCGCCAGCTTTTCGGCCAATTCCAGGTCTTTTGTCCACAAACTAGCACCCAGTCCGTAAGGTGTATCGTTGGCAATACGGACAGCATCTTGAGGATTTTTGGCCGGAATAACCACCGAAACCGGACCAAAAGTTTCTTCATCGAAGGCAGGCATACCTTTTCTGGCATCAACCAAAAGCGTAGGTTCATAAAACAACTTTCCGTTGTTCGAACGTTTTCCTCCGGTAATAATTCTGGCTCCTTTGGCTACCGACTCGTTCACCTGTTGTTCTATTTGTTCAAGCAAATCTTTACGTGCCATTGGACCCATATCAGTCTGTTCATCCAGCGGGTTGCCCAGAACCAGGTTTTCGAGCAATCGTTTTTGCTCTTCTATAAATTGATTTAAAACAGGTTCTTCCACAATAAATCGTTTGGCAGATATACAAACCTGCCCGGCATTGAGCATTCTTGAACAAACTCCGGTTTTGCAACTGGTATTGAATTCAGCATCTTTTAGCACAATATAAGGATCGGAACCTCCCAGTTCCATCACGCTTTTTTTAAGATGTCTTCCTGCCTGTGCCGCAACAGCCGCTCCTGCACGCAAACTTCCCGTAAGGGTAACGCCTTCCACGTAGGGGTGGGCAATGACCTTCTCCGATAAAGATATTGGAATGATAAGGTTAGAAAATACGTGTTCAGGAAAACCGGCTTCGAGAAAAAGTTGCTCAATGGCTTTAGCGCTTCCCAAAACATTGGGAGCATGTTTTAATACAAATGTATTACCGGCCATTACTGTTGGAACTGCAGCCCGCAGTGCCTGCCAGAATGGAAAGTTCCAGGGCATGATACCATATACTATTCCTGTTGGATCAAAACGAACGTAACTTTTGCTTGCATTAGTTGGATAGAATTGTGTTTTGAGCAGGCCTTCTGTATTTTCTGCATAGTAATCGCACAGCCATGCGCATTTTTCAACTTCAGCTCTGGATTCGGTGATAATTTTCCCCATTTCCATGGTAATGAGCCGGGCAAATGCTTCTTTGTTTTTTCTGAGTAAACCAGCAAGATTTACGAACAGCTTTCCACGCTCTTCATAAGAAAGCTTTTTCCACGAAAGAAATTGCTGGTGATTTTTATTAATGATGTCCTCAACTTGATTTTGGGAATGTTCTTCATGTTCAAGAAACTGTTCGCCTGTATAGGGATTGATGCTGTAAAACATTTCTTTTTTTACAAAATTATGAAATTTAAGTCCAATCTTATTGGCAACGGCTTGAGACTATTATTAAAAGTTATTAAATGAGCAGTTGATGAGTATTTTCGATTTGCTATTTTTGTTCTTTAAATAGAAAATTATTTCGATGAATAAACTTACTTCTCAGCAACAGGTTATCATTGATCAAACCCGTGAATTTGTAAAGCAGCAATTGTCTGAGGCCGAAGGTGGTCATGATTGGTTCCACATTTACAGGGTTTGGAAAACAGCTATAAAATTAGCTAAAGAAGAACAGGCCGATTTGTTTATTGTGAACCTTGGTGCGTTATTGCATGATATTGCTGATGCCAAATTCCATGACGGTAATGAAGAGATAGGTCCTCAGAAAGCAGAAGCCTTTCTGAAATCATTGTTGGTTGAACAGCAAGTGATAGACCACATTATTCATATTATCCGTTTTATATCGTTTAAAAACAGGAACCAGAATCCGGGTTCTGAATCTAGAGAATTGCAAGTGATTCGTGATGCCGACCGGATCGATGCTATCGGAGCCATTGGTATTGCACGAGCTTTCAATTACGGTGGATATAAAGGTCGGGCTCTGTATGATCCTTCCATAAAACCTAATCTGAATAAAAAAAAAGAAGAATATAAAGCTGCTACTGAGCCCACTATCAATCACTTTTATGAAAAATTGCTGTTGCTGAAAGATATGATGCATACTGATTCAGCAAAGAAAATGGCGCAGCAAAGGCATCAATTCATGGAGCAATATCTGGAACAGTTTTATGCTGAATGGGAAGGGAAACGTTAGGGTGTGGGATGTTTGATTTTCGATGTGGAATTAAGATACAATTCTGTATAAGTCCAGATACATTATTTGAATAACAGATAGCTGTTAAATTAAGAAACGAACCTCGGTTGTTTTGGGATGCCAGGTTTTTTCTTCAAATCTTATTTTATTGGAATAGTCCATCAGCAGAACATAAGAACTTCTGGTACCATACTTTTCACTTTGTATAAAAACAGATGAAAGCATTCTTTCTGTTTCTATTGGCACGCCGGTAAGAGGAAGTTGATTGTCTTGTGCAACAGTATTGTCTAACAATATACCGAACACGGATTCAGTTGTGAACTCTTCCTGATTTATTATCGATTTCATTTCCCTTTTTATTTTCTCAACTTTGGGCCAGGGCGAATCCAGCAAATGGTTACTTAGCGCAAAACTGCCTTTTTCCAGTACGGTAGTATCAGAAAGTTGGTTCGAATAGTAGGTTATTTTGTTGTTGTTGAAGCCAATGAAATTGTAACCGTTGTATTGTTCTCTTGAGTTGATCAGATTGTTAAAAAATCTTGCTTTGTCCTCTGTTTTGAAATATTCTACTACAATATTTCCCCGCGATTTATTTTGAATGTTAAATTCTGCAGGGTCGCGGTAATTGGTTAGAGCAGCAAACTCGCCATTTTTGTTGAGTGCCATCCAGGTTCCGTTTGCCTGTAGGTCCTTTCCTGCCAGTATTTCAGGATGTTCCCACCAGTGTGCCTGCTGGGTTGGTCTTTGGTAAAATTCATCGCGGTTGGCAGCCACAATTAGCTTGTACTTCGGGTGTTCATTTATCGAGAAAAATATGAGGCACATAACTTGTTTTCCGGCAAAATTAAGAAGAATTAGTTATTGTTTCAGTACATTCAGTTTTAATCAATCTTCAATGCGGTCTGTCATTTTCTTGAAGAACTTTTTCCTTTGATGGTAAAATATTAGCAGGATTATGACCGTTACATTTAAAAACACATTGTTTGGTTAAAATAAGCGAAACCCTTCTTCTTTCGGACTGAATTTAAGTTCTTGTATTTAAATATTTTGTTGGTATTGCAGATGGACTAAATCAAAAGGACGATAAAATTTAATATATTTGTTTTTACGGCTTTAGGGTCAAATTTTTCTAATTACAATATTAAGCTCTGCTTTATGAAAACACTCCCATATTGGAAAGTTCTTTCATTTTCCTTATTAATTCTAGGCTTGGCTTCATGCCATAATTCAGCATCAAACAGTGAAATAAATAGCTCTGTTGCCCGCCATTCCGGACCGCTTGTCGAAGCACAACAGTCGGTCAAAATAACTTTTAAATCAGTCCCTGAACTGTTTAACGGATTGTCTGAGGTTGAAAAGAATAATGTTTTTGAGTTTTCACCTGAAGTAACGGGAAGTGTATTCAGAATAGATCAAAACACATTGGTGTTTCAGCCTGATAAAGCATTTAGCTATGGCCAGGAGTACACGGTAAAAATACATCTTAATAAGTTGTTTAATCATACAGAAAAGGACCTGTATGAATTTAAAATAAGGATTCTTCCGTTAAAGTATAGTTTGCATTCTGATAATCTGGAACCTTATGGGAAAGTATCAGAAAATATTTCAAGGCTAAAAGGGTCATTATCGTTTTCTAATGTTGTAAAGCAGGCGGATTTTATTCGGTATTTTACTGTTAAACAAGGAAATGAGTTATTACCTGTTAAAGTAGAGCCAACAGATAATAACCTTGTTTATTCATTTGTGGTGGATAGCATCAGGCGTTCTGATAAACGGGGTGAAATTAAGCTTCAGATGAATGGAAAAGAATTCGGGGCATATGAGAATAAAGAATGGACTTATGAGATTCCTCCGGTTAGTAAATTTTTATTAGTTCAATATAATGTAGTTAAAACACCTGAAGTTCATATTAGTCTGGTTTTTTCAGATTTTCTACAGCCTGATCAAAATATTCAGGGACTGGTGTATTTTCAGGATGGAACCCCAGTGCGCATTGCTGCAAAAGGTAATGAGATTCAGGTTTACCCTCAACAAAAACTCGGAGGAAGTCATGCGTTGGTCATAAGCAAGGGTATCAGGAATAACAACGCTGACAATCTTGATAAAGAATATATTGTACGCCCGTTTTTTGAAATGGCTCCTCCACAGGTGCGGTTTATTGGTGGTGGCAATATTCTTCCGGGAAATAAACAATGGATTGTTCCTTTCGAAGCGGTGAACCTAAAAGCAGTGGATGTGGTCATTTTTAAAATCTATGCTAACAATATCAAGCAATTTCTGCAACAGAATGAGCTCAGTGGTAGTGACTGGAATATGAACAGGGTGGGAGAGTTTGTTCATCATCAAAAGATTATTCTGGATAAGGATGCCGTTGAACCTGAGAATAAATGGCAAAGTTATGCTATTGACCTTACCAAGATGATTAAAGCTTCACCCGGGGCTATCTATCGTGTTGGTTTGCGGTTTAGAAAACCTTATGCAATGCTAGATTGTAAGGACATTACAGTGGAAAATAACTTCTCAGATTCTACCAGTTATTATTATTCAAACTATTATTATCCAAATGGTTACTCATGGAATAACCGCAATAATCCATGCGACAATTCTTATTATAATTATCAGAATTTTAAGGAAAGAAACTTTATTGCAGGAAATATAGGACTGACGGTTTTGGGTTATGGAAATAATGATTTTCAGGTTTTTGCCCGTGATCTGCTTAATGTTAAACCCTTTAAAAATGTTAAGGTTCAGTTTTATTCCTTTCAAAATCAGAAACTGGTCGAAGCGATTACAGATGACGATGGAAAAGCAGAGGTTCATATGAAAAAGGAACCTTCTCTGCTTGTTGCGCAAGAAGGTAATCAGTATGCGTATTTACGGTTGCAGGGCGGTACGGCATTGTCGTTTAGTAAATTTGAAACGGATGGTGTGCAAACTGAGAATGGTTTGAAAGGAATTATTTTTGGTGAACGCGGTGTGTGGCGTCCAGGCGATACTCTGTTTTTAACCTTTGTTTTACAGGATCTGAAACAGATTCTTCCAGCAGGTTTTCCGGTTCGGATGGAAGTAAGCAACGCAAGAAATAAAAAAGTATTCAGCGCAGTAGCTACACATGGTGTCAACGATTTTTATGTTTTTAAGGTCCCAACAAGTACTGATGCTCCTACAGGATTGTGGAAAGCTAAAGTAATCATTGGAAATAACCAGTTTACTAAAAATCTAAGGATTGAAACCATATTGCCCAATCGGTTAAAAATTGATTTTAAGGCTGATGCAGATCGCTTTGTTTCAGGTAAGAACCAGTATATCGATTTGAAATCGGTTTGGTTACATGGAGGTCTGGCTTCGAACCTGAAAGCCAATGTGACCGAAAGTATTACCGCCGGAAAAGTAACATTTGAAGGACATAAAGATTACAACTTTAATGATCCTGCAAAGCGTTTCTTCCCTGAAGAGCAAACTGTGTTTGATGGTAAGCTGGATAGTTTGGGTAGAACCCGCTTTAAAGTTATGTTGCCTCAGGGAAATAGTTTGCCGGGAAGATTGAACCTGTCTTTTATTGCCAAGGTTTTTGAGCCGGGTGGCAGATTTAGTATTGATCAAAAGAAATATGAATATTCACCATATGATCGGTTTGTTGGCCTTAAAGTTCCTGAAAAGGGTTCAGAACCATTTCTGGAAACCGATCGTAAACAAATATTCAGAGTAGTTACACTTGACGATCAGGGTAGAAAAGTTTCAGTAAGGGGAATAAAAGCAGAGGTTTATAAGCTGGACTGGAGTTGGTGGTATAACAGCAACGAAAGTAATTTGGGGTCTTATATAAGCCGCAACTATGAGCAACGGATATATACTACAACTATAAATACCATTGATGGTGAAGGTCAGTTTTCCTTTGAAGTGAGATATCCAGGCTGGGGCAATTTTTATGTAAAAGTTACTGATGAAAGTACGGGGTATAGTGCGGGCACTGTGGTTTATCTTGATTGGCCCTCAACCTACTCCAGAAGCGGTCGTAAACAACCCGGAGATGCTACGCTGTTGAGTTTGTCTGCTGATAAAAAGTCGTATAAGCCCGGAGATGAGGTTCATCTTAGTTTTCCTTCACCACCCAATGCAAAAGCATTGATTAGCATTCTGAAAAACAATCAGGTTGTTCGATCCTGGTGGGTAAACACAACCGACAAAGAGAGTGATGTTTCCTTTAAGGTAACAAAGGAAATGACTCCTAATGTTTATGCGTTTGTTTCGGTAATTCAACCACATCTTCAAACCGAGAATGATTTACCTATGCGTTCATATGGTGTGATCCCGATAGTGGTTAATGACCCTGCTACTGAACTTAAACCGGTTTTGAATGTTCCGGATCAAATAAAGCCAAATTCAACTTATCAGGTAAGTGTGAAGGAGGCTGAAGGTAAAAAAATGACTTATGTTTTGGCTGTAGTCGATGAAGGTTTGTTGGATTTAACCCACTTTAAAACCCCGTCTCTTCATGAATTCTTCTACAAAAAAGAGGCTTTGGCTGTGAATGTTTGGGATTTTTACAACCAGGTTAACGGAGCTTATGGAGGAAAGCTGTTGCATGTGTTTGCTATTGGTGGTGACCAGGATCAGGAAGAACAAGGCAAAAAGAAAGTGAACCGGTTCAAACCAGTGGTGAGTTTCCTTGGGCCGTTTACCTTACCTGAAGGTAGCAAAGGACAAAATCATCAGCTTAAAATGGGCGATTATGTTGGGTCGGTAAGAGTAATGGTAGTTGCCGGTAATCAGGGAGCCTATGGAAGTATTGATAAACAGGTTCCTGTTAAACAGGCACTGATGGTGCTGGCTTCGTTGCCCCGAACCCTTATGCCCGGAGAAACTTTGGTGTTGCCTGTTACGGTTTTTGCAATGGAAGATGGAATTCAGCAGGTAAATCTGAATGTTCAGTCGAATGATATGTTTACTGTTGAGCATCCTGAGCAGTCGGTTATATTTAATCATCCCGGTGATAAAGTAGCGTATGTTGAGCTGAAAGTGGCAGACAAGGAAGGTGTGGGGAAGTTAAAGTTGCAGGTAGAATCTGGAAAGCACAAGGCTTCATACGATGTGCAAATCAGTATTAGGAACCCAAATGAAAGAGCGTATAAAACAGTAATATTACCTGTTGTTTCTGGCAAATCTGTAACTGTAGTGCCTGATTATTTAAAGCGTGCAACCGGACATCAATTGTCAATGAGTGTTTCAAAAATACCTTCCATTGACTTGAAAAACAGGCTGCAATACCTGTTAACGTATCCTTATGGCTGTATTGAACAAACGGTTTCATCGGTTCTTCCACAGTTGTTTCTTGATAAACTTGTAAGTTTGACAGCCGACCAGAAATCTGCAATTGAGCAGCATGTCAATCAGGCTATTATTCGTTTGTCTATGTTTCAAAGACCATCAGGTGGCATGAGTTATTGGCCACGTCAAAGTTGGACAAGTAATTGGGGTACAAGTTATGCCGGACAGTTCATGTTGTTGGCCAAAGAAGCCGGGTATTATGTTCCTTCGGATATGCTGAACAATTGGCTTTCATATCAGATGGAAAAGGCAACACAATGGAATGTCAATACTTCAGATTATAACGATGATGCTTTAGATCAGGCCTACCGGCTTTACACTCTGGCTTTGGCAGGCCAACCTAATTTAAGTGCGATGAACAGAATGCGGGAAATGAAGAACCTGCAAGTTACTACTGCTTTAAGGCTTGCAGCTGCTTATGCATTGATCAATGAAAAAGGAGCTGCAGGGGAGTTACTTAAATCAGCGACTTCGTCTGTAAATAATAGTGAAAATAACTGGAGATATAATTATGGCTCTGTTGTAAGAGATGAAGCAATGGCTATGGAAACTTATGTTCTTACCGGAGATAAGGTCGGGGCCTTTGATTTATTCAAAAAGATAACCAAATCCTTGGGAAGTAATGAATGGATGAGTACACAGACCACTTCATTTGCATTGTATGCAGTATCCAGGTTTGTTGGAGATTTTAATAAGGATCAGGTTTTTGATTTTGAGTATAATTACAATGGAAAGAAAGATAGGGTTCAGAGCCTGAAACCTGTGTTTAGCAAAGAACTGGATGCATTGCCTGATGTAAAGCTTGAGGTTCAGAATAAGTCAAAACAAATATTGTTTCTTACACTTTCCACTTCAGCTGTCCCCTTGCCGGGCGAAAATGCCAATGTTCAGCAGGGTTTGAATCTTTCTGTCAAGTATTACGATATGAAAGGATATCAGCTGGATGCAAACTCTTTGCCACAAGGAAAAGACTTCTATGCCAAAATTCAGGTGAAGAACACTACTTTTAATTATTACAACCATCTGGCTCTTAGTGCTATTTTCCCTTCAGGATGGGAAATATTAAATACCCGAATGACAGATCTGGGTAAAGACTTAAGATCGTCTTCAACAGAATATACTGATATAAGAGATGACAGAGTGGATTTGTTTTTTGATTTGGACAGAAATCAGTCGAAAACATTTTACGTTTTGTTGAATGCTGCCTATCCGGGTGTTTATTTTATGCCTCAGATTTCCTGTTCTGCAATGTACGATCATGCGATACAAGCTGCAACTGGTGGGGGAAAGGTTAAAGTGAATTTGTCGAAATAATTTCTTAATCAGACGGTGGGAAATGGAAAGGATGAAGATGAGGCGCTGGCTGAGATTGTCATTGTTAACAGTTGCTGTGCTTCTGGTAACTGTGCTTATTGCGCGGTTGCTCCTTCCTAATCCTTTATTTAAAGATCCGTTTTCAATAGTAGTGTTTGATCGCAACCATCAGTTGCTGGGTGCAGGTATTGCATCTGATGGGCAGTGGAGATTTCCGGAATCAGACAGTCTACCAGTAAAGTATCGAAAGGCATTGCTTCAGTTTGAGGATCGCCACTTTTATCATCATTTGGGATTTAATCCGGTTTCTGCTTTTCATGCATTAATGGCAAATTTAAAGGCCCGTAGGGTGGTGCGTGGTGGTAGTACACTTACCATGCAGTTAATTAGGTTGTCAAGAAAAGGACAGCCCAGAAACATATTTGAAAAGATAAAGGAAATTTTGCTGGCAGTTGCTGCCGAAACCAAATATTCAAAGAAGCAGATTTTACAACTCTATGCATCACATGCCCCTTTTGGTGGAAATGTTGTAGGTCTTGAAGCAGCATCGTGGAGATATTTTGGCAGGAACCCTAATAGTTTGTCCTGGGCAGAAACAGCTATGTTAGCTGTATTGCCCAATACTCCATCTTATATCTATCCTGGAAAAAACCGCCGGTTGTTGCTTAACAAGAGAAACAGGCTTTTAAAGCAGTTGTATTTGTTGGGCGATATGGACAGTACCACTTATTGCTTGTCATTATTGGAAAAGATTCCTGATAAACCACATAAGCTCCCTGATCAGGCATATCAGTTGAAGCAATATTTCAGAAAAAAGGGTGTTGGATCACGATTTATTTCTACGATAGATGGTAATATTCAGAAGAGGGTAAACCAGATTGTTGCCGAGAATTATAAGAAATACAGGCAAAATGAAATAAAGAATTTAGCTGTTTTAGTTGTAGATCCAAGTACGAGGCAAGTTTTGGCTTATGTGGGAAATGCACCCGGCAGGGGAATTGAGGGACACGATAATGATATGATACAGGTTCCAAGAAGTACAGGAAGCATATTGAAGCCTTTTTTATATGCGGGAGCAATTGAGGACGGGCAGATTATGATTAATAGTCTGATCCCTGATATTCCGAGCTATTTTAAAAATTATCATCCTCAAAATTTTGATCAGCATTTTGAAGGAGCTGTTCCTGCATCTCTTGCATTATCAAGGTCAAGAAATGTTCCGGCTATATACCTGTTACGTGATTATGGAATTGGCAGGTTTATGGATTTGATGAAACATATGGGGTTGACTACATTTAATCGTTCATCTGACAATTATGGTTTATCGTTGATTCTTGGAGGTGGTGAGGCTACTTTATGGGAATTAACCGGGGCTTATGTCGGTATGGCTCAAACCCTGTTGCACTATGATAGATTTTATGGAAAATATACAGGGAAAGAATATGATGGGTTGATAGTGAATGCTTTGTATAAGATTAACGAGAAAGAACCTAATATTACAGCAAGTTTACCTCTTGATGCAGGAGCAATTTGGGAAACTTATCAGGCTTTATATCAAGTGCATCGACCGGAAATGGAAGAAGGGTGGGAGTATTTCTCATCAACGGTTCCAGTTGCCTGGAAAACAGGAACAAGCTTTGGCTTTAAAGATGCGTGGGCCATTGGTTCTACACCAGAATATATTGTTGGTGTTTGGGTAGGAAATGCAGATGGGGAAGGAAGATCAGATATGACTGGGTCAGCTTATGCTGCTCCTGTGATGTTTGAGGTGTTTGAGTCTTTGCATATTACAAAACGATTTATCCGGCCCGAAGATGATCTTAAGGAAGTTATTGTTTGTAAACAAAGTGGTTACAGAGCTTCCAGGTATTGTACTGAAACAGATACCATACTTTCGTATATTCGTAGCGATCGTGTAAAAATATGTCCATTTCATAAGCCGATTTTTACTGATGCAAATGAGCGATATAGACTAAGTCAGCGTTGTGCTTCTGTAAGCGAAATGAAAAAGGTTTCCTGGTTTGTTTTGCCTTCCGTTCAGGAATGGTACTATCATCAATCTCATCCTTCTTACAAAACGTTGCCACCATATAAACCCGGTTGTGCTCTTGTTGATGAGCAGCATGTGATGAGTTTTATTTATCCTCGTCCTGGAATTAAAGTATTTGTCCCGAGAGGCCCTGATGGAAAACTTCAGAAAGTAATTTTTCAGGTTAGTCATCGGAACCCAAATATAACTTTGTATTGGAATCTTGACAATCAGTTTATTGGTTTTACTCAGAATGATCATAAACTGGCTTTCGTTCCTGATACTGGAAAGCATAAATTAACGGTTATTGATCAAAACGGTGTAAGTATAAGTATTTGGTTCGAAGTAGTGAATTAGAAAAATGAATAAAATTCTAGAAGGTCCAAGGGTTTATTGGATTTATTTTTTGATATTTGTTGTTCAAATAATATTTTAAAAACCATAAGATAAACCTATGAAAAAGATTATTTTACTTTTACTTGGATTTGGGCTTTTTGTTATTGGTGGATGTAACATCAAGGAAGGAAATTGTGTTAATTACAGTTTGGCTTATATATCTTCTGTCAACCTTCCCGATACAGTTCAAAATAATGTTCAGGTACCCATCAATATTAACTTTGGTGTAGTTAATGGTTGTGGTAAATTTGGATACATACAACAAAAAGTAACAGGCGATACAGTTACGATTTCAGTGGCTGCAATTTATGAAGGTTGTGTTTGCCCTGAAGTTGCTTCAACTTTACAAACAACCTATAATTTTCTGCCCAGTTCAACAGGAACTTATTATTTTAAGTTTTTTCAGTCGGATAATCAATACCTCTTGGATTCAGTCTATGTTCGCCCGGTTGTTACTAAATAAGAATATTTTTCAGTAATAGTTTGTGGTGAAATAAGTTTTTGTATTCATAAGGTTTTTTCTATCTTCGCAAACGTTATAATATTGTTTGTTTGATATGGTTAATGTAGCTCTGGTAAGTGAATTTCCTGTATTGGGCGATGCCCTTGGAGCTTTAATTTCAGTTGAAGAAGAGATCCAGATTATAGGGAATTTTGAGACTTGTGAGCAATTATTGCGTTATGCAAAACCTGAACCGGTTCACATTGTTTTGGTTGCTATTTATTTTCCGTCAGATAAGAAAATTGAATCAATTAGGTATTTTTCTCAAAATATGAATAAGCCAAAGCTACTGGTGTTATCTATGTTTAACGACGAGCAGTTTATTTTGAAGACGATTAAAGCCGGAGCAAAAGGGCATTTGGCTCATGATACTGACCGTTCTGAGATAATTGAAGCTATTTATACTTTGAGGAACGGTCACGAATTTTATGCGCGCTCCATTACCGATATCTTATTGCATAGTTATCTTTCCGATCAGAATGTAAATCCTTCGGAAAAGGAAAATAAGATGAAGTTGCTTTCACCAAGGGAAATGGAGGTGTTGACTTTATTTGCAGAAGGGTATTCAAACAGACAAATGGCGGAAAAGCTTTTTATCAGTGTGCGGACAGTTGAGACACACAAAAACAACATCATGAAAAAGATTGAGCTGAAAACTACTGTGGACCTTGTAAAATTTGCAATTAAAAACAACATCATCCAGGTGGAGTAAGTACCTCTTATTTAAGAATAAGGAATGCTGATTTTAAATTGAAGGTTTGAATCAAGCTTCTTCTAACTTCCGACTCCGGTCTTCAGTTTCAAACAAATTTCTCTATCAGTTCAACCAACCGGCTCGAATATCCCATTTCATTATCATACCAGGCTACCACTTTTACCAGTTTATTTTTTTCGCCTAACACAGCGGTTAAATTGGCATCAAAAATGGCAGAGTGGGTGTTTCCTAATACATCAACAGAAACAATCGGATCCTCGGTATATTGTAATATTCCTTTGAGTCGTCCTTCAGCAGCTTCTTTAAAAGCATGATTAATTTCTTCAGTGCTGGTTGATTTTTTCAAAGTACAGGTTATGTCTGTAAGTGAGCCATCCGGAACCGGGACTCGAATTCCGGCACCTCCCAGATTGTGTTTTAAGTGAGGAAAAATTTTAGTTGCAGCCTTCGCAGCACCTGTAGTTGTGGGTACAATGGAATATGCCGCAGCACGCCCTCTGCGCCAATCGTTGTGTGGGCCGTCAACAATATTTTGATCTTTGGTATAGGAGTGAACAGTTGTCATAAAAGCCTTGTCTATACCCCATAATTCATCAAGAATCATGATGAGCGGAGCAACATTGTTTGTGGTGCACGATGCATTGGAGATGATGACATCATTTTTATCAATAATTTCATCATTTACTCCCAGAACAATGTATTTTACTCCGTTGTGTTCACCTTTTGCCGGAGCTGAAATAATGACTTTTCTGGCTCCTGATTTTTCCACATGCTGAATAGCTTCTTCACGTTTGACAAAATTTCCTGTGGATTCAATAACGACATCAATATTCATTTCCTTCCAGGGAAGTAAAGCAGGGTTGGGTTCATTGATGACTTTAATTTTATTTCCGTTGACGACAAGTGAATTATCTTCGATATGAACTTCACCATCAAAAGCGCGGTGAACAGAATCATATTTAAGTAAATGTGCAAGGTTGGCTGCATCGGTTAGGTCATTGATGGCAACAACCTCCATATTGTCTTTTTTTTGAATATTTCGGAAAGTAATTCTGCCAATCCTTCCAAAGCCATTGATGGCTACTCTTATTTTTGACATAAGCTTGTAATTAATCCGGCACAAATATAAAGAAAGCCCGGATTAGTAAAAAAACCGGGCTTCACTTCATTTCAGTTATTTTTATTTTGTTGATACAGCTTCATCAGGTAAGCCTAAATCTCCCATACTTTCTGTATAGCCGTATATGTGATCCAGTTTAATTTTGTACAGTTTTTTAAGGTAGATTCTTTTAAGTTTAAGGGTAGGTGAAAGTTCTCCTGTTTCGGGAGTCCATTCACGACAGGTTAGTTCGAATTTCTTAATCTGACGGTGTCTGCCTAATCCGGGATTGATTTTGTCGATTTCTTCCTGGTAGCGCTGTCTTACTTTTTCGTTGTGAATCAGGTCGGTATTGTCACGGAATTTGATGTTGTTTTTGAAACACCAGCCATGTAAATAGTGGAAATTGGGACTGATGATGGCTGCGGCAAATTTCTCACCTTCCCCGACAACCAGGATCTGTTCAATCAAAGGAGATTCTTTGAAGATGTTTTCCACAATCTGCGGTGCAACATATTTACCGGTAGAAAGTTTGAAAATTTCTTTTTTCCTGTCGGTAATCCAAAGCGCACCATTTTCAATTTTCCCGATATCACCTGTGTGGAACCAACCCTCTTCGTCAATTACTTCTTTGGTACGTTCGGGGTCTTTATAATACCCTTTCATTTGGCTTGGTCCTTTCATAAGAATTTCACCGTCCTCGTCAATTTTTACCTCTACGTTGAAGAGAATCGGCCCGACACTACCGGCTTGCATGTTGGGATAGTCACCAAAATTTACTGAAATGACAGGAGATGTTTCTGTGAGCCCGTATCCCTGAGCCACTTTAAGGCCGGCAGCACTGAAAATTCTTGCCAGCCTGGGTTGTAAAGCAGCGCCACCGGAAATAATCACTCTCATATCACCTCCAAGGGCTTCCTGCCATTTACTGAAAACAAGTTTTCTGGCAATTCCGAGTTTCATATTGTATGCCAGCGATCTTTTCTTAGGATCATCTTCATATTTGAGCCCAACATTTACTGACCAGTCAAAAATTGATCGAGTAGCTCCTTTAAGTTCTTTTCCTTTCAGTGTGATTTTGTCATAAAGTTTTTCCAGTACCCTCGGAACTGAGGCAAATCCATGCGGATGAACTTCGGAAATATTTTCACCAATGGTGTCAATATTTTCAGCATAATATACTTCTAACCCCAGCCACTGTACTAAATAGTTTACCATTCGTTCGAAAACATGGCACAACGGTAGGAAGCTCAACCATCTTTCTTGGGCAGAAACTGGCAGCAGTTTCTCAGTTGCCAGCACATTACTCATAAAATTCTCATGAGTAAGCATTACACCTTTTGAGCGCCCTGTAGTTCCTGAAGTATAAATAATTGAGAGCAAGTCATCTTTAGAAATTGAATCTTTTATTTTGGGTAATTCCTTTTCGTATTTGGCTTTGTTTTGTTTGCCTAATTCTGCAATTTCTTTCCAGTTGGGAACCCCGTCGAGTTCATCATAGGTATAAACTTTTTCTACATTTTTTACTTTATCAGCTATAGGTTTGAATTTTAAGTAAAATTCAGCAGAAGAAACAATAACAATTTTAGCATCGGAGTGTTCCATTGCATATTCTGTTTCTTCCGGCCCAAGGTTTGGATATACCGGAACATGAACCACTCCAATCTGCCCCATCCCCATGTCAGCAAAGTTCCATTCTGGGCGGTTGTTGGATACGGTGAGGATTTTGTCTCCTTTTTTGAACCCGAGTTCTAAAAGGCCATAGCTGAAATAATCAGCATATTCTTTGTATTGTTTGATAGAAAAACTTTCCCATTTTCCATGTCGTTTAACGGAGAGTGCTTTGTCTAGTGTGTTGAGTTCAAAATTCTTGTCGAGAATGTCAAAATTGCGTTCAAGTCTCATGGCATTAGATTTTGGTTAATATTGCTGAAATTGTCCTTTTATTTTTTTACCGATTTTGTTTTGAATGTCCAGGTGAAAGAAAACACTGAAACGATATCTCCATTGGCATCAATTCCTGTTGAGGTTACTGTTACAGTTTGACCTTCATTAGTTTCTATGGCTTTTTGAACCGCATTTGCGATGGCTTCCCCATCATTGCAGGTAAAAATAATCTTGCTCTTTGCTTTTTTAGAAAATTGAGCTTTCATATCAAAAACCAGCATGGAAACAGGCTTCGAAGCACTCATTACTTCAGAGATGGCAAGCACTCCGGATGATAATTCAGCAGCCATACTTTGTACTGCAAAATACATGGAACGGAACGGATTCTGAGTAAGGTAATTATAGGGCACTGAGATACTGGCATGTTTTTTATCGATAGATGTTATGCGCAGGCCGCTAATAAAGCCCATGGGCATTTTTTTCAAAAAAAACATCTTCAGTTTAAACGGAGAAGCCACCATTGATCTAAAATCCTTATTCCTTGCCATCTTTTCTTTGATTCGATTTAGTTACTAATATACAATTAGTTGGTGAAAATAAGGAGAGCCTTTTTTTTTAAAAAGGCTCTCCTTAAAATTGTTTAAATGTTAAAAGTTGTAACCATTGTTTTCAATAAGCTGATCTGCGATCCTCCTGCGGGCAGCTACAACATTTACAGGAGCAGCCTTGGTGAAACGTTTCATTCCCATCAGCATAGCTGTTTGTTCATCACTTTCAGCAAATGAGTTGACTGCGTCATCACCAATTTTATGCATCAGGTTGGCGATGTCATACATGTAAACATCAAGCATGTCTTTGTATATAGCCAGTTTGGCTTCATCATACATACCGCTTAGTTTTTCAACGCGCAGTAAAACTGATTCTGCAGCGTAAGTATACATCAACATATCTGCTACATTCATCATAATTTCTTGTTCATTCTGGAATTTATCAGTGAATTTCTGTAATGCTGCACCGGCAACCATCAGAATTGATTTTTTGAAATTCACAATTGATTTGTGTTTCTCAGCAAAGTAATCCATTGAAGGACTTCCGAAATCAGGAATGCCCATGAGTTCCTGTGCTACCTCTTTGGCAGGGGTCAAAAGATCGAGTTCACCTTTCATTCCTCGTTTCAACAACTCACCAACAGCAACCATGCGGTTGATTTCATTGGTTCCTTCAAAAATACGGTTGATACGGGAATCGCGATAAGCACGCTCAACACTAGTTTCAGCAGAATAGCCCATCCCGCCATGAATTTGAACGGCTTCGTCCACAACAAAGTCCAGAACTTCAGATCCAAACACTTTGGCAATTGAGGCTTCAATGGCATATTGCCTGATTCCTTCGATGGAGGCCAAACCTTTGTCCATTCCATCTTTAACTAATGTTGCAATGGCATCATCAATATTTTGGCTCGCACGATAAGTCAACGACTCGTCGGCAAAGGTTCGAATAACCATTTCTCCCAGCTTATGTTTGATAGCGCCAAAATTAGCGATAGGTGTGTTGAACTGTTTTCTTTCGTTTGCATACTGAACAGCAGCATCAATAGTTGCCTTTGAAGCTCCAATGGTGGCACCGGCAAGTTTAATACGTCCCAGGTTCAGAATGTACAAAGCTATCTTGAACCCTTTGTCACGTTCACCTAAGAGGTTTTCAGCGGGAACTTTCATGTCTTCAAAGAAAATCTGGGTGGTGGATGAACCACGAATTCCCATTTTATCTTCTTCGGCAGCTACAGAAAATCCAGGAGTATTGCGTTCAACAATGAAAGCACTAAGGTTTTTGTCGTCGTCAATTTTGGCGAAGACAATATACAAATCAGCAATACCTCCATTGGTGATCCACATTTTACCACCGTTCAGGGTGTATTCTTTACCATCACTACTCAGAACAGCTTTTGTTTTACCGCTGTTTGCATCAGAACCGGCTTCAGGTTCAGTTAATGCATAAGCTCCGATATATTCACCGGTAGCCAGTTTGGGTAAGTATTTCTGTTTTTGTTCTTCGTTTCCGAAATACAAAATAGGAAGTGTACCGATACCGGTATGAGCAGAGTAAGCAACGGCATAGCTGAAGCCTTTTCCCATTTCTTCAACAGTAAGCATGGAAGTAACGAACTTTTGTCCGAAACCTTCATATTCTTCAGGAATAGTGATTCCTAAAAGGCCTAGTTCACCGGCATCTTTAAGGAGCTTAATTAATAGCTCATTATCGTGGTGTTCCAGTTTTTCAATGTTGGGCATGACCTGAGTTTCAGTAAAATCTTTACAGGTTTGTGCCATCATCTGTTGTTCTTCATCAAATTCTTCAGGAATGAACACATCAGCAGCCAGGGTTTCCTTAATGAGGAATTCGCCGCCTTTTAATGTTTTGTCTGACATAGTTTTATGTTTTAGGTTATTGTCTTATTTTATTAATTATTAAGGCTTTCGGTATTACAACATTTCATAAATACCAGCAGCACCTTGTCCGGTTCCGATACACATGGTTACCATACCGTATTTTTTATTTCTCCTTTTCAGTTCGTTAAGAACCTGTACGGTAAGTTTGGCTCCGGTACATCCCAGGGGGTGACCCAAAGCAATAGCGCCACCATTTACGTTCAGGATTTCAGGATTGATACCGGTTTCCTGAATAACAGCCATCGACTGGGTAGCAAAAGCTTCGTTTAATTCGATAAGGTCAATGTCCTGCAGGTTCATTCCGGCATGTTTCAAAACTTTTGGAATAGCTTTGGAAGGACCAATTCCCATTTTGTAAGGATCAACACCTACCACCTGATAGTCAACCAAACGGGCAATAGGAGTGAGGTTGTAACGTTTTAGTGCAGCTTCGGAAACAACGAGTACAAAGGCGGCACCATCTGACATCTGTGATGAGTTACCAGCGGTGGAGACTCCGTCTGCTGCAAACGCAGGGCGTAATTTTGAAAGTACCTCGAAATTCGTTCCTCTTCTGGGACCTTCATCTGTGTCAAATACTTTCTCACGGGTTTTCATTACCCCGTCAGCGTAGTAGTTTTCCTTAATGGTGATGGGAACAATCTGATCTTTAAAATAACCCTTGTCGATGGCATTGAAAGCCTTGGCATAAGAGTCAGCAGCAAATTTGTCTAAATCTTCACGTTTTTGTTTGTACTCACGGGCTACCATTTCAGAGGTTAGTCCCATACTAAGATACCAGTTAGGATTACTTTTGGCTACATCCGGGTTGGGAACCAGACGCCATCCGCCCATGTTGATCATCGACATGGTTTCTGCGCCACCGGCAATGATTACGTCAGCGATTCCTGCGGAAATCTTTGCCGATGCAATGGCAATGGATTCAATACCTGATGAACAGAATCGGTTAATGGTTGAACCGGGAACGTCAACGGTGTCCATTGACATCAGTGATAATAAACGTCCCATATTCATACCTGTTTCTGCTTCAGGAAATGCGTTTCCGACCACGATGTCGTCAACTTCTGATTTTTCGATTTGCGGAAAGTCATTCATCAAATGACGAATAACAGTTGCGGCAATGTCATCCGGACGAGTAAATCTTAATGCTCCTTTGGGAGCTTTACCTACTGCTGAACGATAGCCGCCTACAATATATGCATTCATGATTTTAAATTTTCTGGTTAAAAATGATGTTAGTTCCTCAGAATTTTACCTTTTGTAATCAGGCTATTCATACGTTCCAGCGTTTTGCGCTGCATACAGAGTTCCAGGAAAGCTTTTCTTTCCAGGTCGAGGAGGTATTGTTCTGAAACTTCAGTCAGTGCTGAGGAGATTTCTCCACCAGCCATAACCCAGCCCAGTTTTTCGGCAATCAGTCCGTCGTGTTCCGACATGTAATGAGCTGTCTGGAAGCCGTCTGAACCAACATAAACCATTCCAAGAGCTTCTTTACCCAATACTTTAACATCGTTTCTGGCTGCGGGTTGCGAGTATCCTTTTTCTGCCATCTGAAGTGCAGCTTTTTTGGCGTAAGCCAGCTGATGAGCACGACTTACAATTACTTCATCCACTCCCTCACGCATATAGCCTAAATCAAATGCTTCATAACCTGAAGTAGAAACTTTGGCCTGACCGATGCTTAAATAACGATTCAGGAAAGCATTGGTACGGATATCCCCTTCTTTTAAACTGTCGCCCAAGCGAAGGGCAAATTCTTTGGTTCCGCCACCACCGGGAATGAGACCAACACCAAATTCTACCAGCCCCATGTAGGTTTCCGCATGAGCAATTACTTTGTCGCTGTGCATACAAACTTCGCAACCGCCACCGAGGGTCATGCCGTGGGGAGCTGCAATAACCGGAATTGAAGAATAACGCAAACGCATGGTTGTTTTCTGGAACCACTGTACCGCCATATTCAAATCTTCCCATTCCTGCTCAATTGCCAGCATGTAAATCATGCCCACATTGGCTCCGGCAGAGAAATTATCACCTTCATTGGAAATTACAAGTCCTTTGTATTCGGCTTCAGCCATATCAATGGCTTTGTTCAGACCCTGCAAAGTTCCTTGTCCGATGGTATTCATTTTTGAATGGAATTCCACATTCAAAATGCCGTCTCCTAAATCAAAGATACTGACATCATTATTTTCCCAAAGAACATTCGTAGGGCGCAGAATTTCCAAAGAAAGTCTGCCTTCCTGACCCGGGATTGCTTTGTAACCTTTTGAATCAATATCATAGTAATATTTCAAGCCACCGTCAATCTTGTAGAAAGATTCAATGCCGGATTCCAGCATATCGTAAACCCATTGTGCAGGTTTGTTTCCGGCTTCTTCCATTGCTTTAGCGGTATCGGCTACACCCAAGGCATCCCAGGTTTCGAAAGGGCCTATTTTCCATCCAAAACCGGCATTCATGGCGTCATCCACACGGTAGATGTCATCAGAAATTTCAGGCATGCGGTTGGAAGAATACTGGAACAGGCTGTAGAATGATGCTTTGTAGAAATCTCCTACTTTTCCTTTATCACCTAATAAAATTGGCATCCTTTTTTTGACATCATCGATGCCTTTGGTTTTTTCAAGTACTGAAAGTTTAGGCCTGGGGTCTTCTTTGTATTCTAAGGTGTCAAAATCGATGGTGAGAAATTTTTTCCTTCCGTCTTCCTCAACCTTTTTAAAGAAACCTTGTCTGGTTTTGGAACCCAACCATTTATTTTCCAGCATTTTTTGCAAATATTCCGGAATCTTAAAAGAATCATTTTTTTCATCCTTTACAGTTTCTCGGATATAGTCTGCTACATGAACCAGGGTATCAAGTCCAACAACATCGGCTGTGCGGAAGGTGGCTGACTTGGCACGGCCAATAACAGGTCCGGTCAATTTGTCCAATTCAGGTATGGTCAGGTCATAGTTTTTTACATTGTTGAACAGTTCCATAATGGAAAATGTTCCGATACGGTTGGCAATAAAAGCCGGCGTGTCTTTGGCGATAACCGGAGTTTTACCCAGGAAGCGGGAAGCGTAATCTTTCAGGAAGTCAAGAACAGCTTCATCGGTATATTTTGAAGGAATTACTTCAAACAGTTGCAAATACCTGGGCGGATTGAAAAAGTGTGTTCCGCAGAAATGTTTTTGAAAATCTTCACTTTTGCCTTCTGCCATTTCATTGATTGAAATACCTGAAGTATTAGAAGTAATCAAGGTTCCTGGTTTTCTGAGTTTATCAACTTTTTCAAACACCTGTTGCTTAATGTCGAGGCGTTCTACAACAACCTCAATAACCCAGTCATAATCTTTAATTTTAGGCAAATCGTCATCGAAGTTACCAGTGGTAATGCGCTTGGCGAAAGATTGTTTGTAGATAGGTGATGGTTTTGATTTCAGTGCGGCAGTCAAAGATTCGTTCACGATTCTGTTGCGTACCACTTTGTTTTCGAGCGTCAGGCCTTTTGCCTTTTCTGCCTCAGTAAGTTCGCGGGGAACAATGTCGATCAGTAAAACTTCAAGACCGATGTTGGCAAAATGGCAGGCAATGCCGGAGCCCATTACTCCGGAACCTAACACTGCTACTTTTTTAATACTTCGTAACATAATATTTTAATTAAGATTATCGATATTTTATTCTTCTGTTATAAGCTCTTCAAATTTTTTTCTTGATTCCAACTCCTTACTAATCTGATTCTTAATGACATTGAACACCTTAAAAAAGGTGTC
The DNA here is from genome assembly GCA_016936505.1 of Bacteroidales bacterium. Classification (GTDB taxonomy): domain Bacteria; phylum Bacteroidota; class Bacteroidia; order Bacteroidales; family F082; genus Sulfidibacterium. The sequence continues at coordinate 76,099 of JAFGXS010000039.1, read as the reverse complement.
TAAGTCTTGTTTGCTGACCATTCCTATAATTTTCTCATTGAATTCTAGTACCTTAGATTTAGCAAGTTTTCTTCTCTGGACACCTTTTGAAGTCAGAAAGACTCTGATAATTCGTTTGTCTTTTTCATCAATTACACGGGTGATGCAACCGTCTGATTCCATCTTTTTAATTAATCGGGTGAGACTTGAATTCTTCATCCCCAGCTGTTGAGCAAGTTTGGTAGATGGTGTTCCTTCCTTTTCCACATAGGTTAAAATATATCCAATGGTTTGTGAGATCCCATATTCAGCAGCATAGGAATTGTATACTCGTGAAAGGGCCAGTGAAGTGGTTCTTATGTAAAATTCTATGGTTTCATTAAGTTTCATATGTTTATGCTTTTGTACGCATGCATACAAAATTAAAACAAAAATAGTTCGCATGCAAACTATTTTTTTAAAATTTAACACAAAGCGCAAAGGTTTGCATTAAGGGTTTTCTGTATGTCTTACTGTGTCAATGAAAGCGCTGAATCCTAAATTTTTCTGTTACTTTTGTAACAGTTTTTTTTGGAATCTAAATAAGAAGATATTTGGAGGTTTTTTTTGAATTTTGATGCTTTGACAAACCTGTTTAAAATTTTCGTTTGTGATTTTATCACAGTTTTTAAATCCATTGTAACACATAATTTATGATAGACAAAAAAATAGAAGCTTATATAGAGAAGCATTCAACTGATGAACCCGAATTGTTGTATCAGCTCAATCGTGAAACTCACATTAAGACATTTTATCCTAATATGTTATCCGGAAAAGTTCAGGGAAAATTCCTGGAAATGGTGGTTAGGATGTTGCAGCCTAAAAGAATATTGGAAATTGGAACTTTTACCGGTTATTCTGCTATGTCAATGGCAAGAACTCTCCCGGAAGGAGGGAAATTAATTACACTGGAAAATAACGAAGAAATAACAGGCTTTGCAAAGAGCTTTTTTGATAAGAGTGGTGTTTCAGATAAGATTCATTTAATACAAGGTGATGCAAAAGAAATCATTCCTGAGTTGGACGAAATTTTTGATTTGATATTTATTGATGCTGACAAGGAACAATATGTTGATTATTATGAATTAGCATTTCCAAAGCTCAGAAAAGGTGGTTTTATATTAGCAGATAACGTTTTGTGGGGAGGAAAGGCTGTACACACTGATAAGAGATTGGATAAGGAAACAAGTGGAATTCGAAGGTTTAATGATTACGTTGCGGCGGATTCCAGAGTTGAACAGGTGATGTTGTCTGTTAGAGACGGACTTTTGCTGGTTTGTAAAGTCAATGATTGAAGCAATTAGGTTACTTTTGCATCAGAATTAAAAAAAATATGGCTTCATCTAATTTTGTAGATTACGTTAAAATATATTGTCGTTCAGGAAACGGCGGTCCGGGTTCAGCACATTTTCGTCGGGAAAAATATTTGCCTAAGGGGGGACCTGATGGTGGTGATGGTGGAAAAGGTGGTGACATTATTGTACTAGGTAATGCCCATAAATGGACTTTGTTGCACCTCCGATATACCCGTCATTTAAGAGCTGAAAACGGAGAGTCCGGAGGTGCGCAAACCAGTACCGGAGCCAGTGGTAAGGATATTGTTATTGAAGTTCCTTTGGGAACCGTTATCCGTGATGGAATTACAGGCGAACAGCTTGGCGAAATTGTGGAAGACGGAGAGAAGCTTGTAATATTAAAAGGTGGAAGGGGAGGCTTGGGCAACGATCATTTCAAATCATCCACAAATCAAGCCCCAAAATATGCTCAACCTGGAGAACAGGGAGTAGAAGCTGAGGTTATTTTTGAGCTGAAAATTCTGGCCGATGTTGGTCTTGTTGGTTTCCCGAATGCCGGCAAATCAACTTTACTTTCTGTACTTTCAGCTGCAAAGCCAGAGATTGCAGATTATCCGTTTACGACTTTACAACCTAATTTGGGTATCGTTGCTTATCGCGATCAACAGTCATTTGTTATGGCCGATATTCCCGGAATTATTGAAGGGGCCAGCGAAGGCAAAGGGCTTGGTTTACGGTTTCTTAGGCATATTGAGCGTAATTCTGTTTTACTGTTTATGGTTCCTGCAGATGCAGATGATATTCAAAAAGAATATAAGATTTTGATGAATGAACTGGAGCAATACAATCCTGAGATGATGGATAAACAGAGACTTCTGGCAATTACCAAGTCGGATCTTCTGGATGATGAGTTGATCGAGGAAATGAAAGAACACATTCCTGATGTCCCCCATGTTTTTATTTCTTCGGTGGCGCATAAAGGATTGGATAACTTAAAAGACTTGCTTTGGAAAGTTCTACAGGAAGAAACTGAATAGTAGAACATGCAACGTTATTTTATCCATTTGGCATACAACGGAATTCGCTACCATGGTTGGCAGATTCAACCCAATGCAGTTACTGTACAGCAGGTGCTGAATGAAAAAATCAGTTTGCTTACCGGAGAAAATGTAAATCTTGTGGGATGTGGGAGAACCGATACCGGTGTCCATGCCCGGATGTTTTTTGCTCATTTTGATTTGGAAAATGAAATAAAGATGTCTCCAGAAGATTTTGTTCACCGTTTGAACGGATTTCATTTAAAGGATATTGTTGTCTATAATCTTTGGCCTGTTCCGGATGAATATCATGCTCGCTTTAGTGCAACATCCCGCACCTATAAATATTATATCACAAAAATCAGAGATCCTTTTGCTGCAGATTTGAGTTGGGAATATTCAAGTCCTCTGGATATTATAGCGATGCAAAAGGCAACACAATATTTATTCGATTATACTGATTTTACCAGTTTTTCAAAACTTCATACCCAGACGGCAACCAACGATTGTAAAATCATAGTGGCAAACTGGGAAGAATCTGATAACCAGATGATCTTCACCATCACAGCCGATCGGTTCTTACGTAATATGGTACGAGCCATTGTGGGAACGCTGGTTGAAATAGGAAAAGGGAAGCTGGTTCCTGAAGATATGAAGTGTATTATTGAATCGAAGGACAGGGGAGAGGCCGGATTTTCGGTTCCTGCCTGTGGTTTGTTCCTGGAAAAAATAGCTTATCCTTTTGCACTTGAAGGCTTCGAATTGATGAAAGTTTGAAAGAAATCATTTTGTATTTTCGCAACTGATATTTAATCCACATAAATTTATCTTTCCATGCATCAAAGTGTTCAAAATCTGGCCAAAATAAAACATACCGATTCAGGAAATTTTTTCCTGCTGGCTGGTCCCTGTGTTATTGAAGACGAAAAAATGGCTTTTCCGATAGCTGAGAAAATCCTGGAGTTGAGTAATAAGCTGCAAATTCCTTTCATTTTTAAAGCTTCATATAAAAAAGCAAACCGTTCACGGCTGGATTCATTTATGGGAATAGGTGATGAAAAAGCCTTGAATATTCTGAAAGAAATTTCTGATACGTATGACATTCCTGTGGTCACTGATATTCATACTGCCGAGGAAGCAAAACTGGCTGCCCGATATGTGGATGTGTTGCAAATTCCTGCGTTTTTATGCAGGCAAACAGAGCTGTTAATTGCTGCCGGTGAAACCGGAAAAGTTGTGAATGTCAAAAAAGGGCAATTTGTATCGGGAGATTCCATGCAGTTTGCTGTGGATAAAGTCCGTTCAACAGGAAATGAAAATGTCTGGCTCACAGAAAGAGGAAGTATGTTCGGATATGGCGATTTGGTAGTCGATTATCGAAACATTCCTGCCATGCAAAAAAGTGGTGTTCCTGTGGTTTTGGATATCACACATTCGTTACAACAACCTAATCAAACCAGTGGTGTTACAGGTGGAAGACCTGATTTGATTGAAACTATTGGTATTGCCGGTATTGCCACAGGGGTAGATGGAATTTTTCTGGAAACGCATCCTAATCCTGCTGTAGCTAAATCAGATGGAGCTAATATGTTGCGACTAGATTTGTTGGAGAATCTGCTGAATCATTTGGTAGCTTTGAGAAAAGTCGTTCAATCATTTTAAGAAAATTAAAAAATAAAAAATGAGTGTACAGTTAAAAGGAAGATTAGTAAAGAAACTCCCGGTGGTTACCGGTGATGGAAGAAACGGGAAATGGGAGAAAATGGAATTTGTTATTGAAACTGAGGACCAGTATCCCAAAAAGATATGTATGAGCCTTTGGGGCGATAAAATCCAATCGCTGGAATCAATACAGGAAGGTGATGCATTAATTGCGGATGTAAATATTGAGTCGAGAGAGTATAACAGTCGCTGGTATACTGAGATTCGTGCCTGGCGTTTGCAGCGTGATGATGCAGGTGGGAATTTTGCCCCCTTGCCATCTGATGACTTGCCTGAAATGCCCGATGATCTTTCATCTGAAGAAGGTGATTTACCTTTTTAAAATTTCCAGTAATACATTTTCAATGTGATGAGTTCAGGCTTTAAAGAGCACTTACCTGCTTACATGGCTGTTCTGGCAGCCAATATTATTTTTGGTTTGAACTTTGTGATTGCCAAAGGTATTATGCCAAACTGGCTTGAGCCAAGGGCAGTTATTTTTTTGCGTGTGGTGGGAGCCGGAACAATTTTCTGGCTTGTTTCTGCTATCATGGGTCATGAGAAAGTTGCTCCATCCGACAGGTGGAGGCTGTTTGTTGGAGGGATATTTGGCGTGGCTTTAAACCAGATTATGTTTTTTGAAGGCCTGAACCTCACCACTCCGATTAATGCCTCAATCATTATGGTCGCAGTGCCTATCTTGGTTCTGGTTATGTCTCACTTTATTATTGGTGATAAAATCACATTGAAGAAATTGGTGGGTATTATTCTTGGTTTTACAGGTGCTGCATTGCTGATTCTGGAAAATGGAAAGATCAGTCTGGGTTCTGAAACGGTTCTTGGTAACCTTTTTGTACTGATTAACGCAACTTCTTACGGGATTTATCTGGTTCTGATTAAACCCTTAATGTCAAAATATAGTGCCGTTACCGTAATGAAGTGGGTTTTTACATATGGTTTTCTGTTTGTTTTTCCTGCTTCTATCCTAAAGGTTCTGCACTCCGACTTTTCTGCAATCCCATTTTCTATATGGCTGTCTATTGGCTTTGTCGTTGTTTTTACTACCGTTCTGGCTTATTTCTTCAACAATTATTCTCTTAAAAAGATATCACCGTCGGCCAATAGTTCATTTATTTATCTTCAACCTTTTATTGCTGCTTTTTTTGCTGTTTTGGTTGGTGCCGATAAGGTGAATATGCATGAAGTTTTTGCTGCTGCATTTATTTTTGTTGGAGTTTACTTTGTTAATAAGCCTAAAAGGAAAAAGGAAGTACGGTTCACAGAACTGACTGATGAAAATAACTGATATTATTTTCTAATTTTACAGATTATTCCTTTTTTGTTATGACAGATAAAATCTATTTGGTTGGTTTTATGGGTGCGGGAAAGTCCACTATAGGAAAGCGTTTGGCACGTCAACTGGGCTATAGTTTTATCGATATGGATGATCTGTTTGAAATGCGGTATAAAATTGAGATCCATACTTTTTTTGAAAAATATGACGAAAAGCTGTTTAGAAAGTTAGAACACGATAACTTAAAACGTACTTTTTCAATGAAAAATGTGGTTGTTTCCACAGGTGGAGGAACTCCTTGTTTTTATAATGGCATTCAGAAAATGAATAATAACGGGTTGACAATTTATCTGGAAATGTCTCCTGATGGTTTGGCTAAGCGTTTAATGGAAGCCAAGAATATCAGACCTCTTATAAAGGGAAAATCAGGTGACGAGCTGAAACTGTATATTTCGGAAAAACTTTCTGAACGGAGTGAATATTATAAAAAAGCCCGTCTTATTATTGACGGGCATTCGATTAATATAAAGTCTTTGGTCAATAGCATTAAACTATTCTAGCTTGAATTGAATAGGTAAAGTGAATACAACGCGTACGGGCTCACCCCTTTGCTTACCAGGTATCCATTTTGGCATTTGTTCAACCACACGTAGCGCTTCTTTATCGCATCCGTGGCCAATTCCTCTAAGAATCCTGGCATTACTAACGCTACCGTCTTTTTCTATAATGAAGTTAACAAATACCCGCCCCTGAATACCTTCTTTTTTTGCTTCAACAGGATATTTAATGTTTTCGCCAAGGTATTTCATCAATGCTTTGGTTCCTCCAATAAATTCGGGGCTTTGTTCTACTACTGTAAAAATTGTGGTATCAGCTGGAGGAGGTGGTGGAGGTAATTCTTTTATTGAAGTTTGTTGCTTTGTTTCAGAATTCTTTTCAGCTGATTGATTACATGCAGTTAGAACCAAAACAAAGGCAAGTGCTGTCCATCCGAATTTTGTCCAGATTGGATTTTGAGGTTTTTGTTTTTTCATCATCGTCATACGTTTTTTTAAGAGTGAATAACTAAAGTGGTTTGCAATGGGGTTTATTTCTATTCCAGTTGTTTGCTGAAACAACAGAGCTTTGTAAAATTCATAGGCCAGGTTCGATTCTTTCATCCCCTGATCAGCCAGATATTCATGGTTTTCTTTTATCTCCTTTGTGATTAGATAATGAAAGGGATTAAACCACTGAAATATGCGAATCAGTTCAATAATGATCAGGTCTATGCTATGTTTCTGTTGTACATGTATCCTTTCATGTTGGATAATAACTGATCCGTTTGAACCTTGATAGATTGACTTGGGAATAAATATCCAGTTGAAAAAGGAAAACACATTTTCCGATTCAGGAATAAAAATTATTGTTTCTTTAGGTGATGACTGTTTCTCATTACGGGATTGGAGTTTATACAGACTAATGAAACTCCAGATAATTCAACTTAAAAAGAGAAGTGCTCCAATGATATAGATTGAATAAAAAATCATTTCTGAAGAGAAAAATGAATGAGTGTTGTTCTGATGTACAATAAATTCCTTGAACTGAATAGAAGTATGTACAGGAGCATCGGGAATTTTATAGGTAAATGGATTTTCCGGCAATTGTATTAATGGGATTAGTGACGATACAATTATTGAAAAAAGCAAATAGTACCTGTTATAAACGAAGTTGCCTTTCTTTTTAATAATCAGTCTGTAAAATATCAGGAAGATGCCCATTCCTGTTGCTGATTTAATCAGGTAAATAACAAGTGGTTCCATGGTTTTATGATTTTGATTTTTTTTCAATCTCAGATTCTAATGCTTTTCTCATTTCCTCGAGATCTTCCAGGCTCATGTCTTGATTTTGGGTAAGAAATGAAGTTAGAGAAGCATATGAGTTGCTAAAATAATTCTTGAATAACCTGTTAAATGCCTTCTTCCTATAATCTTTTTGGGTTATTAATGGATAGTACTCGTGGGTCTTTCCGTGTGAAATATGACCAACAAAACCCTTGGATTCTAAAATCCTGACAATGGTGGAAACTGTATTGTATGCAGGCTTAGGATTGGGTAAAAGATCAATAATTTCTTTTACGTAGGCTTTTTTCAGCTTCCATAACTTTTGCATGATCTGTTCTTCAGCACGGGTTAATGTTTTGTTTTCTATTTTTTTCATAACTAAAAAATTAGTTGATTAATGCAAAGAAAATAAACTTTTTACAATTATGCAAGAAAACAACTAAGAATTTAGTTTAAAATTTAATTTTCAACTTTAAAACTAATTTTCTGGTAAATAGGAGTGCCCATTTTTGTTACTCCACGGATAATTACATCGTAATTTCCCGGAGTATCTGGTGTGACAAAAGTTATTAAAGATTTTCCTTTTTCGAGTTTGAGATTAGGGTTCCAATAAACAGTATTTCTGGAATCAGGTTTGTTTGTCCCCGGAACTTTTACATTACAATGACAAGTTTCAGAAAGGAACAGATAATGAATAAATAGTCCCGAATGTGGAAGGTCAATTCCGGCAAAGTCATTGTGTTTAGAAATAAAGTTGACAATACCTCCGTAACTGTAATCCCCCTTAACATAAATTTTATTGATGACTTCAACTCTTGATATTTCAGAAGGAGTTGCTTTAAGAATAAGCTCTGGATTATCAATGGCAACCATATCAACCATAACTAATGGGGCAAAGTATTCCATCCCGGGTTGTGGTCCCAGAACTTTAAAATACTTTTTGCCATCTTTTTTTCTAACCTTAACTTGTGTGGGAAGCTCATTAAAATATTCTTCAATAGTTGGGAGTTGGATGTAATCTGAAAGGTTTAATACATAGGAAGGATGTCCATAAAATACACTTGTGTCGTTTAATTTTGTCTCAATTTTACATATGGATGTATCCAGATTATATAGCTCTGACACTTGGTTGTTTCTGGCTATTTGCAATGCAAGAACTTTTTGGTTTTCATTTAGATTGAATGGTTTAGTAGGAATGCTAATAGGAGTTGTTGAGAAATCGTTGTCAATCCATATTTGCGGACGATCGTCTTTAACGTTACCTGAACTTATAAATAAATCCCTTGAGCCATCCAGAAATGGAAGGCTGATATTGAAATGTCCTTTCGGGTTTGTTTGTGTGGCAATAAAATCTCTTCCTTTTCCAATGATTGAAAGATTTATCCTGACATCCTTAATCGGTTTTCCTGAAGTACTGTCTTTTACAATTCCTGAAATGGAGGGGCCTCTGGTTTCAGGTAAGAATGACAATTCATTCACAGTAATATTCTTTTGTGCAGGCGTAAATCCTTGATTGTTATCTGATCCTCCAGGAACAACAGCAACAGAAAGCCCCATAATGTTGCTTTGGACTTGATTTTTGCCTGAAATGGTTATTTGAACATTCTCATGTGATCCAAATATTTTGTTGTTGATATTAATATCAAAGTCATTGCTAATATATTTTTTAGCAGGATGAATCGAAGCGCTTGTATCACTTGCATCCATTACCTTACTGTTTTGAGGGTTTACAATGGTAATAGGAATGTAATAGAAGCTGTTTGGTCCAAAATTTCTCATATACTTTGTATAAACTCTCAGGTAATAATTTCCAGAAACCTGATCTGTAGGGATAACAAGACAGCCCGAAGACTTTCTGTCATTGATTTCAAATTTACCATTCGCAATCTGATCGCCATCAGGAGAGATAATTTCGCTGTATAGGACTGTACTGATCCTACCTAAAGTGTCCTTAGAATAATCAAAAGCGGCAAATCGAACCTCTTCTCCGGCAGCGTATAAGCTTCTGTCTGTATAGGCGATTAATTTTTCATTTTTCCAGATTGTTTTTGTATTCTGCGCGATGACATTTGTTTGGTTAATAAACAGGAAAAACATCACAAAGATGATAACTTTATTTACTGATCCGGTTTTAATACTAATTGTATTCATATGGGTAAGTGTTTTTGTTTTCATTTCAATTGGGCCAAAAATCCGGTTTTATATTCGTTCCTCCTTCCAGCAGGCAATCAACACATTCGGAGGGTACAATAGCTGATCCCAAAAGGTATGCCGGATATTCGTTAGGCATAATCATTTTGAGGCCAAAGGGTAAAGGGGAGGGGGCACAGTATGTTCTATAAGTAATATTAAGATTTTTAACGTTAGAGATAAATATCCTTTTTTCGGTTGATGAGACAGCACTGAAGAATCCAAGAACTTCTTGATTAGGATGAGTGATGTTGTGCATATTTCCAATAATAACAACAGGTTGTTTTTCATACAGACTGGCTCCTCTATCGAAGTTTAGTTTCATTTGGTTCCAAAAATTATACGCATTATTACTCAGTGCTATCTGTTTTACTAATAAGCTATATCCATATTTTAGTTTTTCGGTTTGTGCACTGACAAAGTTCAAGGGGTACCCAACGTAAGAATTATCGTTGTTTACATTCGTGTTCAAAACAAAATAGTCGTTTACTTTTTTTGTGTTCCAGCAAATCATTCTGGATGTGTTGGGAGGATCAATATGATGTAAAGTGCCATCGTACCAGTCAATAATTGGATAGGATGTCCTGTGTTCCCATGTTTCGTATACATCGAAAAGGTAATATCGACTGTTGGTTGTGCTGCCATTCATTGTCAGGTATATTTGGATTCCATCGACAACTGATCCGTAATAGTAACCTGCAATTTGTTTTCGTTCATAATAAATGGAATCAATATCAGCTGTTGAAGGCATTTGATCATAATCAGATTCTAGTTTGTTTTCATCCGGAGTAATAACGACTACTTTGAATTTTGAATTTGTGGTCATTAACTGATGATTAACCCACCCGGTATAGTTTCCGTTTCCCAAGCCATATAGATTAAATGAGTGCCCCTGGTTATCAGAAATGGTTACAGTGCAGCCATCAACGGGAATGTAATGCGGGTCATCTATGGCTGAAGTCATTGAAATATTAACGGTTTGCGTTAAACTGCCTTTGTCAACACTTCCCATTACAACATATTTGTTAGTATCGATTGGTTTAATGTCAGGAGTATATGGATCAATACAGGATGATATTACTAAAAATGAAATTAAGCTAATCAATATTATGTTGAGTTTTTTTTGCATAATTATCTGTTGGAATTACATTTATAAGTTTTCGGTTTTAAATAGGTACTTGCTTCGGGCCAATAACTTGGTTTAACGTTAGTTCCTCCAAATAAAAGACAATCTACACATTCTCCCCGGTAAATAACAAATGATGGACGGTTATTATATCCGTCTGGCATAAAATATACAGGGTATTCATAGGGTTGAATATATCGTAATGGAATTTTTAGTGTGTCAAAACTACAATAGTCGGTATAGTTAAGTTGAATTTGAACATTGTTTACAAAGATCCGCTTTGAAACTGAACATACTGCACTAAAAAAACCAAGGACTTCTTTAGCGGGATTAGTAACGTTGTGAATATTTCCCTGAATGAGCATGGGCTGACTTTCATAGAGTCCACCACTATTACTAATATTGATTCGCATTTTGTCCCAAAATTCATAAGCCTCTTTACTTAATGCCTCTTGTTCAACCAATAAACTATATTCTATAGCAAGCTTATTGGTTCTGTTACTAACAAAATTAATTGGAAAACTATTGTATGTATTTCCTGAAACATTTGATGAATTCAGTGTGTAAATTTCAGGTACTTTTAAGGTTCTCCAGCATATCATTTTAGAGGAATCAGGAGGGAAAACATGATGCATGGTTCCGTCATAATACCACTCAACAGGGTATTTTGTATGGTATTCCCAGGTTTCGTAAACATTCCATTTAAAGTATTTGCTTTCGTTCGGTATGTCTTTCACATTCAGGTAAAACTGTATGCCATGGATAATATCACCGGGAGTAATGCCGAGTTGATCTTTAATCTTGTAGTAAATAGTATCAATATTAGCGACTGGGTTCATTTGATCATAATCAGACTCAATAGTTTCACCATCAGGTGTCTTAATATTGAGTTTGAAAGAGGAGCCCGGTGTCATAAAGCTTTGATCTATATCTCCACTGTATTCGCCATTTCCTTGATCAATAAAATTGAACACGTTACCATTTTTGTCTTCTATATTTACTGAACAACCAATTACTGGAATGTATTTTGGGTCATTGGCAGATGAAGTTAATGAGATGGTTACAGTTTGTTCAGTTTGATTATTGTTAACTTCTCCTATTACAACGTATTTGCTTATATCATTGGCATCAATTTTAGGTGTATAGGAATCGATACACGAGGTTGCGAGTGCACTCAGAATAATGATATATCCTATTTTATAAAATTGTGACATTGACTTGTAATAATTTTTCTTAATACAATAATCTGTTTTTACTTTTTATCAGGCCAGAAACTGGGTTTCTCAGTTGTGCCTCCTAACAACAAACAGTTAACGCATTCGCTTGTCATCAATATTAATTGATATCCACCTGTAAGGCTATCTGTTACTAAATATGCCGGATAATCGTTAGGAAGTATTTGTCTTAGACCTAAATTAGATCTTAGCGTATCAAGATTGCAGAATTTAGAGTAATTCATATCCAATCCGGTGTTTTGAATAAAGATTCTTTTTTCATTAGAAATTGTTGTTCCAAAAAAGCCGAGTACTTCTTTCTCAGGATTTGTAAGATTATGCAGGTTCCCTTGTACGGTCACCGGTTGAGAAGTGTAAAGTCCCTCATTAGGAGTGTTGTTTAATCTCATTCTATACCAGAAATTATAGGCTTGTTTGCTTAATGCATCTTGTTTGATGAGTAAACTGTAGCCATATTCGAGTCTTGTAGTATTGTTGCCTACAAAAACCAAAGGGAATTGTTTGTATTTATTTTGTGTAAGATTTGTTGTGTTCAAAATATAGATATTCGGGACGGGAAGTGTTTCCCAGCAAATCATTTTTGAATAGTCGGGAGGGGAAGCTTTATGTATTGTTCCATCATAGTACCAAACAATGGGCCACTTGCTGTGATATTCCCATGTTTCGATAAGGTTCCATTTGTAATAATGGCTTTCCGATTCGTTAGCATTTAAATCAATGTAAATTTGAATGCCTTTTGTTCCATCAGTAATTTGATTGTTTGAGTATTCAGTGGTTATTTTATAGTAAACTGAGTCAACCGGGGGGCAACTATAAGCTGTATCATAATCAGATTCAATAGTTTCTCCACTTGGTGTTTTAATGAATAGTTTAAAAGAATTCCCACTAACAATATCTTGTGAATTGACATGTCCTGAATATTTTCCGTTACCCCAATCACTTAATGGAAAGGTATTGCCATGGCGATCAATAATATTCACTGTGCATCCTGTAACTCCTATGTATTCAGGTTTGCTAACAGATGATGTTACCGAAATATTTACAGTTTGTATTGAATCGCTGTTATTTACATTTCCCATAACAACATACTTATTGGTATCAGATGACCGTATCTGGGGGGTAAAAGAGTCAATACACGATGTTGTAAAAAAAATCAGCAAGAAGATAACTCCTATTTTGTATAATTGATTCATTAGCAAATATTAACAATATTATTTCTACTATTTTTTATTAGGCCAAAAACTTGGTTTAATATTAGTGCCGCCCAATAGCAGGCAATTCACACACTCACTTGTATATGCGAGATTATAATATTTTTCAGCATCTCCAACAAGATAAACGGGGTATTCAAAAGGTAAAATCTCACGAATCCCGTATTTTAATATTCTGATATTACAATATCCTGTAATATTCAATTCAAGACTGTCAACATTACTAATAAAGATTCTTTTGGAATAGGATCTTGATGCTCCAAAGTAGCCAAGTACTTCTTTTCCAGTGCTGTTCAGATTGTGAATATTTCCCTTAACCGTTAGGGGTTGTTTTTCATACAAACCTCCATCAGAATTATTGTTCAACTTCATCCTATCCCAGAATTCATAGGCTGATTTACTTAACGCTTGCTGTACTATAAGAAGACTATATCCGTATTCAAGCCGGCTTGATGAATTTCCCACAAAGTTTAGGGGGAATTCTTTGTACGAATTTTGAGTAAGATTTGAGGTATTCAGGATTAAAACATCGGGAATAATATCTGTTTTCCAGCAGACCATTTTTGAGTAATCTGGTGGGAAAACATGGTGTACTGTTCCATCGTAATACCATTCAATGGGCCATTTACTTCGGTACTCCCATGTTTCTGTAAGTTTCCATTTATAATAATGACTTTCTGATGCGTTTGCATTCAAATCTACATATAGTTGAATTCCTCTTGTTGCATTATTAATTTGGTTATTTGAATACTTGCTGGTGATCTTAAAATAGACTGTATCAATTGGAGGACAACTTGAAACAGTATCATAATCAGATTCAAGTGTTTCACCATCAGAAGTTCTGATGTTTACTTTAAAAGATGTCCCACTGACAATATATTGTGGATCAATCCGTCCCAAATAGCTTCCGTTTCCCTGATCACTTAATGAAAATGTATGGCCACTATTGTCCACAATTGTAACATTGCAACCTGTAACGCCAACATACTCCGGATCCCCGATTTGGGAAGTAAGAGATACATTCACGGTTTGTAAAGAATCGCTACTATTTACTTCTCCCATAACAACATACTTATTAATGTCTGATGACCGTATTTGAGGAGTATATGGATCAATACAAGAGGTGATCAGAAATAAAAGTATTAATATGAAGATTATTATTTTAATCCGCGGCATAATTTCCCAATTTAAATACCCATGTTACCGTAAAAATGGGGACTCCTATTACTGAATATTTATAACTTTCAATTCTTCCATTATCTGTTTTAAAGAATACAGAATATGCATTTTTTCTTCCTGTAACATTATAAACGCTTAATAATAATGAGTTATGTAAGAATTTCTTTCTTCTTAAATTTCCTTCAATTGACATGGAAAGGTCCATTCTGAAATAATCAGGAATTCTGTATGCATTGCGTTTTGAATATTCAAGGTATGGATAGCCATCGTTGTAATAAACAGAAATTGGGTAGGTTACAGGCTTCCCACTTTGGTAAGTAACAATAGTTGAGAAAGAAATTCTTCTGCTAAGGTGGTAATTCATTACAAGATTGGCAACATGCGGAATGTCGTAGTTTGAAGGATAAGTAAGACCATAGTTAATGCTGTTCCAAACTTCTCCTCCATCAACTTTTACTAAAGATCTGGAGTAGGTGTAACTTAGCCACCCGTCGAGTTTACGGTTGCTTCGTTTTATTAAGAACTCGATTCCGTATGCTTTAACATTACCTTGTAAAACGGCAGTTTCGGTGTGGGACGTGCTCAGGAATGAGGCCCCGTCTTTGAATTCGGGATAATTGTATTCCTCTTTATAGTACATTTCCACTGAGGCTTCAATGTCACTTTTGTTAAAGAAGTGAAAGAGACCTAAAGAAATCTGATTGCTGTGTGAAGGTTTTATGTGATAATCAGCCAGTTTCCATTGGGCATTTGGAGCAACAGAAATGGTGTTGTTTAACATAAACAAGTTCTGATGCATTTGGTTAAATGCAAACTTAACAGAAGTGTTCTCATCTAATTTATAATTAACAGCAAGCCTTAAATCGGGTTCAAAATACTTCGTGATGGCCTGATTCTGACCAAAAGCAATTGAATCACTGACATATCTTAGATCCATAGGCAGGCCGGAGTCATATAAATATACATTTTGAGGACCTAAAGGAACAAAGAGAGTTAACCTAGCTCCTGCCATGAGTGTAAGTCGTGGGTTTACCTCAAAATTATCTGAAATGTAAAGGGAAGGAGCAATGCCTTTCTCATTTCCTAGATCCACTTCTTTTCTTAATGATGATCTGCCATAGGGTTCTACCATTCCCCTGTCGAGCTTATATAAAATGGCATCCAATCCATAGGCTAACGTATGTTTATTAGTGAGAACCTGCTTAAACCCTGCTTTAAATTCATAATGTTCTAATTTATAGCTATGTGAGTAAGCTGTTGTAATTTCTTGTTTGTCTATGGTTTCAAAGCCATATTGAGAACCGATGAAAGAGAAGGTTCCTCTTAATGAATTACTAAAATTGTGACTGATTATCATCGAGGCACCGGTGTTCCCATAACTATAATCATTAATGTCAGACAATCTGAAATGGTCATTGCTGCGATACATGAAAAGTGAAACCTGAGTCTTTTGTGAGTCAAAATTTAGACCGCCTGAGAAGTCGTAAAAATTAGCCTGACTCTGATTAATGGTTACGTCTTTTATTTTTTTCAATATCCAATCTGAATAAGTAGAACGTCCACTAAAAATGTACGAAAGAGAATTTTTTACAATGGGGCCTTCTACTACCAGATTTCCTGCTATTGGACTAACTCCACCATGAGCAGTAAAATGCTTCATATTTCCCTGCCGGGTTACGATATTAAATACTGAAGATAACCGGCCTCCGTATTGTGCCGGAATATAGCCTTTATAGATTGAGAAATCTTTGATGATGTCAGAATTAAATGCCGGAAAAAATCCGAACAGGTGAGCTGTATTGTAAATAGGTATCTCATCAATATAGAATGCATTCTGATCAGCACCACCACCTCGAACATTAAGGCCGGAACTTCCTTCAGAGTCAATAATCCCCGGTAAGGTTGCCGAAACTTTAATAATATCTCTTTCTCCCATCATCATTGGAAGCTCTTTGATACTTTTTACAGGAATTTTTTCAATGCCGGGATCTTTTTTATTAACATTCATTTGCCTGTCACCATGAACTACCACTTCTTTGATATTGATCATTTTTTTGGCCAACTGAACAGTAAAGTTTCCATTTGATAATACATTCAACAAAAACTTCTTTTGCTGAAATCCGAGAATGTTGAATACGGCGGTATATTTTCCGGGTTTAAGCATCAAAACAAAGAAACCATTGTTCCCGGTAACGGCACCTGATTTTGTTTCTTCAATATAAACTGTTGCATAGCTTATAGGTTCACCTGTTTCTTCATCAAGAACCCTACCAAGAACCTTGGCTTTTCCTCTTTCTATTGTTCCTCCCTGAACCCCAATCTGAATTGTTTTTATAACATCAGGTCTTCGGCCTTTAAGGTATCTGTCTTCACTGGCCGTATATGATTTCTTTTTCGGAGTCTCCTCAACAACAGTAACTTTGTTATCGAAACTAGGAAGTTTGTTAACTAACTCTCCCTGTGGAATTAATACAATGTCGTTGTTCCAGTATGAAGCAGTGATAATAGTTTCGTCAAGAGCTTGTCTTACAGCCTGCAAAACGGTTAGGCTGTCATTATTTAAAGTAATATTAACATTCTTTACCCATTCTTGCTGGTAATAAATCTTTATGTTAGATTTATCAAGAACGAGTTTTGTAAATTCTTTAAACGTCAGGTGATTGATATGCCAGTTATATTTTTTCTCTTTGTTTTGCGCAAAAGAGGTTAAACTGAATAGCAGAATAATGGCTAATATATTATATCTTTTCATCGGGGAAGAGTATTGCAATAGTTAATTAATTCCTGTACCTGATTATCGCTAGCTTTTCGCAGGTTTATTTTGTGTTGCCTGATGAATTTTCCTATCAGTTGTCTTTTGTTTTTACTGAATAAACGAATAAACTGAGTGTTGGATTTAAAAATTCGGGTGTTGTTACCTTCCAAAAGCATGGATGTTTTATAGAGTCTGGAAAACACATAATACGAAGAACCTGTGCTACTGACAAAATTCATATTCTTGTGCCAGAAATATAAAATCTTAAAATATCCATCCCCAAAAGCTTGAAAGAATTCTTTTTGGTGCCCATCTACCTTTAATGATCTAAAATGCATGTTGTTAATTGTGAATGAGTCAAGCCATGCACTTGAAAGGCTTATCAGTAGTCTGTTGTTCTGAACTGTATGAAATTCCATAATCAATTTCTGATTGAAAACATCGTAGTTTAGTTTCAGGGAATCGTAAACGGTGCCCTTGATTTCTACTGATCCCAAAAAGAAATGGTTATTCTTCAAAAATTGATTTCCTTTTGTATTGGCCGGCGGACTGTACGTATAATATTCACCATTGTAAAGCAGAGGGTTCAGTCCATAGAGATCTTTTGATAATGACCTGTCTTGTGATTTTCCCTGGGTGGGAATTTGCAACAAAATGACAATGAAAGCTAAAATTGAGTATGTTTTTTTCATAAAAATGATTTAATTCATTGATATATAAAGCTTGTTACTTTTATTGTAACCCCTTTTTTTGCATGTAAGCCTTTGGGTCTGGATCTCTGCCTTTGAATTTTCTGAACAAGTTTTCCGGTTCGTCAGTTCCACCTTTTGATAATACCTCATTTCTGAACCGTTCGGCAGTTTCCTTATCAAATAAAGAAGTGTTCAAAAAAGATTGGAATGCATCAGCATCCAGAACCTCAGCCCAAACATAGCTGTAATATCCTGCAGCATATCCTCCAGAAAAAATATGATTAAAATATGTACTTCTATAACGGGGTTCAATTTCTGAAATCAGATGAATTTTTTTCATGGCTTCACTTTCAAACGTGTTGACATTTTGTTCGAAAGGTTCTGAAAGTGTGTGCCAGTCCATATCTAAATACGAAGCTGCCAGATACTCTGTAAGTGTAAAGCCAAGATTAAACCTGCCACTTTCTTGCATCTTTTTGATTAGACTGTCAGGAATTGTCTCTCCTGTTTTATAGTTTTTGGCATAACTTTTTAATACTTCGGGTTCTGAGGCCCAGTTTTCCATAATTTGTGAGGGCATCTCAACGAAATCGCGGGGCACGGCTGTACCGGAAAGACTTTCGTATTGACAATCGCTGAAAAGTCCGTGCATGGCATGGCCACATTCGTGAAATAGGGTTTCAACTTCATCAAAGCTCAATAAGGCTGGCTGAGTGGCAGTGGGTTTGGTGAAATTGAAGTTAACAGAAATAACAGGTATAATATTTTTCTCGTTTTCGTATCGTTGTTTTCTGTAGGAAGTCATCCAGGCACCTCCTTGCTTGCTGGGTCTTGGGAAAAAATCCATATATAAAATACCAATTAATTTCCCATTGGCTTCTTTTACCTCATACGCCTCAACATCTTTTTGATAAACGGGGATCTGATTATTCGGGATGAATTGAATTCCGTAAAGGCTTTTTAAAACATCAAAGAGTCCTTTTTTTGCGTCATCTAATGAGAAATAAGGACGAAGTTCTTCTTCGTTAAGATTGTATTTTTTTTGACGAAGTTTTTCAGTGTAATACCACCAGTCCCAGGGTTGTATTCGTTTGATTCCGTCTTTCGTTGCCATTTTTTGTAATTCTGATGCTTCTTCTTCAGCAAGTTGCATGGCCTGGGGCGTTATTTGTCCTAAAAGTTTAAAAACCTGTTCGGGTGTTTTGGCCATGCTTTGTTCCAATACGTAGTCTGCGTATGAGTCATATCCTAATAGCTTGGCTTTTTGCAGCCGAAGATTTACCATCTTTTCAACAATTTCTTTGTTGTCGTTTTGGTTGTTATTATCACCACGCATAATATAACCCTGAAACATTCTTTTTCTTAACTCTCTGTTATTTGAGAATTGCAAAAAGGGAATCAGGCTGGGCTTGTCTAAAGTAAAACCCCAACTGTCACTTTTTTGAGAACCCTTAGCCGTTTCTTTTGCTGCTTCGATAATGGATTCTGGCAATCCGGAAAGGTCTTTTTCTTCATTAATATGCAGACGAAAATTATTATTATCATCTAAAACGTGATCGCCAAAATGCAATGAAAGGATACTAAGTTGACTGTTGATTTCTTTTAATTGTTCTTTATCATTTTCATTTAATTCAGCTCCGCCTCTTACAAATTTCTGATAAGTTTTTTTTAAAAGCATCTTTTGTTCTGTATCGAGCGTTAGCTGGTTTCTGTCATTGTATACTTTTTGTATTTTTTTGAACAGATGCTCATTCATGAGAATGTTGTCATAATGTGACGACAACCTGGGGGCAATTTTTGTTGCCAGTTTTTGGAGTTCTATATTTGTATTTGCAGAAAGCAAATTTTGAAAGATCGTATTTGTTCTTTTTATGAGGCTCCCGCTTTTTTCAAGAGCTTCGATGGTATTGACAAAGTCAGGTTCTTCTTTACCGTTTATAATGGCTGAAATTTCATTGTTTTGTTCATTAATTCCGGTTTCAAAAGCCTGATAGTAATCATTTGAAGTTATTTTATCAAATGGAGGGACCTCAAAGGGGGTATCAAACTTTCCAATTAATGGATTTTTATTCTTCATAGACTCAGTTTTTGTGCTTATTGAATTACAGGATGATATGCTGAAAATCAATATAATACAAAATAAGATATATCTCATGTCAAAGTTGCTGATTTTTTGAATAAGGTTAATAATAATTTGTCGTTAATATACTATGATTTAGCTTAAAAAATGACACTTTTGTCGATTTCAGAAAAATAAAATTGAAATGTGCTGTATTTTAGCGGAATATATCTGGATCTATGAAAATTCGAAGAATATTTGTAATTGCACTACATATCCTGGCTTGGGTCGCCTTTTATTTTTTACCTGATTTATTATTTGATGCACCAAGTGGAGAAATAGACCTGATAAAACGAAACCTCCATTTCATACTGGTTTTCTTTTTTTTCTACCTGAATTATTTTTTATTTGTTCCATTTTTGTTGCTTAGAAAAAGACAGTTGCTGTTTGCTACGGTTCTTGTTTTAAGTGTAGTACTCACCTATTATGTAAATGATTCAGCAATGGCTTATGTTCATGATATATATACACCTGTTAAACCACTTGTAACTGATCAAAAAACAACACTTAAAACCCCGAATATTCGTCTTCATCGTTGGGAAAGAAGGCGGAATGCCGAAAATACTGGCACGGCAGTGTTCGTGTTGCTCGGTTTTTTAATCAGTACCGTATTGTACGAAACCAAAGAATGGTACCAGCAGGAAAAAGTCAGGAAAGAGATTGAAAAACAAAAACTGGTATCTGAACTATCTTTTTTGAAGTCACAGGTTAATCCTCATTTTTTGTTCAATAGTTTGAATGGAATCTATGCTTTAGCCATAAAGAAGTCTGATAAAACGCCTGATGCTGTATTACAGTTATCAGATTTATTGCGCCATATGCTTTATGATGCAGATGAAGATAAGGTGCTTTTGAGCAAAGAAGTAGATTATTTAAAGAATTATATCCAGCTTCAAAAGTTGCGTTTACCGGCAAATGCAGATATTACATTTGAAACTACTAATTTAACAAGTGATTTTGAAATTGAACCGCTTCTTTTCATTCCCTTTGTTGAAAACGCCTTCAAACACGGAGTCGATGCTCATGGTTCTGAAATTAAAATCAACCTTGTGGTAGCAGATAATCAGCTTCATTTTTCTGTACTGAACCGTGTTTCGGAAGCAAAAAGTAAGGATAAAGCTTCAGGAATTGGCTTGTCTAATGTTAAGAAAAGGCTGGATCTCCATTATGGAGGAAGGTATTCCTTGAATTACGGAGCAGAAAAAGGTTATTTTCGCGTGGATTTAAAACTTAATTTAAAAATGGCATGAACTGCTTAATTGTTGATGACGAGCCTCTTGCCAGAGAAATTCTGGAAACATTTGCAGTAAAAGTTCCTCAGCTCAAAGTAGTAGCTTCCTGCCAAAATGGGTTTGAAGCACTGCAGGTATTGCAAACCGAATCTGTGGATTTGATTTTTTTAGATATTCAGATGCCTGATCTTTCAGGAATTCAGCTGTATAGCTCGTTATCTAAAAAGCCACTCGTAATTTTTACTACCGCTTACAGCAATTATGCCGTTACTGGATTTGAACTGGATGCTTTGGACTATCTGGTAAAACCTTTTTCTTTTGAGCGCTTTTTAAAGTCGGTGAATAAAGCTTTGGCTGCAAATGTTAAACAACCTGATAAATATAAATCATTTCATCAGGACTTTATGTTTGTGAAAGACGGTACCAAACTTGTCAAAGTAAATTACGATGAAATTCTGTATCTGGAAGGAATGAAAGATTACGTTAAAATTGTGATGAAGAATAAACATTTACTGACATTGATATCAATGCAACAAATGGCCGATAAATTGCCTGTTCATAGCTTTGTAAGAATTCACCGTTCCTATATTGTTTCTTTGTCCAAGATTGATAAAGTTGAAAAGAACCGCGTTGTTATTGATAGCAAATGGTTACCGGTTGGAAATTCATACAAAGAAACTTTGTATGAAATGCTTGGAAGAATCGGTTGAGTTTATCGGTTAAAAAGTATTGTTTATCTGAAATTTTTGAAGTCCTGTATAATTAAATTTCTCTATAGAAAGAATTGTAAGATTTTTGTAACGTAAAATAATTTTAATATGAAAAACTGGATACTGTTAATTGTTTTATTTATGGGGGTTTCAACCTCATATGCCGGAAAAAAAGAAGTTTTTAAAAGCAAAAAGCAGGCAGCCCCTTTAAATATTGATGGAAAGCTTGATCAACCTGATCAGGATTGGATTTTTGATGAAAAAGAAGACGTTTATTATCTTATTAGCAATGATAATAACAATTTATATGTGCAGATGAAACTCAACAATAAATCTACTGTAAGAAAAATTATTGCCTTTGGATTTACTGTTTGGATTGACCCTGATGCAAAAGGAAAGAATGTATTAGGAATTATTTACCCTGAAGGTGGATTTAAAAAGATGATGGAAAAGAACAAACAAGAGAGAGAGAAGGGTGAAATGCAAAATAATGAGCATCGTCAGGATAGGTTAAACCCTGACGGTAAACCTGAAACGAGGCAGGAAATGATTCATGAACGTATTGAGCGCACGAATAAGAACCTTAAGGAAGGTCAAATTACAGGTTCATTAAAAGGTTTTGATAAATATGGAATTCAGGATGCCTTTTTCGGACAGGGAGATATTGAAGCTTTGGCACAACTTGACGATAAAGGTGATATGATTTATGAAGCTGTAATTCCATTGAAAAGTATCTTTAAGAATCCCGATAAATTTTTGAAACAACATGAACTATTCAGCCTTACTCTTGAAACAGGTTATTTTGAGCAAGATATGTCTAATATGAACCGGGGAAATATGAATGGTGGTATGCCCGGGGGACGTGGTTCAAGAATGGGAATGCGTGGTTCTATGGGAGGTGGAGTTTACCTTCAAGGGATGATGAATGCAACTAAAATAAAATTGAAAAGAGTAGAATTAAATAATAAATAATCAACAAATAAATGAGTATAAAGTTTTATAAAAAGTTAGCCTTTTTCATTGCAGGGCTGTTTTTTACTGTATCGCTTTCGGCACAGCCACTGGCAGAGAATGCTCCTTCAACATCAGCTGGTGGAACCATTTCAGGGCGGGTTTTTTCTAAGAGCCAAAAGGTTCCTATGGAGTATGCAAGTATTGCACTTTACCGCTTGCCCGACTCAACAATGGTTACAGGAAGCATTACCGACAAAGAAGGTCATTATAAATTTACCGGGCTCAAAAACGGAAAATATTATATGCTTGTTACTTTTATGGGGTTTGATGTTCATAAGGTAAAAGATATTGTTATTGAGTCTGGTAAATCAGATGTTAAGTTGCCAATAGTTTATCTGCAACCTAATTCAAATACTTTAAAAGCTGTTGATATTAAAGCTCAGCAGTCGATGGTAAGCTATCAGATGGACAAAAAGGTAATTGATGTAACCCAGGATATGATGGCATCAGCAGGTAATGCAATTGATGTGCTACAAAATGTGCCTTCGGTTAGCGTCGATCTTGAAGGAAACGTTTCTATCAGAGGTTCAACTAACTTTACGGTATTGATTGACGGACGTCCAAGTATTTTGGATGGAAATGATGCCTTGCAACAAATTCCTGCTTCATCAATTCAAAAAGTGGAAATCATTACCAATCCTTCTGCCAAATACAGCCCTGAAGGCGTTGGCGGAATCATTAATATTATCCTGAAAAAGGAAAAAAGAAATGGTTTAAACGGAGTTGCCAGTGGTTCGTTGGCAAATCCTAACACATACCAGGGAAATATACTTTTGGCATACAGAAAGGGTAAGTTGAATTATAACCTGTCAGTTGATGGTATGAACCGTGATTTTGGTATGAATGTCAACACTCAGTATAACACACTGGGAGCAGATACTACAAATTTCAGATACAGCACAATTGATGGCCATCGGATTCGTAAAGGATATGGAGTTAAAGGCGGAATTGATTATTATATCAATGATAATTCAACATTGTCTTTACAGGGGCGAATAGGAAATTATGGCTTCAACTCAGATAATATGAGTCGTCAACATAATTTTACTTACCCTGCTACGGTTGACAGTTATTTCAACTCAACCAGTAACTCCGATCGCTGGGGAAACTTTTATTCTTTACAAGGAGATTTTCAGCATAAATTCAACGATCTGGGACAAAAAATTGAAGCTCTTGTGTTTTATTCAAAAAGGACAAGTGATGATAAAGAGGGGCAGACAGATTATCCAACCAATGCAGACTGGGTTCAAACAGGAGGCGTTTCAGACAGGATTCAATCATCAACATTAGATACCACAACAGAGTTCAGAGTACAGTTGGATTATACATTACCCATTGGCGAAAAGGGAAATCTTGAAGCTGGTTTGCAAAGCAGAATTAACAGAGATGCCGGAAATTATGACCTTCAAAACTTTGATACTGCCACAAGTCAGTGGGTTTACAATCAGAACAGAAGCAGTATAATCAGTTTTGACCGTAATATCTATGCCGGTTATGTGAGTTATAAGAATATGCTTGGAAAGTTTGGCTATGAACTGGGTTTTCGTGGCGAATATACTTATCGCTCAGTTAATGATTCAACCGGAACCAGTACATTTACTATCAACAGATTTGATTTATTTCCAAGTTTATATTTATCCTATCAGTTTAAATACAATTATCAGGTATATGCCAGTTACAGTAAAAGAATTCAGCGACCGAGAGGATGGGATTTAAATCCTTTTCCGAGGGTAATTGACCAGTATAATGTTCGTGTTGGAAATCCTGAGCTGGAACCCGAATATATTGATTCTTATGAGTTGGGAGTTCAGAAGGTGTTCTCAAAAGCATTTGTTTCAATGGAAGGTTATTATCGTAAAGGACGGAATAATATTACCAGAATTGTTGAGTTAGGACCTGATGGAATTCTTTACAGAACCAGTACAAATTTGGACAGTGATC
The DNA here is from genome assembly GCA_016936505.1 of Bacteroidales bacterium. Taxonomy (GTDB): domain Bacteria; phylum Bacteroidota; class Bacteroidia; order Bacteroidales; family F082; genus Sulfidibacterium. Next base: position 51,527 of record JAFGXS010000039.1, on the reverse strand, counting down.
GTTCAATGGGAGTTGAGCTGATGGTGAACTCGAAGATGAATAAATGGCTTAATCTGAATTTGACAGGTAACGTGTATCACTATAGTCTTCAGGGCAGTGTGTCTGGCGATAGTGTGACTTCCCAGTCGACTAACTGGTCTTTACGCGGAACTATTTCGGCGAACCTGAGCAAAACCTTTAAAATTCAGTGGCAGGGGATGTATAATAGTCCTACGGCCACAGTTCAGGGAAGTCGCAAAGGTTTCTTCTTCAATAGTCTTGCATTGCGCAAGGACTTTATTGATAATAAGCTGAATGTGACATTGTCAGCACGCGATATTTTCGGAACCGCTAAATTTGATTTTATTTCTACTGGCACAGGTTTTTATACGCATACTGTGATGCAAAGGCAATGGCCTATCATTTCGCTGAATGTTAATTATATCATAAATAATTATAAGCAAAAACGACAAAAACAGCAAAACGATAGTAATCAGGAAAACTCAGAGGATATGGGCTTCTAGTAAGTTTTGAAAAGGTGATAATTTTTAATCCAGAGAATCCTGGTCTGGGGCTGAAACCGGAAAGAAAGCCCCGACCGGGATTTCCTCATTTAAAATCTTCTCCAGCTCTTTTTTATCGTGCACTTTTCCGGTTATCAGAGTTTCAATGTCGGATCTCTTTACTTCATCAATACTTATTATTGCTGTTTCAATTATCCCGTTTTTGATCTGAACTTCAATGCAAAGAAGTCCTTGAGGAATGAGTAACTCTCGCTTAAAACTGTATTTGGGAGAATATCCGTAATTCCATTTCCATGTTTTGTATTTTTCTTCAGCAAGCTGAGTGATTTCATTTATCTCATTAACAGAAAGTCGGCGTTTGTTCTTGATTTGGAAATAATCAATAAAAAAGCTTTTCATCAGGCTGCCGAATTCATCAATCGAAATCTTTTTTTTCAGGCGCTGACTTACGTTTGTTACAGTGGCTCTTATGGAATCTATAGCTTTATCGCTGATGCCTTCAGTTTGATGATTGATGATGTTTTCAAGAATATCCAGATTGGAATCAAATAATAACGTTCCATGATGAATTACACGATTTTTAAATAAATGGGCTGAGTTTCCTGAAAATTTCTTTCCGTTTATGGTAAGATTGTTTTTCCCTTCAAATCGTGCTTCAATGCCCAGTGTGCTTAAAAATTCAATTGTAGGTTTGGTAAATTCTTTAAAATTAATCAGCGTTTCCCTGTGTTCCGACTCAAGAATCAATGTGTAATTGATATTCCCCTCATCATGGTATACGGTTCCTCCACCCGAAATTCTTCGAATTACCGGAATTTGGTTTTTGTTTACGTAATCAATATTGACTTCTTTCAGCGTATTTTGGTGTTTGCCGACCACCACCGAAGGTGCGTTTTTCCAAAACATCAGAATATCGCCGGAAGTATTTTTTAAAATATACTCCTCAGCTGCAATGTTGAAATACGGATCGGTTTGACTGCGTTCAATTAGTATCATCTCAAATCTTTAGCGCTGCAAAATTAAGTCTTTTTCATCTACTGAATTTCATCTTGTTGTTATACTGTTTTTTAGCTCCTGAGCCGGTTTATATTATTTAATTTTAAACAGTTTGAGAGAATGGATTTTCAAAGCAGAATTAGCTGTATCTTTGCCCCCTCAAAAATTGATACAATTTTATTCATGGAAGAAATCAAAAACATAGCTATAATTGCACACGTTGACCACGGCAAAACTACACTGGTTGACCGTATTCTACATCAGGTTAAACTTTTTCGTGAGAATGAAGAAGTAGGGGAGTTGATTCTGGACAGTAACGATCTGGAGCGTGAGCGCGGAATTACTATTTTATCTAAAAATGTTTCAGTTCGATATAAAGGGATTAAGATCAATATTATTGATACTCCTGGCCACTCCGATTTTGGTGGAGAAGTGGAGCGTGTTTTGAATATGGCTGACGGGGTTTTGTTGTTGGTGGATGCCTTTGAAGGTCCCATGCCGCAAACCCGTTTTGTATTGCAAAAAGCAATTGATTTAAAACTGATGCCCATTGTTGTTATCAACAAAGTTGATAAACCGAATTGCCGTCCTGAAGAAGTGCAGGAATCTGTTTTTGATTTGATGTTTAATCTGGGAGCAAATGAATATCAGCTTGACTTTGCTACGGTTTACGGCTCCTCCAAAAATGGCTGGATGGGGCCCGACTGGAAGACAGAAACTAGTGATGTTTCCTATTTGCTGGATATGATCCTGGAACACATTCCCAGTGCCAAATTTGTGGATGGAACTCCCCAGATGCAGATCACATCTCTTGATTACTCTTCATATGTTGGACGAATTGCGGTGGGAAGATTGGTTCGTGGTAAAATGCAACAAGGCATGAACGTTTCTCTGGTAAAGCGTGATGGTTCGATCCAAAAATCAAAAATTAAAGAATTGTATCGATTTGAAGGATTGGGAAAAGAGAAATATAAAGGAGAAGTTCAGGCAGGAGATATAATAGCCTTAATGGGATTGGAAGATTTTGATATTGGCGACACGGTAGCAGATTTTGAGAATCCTGAAGGTTTGCCTCCAATTAAAATTGATGAACCCACAATGAGTATGTTGTTCACAATTAATAACTCGCCTTTTTTTGGTAAGGAAGGAAAATATGTGACTTCGCGCCACCTGAGAGATCGTTTGTTTCATGAAACCGAAAAAAATCTGGCTTTAAAAGTTGAAGAAACAAATTCAGCTGATGCTTACAATGTTTACGGCAGGGGAATCCTTCATTTATCCATTTTGGTAGAAACCATGCGACGTGAAGGTTATGAATTCCAATTGGGTCAGCCTCAGGTAATTATTAAGGAAATTGATGGGGTAAAACATGAGCCTGTAGAAAGTTTAACTGTTTTGGTTCCTGAAGATTACTCGGGTCGTGTGATCGATATTGTAACGCTGCGTAAAGGAAGTTTCATGAATATGGAACCCAAAAATGATCGCATGTTATTGGAATTTACTATTCCGTCAAGAGGTATTATCGGTTTAAGGAACACTATTCTGACTTCGACTGAAGGTGAAGCAATTATTGCTCACCGGTTTAAAGAGTTTGAACCCTGGAAAGGAACTTTCCAAACCAGAAACAATGGGGCTTTGATTTCAATGGAAACCGGGGTAGCTATTCCTTATGCCATTTGGAAACTTCAGGACAGAGGGCGTTTTTATATCGATCCTAATTCGGATGTATATGCCGGTCAGGTGGTGGGCGAACATAACCGCGACAGTGATCTTGTTGTGAACCTGAATAAAGGAAAAAAATTAACTAACATGCGAGCTTCCGGTTCAGATGAGAAGGTATTAATATCGCCTGCTATTCGTTTTTCACTTGAAGAATATATGGAAATTATTCGTGAAGACGAATATCTGGAAGTAACCCCAAGAAGCTTGCGCTTGCGAAAAATCCTGCTTAACGAGAACGATAGAAAACGTGCCGGAAAAGTTTAAACAATGAAGGTTGCCAGAAAAATAGGCCTTTATTTTATTATGCTCGGTCTTCTGACTCTGTCAGGCTGTAGTGTTCTAAATCAGGTACAATCATTTAACCGTTTTGTGAATGGTAAATTCAAGGTTGAAAAGGTAACCATTCAGAATATTGGAGGGATTGCACCTGATCAGCTAAACCATTTGAATTTTACGGCAGCACTTCAGATTGCGAATCAGCTATTGAATCATTCTCTTAAAGGAACACTGGTTCTTAAACTTAATGTTACGAATCCGTACAATGAAGAAGCTTCAGTTAGTGGTTTACAGTGGGAAATACTTCAGAAAGGACAGGTGATCGCTACAGGACAGCTTAATGAACCTGTAAAAGTTGAAGCCAAAGGTTATGCGAATTTTGATATTAATGCAGAAGTGAATGTTGTGGAAATTCTGAAGCTGAATTCTCTGGATCAGATTATTCAACTGGTTTCAAGGAAACCAGATATTAACACTATACAAAAACTTGGGCTTTCCATTCGTGTAAAACCTTGGTATAGCATGGGAGGAACAATTCAAAGGTTTCCGGGATACATCAACATTAAGATTGGTTCCTGAAAGAAAAGGGCAATTTCTCGATCTGAGATAGTATAGCCCCCGTCAACATTAGTAATCCACCAATCGCAATCTGAACAGAAATAGGTTCGTTCAGTAAAATAATACCTCCAATAGCTGCAAACAGCGATTCAAAACTAAGTATAATTGCAGCGTGCGCAGGGGGTGTGTTGCGTTGCCCGAAAACCTGTAGTGTGTAAGCAACTCCAACTGACAGAATGCCTCCGTATAAAAGTGGAATGGCTGTGATTTGAACACTTTCCCAACTGGTATTTTCTGTAAAAGCTGAGATTATTAAGCTGAGTGCAGCTGAAATAGTAAATTGTATAACCGAAAGTTTGAGTATATTAGTTTTCGGTGCAAAATGACCGATAACTAATACGTGTGCGGCAAAGAAAAAGGCACTAACCAAAACCAAAAGATCTCCAAACGCTAAAGAAAGGTGCTCGTGAACAGTTAAAAAGTACAGGCCGATTAGTGCTATTAATGCTCCTGACCAGGTTTGAATTTTTACTTTTTGTTTCCAAAATAAGCCCAGAACCGGAACCAGGACTACATATAGACTGGTTATAAAACCACCATTTCCTGCGGTTGTATAAACCATTCCGATTTGTTGGAAAGATGAGCCTGCGAAAAGAAATAATCCCGTAATAATTCCTCCGGTATATAAAGTTTTTCTGGAACTCGTACTTTTCTTAAATCTCTGTATCCACAATAAAGGTAAAAGCGATAGTGCTCCCAATGCGAACCGGATACCGTTAAAAGCAAACGGTCCCATACTTTTCATTCCGGCACGTTGTGCCACAAAAGCCAGTCCCCATATCAGAGCTGTTAATAAGAGTACCAGATTTGCCTTGGTGTGCTGATGTTTCATTAGAAATAGAATCCGCTTAAAGGACACAAAAATAAGTCAAGTATTTGAATTATATGGCTCTTCAAGGGATTATGAATTCTTAAATTTAATTAGCTTTATTTATATGCAATAAAGTTTTTAATACTTTTGTATGTAATGCATGTCAATATGTTTTATGTAAAAACAAAATATAATGTTATCTCTTCGTAATGAATTTATTATGGCTCCGGTAAAGCTGGGTTACAGTGACAGAACCGGTGTTGTAACTCAGAAGCATCTGGACTTTTATGGTGAAAGAAGTAAACATGTGGGAGCTGTGGCTTTGGAACCTCTCTATATGGATCCGGGACTAAGGGAACTGCCAACACAATTGGGAATTGATGATGATAATAAAATTCCGGGCTTTACTCAATTACTATCGGTGATTCATGGAAATGGTGCCAAAGCCATTGCCCACATCAATCATCCGGGTCGAATGGCTAATCCCAAACTTCCGGGAAATTATTATTGGTCATCAACCGATAGTGCTTGTGAGAACGGCGGTGCCCAACCATTAAAGATGGATCGTTCGATGATGGATAAAGTCGTTAAAATACATGTTGAAGCGGCTCAAAGAGCAGAGAAAGCAGGGTTTGATTTGGTAGAACTACAAATGGGTCATGGTTATTTGTTGGCTCAGTTCCTTTCGCCGGCTGTAAATAACCGGGAAGATGAATATGGTGGTGGTTTTGTGAACCGGAGGCGTTTTCCTCTTGAGGTTTTTCATTCTGTGAAGAAGGCTATTTCTATTCCAGTTATCGTTAGGTTGAGTGCTGATGAAATGATTCCCAATGGTTTTCATTCTGATGAAATGAAGCAATTGGCATCAATACTTGAAAAAGAAGGGGCTTCAGCGTTGCATATAACGGCGGGTTCTGCCTGTAGCACCCCACCCTGGTTTTTTCAACACATGTTCATCCCGAAAGGAAAAACTTGGGAATTTGCGGCTCAGATTAAAAGTGAGCTTAATATTCCTGTGATTTTTGTGGGAAGGATAACTTCTGCGAAAGATATACAATTGCTAAAAGAAAAATATGGGGCAGAATACATTGCCTTGGGACGGGCCCTGGTTGCTGATCCTGATTTTGCCGGAAAATACCTGGATCAGGAAAAGGGATTGATTCGGCCCTGCTTATCCTGTTCAGAAGGTTGTCTGGGCGGAGTAAAAAGCGGTATAGGATTGGGATGTGTTGTGAACCCTCTGGTAGGAACCGGTTTAAAACATTTTGAGCCAGCTGCCGTACAGAAACGATATGCTATTGTTGGAGGTGGTTTGGCAGGAATGGAAGCAGCTATTACGCTTACAAAAAGAGGGCATAAAGTGGTGTTGTATGAAAAAAATAAACTTGGTGGACAATATAACTTAGCATGGTTGCCCCCTCATAAGGAAACTTTGAAAGAATTGGTGGACTACTTTGTGAATGAGTTGGCTGCTTTGAATATCGAGGTTCGATATGAAGAAGCTGATAAAGATAAGCTGGTTCAGGAAGCTCATGACGGAGTAATCATGGCTACGGGAGCTTTACCTGCTGTTCCTCCTATTAAAGGACTTACTGAATTTTATTGGACTGAATTTCTTGAAGATGAGCAATTACCAGAGGGAAAAACTGTATTGCTCATTGGAGGTGGGTTGATTGGTTTGGAAGTGGCCAGTAAACTAGTTGAAAAACAGAACCATGTTATTGTAGTGGAAATGATGGAAGAAATGGCTCGCGGTATGGAAATGATTGAGAAAACATTAACTCTGAAGAAACTAAAGGAAAAAGGTGCAGAGATGTTTCTTAAGCATACCGTTACTGAGATTGACGGGAGTCGGGCTGTAATTAATGGGGAGCAAGGGCAACGTGTGCTGGAAGGAATTGATAAAGTTGTTGTGGCAACAGGAATGAAATCCTATGTGCCTTTTGATATAGACCAAATTAAAATATTTAGGATTGGTGATGCCTGGAAAGTGGGGAAAGCTCAGGAAGCCATAAGAGGAGCATATGAACTTGCAATGACTTTGTGATTCTTTTTTTTTTGATTTATTTGAAAAATGGGTAGTCTTATTTTAGATTATCCATTTTTTTATATCTTTAGCATTGAAAACCGAAGTCATGAAAACCAATACCAATGAAATATTTCAATTATTTATTACTTGTAGAGTTATGTTTCTTTACAACAATTTCTGCTAGTGGCCAGGCATGGGTTGATGTGCAGGGTGCCCGATTATCAGGAATGAATTATACTTCTGTTGCTATTCAGGACTTCTGGAATATTAATTCAAATCCGGCCGGAATTGCCTATTTGGAGAAACCAGGTTTAGGATTAAACTATAGCAACAGATTTTCTATGAAAGAGATGAGCACTAAAAGTCTGGCTATTCTTTGGCCTGTACAATGGGGTGTGTTAGCGGCCAATGTGAATTATTTTGGTAATTCGTTATATCACGAAACCAAGGCAGAACTTGTTTATGCCAGAAAGCTATGGAGTAATTTTACTGCCGGAATCCAACTTGATTATCTGAATGTGGCCTTTGGTGAAGGGTATGGAAAAAATGGTCGTGTTACTTTTGGAATCGGTGTTCAATATGTGGTGCTAAAGGATCTTACTCTGGGAGTTTACGTGTACAACCCGCTTGACATTCGTTACGATACTTTGCAATCACTCGACATTCCATTTCTCTTTCGTGCCGGTCTGGCATATAATTTTTCAGATCAAGTGCTTGCTTCTTTGGAAACAGAGCGTAATATTTTTCTGTCTTATTGGAATCTACGTGCAGGGTTCGAATACAAGCCTGATAATCATTTTGCTTTTCGGACCGGTGTTGGTCTGTATCAGGAAACTTTTTCTTTTGGTGCAGGCTATAAATGGAGAAATTTCAATTTTGATATTGGATCAACTTTTCACCAACAATTAGGCTTGTCATCCCAGTTCTCCGTCATTTATACCTTCCAACAATGAAAACTCTACTCAAAACATTATTAATTCTTTTATTTCTGCTGATGTTACAGAATATTCGGGGACAATCATCGGATACATTGCAGCCTTCTATTGATAATGCATTGGAAGATCTGGCACGTTCTTCAGATGCTGTGGCAGATTATTCGGATTTGTTGGAGAAATACAGATATTTTGTTGAGCATCCTGTGAGTATTAACGGTTCAGGACTTAATAAACTCATGGAAATTCGGGTTATTAACCAGGCGCAATTATTTACTATTGAAACCTATATTCGTCAAAATGGGTTTATACTTAGTGCCAATGAATTGAATTATGTTCCTGGACTTAGTAAGGAGTTTTTAAGTCGTATACAGCATTTTGTAACTTTTACAGCACCGCTGCATGAAAAAAAGAAGGCTTCATTAAGGAAAATCTTAAGTACCGGTAAAAGTCGTGTTTTGTTTCGGTACGAACAACAAATGGAACACGCTGAGGGGTATAAAATTCCGGCTGATTCTGCCTTTCTTAAACCCGGTTCTGCGTATCTGGGCACACCTCAAAAATTATATTTTCGTTATGCTTTTCAGGCTGATCAACGTATTAAAGCCGGAATTACTGCTGAAAAAGATGCAGGCGAAGTTTTTATGGGCTCTAAACTTAACGACAGTGTCCAGCAATTATTGAGCAAAACTCCAGGTTTCCCTGACTTTATCTCGGCTTATGCTTTGGTTTCCGATTTTGGTGTTCTGAAAAAAGCGGTTATCGGTGATTACCATCTTGAGTTTGGGCAAGGATTGACACTTTGGTCCGGACTGGCTTTTGGAAAATCGTCTCAGGCTACGCAGGTTAAGTATTATGCCGACGGTATTCGTCCCAATACATCGGTGAATGAGAATTTGTTTTTCAGGGGAGTTGCTGCTGAGTTTGGATATAAAAATTTAAAGCTAACGACTTTTTATTCAAATAAAAAGTATGATGCTAATCTGGAGAAAGATGATAGTACAGAACTTGAGCTTGCTACCAGTTTGCAGGAAACAGGTTATCATCGTACAATAAATGAATTGAACGATAAAAATGCTTTGGCTGTTAGTTTGTTTGGGGCACATTTAAATTATGAATACAAACAAATTCGTGTGGGCGGAACCTGGTACAAGAGTCAGTTAAATATTCCTCTGCAAAGAAATATCGATCCTTATGCGCTTTATAACTTTTATGGGAAAGCTTTGCAAAATGCAGGCCTCGATTTGAATGTTGGCTTTTCTAAATTCTCTTTTTTCAGCGAATTGGGTTATTCATCAAATGGTGGTTTGGCTGGCATTGCAGGTTTAAACACGTTTTTCTCTGATCGACTTTCACTCACTTTGCTTTATCGGAATTATTCAAAAAAGTACCAGACCTTATTTGCCAACCCTTTTAGAGTTTCCGGACATGTGGGAAATGAAAAGGGTATCTATCTGGGATTGGAAGCCCTTCTGGCCAAAAGTATGACGTTGAATGCTTACGTTGATCTTTACACTTTTCCCTGGCTTCGGTATCAGTCCAACGCGCCTTCTTCGGGTAAAAGTTATTTGCTGCAACTTAATTTTGAACCCAAACAAAACCTGGGTATGTATCTGCAATTCAGGTTCACCCAGAAACAAATTAATTACACTGCCAATGATTCGTATTTCGCACAACTAAAAAATGAAAATCGTTACGAATTAAGCTACCAGATTTCCTACACGTTATTTCAGAACTTTATTTTAAAGAACCGGCTGGAATATGTTCATTATGGTTTTGTTGAAGATCAGCAACTTGGCTTTTTGTTTTATCAGGATGTGTTTTATAAACCGGCAAAAATTCCATTGAGTGCAGGTTTGCGTTTGGCAATGTTCAATACGGGCGGTTGGAACAGCAGAATCTATACTTACGAAAATGATGTTTTGTATGCTTTTAGTATTCCTGCTCTTTATGATCACGGGTTCAGAACCTACTTTTTGCTGTCATGGGAACCGTTGAAAAACCTGAAATTCTGGTTCAGAGCAGCAACCACGATATTTTATGGGAAAACTGAACTGGGCACCGGGGCAGATGCTGTGGAGGGAAACCATAAATCAACATTGAAAGCACAAGTGCAGTGGAAATTTTGAGGATTTATACATTGTGTGTGATTTTTTAATTAGTAGTAACAATTGGAATTTCCCGGGTTTTCGGTTCATCTAAATTACAGTTCAATCTAAAGTAAAGCTGCTGAACATTCGTTTCATATTTTTTATACTTTTGCTTTATATTTACCAATAGGGGTGCCTTAAAATTACGGGCTGAGATCAAACCCTCTGAACCTGTACGGGTAATGCCGTCGTAGGGAAAAGAGTTACCACACCCATTAGGCTTTCCTCTGTTGATTTAACAAGTATAATTTTAAATCAATTGAGTCATGCTGAAAAAAAGTACATTTTTTATTTTATTTGCCTTAATTCCCTGGCTGGTGCAAGCACAGTTTACCTTGTCGGGAAAGGTTGTTGATGCACAAAACAAGGAACCGTTGCCTGGTGCTACAGTTGTAGTTTCACACTCTTTGCTGGCAACAATTACAGATGCTAACGGCCAGTTTACGTTCAAAAATGTGAACCCCGGGAATTATGAAATGGAAGTCCGTTTTATGGGGTTCCAGACAAAAAAAGTTGAGATAGAGCTTACTGAAAACAAGAAACTGAATATTCCGTTAAAGTCTACTTCGTTTATGAGTGATGAGGTAATAATTTCTGCCACAACGGCACAAAAAGCTTCCCCCAACACTTATGAAGATATCAGCGGGAAGAAGCTGAACCGAAACAACCAGGGAAAAGATTTACCATTTTTGTTGCAAATGAGTCCTTCAGTTGTTGTAACCTCAGATGCGGGAGCAGGAGTGGGCTACACGGGCTTGCGCATTCGCGGTGTTGGCCTCAATGGAATTAACGTAACATTAAACGGTGTTCCGGTAAACGATGGAGAATCACAAGATGTGTATTTTGTGGATTTGCCGAACCTGGCTTCTTCGGTAAGCAATTTACAAATCCAGCGAGGTGTGGGAACTTCCTCCAACGGTTCGGCAGCTTTTGGCGCCAGTATCAATATGCAGACCGAAGCTTTTCAACCTGATGCATATACGGAAATTGACAACAGTGCCGGTTCATTCCAGACCTTTAAAAACAATGTGAAATTCAGTACCGGATTGTTACATAAGCACTGGATTATGACCGGTAATTTTTCGAACATTAATTCACAGGGTTATATCGACAGGGCTTTTTCACATCTGAAATCTGGATATCTTTCGGCAGGTTATTTTGGAAAGAAAGACATCTTTAAGGCTATTGTGATACTGGGACATGAAAAAACTTATCAGGCCTGGTATGGGGTTCCCAAAGACAGTTTGTCAATCAATCGTACGTATAATCCTGCCGGTGCTATTTATAATGAAAATGGTGACCTTTTGGGTTATTATCCCAATCAAACAGACAATTACACACAGGATTATTACCAGCTGCATTATGCCCATCAGTTTACCAAAAAATTTAATTTGGCAGCAGCTGCATTTCTTACGCGGGGTTACGGTTATTATGAGTCATATAAGAATGATAAGTCATTTGCTGATTACGGAATGAACGATACGTTGATAGGAAGCACGACGGTTTCATCAACAAATCTGATAGAACAGAAATGGCTGGACAATTATTTCTATGGTTTCAACCTGTTTGGTAACTATGTTGGTGGCCGTTCCAAATGGTCGTTTGGTGGCGGATGGAACCATTACGATGGTGATCATTATGGAAAGGTGATTTGGGCACAGGTAGCTTTGCTGGGAGAATATGATCGCAACTGGTATTTCAATACCGGTTTAAAAACCGATTATAATGTTTTTGCGAAATGGAATTATAAACTGACCGATCAAATTAACCTGATGGCTGATTTGCAATACCGTGGCATTAATTATCAAATCAAGGGAACGCATGATGATTTGAGGGATATTTCTCAGTCGCATCAGTTTAGTTTCTTAAATCCCAAAGCCGGTATTTATTATGCCTTGAATCAAAAAAACAGTTTGTATTTTTCCTTTGCGGTTTCTCATCGTGAACCCAATCGCTCCGTTTATCGTGATGCAGATCCGGGGCAGATAATCAAACAGGAAAAACTGTTGGATTATGAATTGGGTTATGAATTTCATAGTCCTGATTTTTCACTGCATACTACTTTGTACTATATGGATTATAAAGACCAGTTTGTACTGACAGGAAAGATTAATAATGTGGGAACTGCCATCATGACGAATGTTCCAAAAAGTTACCGTGCGGGAATTGAACTTTCTGCTACATGGAGGGCTAATGCTTTTTTAGACTGGAATGTCCAAACAACATTCAGTCAAAACAAGATTCTGGGATTTACAGAATATGTTGATAACTGGAATTACTGGGATGATCCGGCTAATCAGCCTTATCAATACAGCAAGTATCTGGGAACCACTGATATTTCTTTTTCTCCTGATGTGATTGCAGGAAGTGTGTTAACGCTACATCCCATTGCCAATGGAAATATAAGCTGGTCATCCAAATATGTGGGACGTCAGTATATTGACAATACTTCAACAAAGGAAAGAAGTCTGAACCCATACTGGGTCAACAATCTGAGGATGGATTACACGGTTCATAATAAACTTTTTAAATCCATGACTTTTGTGCTGAGCCTGAACAATATTTTCAATGCGATGTACGAAACCAATGCCTGGGTTTACAATTACTACTATGACAATGTAGAATATGAAATGAATGGTTATTTCCCTCAGGCAGGATTTAATTTTATGGCCGGGATTAATTTGAAATTATAATAAAAACGGTTTATAAAGTTTGTAGGGTTCATAAAGTGCCTAAAGTACTGGAATCAGTTTTACTTTATTTGGCAATCTATTGTACTCAAGTTCACTCAAGGCACTCTTTTCAGGTTTGAAGGGAGTGTTCTTTTTATTATTTTTGCACCACAAAAAATCATAATACTATGTTCGAGGGATTGAGTGATCGGTTAGATCGGTCGTTTAAGATTTTAAAAGGTCAGGGCAGGATTTCAGAAATTAATGTGGCCGAATCTATTAAAGAAATTCGTAAAGCATTAATTGAAGCTGACGTTAGCTATAAGATTGCTAAGGAATTTACCAATGAAGTAAAAGAAAAAGCTCTGGGTTCTGACGTCCTTACATCAGTGAAACCGGGAGAGTTGATGGTGAAAATCGTTCACGATGAGTTGGCAAAACTCATGGGAGGTGAACAGGTTGATATCAATATAAAGGGCAGTCCTGCAGTTATCTTGATTGCCGGTTTGCAAGGTTCGGGTAAAACAACTTTTTCTGCTAAACTGGCCAATTATCTTAAATCGAAGAAAGGCCGTCAGGTATTGTTGGTAGCCGGTGACGTGTATCGTCCGGCTGCTATCGAACAGTTGAAAGTATTGGGAGAACAGGTAGGTTGTGAAGTTTATACCGAAGAAGGCAATAAGAACCCTGTTGACATTGCTCAGAATGCCATAAAGTATGCCAAAAATAATGGCAAGAACATAGTAATTGTGGATACTGCAGGTCGTTTGGCTGTGGATGAAGAGATGATGAAAGAAATCTCTGCAGTCAAAAATGCAGTTAATCCTCAGGAAACCCTGTTTGTTGTGGATTCTATGACCGGTCAGGATGCTGTAAATACAGCTAAGTCCTTTAACGATCGACTGGATTTTGATGGTGTGGTTTTGACCAAACTTGATGGTGATACCCGTGGTGGTGCTGCATTAACCATTCGTTCTGTTGTTGAGAAACCTATCAAATTTGTGGGGATTGGCGAAAAAATGGATGCGTTGGATTTGTTCCATCCTTCTCGTATGGCCGATCGTATTCTGGGTATGGGTGACATTGTTACCCTTGTTGAAAAAGCCCAGGAACAATTTGATGAGGAAGAAGCCCGCAAAATGCAAAAAAAACTGGCCAAAGACCAGTTTGGTTTCGATGATTTTCTGAAGCAAATTCAGCAGATTAAGAAGATGGGGAACATCAAAGATTTGATGGGCATGATTCCCGGAATGGGTAAAGCTGTGAAGGATCTGGATATTGATGATGATGCTTTCAAAGGAATCGAAGCTATTATTCATTCCATGACTCCTGAAGAACGTACAAATCCTAAACTTCTTAACGGTTCAAGAAGAAAACGCATTGCCGATGGTAGCGGAACCACTATTCAGGAAGTAAACCGCCTTATTAAACAGTTTGGAGAAACCAGTAAAATGATGAAGATGATGACCACTGGTAAAGGCAAAGCCATGATGAATATGATGGGCGGAGGCGGAATGCGCCGATAAAAATTGCCGGATGCTTTGTGGTAAATTTTGAAATTTAAAAGTTGATTGAAATATGGCTAAGAAAAAAGGACCCGAATTAATCGACGGCCGCAAGGTAGCGTCCATAGTAAAAGAAAGCATCAAAAAAGAGGTAGCTGACCTTATTGATAATCATGATAAATCGCCTCACCTGGCAGCTGTTTTGGTTGGAACTGACCCCGCAAGTGAAACTTATGTAGCCAGTAAAGAAAAACAAGCCCATCAGGTGGGAATGATGTCTTCTGTATACCGTTATCCCGCAGAAACTTCTGAAGAAGAGTTGTTGAAGGTGGTTGACTTTCTGAATAATGATGAAGAGATTGACGGCTTTATTGTTCAGTTGCCACTACCCGCGCATATTAATGAGGATAAAGTTATTAATGCCATTGACCCTAAAAAGGATGTGGATGGATTTACACCGGTCAGTTTGGGCAATATGGTATTGGGAAAGCCGGGCTTTGTTTCTGCAACTCCTGCAGGTATTATGGAATTACTTAAAGCCTATCATATTGATTTGGCAGGAAAGCACTGCGTGGTTTTGGGCCGTTCGAACATTGTTGGTCGCCCCATGAGTATTTTGCTTTCGCAGAAAAATGAACATGCCAATGCTACCGTAACTTTATGTCACAGCCGTACTGAGAACATGGAAGAAATTACCCGTCAGGCTGATGTGTTGATTTGTGCTATTGGCCAGCCGCAGTTTGTGAAAGCTTCTATGGTAAAAGATGGAGTTGTAGTAATTGATGTTGGGATGCACCGTTTACCTGATGCAACCAAGGAAAGGGGTTATCGCCTGGTGGGTGATGTGGATTTTGATGAAGTGTACAAAAAAGCTTCTTATATCACACCGGTTCCCGGTGGTGTAGGCCCAATGACCATTGCCATGCTGTTGAAAAACACCCTGATGGCACACAACAAAGAATTTGAATAGTTAGAAAATGAAATATGGTTTTCTGATCTTCTGGGGACTTTTCTTAGGATTTAAGTCGCTGTTGTCTATTCCCGTATCTGACAGTATTCCTGTCGGAAATGATACCGGTGTACATACTATGATTTTCTACAAACCTAAAGTTCAGGCCATTTTACCCAAAGAAGTTGATGAAACCTCGGGACTGATTTTCTGGGACAACAGTTTGTGGACACTGAACGACAGTGGAAACAAGCCTGTGTTGTACAGGTTAGACAGTATAACTGGGAAAGTGATTCAACGTATTCAGATTAAAGGCGCTGTAAATCATGACTGGGAAGCACTGACTCAGGATAAAGATCATATTTATATTGGAGATGTAGGTGATAATTTCGGGAAACGAAAGTCGCTGACAATTTATATTTTAAAGAAATCCCTTATTCCCCATCAGGGAGATGTTGCACTTCCTGCGAGAGAAATTCATTTTACATATCCCGATAAAAGACCTGAAAAAGTTAAACGCTTGCAGAATGATTTCGACTGCGAATCGCTTGTATCTATTGACGATTCATTGTATTTGTTTTCAAAAGACTGGGGCAATCAACATACACGTTGTTACCGTTTGCCCAAAACCCCCGGAACTTATACTGCGCAGCACCTGTTTGATTTTAATTCGAACGGATTGATAACAGCTGCAACTTTTGAAAAGAAAGACAATATGCTGGTATTGCTGGGCTACACCAAAGGCGACTGGATTCCTTTTATATGGTTGTTTTATGATTTTCGGGGACATGAATTTTTTGCAGGCAAAAGGATAAGGATTGATATGCCACAGATTATTGCCACACAAACTGAAGCGATTACTTTTACGCATGGTTTGAATGGATATATCAGTTCAGAGGGTAATAAATTGTTTTATCAAAGCCTGGATCGAATTGATCTGCAGCCGATTTATCAGAGAAACCTGAAAAGAGACCAAAAAGTACTCAACCGTAAGTTGAAGTTAGAGATTCATCAGGTTAAGGATAAAGATAATGTTTGGGAACTCAGTATGTCTGATGTTTTGCCTGTCAATGATGTTCATTTAACGATCGTCGGTTCAAACGGCAAGCCAGTCAAAGGTTATACAACTCAAGTGATTCGGGATAGGAAGCAGATAAAAATTCTGTTATTATTGCAGAACCTGAAATCGGGGGAATATATTTTACAAGTGAAAATGAATGGAGTTCAGCAGGATTTACCGCTGAATGTGAAAGGAAAAGAATGAATTACGCAGAGACAAAATTGTTGGATGGAGGCCGTTTGTTGCCTGTGATGGAAGAGTTCTACACGCTTCAGGGCGAAGGATATAACATGGGTAAAGCGGCTTATTTTGTCAGGGTAGGCGGCTGCGATGTGGGTTGTGCCTGGTGCGACAGTAAAGAGAGCTGGAATGCCAAACTGTTTCCGCCTGTACCGGTTACTGAAGTGGTGGATAGAGCTGCAGCTACGCAAGCTAAAACTGTGGTGGTTACCGGTGGTGAACCTTCTTCTTATCCTATGGATATTTTTACCAAAGCACTGAGAGAAAAAGAGATAACCATTATGGTGGAAACCTCAGGGGCCTATCCGTTAACCGGAACATGGGACTGGGTTTGTCTTTCTCCGAAAAAGAACATCCCTCCGCGTAAGGAAAATTATCCTCTTGCTAACGAATTGAAAGTGATTATTCAAAACAAGGGAGATTTGAAATGGGCTGAACGCAATGCTGCTCTTGTTTCACCCGATTGTCACCTTTTCCTGCAGCCCGAATGGAGTGTTGCTGACCAAATGATGGAAACGCTCACCGAATATGTAATGGAACATCCACAGTGGCGTATTTCATTGCAGGCGCATAAGTATATGCGGATACCGTAAGCTTAAGTTTAAAGTAAAAAGTTTAAAGGTAAAAGTTCAAAGTTTTTTTTGTCATCTTGATCCGCCAGAGACGGAGAAAGACCTCTGTGTGGAAAGAGTTTTTTCATTTCACTTCATTCAGAAAGACAAAGCAATTTCTTAGCTTTGTGTTCAAAACAAAGACACTGAAAGCAATCAGGATTAAATATTTAATTTTATTGTCGGCAATGTTAATATTGCCGCAGGTTTTACTGGCCCAGTCCAATAAAACGTTGAAAGATTTTCAGAAAGCAGAAGCTGCGTTTCAGGAACAAAATTATTCAGATGCTCTTCAATGGGTTGAAAAGGTTCTTAAGCGCGATAAATCGTATACTCCGGCTTATTTATTACGCGCTACAATTGCCTTTGAGCAAGGCCAAATTCCACAGGCTATTGATTCTTATAACAAGGTGCTTCAATTGGATTCGGTGCGTTATGCCCGCGTATTTTATTTACTGGGGAATTTATATTATCAGCAGGGTGACTATCATGATGCTCTGCAATCTATGAAATCTTTTGTTCGTTCATCCAGAGCTTCGATGGAGTTGAAAACAAAAGCTGATTTTGTGATCCATTCGGCTGAATTTGCTGGAAATGCCATCAAACATCCTGTTGTTAATTCTGTTGTTACCCTGCCCAAAAGTTTAAATACTTCAGATAATGAGTATGTCAATTTTGTGAACCCCGAAAAGACACTGCTCATATTTACCCGAAAAGTTTCCCTGGGAAAGGATAGTCGTAAAAGAAAAGTATATCGTGATGAAGTGTTTATTTCACATAAATTAAATGGAATCTGGTCAGATCCAGAAAGAATGTTATTCCCTTGGCCACAGAATTTAAATATGGGTGGGATTAGTTTCTCTCAGGATGGAAATACAATGTATTTTACCGGTTGCCAGTGGCCGGGTGGAAGAGGGAGTTGCGATTTATATTATAGTAAGAAGTCAGAAGGGAAGTGGCAGTTACCGAGACCTGTGTTTTCTGTCAATACATCACATTGGGAATCACAGCCTGTAGTTTCTACAGATAACAGGATGCTGATTTTTGCTTCACGTCGTCCGGGTGGAAAAGGCGGTTCGGACTTATGGATGTCATTGCGACAAAAGAACGGGCAGTGGGGAAAGCCTGTAGATATGGGTGACAGCATCAATACGCCGGGCGATGAAATGGCTCCTTTCCTGCATCCTGATAATCAGACGTTGTATTTTTCATCCAACGGAAGGCCGGGAATGGGAGGCTTTGATTTGTATTTTTCCCGTAAGGATAAAAACGGTCATTGGTCCAAAGCCAGGGCTGCAGGTTATCCAATCAATACAAAATACAATGAGCTAAATCTGATTGTTGCTTCTGACGGTAGTCGTGCCTGGATTACCTCCGACCGTGATCAAAAAGGGAATTACAACCTGTATACCTTTGTTCCCGACAGTTTGTTGCGCCCCGAACGTGTAACGCTTATTAGTGGAACAGTTTTGGACAGTAGGAGTCGGTTGCCATTACAAGCAAAAATATTGGTAACCCGATTGCCGGGAGGAGCAGTGGTTGATTCATTATATTCGGATCAGGAAAACGGTAGGTTTCTGTTGTCGGTTCCCCAGGGAAGTGATTTGTCGTTGCATGTTTTCAAACAAGGTTATCTCTTTGCTTCAAAACATTTGATGGTTAACAATTCTGACAGTATCAGTAAGGTCACCATTTTGCTTGAACCTGTTGAAAAAGGCAATAAAATCAAACTCAATAACATCTATTTTGATGTGGATAAGGCAACGTTGAAACCTGCAGCTTATCCCGAATTGGAGCAGGTGATCTTGTTTCTGAAACAAAATCCGGGTTTGAAGATAGAAATTGAAGGGTTCACGGATAATACCGGTAGTGAGGCCTATAATTTAAAATTGTCGAACGAAAGAGCCCGCTCGGTTTATCAATATCTTATAGATCATGGTATTGATTCAAAAAAGCTTTCATATAAAGGGTATGGAAATACCCGACCTGTTGCCGATAATGCAACGGAGAAAGGAAAAGCTGCCAATCGCAGAACAGAATTACTGATTGTTAATGTACGTTGAAAGTAAATTTCTTGCGAATATAAGTCCTGGACAGATACAGCAAAAGGTAATAAGGTGCTAAAACAGCAAGCGATATTAGTCCAGCTATACCTTGATTTATACCCAACGCAGTAAGCAGAATTAAAGTGAAAAGTACCACGAGAAAAGGAAAGAAATAACCCAGCAAAACTGCCCAGATACCGGTAGTCTCTTTCATTTCAACGGTTACCTGACCTCCTGTTTTAAAACTCTGCCCGTTCATCAGATCTACTTCAATAATCTTTTCTTTAACATCGCTTAATGTGCATGAACCTTTGATTTGACAAGAAGCGCAAGCTGATTTTGTGATGACAGAAATGGAAGCTTTTCCGTCTTTAACTTCCTGAACAATGCCGCTGTGTGTTACCTTATTTTCTTTCACTTTTTTGCTCTTTTACAGTCAAATCGATTTAAATCGGATTTAAATAACTCAAATTTCCATATGCAAAGGTAAAACTTGTATCAATCACAAAAACAATTGAAAATTGAGGTGTATTTTCTATGGTGTATTTAAGTTGCTTAAAATCAGTTGCTCAATATATGTTTTGCTAATAAACTAAAATATTTAAATATTACTATTTAAAATTATTTTAGATAGCGACAGTTAAAAATATCTAAATATTTAGTTTGTACTTTTACGAACATTAAAATCAAAGCAAATGGTAAATCTGGAAACAACTTACATGGGGTTAACGCTGAAAAATCCATTGATCGTGGGGAGTTCAGGACTGACTAATTCTGTGGAAAACATTAAAGAAATTGCCCGCTATGGCGCCGGTGCTGTGGTGTTAAAATCTTTGTTTGAGGAACAGATTAATAATGCTGCAAGTCTTACTCTTTCTCAGCATCTGGAGGCTAATTCCTATCCAGAAGCAGAAGATTATATCAGAAATTATACCCGGGAAAACGATGTGGCCCAATACCTTGATTTGATTGAAAAAAGTAAACAGGCTGTAGATATTCCGATTATCGCTTCGGTAAACTGTATTTCAAACAGCGAGTGGGTTAATTTTGCGAAACTGATTGAAAAGGCCGGAGCTGATGCATTGGAATTGAATGTTTTTGTGTTACCCTCAAACCCGGGTTCTGATGCTTCAAAAAACGAAGCGGTTTATTTTGAAATTGCTGAACGCATCACCCAGGTGGTAAAAATTCCGGTGGCCTTGAAAATCAGCCACTACTTTTCTTCTTTATCACAAATGGTGATGAAACTTTCCTGGACAGGAATAAAAGGGATTGTGTTGTTCAATCGCTTTTATAGTCCTGATATTGATATAGAGCATCTGGAAATAAAATCTTCCAATGTATTCAGTAATCCTTCTGATATTGCTACTTCGCTGCGTTGGGTAGCTATGTTGTCCAGTCGTGTTCATTGCGATTTGGCAGCTTCCACCGGAGTGCATGATGGCAATGCCTTGATCAAACAACTTCTGGCAGGAGCCAAAGCGGTTCAGGTTGCCTCAGTATTGTATAAAAAAGGATTTCAGGAAATCGAAAGTATTCTGGATACTTTAGCCGGATGGATGGAAAGGAAGAATTTTTCTACCCTTGATGAATTTGTTGGAAAGATGAGTATTGACGAGGCTGAGAATCCTGCTGCCTATGAGCGGGTTCAGTTCATGAGACATTTTTCAGGAATCGAATAGAAATGACTTTTACTACCAAGTTTTACCGAAAATATATTTGTTGTGGATAATATTTTAATCATTGCCGTATCGACACTGGCTGGTTTGGGACTGATTGCTGCTATCGTGCTGTATTTTGTTGCCAGTAAGTTTAAAGTGTACGAAGATCCTAAAATTGATGAGGTGGAAGAAGCGCTGCCTTCAGCCAATTGCGGAGGCTGTGGTTTTCCGGGCTGTCGTGCTTTTGCTGAAGCCACGGTTAAATCGGCCAAAGAAAATAAAACCATTGACGGGCTTTTCTGTCCTGTTGGTGGCAACGAGGTTATGCAAACTGTTGGTTCAATTGTTGGACTTCAAGTTGAGGCCCAGGCACCTTTGATTGCCGTGGTGCGTTGTAATGGGACGTCTGCTCATACACCTGCTAAAGTCAAATTTGAGGGAGTTTCTTCCTGTGCCTTTGCTCATACTTTGTATGTGGGTGAAGGAGGATGTATGTATGGCTGTTTGGGTGAAGGCGATTGTGTTGCAGCTTGCGATTTTGATGCCATTCATATGGATCCTGAAACCGGATTACCGGTGGTCAACGATAAGTGTACAGCCTGCGGCGCTTGTGTGGATGCCTGCCCACGTAGTATTATCGAGTTACGTAAAAAGGGTCCCAAAGACCGAAGAATCTTTGTTTCCTGTGTGAATCAGGAAAAAGGAGCACCAGCTAAGAAGAATTGTGAGGTAGCTTGTATCGGATGTGCTAAATGTGTGAAAGCTTGTAAATTTGATGCAATAACACTGAACAACTTCCTGGCTTACATCGATTTTGAAAAATGTACCTTGTGCCGTAAATGCGTAGAAGAATGTCCAACAGATGCTATCTGGGAAGTAAATTTCAAGCCCCGAAAACCTAAGATTGTAGCTGTGGATATGGCAAGTGAACCAGTTATTGCTACTGCTGAAAAACCGGCAAATTCTTCAGAAGATAATCAAGAAAATACGAATAATAAAACATCCGAATAAAAATGGGGATTTTAAAAACATTTGTGTTGGGAGGCGTTCATCCGCCGGAAAATAAATTGTCGGCGAATGTTCCCATTCAGGAATTACCTGTGCCTGCTGAAGTTGTTGTCCCTTTCGGACAAAACCTTGGAGCTCCTTCAAAACCCTTGGTACAAAGAGGTGATAAAGTTAAGGTGGGTCAGTTGATTGGTGAAGCTTCATCTTTTATTTCATCTAATGTTCATGCGCCTGTTTCAGGAACGATTACAAAGATTGACAATATTCTGGATTCAACCGGATATCGTCGCCCTGCTGCGTTTATAAAGGTGGAAGAAAACGAATGGGAAGAAGGAATTGATCTTTCCAATGAGCTCATAACTAAGGAAGATTATGAACCGCAGGAAATTATAGACAAGGTAAAAAAGGCCGGAATTGTGGGTATGGGTGGTGCTACATTTCCTACTCACGTCAAACTCATGGTTCCTCCGGGAAAAACCGCTGAATTCCTTATTATAAACGGAGTAGAATGTGAACCTTATCTGACTTCTGACCACAGGTTGATGTTGGAAAAAGGTGAAGAAATTATGGTGGGAATCCGGTTACTGATGAAAGCTTTGAAAGTGAATAAAGCTTTAATAGGAATTGAAAACAACAAACCGGATGCTATCCAGCATATGACAGAGTTGGCAAAAAAATATGAAGGAATTTCGGTTCATGCTTTAAAAGTAAAATATCCTCAGGGTGGGGAGAAGCAATTAATCAAAGCATTGACCAATCGTGAGGTTCCTTCAGGAAAGTTACCTGTTGAAGTGGGTTGTGTAGTACAAAACGTTGGAACTATTTTCTCCGTTTATGAAGCGGTTCAAAAGAATAAACCTGTAGTTGAACGCATTGTTACCGTAACGGGAAAGGGAGTGCAAAAACCATCGAATTTCAAGGTTCGTATCGGAACTTCCATCAACCAATTAATAGAGGCTGCCGGTGGTATTCCTGAAAATACAGGAAAGATTATCGGTGGCGGCCCCATGATGGGTAAAGCTCTGCTCAACACTGATGTACCTGTAGTAAAAGGTTCTTCAGGGATTTTAATCATGAAAAGTGAGGAATCTTCAAGAAAAGTGGAAAGTCCCTGTATCCGTTGTTCCAAATGTACCAATGTATGTCCTATGGGATTGGAACCTTATTTGCTTTCACGTTTGGCGAAAGTGAAAGAATTTGATAAAGCAGAAAAAGAAAAGGTAATGGACTGTATTGAATGTGGTTCATGTCAGTATACTTGTCCGGCGAATATTCCATTGCTGGATTATCTGCGTTTAGGAAAGAATAAAGTTGGAGAAAATATCAGAAACAGAAACAAGAATTAATATGAATATGTTAACGGTATCAGGCTCTCCCCACGTCCATGGGGATGAATCAACAAAAAAGATAATGTATGGTGTAGTGTACGCCATGATACCTGCAATACTGGTTTCCCTGTATTTCTTTGGGCTGGATGCTTTCAGGGTTTTAGTTATTTCCATTGCAGCCAGTTTATTTTTTGAATGGGTAATCCAGAAATATCTTATCAAAGGGCCGATCACCATTACTGATGGTTCAGCTTTGGTAACTGCAATATTGCTGGCGTTTAACGTACCTTCCAATCTTCCTTCCTGGATGGTTATTATAGGTTCTTTGGTTGCCATTGGAATGGCAAAAATGTCGTTTGGCGGACTGGGAAAAAACGTATTTAATCCGGCATTGGTTGCTCGTGTGTTTTTGCTGGTATCTTTTCCGGTTCAAATGACTACATGGCCGCTTGCCAGAAAACTCCCGATGACACTGGCTGATACGATTACTGGTCCTACACCACTGGGTTTTGTGAAAGAAGGACTGGGTACCGGACAAACTGTTCCTCAACTGATGGCCCATTTGCCTTCTTACATGCAGGAATTGTTGGGGCAAATGGGAGGTTCTATGGGAGAAGTTTCGGCTCTGGCTATTATCTTGGGTGGTATTTATCTGCTTTGGAAGAAAATAATCACCTGGGAAATCCCGGTTTCAATTTTGGTTACTGTAGCTGCTTTCTCAGGAATTATGTGGCTCGTTAATCCTAATCAATATGCTGATCCTTTATTCCAGTTATTAAGTGGAGGTTTGATGCTGGGTGCATTCTTTATGGCGACAGATATGGTTACCTCGCCGATGACTCGTGGCGGACAATTACTTTTTGGTTTTGGTATTGGACTGATTACTATTCTAATCAGAATATGGGGAGCATATCCGGAAGGGGTCTCCTTTGCTATTTTGTTGATGAATGCTGTTGTTCCGCTCATCAACAGAGGGTTTAAACCACGAAGGTTTGGAAAAAAAACAGGAATGGTTGCTGCAAATAAATAAGTGGGAAAAAGACTTTAAAAAGAAAGAAAATGGCTTCGAAAAAAGAATCAAGTTTTATCAATATGGTGCTCACTCTTTTTGTGGTTACAGCCATAGCTGCTTTGGCTCTGGGCGCTGTTTATGTGGTAACTAAAAAGCCGATTGAACTGGCAAATAAGCAGAAACAGGAAGATGCCATTAAAAAAGTGTTGCCTGATTTTGATACTTTAAAAGTGATGAATTTGCCAGATGCCAGTGGTAAAGATACGTTGCAGTTCAATGTGGCATCTAAAGATGGTCAACTCGTGGGAGTTGCTATCAAAACATATACTGACAAAGGCTTTGGTGGAAGAATTGATGTTATGGTAGGTTTTTATCCCAATGGAAGTATTTGCAATACAGCAGTTCTGCAGATGAAGGAAACCCCAGGTTTGGGAACCAATCTGGAGCATAAAAATTCAGATTTCCCCAATCAGTTTGAGGGGAAGAATCCTGCAACTTATAAGTTAAAAGTGAAGAAAGATGGGGGAGATGTGGATGCTATTACGGCAGCTACTATAAGCTCCAGGGCTTTTTGCGATGCTTTGCAAAGAGCATACGATGCTTTTGAGAAACAAAAAGGAAAATTTTAATACGCCTTACGGCGAATGAAAACATAAATCTGAGAATAATGAGTCAGGTAAAGAATTTTACAAAAGGGTTTATCAAAGAAAATCCGGTATTTGTCCTGCTGTTGGGAATGTGCCCGACTTTGGGAACTACGACTTCAGCAATAAACGGCTTAGGCATGGGACTGGCCACAGCTTTCGTATTGACCATGTCGAACCTGGTAGTTTCACTGGTGAAAAGCCAGATTCCCGATAAAGTGCGTATTCCTTCGTTTATCGTGATTATTGCCACATTTGTTACCATTGTGGAACTGGTGATGCAGGCCTATGTTCCTGCTTTATATGAACAGTTGGGCATCTTTATCCCACTGATTGTTGTAAACTGTATAGTATTGGGACGTGCAGAAGCTTTTGCATCAAGTCATACTCCCTGGTCATCTGTAATTGACGGTTTAGGTATGGGACTTGGATTTGCTTTTGCTCTGACAATTCTGGGTTCAGTAAGGGAACTGTTGGGAAGCGGCGCTATTTTCGGATTCCATATGATAAAAGGAAACCTAATGCTTGCTTTTGTTCTGGCACCGGGAGCTTTTATCGCTTTGGGTTATATAATTGCCGTTATCAATAGAATTAACAAAAACGCTTAAAACTTATAGTCGTGGAATATTTTGTAATTATTATCTCAGCCATATTTGTCAGCAATATTGTATTGACACAGTTTTTGGGAATTTGCCCTTTTCTTGGAGTATCCAAAAATATCTCCACCTCAATTGGTATGGGAGCTGCTGTAATGTTTGTAATGACTTTGGCTACCATGAGTACCTGGCTGTTTCAGTATTATCTGTTGAATCCGTTCGGTCTGGGTTTTATGCAAACTATTGTATTCATCCTGGTAATTGCTGCATTGGTTCAAATGGTAGAAATTATCTTGAAAAAAGTGAGTCCGGCTTTGTACCAGGCTTTGGGTGTTTACCTGCCTTTGATTACAACAAACTGTGCTGTTTTGGGGGTGGCTATCTTAACTATTCAAAAGCAATTCAATCTTATAGAAGGAACCGTATATGCAATTTCAACAGCAATAGGATTTACATTGGCTCTGGTAATCTTTGCCGGAATTCGTGAGCATTTGGATTTGATGGAAGTGCCAAAAGGAATGCGTGGTGTTCCTATAGCTCTTGTTGTAGCAGGTATTTTGGCTATGGCATTTATGGGGTTTACAGGGTTGGTTTAAGAGTTTTTAAAAATAGTATACAGCGGTTCCTTCTTTAAGAATCGCTTTTTTGTTTTGTCTGATGGAGTGAAATATCTGGTTATTTCTATATTTTTGCCATAGAAATCAAGATACAAGATCAAAAAAGTAATGCCTAATAAGATTCCTTTGTTATCTCCTGTCGTTCAAGGTTGGAAGCTGGCTGCAGAAGGTTATAAAGATGACAGACCTAATTATCGTAAAAATCAGCAAAAGAAGATTGCTTTCCATGCTTTATTGAGCCCATTATTTGCTCGTAGGTGGTTTAAATTATTAACCTCAAAAGATTACAGTTATATTTTATCCTATCGCCCCAGAATTTACATCAAACCTTTCCGGGTATATATTTCAACTCGATGGAATAAAAAGCAGAAACAAAAAGTAATTCTTGATTCCTATCGTTTTATTCAAAGTAAGGGAAAAAGGTTTGAGCAGGTTCTAAAATCCTACGAAGGAATTATTGTTGCTCAATTGATGCTGGATGAGTCAACTGAAGCAATTTTGAGGTTTGGTTATGATGATCGTTTTCGAAAAGAAGGTGAGTTTGTTCTATCATTGGAAAGTCAGAAACTTGGAGGAAAACTGATTGCTACTGCATTTTCTGTAGAGGAAACATCTGATGGTGTTTGGACTTGTAGAGTTGGATGCGTTCAGGGATATATGTATGGTGAAATGCAGGATAACTTTAAGGTCGTTCAAAAACTTTTACACGGACTCAGACCTAATTCCTTCATTGTATTTGCTCTTCAAGAGCTGGCCAGAAACTTAGGGACTGAAAAGATATACTGTGTAGGAAGTCAGATTCAAGCCTTTCGTAAGAAACATGCGATACATCTTCCAGGTTTACACGATATTAACTTTGATTACAGTCAATTTTGGCAAGAGTGTGGTGGACTGGATCTTGGTAATGACTGGTTTGAATTGCCCTTAATCCCTGAAAGAAAAAGCATGGAGGAGATTAAATCGAAAAAACGTTCCATGTATAGTAAACGTTACCAACTTCTTGACAGTATCTCTGAGATGATTTCCACTTCTGTTGGCAAAAGTTAATCTTATAGCATAAACTATAATTTATTAGTTTTGGCTTCAGTTATGTATTCAAATAGATATATATTTACTTTTAATTATGGTTAATATCTCATAATAAGGAAATCATGAAGTTGAAAATTGGATTAATATTTACAATGTCTTTGTTTGTCACTTTAAGTGTTCAGGGACAGTCACAAAAAAGCCAGGCGAAGGAGCAAAAAGAGAACCTTGACCAGCAGATACAGACCTCGACTTTAATAAAAATTGGCGAGAAAGCACCGGATTTTACAGTCACTATGCTGAATGGCAAAAAGTACACTTTATCCGAATTACGTGGCAAGGTAGTTCTGGTTAATTTTTGGGCAACCTGGTGCCCTCCCTGTATGCGCGAGTTTACTGAAATTCCAAACCATATTATTGAACCTTTTGCGGGAAATAAGAATTTTGTTTTTCTACCTATTTCACGTGGTGAAAGTCAGCAGGTGGTTGATGAAAAAATGGAACAATTGAAGAAACAAGGAATTAGCTTCAATGTTGGACTTGATCCTGACAAAAAGATTTATTCGAATTATGCTACAGCTTTTATTCCTCGTAATTTTCTGATTGATCAAAAGGGTAATGTTGTATACTTCAGTGTAGGGTACACACCGAAAAGCATGTCCGATTTAGTAGCTAAAATTCACGAACTCCTTAGTGCAGGAAGCGGTAAATAATAGCGCTTGCTAGTCAAAATAATATCTAGCAATGAATAGAGCACTTTTTAGAAAAGATATTCAGGAATCAAATAACGGCATTTGGGAAGTAACAGATCTGCCTTCAGGTAATTATGATGCACAGGCTGTTCAATACGATAAGCTGATTAGTAATGGTTTGTACAATAGAATAATGTGGAAGAACAAGCCGTCTGATTATGCTGATTTTCATAGAGTCAATTTGGAAAAATCCAAACCCGGAACAATTGCTGATATAGGCTGTGGGACATTAGGGTTTACCTCTGAAGTTTATGCGCAATATAGAAAACAAGAAGTGTATTTTTGTGATTTTTCATATGAAATGCTGAAGTTGGGTAGACAAAAACTTCTAAAGCTGGATGGGAGTTTGTATAATTATCACTTTTTAAGAACTGATGCGTTAGATATGCCCTTCAGTGATGGTTCATTACAGACCGTTCTTAGTTATGGATTACTGCATATTTTTGAAGAATCTGACCAATTGCTGACTGAATTTTATAGAATGCTATTGCCAGGAGGTGATTTGCATATGACGGTGTTGTGTAAAGATCGTAAATTCAGCGGGCGCTATCTGAATTTGCTGCACAAAAAAGGTCATGTTGCGAAACCAATGTTTTCGGATCAGATACTCAATAAAATCAAAGATTCCAATTTTACAATTCGATATAGCCTAGTAAAAGGCGGAATGTTGTATGTTTCAGCACAAAAATAGATTATTCCTTTTTTAGTTTAATAGAGGTAATCTTTACTGGCGATGTAAGCATTTGACCTTTCAAAGGTTGCATTTGAATTTTTTTGACCACATTCATTCCTTTTATAACGCGGCCAAAAGCTGCAAATCCCTGGCCATCAGGGTTCCGTTTGCCTCCATAGTCGAGTGAAGGTTGATTGCCAATACAAATAAAAAATTCGCTGGTGGCACTGTTGGGTTTATCCCGGGCCATTGAAATAGTTCCGTTTAGGTGATGAATACCCGTTTCTTTGGTGGTTTCCATTTTAATTGGGGCTAACATTTGTGTAGTATCATCTCCCAACCCCCCTTGAATTACTTCAATTTTAACTTTATTGTGCGGCTGGTTTTGCATGGTTACTGTTCGGTAAAATGTTGCACCTTTCCATCTGTTTTCTTTGATATAACGTAAGAAGTTGTTAACGGTAACTGGTGCTTTGTCAATGTACAACTCGATCTCAATTGTTCCCAGTGTGGTTTCTATAAGGGCATGAGGGTTCTTATTTTCTGCCATCAATCCCTTTCCTGAAAGGGCAACAACTAAAATACTTAAAAGGACAAATTGTTTCATCTTTTTGTTTTTAGCTAAAATAGAAATATAAACGGCAGTATGCGAACCGCTTTTTTGAATTAGTAACTCAAAGAGTTATGTTTAGTAGCAGGATTATTTTGCCAAGATTATAAGTGTTATAGTTGCAATAGCTGGTAAAGCCTGAACATATAAGATTTTTTTGCTTACGGTGAAAGCTCCGTATATGCCTGCAACTGCAATACAAATAAGGAAGAAGAGAGCCAAATTTTCCGACCATATTTGATTTGAAATAAATAAACTCCAAATAAGCCCAGCTGCTAAAAAACCATTATAAAGTCCCTGATTTGCTGCCATGTTTTTTGTTTGTTGAAACATGTTTTCCGGAATGGTTTTGAAAGTTTTTTTGCCAATGGTTTCCCAGGCAAACATTTCAAAATATAAAAAGTATAAATGTTCAACAATTACGATTGCAATCAGTATTTTTGATATTAGTTCCATAATGCGGATTTAAGTATTTTATGAACACTTGTTATAAGAGCATAAAGATATGAGAATAATTTTGCAGAAACCATAAGAGTTCATAATAAAGTATAGACGATCAATTTGTTGTAAATTGTTTTTATCTTTATCCATTATTAAACTATGATTATGAAAGGAAAGAGAATCAAAGTTGTTTTGTACTTTTTGTTCTTCATTGTTTCATTTCCACTTAATGCTCAAGGCACTGATCAAATAAAAAATATTGATAGTTTGCCCAAACATGAACAGGTTCGTGTTCTTTCAGATTTATGTTGGAAGAATAGGGAAAAAAATACTAAAATGGCCTTAGCTTATGGTTTAAAGGGAATTAAAATTGCCAAAGCTGAAGGTTATGAAAAGGATCTGGCTGAACTGTATAATTTTGTTGGGGTTATTTATCAGCATTACATGTTTAATGTCCAGGAAGGAATGCATTATTACGATCTGGGATTGCCTCTAAGCCTTGAATTAAAGGATTCTGTTGAAATCGGATATGTTTACAATAACCTGGGAGATGCTTTTTATGCCATTGGCAATGTTCCTTTGGCTTTTGAATATGGGAGAAAATCATTGAGCATTTTCCAAAGACTCCATAATGAACAGGGTATAGCTTATGGATATGTAAATATGGGGGAGGCCAACAGAATAAATAATCAGTATAAAGTTGCTCTTGAATATTTTGAGAAAGCCATTGAACTTAGAAAAAAAATTGGAGATTCTATTGGCGTGGCTTCGGCGACACTGGAAGTGGCAAGGACTTTGTTTTTGATGGGAAAAACTGATTCTGCACAATATTATTATGAACGCTCATTGCATAAGCATGAACAGATTCGTAACAAAAATTATATGGCGTACTCCATGCAGGGTATAGGTGATGTTTATTTGGTGAATAAGGAATACGATTTAGCCTTTAAATGTTATACCATGGCTCTTGAACTTTGCAAAGAGCGTCATAATCCCACAGGAGAGATTGATAGTCAGTTAGGTATTGCAAAAGTGCTGGCTTACCGAGGAGAACGTAAAAAAGGAGAGACAGTCTTAGATGAAGCTATGGAAATAGCTGTTGGTTCAAAATTAATTCCAAATATTTTAAAGGTTTACAAAGCAAAAGGAGAGTTTTATCACCATCTTAAAGAATACAAAAGGTCGTCAGAAAATTATCAAAAATATATTCATGCTTATGACTCCCTGTTTTCTGTTCTGCAATTTCAAACCTTATCTCAAATTAAAGACAGATTTAAAATTACTGAGCAGCTAACCACAGTGAGTCAGGATTTGAAAGCCAATAAGCATACTCAGATTTATGGAGTATTACTTATAGTGCTATTAATTTTGTTTTCAATTATTTTGATCTACAGAAACAGAACAATCAACAGGCTCAGTTCCGAGCTTATGGCTACCAATAAATCAAAGGATAAGATTTTTTCAATTATCTCGCATGACCTGATCAGTCCTTTTAATGTGTTGCTAGGTACAAGCGAGATGCTGGTTGATGACCTTAATAAGAATGAAGTTGAAGATGCAAAGGAAAAAGGTTTATTGATTCAGAGAACCTCTGAGGAATCTTTCAGGTTTATATCAAATCTGTTAGATTGGGCAAGAACACAAAGAAAAAAGATCAATCTTCATATAGAAAAATTTGAGCTTGCAGAAGTAATTGAGGATGTGATCCTGACCCTGAGAAATCAGGCTGCCATGAAAAATATTAAGGTTACTGCAGATACTGTTGAATATTTAATTGTTATGGCAGATAAGAATCTTATTCAAATTGTTTTAATCAACTTACTGAACAATGCTATTAAGTTTACTCCTGTCGGAGGTAAAGTTGTTTTAACTGCTAAGAAAGAGAACAACCAGGCTAAAGTTTCTGTCAAGGATAATGGAGTAGGTATATCTATGCCCCGTATTATTGATATTTTGAATAATTCAGATATTGAAAGTACTGCCGGAACAAAGAATGAAAAAGGAACAGGCCTCGGACTTATCGTATGCAAAGAGTTTATTGAGATGCATGGAAGTGAAATGCACATCAATAGTGTAGAAGGTGAAGGCACCGAATTCTGGTTTATGCTCCCCCTTAGTAGTTAATTAATGCCTCAAAAAGAATGTCAATGGGGTGTAGCGCATTACGCTGAGTCCCATCTTTTATCTGATTACGGCATGATGTTCCCGGTGCAGCAATAATTGTTTCCTTATTGCTGTTACGTACCGCCGGAAATAGTACCATTTCGCCTACTTTCATACTGAGTTCGTAATGTTCTTTTTCATAACCGAACGAACCTGCCATACCACAACATCCCGAAGGAATTTCTTCAACGGTATAATTTGCTGGAAAGGACAAAGTAAATTTTGTAGGCTCAGTTGATGCCAGCGATTTTTGATGGCAGTGTCCGTGTAGTTTAATGTGTTGTGATGTATTAGTGAACTGCTCTTTTCTGATTTTCCCGGCTTTCATTTCCCGGGCCAGAAATTCATCAATCATCAAAGCATTTTGAGCCAGTTGTTGAGCCTGCCTTTTCTCCAATCCAGTCAGCAAGTCGATATACTCATCACGAAATGTTAGAATTGCTGAAGGTTCTATTCCGACCAA
This sequence comes from Bacteroidales bacterium, assembly GCA_016936505.1. Taxonomy (GTDB): domain Bacteria; phylum Bacteroidota; class Bacteroidia; order Bacteroidales; family F082; genus Sulfidibacterium. The sequence continues at coordinate 19,414 of JAFGXS010000039.1, read as the reverse complement.
AGGTGTAGATTCAGAAACTTTATCCTTTAATAATAATACATTGGTCCTTGCTATCTGTTGAGCCTTTTTAACCAATCCTTTTGAAAGGTATGTTCTGGCACTTTCAAGGTGTTTGGGGATGATGACTTCATATCCCAATTTATTAAGCAATAATATGGCTTTAATACCTGTATCTGTATCATTGAATCGGGTAAATTCATCGTTGAACAGGTAAACCTTACCATTTGGAAACTCCTTTGAATTCTTTTTCTGATATTTTACAAACCAACTGTCCAGCTTTTCTTTTCCAAGTAAAGGAAAATGCCTTTGTTCAGCAAACCCCAGTATTCTGGCGTTAAGACTGCTGATAATTGTGTTGCTTTGGATAAAGTTATAAAGTCCCGGCCAAAGACTCCCCAGTTGATTCATTTTTGAAATATTGGCAATCAATCTGGTTCGGAGTGGAATTCCATGAATATCATAATAGTGTTGTAGAAACTCAGCTTTGAGTTTGGTGATATCCACACTGGATGGGCATTCCGACTTACAGGCTTTACACATCAGGCACATATCTAGCACCTGATAAACTTCTTTATGGTCGAACGGATTTTTCTGGTTAGGACGACTAAGAAACTCTCTTAAAACATTTGCCCTGGCGCGGGTAGTTTTATCTTCATCACGGGTAGCCATATAGCTGGGACACATAGTCCCGCCCATAATGGAAGTTTTTCGGCATTCACCGGTCCCGTTACACTTCTCAGCAGCTCTTACTATTCCCTGATCTTTGATGAAATCAAAATAAGTTTTGATTTCCGGTGTTTTTTGTCCGGGTTCATACCGCAAAGAAGTGTTCATTTTCGGGGTATCTGTAATTTTTCCCGGATTGAAAATATGGTTAGGATCCCATGTTTGTTTTACTTCTTTGAAAAGCCGATAGATTTTTTTACCAACCATTAGGGGAATAAATTCCCCGCGTAATCTTCCGTCGCCGTGTTCCCCACTTAATGAACCATTATATTTCTTTACCAACAAAGCAGTATCACGCCCGATTTGGTAAAAAAGTTCCACTTCTTTCGGGTCCTTCAGGTTCATAACAGGACGAAGATGAAGTTCTCCGGTAGCTATGTGGGCATAATAAACACAGTCTTTGTTGTATTTTTTAAGGATTTCTTCGAATTCCTTAATATAATCAGGAAGCAATCTGGGATGTACGGCAGTATCTTCAATCAGAGCAACCGGTTTAGCATCACCTACCATATTGTTCAGAATACCCAATCCGGCTTTACGCAAATTCCATACTTTGTTCATATCGTTGCCTGTAACCAGAGGAAAATGATATCCCAGGTTCTCAGAACGCAACTTTTCTTCCATCTGTTTTGCTTTGTCTTTAACATGAGTCATTGACTCTTCTATGAATTCAACAATTAAAACAGCTCCCGGATTTCCCTGAACAAAGAACCTGTTTTTTCGTTGTTCAATATTTTCTTTAGTGAGTTCCATAATGGTTTTATCCATAAGCTCAATAGAATGAGGTCTGAACTCTAAAGCAAATAAATTGGCTTTTAGTGAATCCGGAATAGTTTCGAGATGAACACAAACAAGTCCTTTGTGTTTGGAAGGCAGAGGTTCCAGATTTAACTTAATTTCAGTTGTGAACGCCAGCGTTCCTTCAGAACCAGCTAGTAATGTGCAGAAGTTAAAAGGTTTATTGTTTTTTGTCCAGAACTCAGTATTTAAAAGCAGATCCAATGCGTAACCGGTATTTCTTCGTTCAAGCGATAAATCAGGGTATTGTTCTTTAATTTCTATTTGGTTCTCAGGATTATCGAGAATGGTTTGGATTTGTTTATAGAGTTTTCCTTCCAGAGTACTCAGTCCGGTTTTTTGTTGGAACTCAGCTTTGTTTAAATTACCAAAAACTACTTCTGAACCATCACTCAATAAAACTGTAGCTTCAAGTGTATGATCGCGTGTACTGCCATAAACCAGTGAGTGAGCACCACAGGAATTGTTTCCCAGCATTCCACCGATCATAGCCCGGTTGGATGTTGAAGTTTCAGGAGCAAAGAATAGTTCAGTATCTTCTAAATACTTATTTAATTCATCACGAACTACACCCGGTTCAACCCGAACCCAGCGTTCTTTCTGGTTGACTTCCAGAATGCGTGTCATATGTTTTGAAATATCTACCACGATTCCATTTCCTACAACCTGTCCGGCCAGCGATGTTCCGGCTGCTCTTGGAATAAGCGCTACTTTCTGTCTGGTTGCCAGCTGAATAAGTTTTTTAAGGTCGGATTTGTTTTTTGGAAAAGTAACAGCTAATGGTACCTCACGGTAAGCAGAAGCATCAGTAGCATACATAAGATTGATCGCATTATCGAATACAATTTCACCTTCAAAATCTTTTTGAAGGTTTATAAGTGCATCCAATGCCAATATTTTTTCCTTTTCCATTATTCGATATTATAAGGCGTAAAATTAGTGAAATTTTTACGGGAGTTTTTTGACTTAAGGCTGTTAGATGAAGTAAAAATATTTTGAGATCATAAAAACCAGTGATTCACTTAGCAATTTTCTAATGGTTAGAAAGTGGTGTTCCGTTTTACTTTAGTTACTTTTGTTTGATTTTTTACAAAAAAAAGGGAAGTACAACTATGGGCTTACTTATCGAAAACATCAGACAGCTGGTTCATATTGAAGAAATGAAGGCTCAGTGGGCAAAAGGCAAAGAAATGGCCCTGGTTAATGTGCTTGATGATGCCTGGCTTTGGATTGAGGGCGACCGGATTGTGGATTTCGGTACTATGAATTTGCTTGACAAAGACGAGTTACTGCAAGGCAAATCTGATGTTCAGTTTCTGGATGCAACCAATAAGATGGTTTTCCCTTCATTTGTGGATTCGCACACCCATTTGGTTTATCCGGTTTCCCGCGAAGGTGAATTTGTAGATCGAATTCGTGGTTTGTCCTATGAAGAAATTGCTCATCGTGGAGGTGGTATTTTAAATACAGCCAGAAAAATGAAAGAAATCTCTGAAGAAGAGTTGTTTATTTCTGCAATGAACAGGCTGAATGAGATTCTTTTTCTGGGAACCGGTGCAGTTGAAATTAAAAGTGGTTATGGCTTGAATTGGGAGGCAGAAAGGAAGATGTTGAGGGTGATTCAGCAATTGAAAAAAGCTTCCCCGTTAACCATTAGATCGTCTTTTTTGGGTGCTCATGCAGTACCTCAGGAATACAAAGGAAGGCAGGAAAAGTATGTTGATTTGGTAGTGAATGAAATGATACCGCAGGTGGCAGAAGAAAAACTGGCTGATTTTGTGGATGTTTTTTGTGATCGCGGATTTTTTACTGTGCAAGATACAGAACGCATTTTGGAGGCGGGTCAACAATATGGATTACGTGCCAAAATACATGCTAACGAATTGGATTATTCAGGAGGAATTCAGGCCGGGGTGAAATATAATGCTCTTTCTGTCGATCATCTTGAATACACAGGTGACGAAGAAATTAAAGCGCTGTTATCTTCAGAAACCATGCCTACTGTGTTGCCGGGTGCTGCCTTCTTTTTGGGTATGGTTTTGGCTCCTGCCCGTAAAATGATTGATGCGGGTTTACCATTAGCGATGGCCTCTGATTTTAATCCTGGTTCGTCTCCGTCAGGCAATATGCAATTGATTATGTCTATGGCTTCCATTCAGTTTAAACTTCTTCCTGAAGAAGCTTTGAACGCTACAACATTGAATGGTGCCTATGCCATGGGACTAAGTTCTGAACTGGGAACCATTGCCCGTGGAAAAAAAGCCAATTTATATATAACGAAAGAAATTTCAGGATTATCGTTTATGCCTTACGCTTTTGGCAGCAATAAAGTGGAAACCGTAATTTTAAATGGAGAAATACAAACACAAAAAACATAAAAGTTAATTCAGATGAAACAACTGATTGAATGTGTTCCAAATTTTAGTGAAGGCCGCGATATGGCCGTAATTAAGGAAATTACCAATGAAATTGAAAAAATAGAGGGAGTTAAACTGCTGGATGTTGATCCCGGTGCTGCAACAAACCGTACCGTGGTGACTTTTGTGGGGACTCCTGATGAGGTAATTGAAGCTGCTTTTCAGGCAGTAAAAAAAGCAAGTGAAGTAATTGATATGCGTTATCATAAAGGCGAACATCCTCGCTTTGGGGCGACCGATGTATGTCCGTTGGTACCGGTTTCCAATATTACCATGGAAGAGACGGTTAGATATGCACGCAAACTGGCGAAAAGAATAGGCGAGGAGTTGCAGATTCCAATTTACTGTTATGAGAGTGCTGCTTTTACTGATGAAAGGAAAAATCTGGCGAATTGCCGTTCAGGAGAATATGAAGGACTGACTGAAAAACTGGTCGATCCGAAATGGAAACCTGATTTTGGGCCTGCCGAATTCAATTCAAAAGTTCAGAAAAGTGGAGCCACTGCTGTAGGTGCCCGCGATTTTTTGGTGGCATTTAATGTGAACCTGAACACCACTTCCGTCCGTCGTGCGAATTCTATAGCTTTTGATGTGCGTGAACGCGGTAGAACCAAACGTGAAGGAAATCCTATCACAGGAAAGATTGTTAAAGATGAAAAGGGAAATCCGGTAATGATTCCGGGAACACTAAAATCGGTGAAAGCTATTGGTTGGTTTATTGAAGAATATGGCATTGCTCAGATCTCTATGAACCTGACCAATATTTCCATTACTCCTGTACATGTGGCTTTTGATGAAGTTTGTAAAAAAGCCGCAGAACGTGGTATTCGGGTGACAGGTTCTGAACTGGTTGGGCTTATTCCTTTAAATGCAATGCTGGAAGCCGGACGTTATTTCCTCAAAAAACAACAGCGATCTACAGGTGTTGATAATGATGAATTACTGAAGATTGCCATTAAATCAATGGGGCTGGATGATTTAAAACCATTCAATCCAAAGGAAAGGATAATTGAATACTTGCTTGATGAGGAAGGAAATAAGTTGATTGATATGAACCTGATGGCTTTTGCTAATGAAACGGCTTCTGAATCTCCGGCTCCGGGTGGAGGTTCTATTGCTGCCTATGTAGGAGCTTTGGGGATTTCGCTGGGAACGATGGTCGCTAACCTTTCTTCACATAAACGCGGATGGGATGAGCGTTGGGAAGAGTTTTCCGATGTAGCTGAAAAAGGACAGGTTCTAAAAGATCAGTTGTTGCACCTTGTGGATGAAGATACCCGGGCATTCAATAAAATTATGGATGCGTTTGGGTTGCCAAAAAAATCCGATGAAGAAAAGGCTTTCCGTAAACGAGCCATTGAAGATGCCTCGAAATATGCAATGGAAATTCCATTCCGTGTAATGGAAACAGCTTATCAGTCAATGGAAATAATGGCACAAATGGTAGAAAAAGGAAATCCGAATTCTGTTTCAGATGCGGGTGTTGGTGCTTTGTGTGCTTTAGCAGCTGTGGAAGGCGCTTTTCTTAATGTGAAAATAAATGCCAGTGGTGTTGAAGATAAAGCTTTTGCAAATGATAAACTGAAAAAGGGAGAAGAAATTCACCTTCTGGCAAAACAAAGTCGGGATCAGATAATTAATAAAGTAGAAGAAGTGATCAAATCTTTGTAATAGTATTTGTAGATATTGAATACTTTTGCACCGGATTTAAACTTTGCCTGATATGACTGTATTAACAACCATACTTCTTTATTTTACTTCATTCTTCACCCTGATGAATCCATTGGGAGCGATGCCGGTATTTTTGAGTATGACTGATGGACTTTCGCAGAAACAACGAAAAAATACAGCATTGAAAACCATGTTGACGGCATTTCTGGTATTGGCCTTGTTTTCAATTATGGGCAAGTATGTCTTCGATTTCTTTCATATTTCCATCAACGGACTTAGGGTAGTGGGCGGTGTGTTGTTTTTTGTAATGGGGTATGATATGTTGAATGCAAAAATTAGCCGGATGAAGCTTACCAATGAGGAAGCACAGACTTATACTGATGATGTTGCATTGACTCCATTGGGAGTCCCGTTGATTGCAGGCCCTGGCTCCATTACCAATGCCATGGTGTTGATGGGCGATGCCAACACAATGGCCGACAAAGGCCTTGTTTTGTTGTCAATATTTCTGGTTTCTGTTGTTTCTTTTATCATACTTTTGGGTGCAACCGGAATCATAAAAGTCATCGGATCTCAGGGAACGAAGATTTTTACAAAACTTATGGGTTTGATAGTGATGATAATTGCTGTGGAGTTCTTTTTCTCAGGAATTACTCCATATGTACGGGCAATGATTCATTAAAATAATTTGCATCTAATTAATTTCCGTTAAAACATACTAATAATCAGTTAGTTGTTGTTTTTATGATTCTGGGGTAAAAATTTTGTAAAATTATTAGGATAATAGGGTCGGAGTTTGTAATTTTGCCGTCCAAAAATTTTAAAAGCGATATACAATGGCTAAGAAAAGTAAGGATGCAAGGGTACAGGTAATTCTGGAGTGTACTGAACACAAGAACAGCGGCATGCCCGGAACTTCACGGTACATTACTACCAAGAACAAAAAAAACACTCCTGATCGTTTGGAGTTGAAAAAATACAACTCCATTTTGAAAAAAATGACCATTCACAGAGAAATTAAATAATATTCGTCATGGCTAAGAAAACAGTTGCAACATTACAAACTCAGGGAAAAGATTACGCTAAAGTGATTAAAATGGTTAAGTCACCTAAAACCGGTGCTTATACATTTAAAGAAGAAATTGTACCTACCGATCAGGTAAAGGAAGCTCTAGACAAGAATTAATTTTTCTTGATCTATCAATATAATTAAAGCTTTTTCCATCAACCGGAAAGAGCTTTTTTTATTTTTGTACTAAATACTTAAGGATAAATAATAAACAAGTTCAGGATTATGGGCGTTTTTTCTTTTTTTTCATCCAAAAAGCAGCAGGAGGACTTAGATAAAGGACTTGAAAAAACAAAACAAAGTGTTTTTTCAAAAATAACCCGTGCAGTCGCCGGTAAATCTAAAGTTGATGATGATGTATTGGATGATCTGGAAGAGATATTGGTAACTTCCGATGTCGGGGTGGATACAACTTTGAAAATTATTAAAAGAATTGAGACCCGGGTTGCAAAAGATAAATACTTTGGTGTTGATGAGCTTAATGTGTTGCTTAAAGAAGAAATAGTTTCTTTATTGCAGGAAAATAATACTGAAGATGGTGTTAGCTTTGAATTGCCCGTTGATAAGAAGCCTTATGTTATTTTAGTTGTGGGTGTGAACGGAGTGGGGAAAACCACAACAATTGGAAAACTTGCCTATAATTTCAAAAAAGCCGGAAAATCTGTTGTACTGGGAGCTGCTGATACTTTCCGTGCTGCAGCAGTGGATCAGCTGACGATTTGGTCTGAAAGGGTAGGCGTTCCTATTGTGAAACAACAAATGGGTTCTGACCCTGCCTCTGTTACCTTTGATGCTGTGAAATCTGGTATGTCTCAAAATGCGGACGTGGTTATTATTGATACTGCAGGTCGACTGCATAACAAAATTGGTCTGATGAATGAGTTGACCAAGATTAAAAAAGTGATGCAAAAACTGATACCGGATGCGCCGCATGAAATTCTTCTTGTACTGGATGCTTCTACCGGACAGAATGCCATTGAGCAGGCCAGGCAGTTTATTGCTGCAACCGAAGTTAATGCCATGGCTTTAACTAAACTTGATGGTACAGCTAAAGGCGGAGTTGTGATTGGAATTTCTGACACATTTAAAATTCCGGTTAAATATATTGGTGTGGGCGAAAAAATGGAGGACCTTCAGCCCTTCGATCGGAAAGCCTTTGTAGAAACCTTATTTTCTTAATCCTTTTTTGTGAAAAAACCTGTTGTAAATGTGGTGACACTGGGGTGTTCAAAAAACCTGGTGGATTCTGAAGTTTTGATGCGACAATTGGAAGAGAATTATTTGATTATTAATGATTCCAACGAGGCTTCCGACATAATGGTTATCAATACCTGTGGTTTTATTGGTGATGCTAAAGAGGAGTCAATAGATATGATCCTTTCTGCTGTTGAAGCAAAAAAAAATGGATTGCTGAAGAAAATTATTGTTACCGGATGCTTGTCTCAACGATATGCCGCTGAATTAAAAGATGAAATTATTGAAGTTGACGGCTTTTATGGTGTAAACGATTTGCCTGAAATTTTACAAAGTTTTGCTGTTGACTATAAACACGAGTTGTTGGGAGAAAGGCATGTTACTACTCCATCGCATTATGCCTATTTAAAAATCTCTGAGGGCTGTGATCGCTCCTGTTCTTTTTGTGCTATTCCGTTGATTCGTGGCAAGCATGTTTCTAAACCAATTGAAGAGGTTGTCAATGAAGCCGAATTTCTGGCTTCTAAAGGAGTAAAAGAAGTATTGCTCATTGCTCAGGATCTAACTTATTATGGTTTGGATATCTATGGTGAACGAAAGGTTGCAGAACTTGTTGAGAAAGTAGCCGCAGTTCAAGGTATTGAGTGGGTGAGGCTGCACTACGCTTATCCTGCCGGTTTCCCGGAAGATTTGATTCAGGTAATGAAAAACAATCCGAAAGTCTGCAACTATCTTGATATTCCATTGCAGCATATCAGCAGCAGAATATTAAAATCTATGAAAAGGGGCCTGGATGGGGAGAAAACCCGTGAACTGGTTTTGAAAATGAGGGCCAAATTGCCTGATATCGCACTTCGTTCTACATTTATCGTGGGCTATCCGGGTGAAACTGATGAAGAGTTTCAGCAACTTCTGGATTTTGTTGAAGAAATTAAGTTCGATCGTCTTGGAGTTTTTCACTATTCTCCCGAAGAAGACACTTCAGCTTACGAACTGAATGATGATGTACCTCAGGATGTGAAACAGGAAAGAGAAGACCGGCTGATGGAATTACAGCAGCGTATTTCTTTTGACCTGAACCAGAAAAAAGTTGGAAAGTCATTCCGTGTTTTGATTGACAGACATGAAGGCGATTACTTTGTGGGGAGAACAGAATTTGATTCTCCTGAAGTAGATAATGAAGTGTTAATCGAAGCTGAAGATTTGAATATCGGAGCCTTTTATCAGGTTCAGATTATTTATTCTGAGGCTTATGACCTTTACGGAAAAGTAATAGGGTAGTATCCGTTTTCGTATATTTTTTTGTGAATGTCTTCGAATTAGGACATCTCTTTTAGTTATTAGTCCCAAGATTTATATTGTTGAATTGCCAGGCTTTTAATTATCAGTAATTAAAGTATTGTGGCATATGAATTGCAATTCTGTCGCATTGCAAAAATGGTGATGCAAATAATTTTTGATTTGAATTGATTCAGACCGGATTCATATCCGGTCTTTTTTATGATAAAATTCAATTGTATTATCATGATATTGGGTAAATTTACAATCGGTTCATAAGAAAAAATAATAGCAATGATCAAGATCAAAAACCCTTATGTGGGAATGGAAGGATATCAGTGTTTTGCCTGTTCTCCTGATAATGAAAACGGACTCCAGATGCAATTTAAGGAAGACGGAGAATATGTTATATGCGATTGGGAACCCAGGGGTTTTATGCAGGGCTATGTTAATGTTTTGCATGGTGGAATACAGGCTACTTTAATGGATGAAATTGGTTCATGGGTTGTTCAGTTAAAATTGAGAACAGCTGGCATGACTTCTAAACTTTCTACGAAATATCTGAAACCTGTTCCCGTGGACAAGGGAGCTATTCGGATAAGGGCAAAGTTAATGGGAACCAAAAGAAATCTGGCGGAAATTAAAGCAGAACTTTTTTGTCCGGATGGTAATTTATGTGCTGAAGCTGAAATGACTTATTTCACTTTTTCAGTGAAAGTGGCTCAGGAGCGATTGAATTACCCCGGAATTCAGGCTTTTAAAGAACCTGATAAATGATCTTTACGAAACAATTACAGCTTAATCAATACAATCATGACAATTATCGAGAAAATTATTGCACAACATGCGCAAAAAGCCAGGGTAGTACCTGGTGAAATTGTGGATGTAGAAATTGATGCAAGAGCGGCCCGGGATTTTGGAGGGCCTAATGTTGTTCAACACATGGAAAAACATAACCTTTCCATTGATGATATTTCAAAGACTTTTTTCACTTTTGATACTAATCCTACCGGTAGCGATCAAAAATACGCGTCCAACCAGCAAGTAATCAGAAATTATGCAAGGAAACATGGTATTAAGATTTTTGATATTGACAACGGAATAGGAACACATACTTTGATAAGTGAAGGGTTGGCCTGGCCTGGCTCAACAGCTGTAACTACCGATTCTCATGCCAATATTTTAGGAGCAATCGGTGCTTTTGGGCAGGGTATGGGCGATAAGGATATTGCAGCTGCATTTCATAAAGGGAAAGTCTGGTTTAAAGTTCCACAATCTGTTAAGATAATTTTAACCGGGGAGTTGCCAAAAAATGTAACAGCAAAAGACATCGTTTTAAATCTTTTACATCAGTTTGGTGCTCATGGCTTGTTGGGGTATTCCGTAGAGTTTTATGGCCCTGTTGTTGATATGCTTACTATGGATCAGCGCATTACAATTGCGTCGATGGGAACCGAAATGGGAGTGATTATTTTATTGTTTCCACCTAATAAAGAGGTTCTGGACTATGCGGAAAGTAAAACAGGTAGAAAAATTGAACCTGTTTTAGCAGATGTAAATGCCGTTTATGCAGAAGAATATGAAATTGATGCTTCAGCATTTGTTCCTATGGTGAGCCGTCCCGGAAAACCACACGATACTGTTAATATTGTTAAAGAAAAGAAAGTTAAGATTGATTCTGCTTTTGTTGGCAGTTGTACCAACGGGCGTATGGAAGATATGCATGCAGTGGCTAAGGTTCTGAAGGATAAAAAAATTGCTCCGGGAGTAGTTCTGAAAATTGTCCCTGCAACAGATGAAATTTGGAATCAATGTTTGAATGAAGGGCTGATCCATATTTTTAAAGAAGCAGGTGCAATGATCTCTAATGCAGGCTGTGCCGGATGTGCAGCAGGTCAGGTAGGCCAAAATGGTCCGGGAGAAGTTACAGTGAGTACAGGTAATAGAAATTTCCCTGGGAAACAGGGGAAAGGAAAAGTTTATCTGGCTTCTCCGGCTACTGTAGCTGCCTCTGCTGTTGCAGGTTATATTACAACTGAAGATGATATTCCTGTTGAACCTGCGGTTTTTGAACCTGATGGTAATATTGGTTTAGAAACGAATGAAAAAATTACTAAAAAGAATAACTCTGAAAAATCCGTTGAAGTTGCAGGTAAAGTATGGATAGTTCCCAAAGACAGTATCGATACAGATATGATCTTTCATAATAGATATTTGCAGGTAACTGATTCGGAACAAATGGGACAGTATATTTTTGATAATCTGGAAGGTTTTGAAGATTTTTCCAATAAAGTTCAGTCTGGAGATATAGTTATTACCGGAGCTAATTTTGGATCCGGAAGTTCAAGACAGCAGGCCGTTGACGGTTTTTTAACACTGGGTGTTCAGGCAATTCTAGCTCAATCTTTTGGAGCAATTTATGAACGCAATGCAATTAATGCTGCTTTGCCTGTGCTAACTTATAATTCTCTTGAATCAGCAGGTATTGAAGATGGTGATTATATTAAGGTCAATTTTAAAACTGGTGAAATCTTTAATGAAACAAAAAATAAATCAGGACAGATTGAGCCATTTTCAGAGGTTCAAATGGAGATATATCAAAACGGCGGACTGTTTTAATATCACAAACAGAATCTGTAAATTTGCATAAATATAAAAAATGGCCAAACCGGAAATAAATAAAAATATTCTCATCGAAGAGCTGGTTAACGAATACCCGTTTTCTGTTCGTTTTTTAATGGAAAAAGGCATTCGGTGTATTATGTGTGGTGAGCCTATCTGGGGAACACTGGAAGAAGCTTGTCAGGAAAAGAACTTTTCTGACGAAGATATTAAGAACGTTGTTGAAGAAATGATACAATTGGCTGATAAGGGCGATGGAGATTCAAAAGAAGATCCAAAAATGGATGTAAAAGAAATGGATCTTTAGGGTGCCAGCATCTGCTTCATCCATTTATCGCCTGTTTGTGTATATTCCATTCTGTGATGTAACCGGTTTGCACCTCCTTGCCAGAACTCAATTTTTGATGGGAACAAAGCATAGCCTCCCCAGTGTTCAGGGCAGGTAATTTCTTGTTCTGAATTTATTAAATCTTCTCTTAGTTGTTGTAAATTCTCCAGACTCTCAATAGGCTGACTTTGGGGTGAAACATAGGCACTTAACCGACTCTCAAGCGGACGGCTGTTGAAGTAGGCTTTTGACCTTTTACGACTGATTTTTCCCACTTTTCCTTCAATTCTTATTTGTCTTTCAAGTAAATTCCAATAGAAAATAATTGCTGCATACGGATTGTTTTTAAGATCCTGTCCTTTATGGCTGTTATAATCTGTGTAAAAGACAAATCCTTCTGCTTCACTAAACTCTTTGAGCAGAACAACCCTCGATGAGGGTTTAAGATCTTTTCCTACAGTGGACAATATCAATGCATTGGCTTCCTGAACAGGTTTTTCTATGGCATCATTAAGCCATTTCTCAAATAATGGAAATGGATTTTCAGGCCAGATTAACCTTTCATTTTGTTGGCCAAAATCTCTTCTAAGGTCTGATAGATTCATTATTACTGATTGAAGTTCGCTGCAAAGGTCTGCTTTTTTCTGAAATAAAAAAGCCCTTCAAAATTGAAGAGCTTTTGATAAAAAAATATAATTATCCCTAGTTATGAGCTATCGGGTCAGGGTTCCCATCAGGGTCATTTACTACATATCCGTCAGTTTTCAGATTACCGTTGGTAATTAACAATAATCCACAAACGTGAGGAGAAGCCATAGAAGTTCCGCTTAATGTGGCATATCCGGCATCTTTATATGTTGAATAGATGCTTACACCAGGTGCGCAATAATCAACCGGGGGGTTACCATAGTTTGAAAAATAAGCAAACACATCATTCTGGTCCATTGCTGAAACAGTGTATAAATTAATACCATTTGCTCTGGCAGGTGAGTGATTGTTGGCATCATCAGTTTCGTTACCTGCGGCCATAGCAACGAAAATTCCGGCTTCGCCCAAAGCCTGTACTGCCTGGTCAATTGGATCGTAAGCACCGCCACCCAGGCTTAAATTTGCAGCGTCGCCAGGAGTTGCGTTAGCTGCTACATAGTCGATTCCTGCAATGATAGAACTGTAAGCACCTGAACCACGACGGTCCAATACTTTTACGGGAACAACCTGAACTCCGGCAGCTACGCCAACAACACCAATTTCGTTATCAATAGCACCTACAATACCAGCACAATGACTTCCATGACCATTGTCATCGTCAAAACCATTCCGTGAACGGATTCCTGGAGCAAGGTAACCATCAGCAACATCAACATTCAGATCAGGATGGTCCAGATCAATTCCTGTATCAATTATCCAGGCTTTATGAGTTCCTGTATAGGTTGTATATCCGGTTCTGATAACCCCATAAGGAATAACTTCGGCTGGAGGGGTGCTGGTTGTCGATCCGGGTTTAGCAAGGGTTACCATTTTGTCAGGATAAACTCCTTTTACTCCTTTTTGATTTCTGATCAGATTGGCCTGTTCTTCAGTAAGACTAACCGCCATACCTTTAAGAGCTGTTCCATAGACCTGTGTAGCCTCTGGTAGTGAAAGTCCTGCACCTGTGAAAACAGCCTTTGATACTTCAATAACCTGAGCCTTTCTTGCTTTACTATCCAGAGCCGCAGCTTTAAATCCGCTATCGGTATTATCATATAGAATAATATAGCTTCCCGGAATAACTCGTTCATGGGATGCTGTTAACTGGTCATCAACATTTGTTCCTGTGCTTGTTGATTTTTTCTGACACGCGCTGAAACCTACAGCAACGGCAAGAATTAAGAGTAAAAATCTTTTTTTCATAAAACAAAAATTTTTAAGTAAATAATAAGTGTAGAGCAAGGTTACACAAATATTTTTAGTTTTTTTAACATTTAAAGAGTTATTTTTTCACAAATGATGAAATTTCAGTATTTGTTACACAGAGCTCAGAAAAATTAACCCTTGATTTCCAATTTTCTTAAATTTGAAGCTATCTTGTTTCCTTTCGGCTTGTAATTCATATTATTGAAGAAAAAGTACTTTTTATACTATGTTTCAAAGATTGATTTTATTCAGAAAGAGGAAATGTAACAGACCTACTTTGTTGGGTTGGTTGGTTTTTATCTTCTTATTTGTTGCGATATTTCGTTTATGGATGGGAACAGTTGCTTCATATTTATCTCAAAACGATCCTGTTCCTGCAAAAGTGTTGGTTGTTGAAGGATGGATTGGTGATGAGGCATTGTCTCACGCAGTTGAATATTATAAAAAGAACCATTATGAGCATTTAATTGTTACTGGCTTGCCTATAACATTTCGTAAGGATTTTCTTCATTTTAAGAATACCGCAGCTGCAGGAGTGGCACAATTAAAGCAAGATGGTTTCTCTGATACTGTTTTTCAGGCTGTTATTCCCACTTCAGTCGTAATTGACAGAACGTATAATACTGCTATTGCTACAAGATTGCTTCTTGAAAAGCACAAGGAATGGGGTAATCAACTTAATGTATATTCAGTTGGTGTTCATGCCCGCAGATCACATCTTATGTTTGAAAGGGCTTTTGGAGATCGATATAAAATTGGTATTATTTCTGAACCCGATGAAACATTTGATCAGCAACACTGGTGGAGGACAAGTAAAGGCTTTAGGAATGTTAGTAATGAATTCATGGCATATATTTATGTGTGGGCTTTCTTTCATCCTGATTATACGTTTTATAAAAAGAAATTCCTTGAGGGTGTTCAACAGGATCAGCTTCAACATTAAATTTTAGGTTTTGATTATTTAGGATTTGTCTGTTTTTTCCTGAAATATAAAAGTGTAAATTTGTAAAGATCAATTTAAATGCTGACCCTGGAGCCAATCTTGTATGATGAAAAAAAAGACGGTTCAAATAGAAAAAGAATCTCAGACCGATTTAAAACATAATATTTCAGTATTATATGTTGAGGGAGATCCGTCTTCCAGAAATATATACCAGCGAATTCTTGTTAAAGCAGTTAAGAATGTGTATGTGGCATCTGACGGCTTGGAAGGGTTGGAAATGTTTCGCCGCTTTAAACCTGATGTTGTTTTGACAGATGTCAGAATGGAGGTCATTAGTGGGCTGGAAATGATCTCAAAGATAAGAAAAGAAGATAAAAATGTTCGTATTGTCATTATTTCAGCTTTTTCTGAGTCGCATTATTTTCTGAGTGCTATTTCGTATGGCGTAAAAGGTTATTTATTGAAACCGGTTCAGGCCAATGATTTACTCAACTTAATGGTTGAGCTTGCCAATGAAATATTATTAGACAAAAAAGTATCTGAGGAAGAGGAAAAAAGACGACAGGCAGAAAAATCTAAAGAAAGGGGAGAGGCAATTCTTCAGGTACTGGCATATGCAACGGGTGTGTTTTTTAAGGAGGGTTTTAATTCTGATTCGGTTTATAAGGTTCTGGGAGAGATTGGGCTGGCTACTCGCTCTTCAAGAGTTTATATTTTTCAAAATTTTAATGATGAATCAGGCAAACCATATACCTCACAAATTTATGAGTGGGTTAAGAGTTCAGTAAAAGCAGAAATTGATAATCCTGAACTTTTCAGGATATATTTTGATTCGCCTGTATTGACAAGGTGGTTAGAAGTAATGCCATCGCGTGGTTACATACATGGTTTAATCAGAGATATTCCTGAAGGTGATGAAAAGGAAGTTTTGGCAGCTCAGGATATTGTTTCTCTTCTAGCCATGCCAATTTTTGTAGAGAACGCCTGGTGGGGTTTCATCGGGCTGGATGATTGTGAGAATGAACGAATCTGGTCCGAATCTGAAATAAAGGCTATGGAAACCCTGGCCGGAAATCTCGGGGCTGCTATTTACAGAAAGCAGGTCGAATCTCAGTTGATAGATCTGAATGCTGGCCTGGAGCAACGTGTTAAGGATAGGACCCGTGAGCTGGAACAAGAAGTTGTAACCAGAAAAGAAGCCCAGGAACTGCTAAAAGAAAGTGAAGAGAAGTACAGGCTGATTTATGAGAACGCAAATAACGGTATTATCCTCATGATAGATGAAAAGATCATCATGGTAAACCCTGAGGCTGTTAATATCTTTGGGATGAAGCCAAAGTTTATTATTGGTAAACTGTTATCTGATTTCGTTCATAAAAAGGATAAAAGAACAATAAATAATTATCTTCATGATTTTATGAAATCTAATGATCCAGCATCTGTTGATATCAGGATTATTACAGGAGAAAAGAGTGTTAAATGGCTGGATATAAAATCGACGGAGATTAGCTGGAATAAACAACAGGCCTATTTATTGTTTATTTCTGATATTACAGGCCGGAAAACTGCTGAGCAGGAGATTAAGATGCTGAATAAAACACTGGAGAGCCGTATTTCAGAAGAAATTCAGAAGGTTAAACAACAGCAACAATTATTGGTCCAGAAATCAAAACTTGAGTCTATGGGAGAGCTTTCTGCTGGCCTTTCACACGAGATTAATCAGCCATTAAGCGGTATTTCAATGGGATTGGAAAATATTCTGCTCAGAATGTCAGAGACTGAATTGGTTGATACAGATTATATTAAAAATAAGTTCTCATTGTTGTTTAGAGATGTAGAGCGTATCAATAAGATTATACAACATGTCAGAATCTTTTCACGCGACCAGCAAAATACAATAATGGAAAAAGTTGATGTCGTTGGTGTTATTCGTGATGCTCTTTCAATGGTTGAGGTTCAGATGAAAAATCATGATATTCAGGTTAATATTGATCTTCCAGATAATCCGGTTTATATAACAGGTAATCATTACAGATTGGAACAAGTACTTTTGAACCTGATCTCAAACGCTCGTTATGCCATGGAAGAAAAGGAAAAGCAGATTGCTAAAGGTACTTACAATAAGCAGATTGAGATAGCATGTGTTTCTTCAAAAAACTGTATCATCCTGATAAAGGACAACGGCACAGGTATATCTAAAGAAAACATAAATAACATCTTTGACCCGTTTTTTACCACCAAAGATGAAGAAAAAGGTACTGGCTTGGGGCTATCTATTTCCTATGGAATTATTAAGGAAATGAAGGGAAAGATTGAGGTTGAGAGTGAAGAAGGAAATTTTACCGGATTTAAAATTGACTTACCATTATTAAAAGATGAAATATGAACCAGCAGTTGACAATTCTTGTAGTGGACGATGAGCCAAGAATGGTAGATGAAATTGAAGAATTTCTTCAGGCGCAAAAGTTTAATGTACTTACAGCATATAATCCAGATCAGGCGTTGGAGATTATGAAGAATAATACCGTGGATATTGCAATCTTGGATATCCGTTTACCCGGAATGTCAGGTATAGAATTGCTTCAAAAACTTAAAAAAATTCAGCCGCTTGTTGAAGTAATTATGATATCAGGTCATGGAGATATGTCAACAGTTATTGATGCTATGCGCCAGGGAGCAGTTGACTATTTCCCCAAGCCATTCCGTTTAACAGAGATTTATAAGGCTATTGTCAGGACCCAACGTTTTATTCATCTTACTGAGGAATTGCAAACGGTTAAGACGAACAGAGATGTGCTTTCAAAGATGTTGCTTGATCATATTGGAGTGCAGCTTATTGGTAACAGTTCAGCTGTAAAGGACCTGATTGGTATGATGAGCCGTGTAGCCCAAACTCCTTCAACATCGGTACTTATTATGGGGGAGAGCGGAACAGGAAAAGAGCTGGTTGCCCATGGTATTCATTACTTAAGTAAAAGGAGTACTAATAAATTTTATTCAGTGAACTGTTCAGCTATTCCTGAAACGTTGTTTGAAAGTGAATTTTTTGGACATAAAAAAGGAGCCTTTACCGGTGCTGATTCGGAGAAACAAGGTTGGTTCGAAATTGCTGATAAGGGAACACTATTTCTGGATGAGATCAGTGATCTGCCTTTAATTCAACAGGCAAAATTACTTCGTGTTCTGGAAGAAAAGAAGGTGAGTAAGTTGGGATCCAGACAAATAAATAATGTTGATGTTCGTGTAATTGCGGCTTCAAATAAGGATCTTGAACTGATGGTTGATGAACAAAAGTTTCGGTCCGACTTATTTCATCGTTTGGGTATTTTTATTATTAAGATTCCTCCTTTAAGAGAGCATAAAGAAGATATTCCTATTTTGGTTGAGTATTACTTAAAAAGAACGGCCAATAATATGGAAAAGAATGTGAATAAGGTTCATCCTAAAGTAATTGAACTGCTCAAATCCTATAGCTTTCCGGGTAACATCAGAGAGTTAAGAAATATTATTGAGCGAGCTGTAATCTATTGTGATGGTGATGTGCTGACTACAGATCATATTCAGCTTTCTTGGTCTAAAAAGATGGATCAAAGTCCGGTATTCCCCTCTAATCATTCAGAAAATACTTCTGAAAACGGATTAAATCTGGAAGAAAATGAAATGGAACTGATAAGTAAGGCAATGGAGTTAGCTGAAAGTAATAAAGCTAAAGCCGCTATGCTGTTGGGAATTAGCTGGCAATCGCTGGATAGGAGAATGAAAAAGTTTGGAATGGAATAAGCTATTTCATATTATGTTATATTAAAAAAGCCTTTCGGAATTCCGAAAGGCTTTTTTATTTCTTCAACAACCTGTTGCTATTTTACAGCATCAATGATAGCTTTAAAAGCTTCCGGATTGTTCATGGCAAGGTCTGCAAGAACCTTACGGCTCAGGTTGATGTCTTTTGCATGGAGTTTACCCATGAATTCGGAGTAAGACAATCCGTGCAAACGGGCACCAGCATTAATACGCTGAATCCACAGTGCTCGGAAATTACGTTTTTTTGTTCGTCTGTCACGGTAGGCATAACCCATGCCTTTTTCGTATGCATTTTTAGCAACCGTCCAAACATTTTTTCTACGGCCAAATTGTCCTTTGACCTCTTTCATTACCTTTTTTCTGCGTGTTCTTGACGCAACAGTGTTAACTGATCTTGGCATTGTTTTTTGTTTTTTCCACTATAGCGTTCCCTAAAGGGAAACTTATCGGGCTATAGCAAAGTGATAAATTAAATTAATTACCCGCGAATCATGCGACGGATGTTCTTTTCATCCGCATGGTCAACTGTGGTAAAGTAAGTTAGATTACGTTTACGTTTGGTTGACTTTTTAGTCAGAATGTGGCTTTTATAAGCATGCTTCCTTTTAATTTTACCGGATCCCGTCACCGTAAATCTTTTCTTGGCTCCGGATTTTGTCTTCATTTTTGGC
>JAFGXS010000038.1 GCA_016936505.1 Bacteroidales bacterium | reverse complement strand
TCACTCGATGGGCAGGCAAGAGGTATTCGTGCTTTCTTTTATATGTGGCTGGCAAAGGCTTTTGGACGTGTACCAATGTTGGAAACAGGAGAAAACTACATCAACACTCCTGCAAAAGCACGTGCTGAAACTTACGCCGAAATGTGGGATTTCATTATTGAAGACCTGAAAGTTGCGGTTGATGAACTGGAATGGGACCCGTTGAGTGGAGAATATGGCCGGATTACAAAAGGTTTTGCTCTTTCTTATCTTGGTGAAGCTTATATGTGGATGGCATTTCGTGTTCCGGAAAAGGCAAATGAAAATTACACGTTAGCTGCAGCAGCATTTAAACAGGTAATTGATAGCGGTAAATATGAGTTAAATCCATCATTTACAACCTTGTGGGATCCGGGAGCTGTTTGGACTAAAGAATGTATCTGGGAAGAAGTTCTGGATGAAGGTTCACAATGGAACAGCTGGAGCAATTTAACCGATGCACATACATGGCATACGTATTTTACTGCTTGTCCGTCAGTTGGCGGATGGGGTACATTATACCTTTCATGGGAATGGTGGAGTTGTTATGAACCAGGCGATAAACGTCGCGAAGCTTCAGCCTGTACTGGTGAAATAACCGATATTAATCCCGAGTGGAAATCGGCCACCAACTATGGGTACAATCCTTATTTGCAACAAAGTCTTACAGTTCCTGACGGATTAAATAAGCATTATCATTTTTACATGAATGGTGAAGCCGCACCTTCAATATGGAGTTTAAAAACATGGCGCACAGCCCGGGCCAATTGGCAGGGAATGTGGGGACCACAGCAAATCTATTACAAACGTTATGCAAATGTATTGTTAGATTATGCCGAGTGTTTATTCCAACTCAATGGTGAAGGTGATGCAACTGCCTGGGGATATGTCAACCAGATTCGCGAACGCGCCTGGGGTAATCTTGAAGTTGGTAAAAAAGAAGCTTTAACTGCAACTTATCTTCCATATTACCAACAACTTGCACAGTATTATATTACAAAAGACAATAAAGATGTCACAGTTCCTGAAGAATATCCGCTTCCGTTTAATGAGGAAACTGTTGCAGTTCCCGATGCAAAAACATATTATGCCCAGTTAAAAACGCAGAAGGGATTTACTTCACCTGCATGGCTTGTGGCTTTAGGCATGGAACGTCGTAAAGAGTTCAACACAGAGTGGTGTTTAGCTCAGGATTTGATTCGTTCGGGTTTTATTGAAGATCATATCAGCAAAAATTATCCAAAAGGAGTAGGCTTTCCAAATACTGACCCGAAAGTACAGGATGCCTGGCAGACTTACCGCACCTTTGACTTCGATTTGAAAAAAATGGATATGCCAATCCCAACGGATGAATTGCTTAAAAACCCATTGTGTGATCAGAATGATGCTTATAAATAGAAAGCGGGAAATGAAAGTATATCAGATTAGAGAACCTTCTTCTTTTCAGGTTGATGTAAATTAATTTTAAAAATTTGATTTCCATATTTAAATAGTTAAGTGTTCCTATGCGTTTACATAGGAGATTAGGTAAATTTAGTTAGTTAAAAGCGCCACACAGGTGGCGCTTTTCTTTTTAACACGTTTCCTGTGCTTCCTGGTAAATAAGTTTAAGACCAAAAAACCGAATGGATAGAACTCTTTTGAAAGCCTTAATTGATAAGTGTTGTATCCAATTTTTGAAATCAATTATCATATTTTAAAAGTCATCTCTATTCTTAAAGACTATTTTTATTCTACCTTATTCCAACTAAAAATGAAAAAACTGATTGGTTTTCTCTTGTATTGTTTTGCATTATTTTTTAACAAGTAGTTTTCAGTAAATTGCAATTGAAAACTTTAACTAAACTTATGAAACGATTAATTATTTTCCTGTTACTTTTTTCCTCCCTTATTAGTTTCAGCCAGTCATATTCAAAAAACTGGAAAGACATTAACTATGCCGGTGATTCAATGAATTACCATAAACTCGATATTTATCTGCCTGAAACAGTAAAACAAAAATATCCGGTTGTAATTTCGATTTATGGCAGTGCCTGGTTGGCTAATAATGCAAAAGGAGCTGACCTTTCTACACTTGGAAAAGCTTTGCTTGAGGCTGGTTTTGCCGTTGTAGCCCCAAACCATCGTTCGAGTATGGATGCAAAATTCCCTGCACAGATAAATGATATTAAAGCGGTTATCAGGTTTGTAAGGGCAAATGCTGAAAAATACCAGTTTGATACTTCTTTTGTTGGTATAACTGGCAGTTCATCAGGCGGAAATCTTGCTGCAATGGCCGGAACTTCGGGTAATATAAAAGCGTTTACGCTCGGTACAGCCACCGCAGATATTGAAGGAACAATCGGCAACAATGCAGCATTCAGCAGTTCAGTTGATGCTGTGGTTGATTGGTTTGGCCCTACAAATATGCTGGTTATGGATTCATGTGGCGGCACCGATTTTATTCATAATGATGTAAAATCACCTGCGTCTTTGTACATCGGAGGGCCAATTCAGGAGAACAAGGACAAAACTTTATTGGCCAGTCCGATAACTTATATTGATGAAAATGACCCCCCGTTTCTGATTTTCCATGGCGATAAAGACAGGGTGGTTCCGCATTGCCAGAGTGTTATTTTTTACGAAACGCTGAAAAACGCAAAAGTTGCGTGTCAGTTTGTTTCAGTTCCCGGTGGCGGGCATGGCCCGGGAGTTCAGATTGAGCAAAATCTGAAAATGATGACCGGCTTTTTCATCAGGGAAATGAATAGGAAAAATAAGATTTACCATACCGGCGCATACCGGAATCTTTTTCTCGAAGCGGGTTACAGTCAGGCGGAAATCGATAAAAAAGTGGAAAAAGCCTATAC
>JAFGXS010000037.1 GCA_016936505.1 Bacteroidales bacterium | reverse complement strand
TTGATTTGAAGACAAAATCGGTGTACCCGTTGCTGAAATCATAAGGTTTGTCTAATTCGAGTTGATCAAATTCATCTACATGATATGGGAAAGAGAACGTATTATCATCAGAGTTGTACAATGCTACATAGAAATTATCAGCACGAACTACCTCTTTTATTTTTTGATGTACGTCTTTAATGAAGGAGAAGAGCGTATTTTGGATGTTATAAGATTGAGATATTTCCAGGAGTATCTTTTGTGTGTTTTCATGTTTTTTACGTTTTGTAATATCTTCTTTTACTCCAACATAATGTGTTATCTCATCAGCTTCATTTTTTAAAGGAGAAATGCTTGCAAGTTCCCAGAAAAGCTCACCGTTTTTCTTGCGGTTCAATAGTTCTCCCTTCCAGGTTTCACCATTTGTAATAGTTTCCCAAAGTTCTTTGTAAATGCTTTGGTCCATTTTTCCTGATTTTACGACTCTGGGATTTTCTCCAATGGCTTCTTCAGGAAAATATCCTGTTAAATCAGTAAACTTTGGGTTTATGTATTCGATGGTTCCATTCAAGTCTGTAATCACAATACTTGCCGGGTTCTGCTCAACAACATAAGATAACTGTCTTAGGCGATCTTCCGTTTTTTTCTTTTCTGTGATTTCCCTGTTTACTGACAGAACCAGGTCTTTGCCTTTCAGATTAATTAAATTAAGTGTACATTCAGTCCAGTATTCATCCCCATTCTTTCTTATTTTTTTCTCTTCAAAATAGACGGTTTCATTGTTTTTGAGTGAATTGATAATATTCTCTTTACGTTCATCTGAGTAGCCAGGGCTCAGTGTTTGGAGCATCTTGATGCCTTTTAGTTCGTCAAGTGTATAACCGGTTTGTTCTACTGCTGCAGGATTTGCCTGGATAATATTTGAGTCAAAATCTGTAATAAAAACGGCATCAACCAACCGGTTAATCATGGTTTTGAATCTATTCTCACTTTCGATGAGCAGCAGGTCGGACTTAAATTTTTCTTCTGCAAAAGCAAGGTCTCCAGCAATTTCTTCCAGCAGTGCTATTTCTTCATCAGTAATATTGTGTTCGGATTTCAGTGAGGTTTTAATGAACCCAATAATTCTGTTCTTTCTTGAAATTGGAGTAACAATTGTCTCATGGGGTAAATCTGCATCATAATATTGACAATTTATACAATACTTTTCAGGATCAACAACAGCAATAGTTTTATTTAACTTGACTCCCTCTCTGATACACTTGGGTGCGCTACTATTTGTCCTGCTATGTTTCCAGTTACATAAAGCCATAATACCGCTACTTACGTAGGGCGTTATTGTATCTGTATCGTCTGAAGATAAGGAGATCTCAACATACAAATAATCTTGATTTTGTAATAGAATGTCGCAGGTAGATTTAATTAAATCATTAAAATTAGTTTCTGTAACAATTCGGTGGTTTATTTCACGAACCGACCGCAAAAGTGAAACCAGAAACTGAATCTTGTTAAGTGTTTCTTCACGCTCAGTAATATCATGAACGATAACCATTGGACATTTTTTGCCTTTCCAAATTGTCATTGTAGTTGACATTTCAACTTTTATGGTGGCTCCGTCTTTTCTTTTTATTGTTCTATCGTATTTCGACTGGATAGGTTGGCCTTGCATCCGCTTGGACATTCTTTCTTTCAGTATTGGAATATCTTTTTCCAAAGTGAGTTCCCAACCTGTTATATTGAGTAATTCCTTTTGGGTGTAGCCGGTCATTTTGCAGAAGGCTTTGTTAACATAAATGTGGTGGCCGTTTTCATTGGCAATGGCTACTCCATCCTGCATGTTCTCAACCAAATCGAAAAGGTTTTGTTCACTTTCCCTTATCTTTAATTCGGAAATTTTTCTGAAATCAATATCCGTATTTGTGCCCGATAATCTTAAAGGTTTTCCATTACTGTCTCTCGACGTTACTTTACCGTGTGTACTTATCCACATCCACGCACCATTTTTCTTAAGAATTCGGTATTCTACATCAAAAGTTTTACTTCTCCCTTTTAAATGCTTTAATATCTCATTCTGTACTTTGGTCAGCTCTTCAGGATGAATTCTTTTTCTGAATTCCGACAGAAAATTCTGAAAATCACTTTCAACGTAACCGGCCATATTGTAAGATCGGTTGTCCAGATAAATTCGTTTTTCTTTAAAATTCCAATCCCAGATGCCGGTTTGTGAGGCCTCTATGGCCATTTTTAGTCTTTCGCTTTGTGATGATAGTTCCTGCTCTAATGTTTTTTGAATCGTAATATCTTTAAAGACACTATGTGTTCGTATAGGTTTCCTGTGGCTGTCATACTCGATAACCCCTTCAAAAGCAGCAAAAATGTAGCTGCCGTTTTGTTTTCTCAATTTCACAACTAAATCCTGTGATGATCCATTTTGTTTGAGGGTCTCAAAGTTTCTTTCAAACATCAGCACGTGATCAGGGTGTAAATAATCGCGAAATCGGGTGCCTAAAACATCTGCCTCTTTGTAACCCAGAACCTTTAGCCAGGAAGGGTTAACATCCAGAATATATCCATTAGTGTCCAGCGATTGATAAGCAAGAGATATGTTTCTGTACAACAGTAAATATCTTTTTGCTACCTCTGATAATGATTCTCTTCTGGGTAAGGTTTCTTAAAAAATTGCTGTCAGGAATGTGTTTTTCTCATTAATGAGGATGACATTGTACCACTTATTATTTTCTTCATTATGGTACGTGAACTTATTGATTTTTCCCTGTTCAAGCGTTTCATTAAATAATGCAACAAGTTTTTTGTTTTTCTTGTTCAGCCAGAGATTAATGATTTGGTTTTCTTCTTCTTTGTTGCGGGCTTTTTGGATGCAGCAAATGTTTTTAAACTGAGAATTAGCTTCTAATACCTCGAAATGGTTTGTTTTCTCATGATTTGAAAGGATACTGAATTTGGAAAAACCCAATTTTTCAGTATCGTTATGATCACTCTCGCTTTCCATGTACAGGAATATGTAGGTTAATTTTTACTATGCGTTTTTAGGTTTAAACAGTTGAAAACAAATAACTATGTATTTGCTTACATAACAAAAGTAATCAAATAGTATGAAAAATACAATTGACCCCACATCAGTATTTTTAATTGCATTCTTAACGAGGTTAGTAAGGGTTTAGCTTATCAGCATCTGTATTGATAACAGGTATTTTCAACGCCCGGCTGCTTTTTTATCTTCTTACTGCTCTGTGTTTTTTCATTAGTTTTGCGGTTCGAAACAGAAAATATGAAAGTAAGCGGATTTACCTTTATCAGAAATGCTCAAAAGTATGATTATCCCATTGTGGAAGCCATTCAATCTATCTTGCCTTTATGTGATGAAGTAGTTGTTGCTGTCGGAAATTCAGATGACAATACATTGGAATTGGTTCGGTCTATTGATCCAAAGGTGCGTATTATTGAAACCGTATGGGACGACAGTTTGCGTACCGGGGGCCGTGTGCTGGCTGTGGAAACCGACAAGGCTTTTGCAGCTATTTCTTCCGATACCGACTGGGCTTTTTATATTCAGGGCGATGAGGTGATTCATGAAAAATACCTCGATACCATCCGCGCAGGCATGGAGCAACACCTCAGTAACAAAAAGGTGGACGGGCTGCTGTTTCATTACGAGCACTTTTACGGTTCCTACGATTATGTGGGCACCTCGTCGAGCTGGTACCGCAACGAAATACGTGTGATACGCAACAATCCTTCCATTTATGCCTACCGCGATGCCCAGGGGTTCCGTAAAGGCAACAACGAAAAACTGCGTGTGAAGAGAGTAGAAGCCTATGTGTATCATTACGGCTGGGTGAAACCACCTGAGGTGATGCAGCGCAAACAGGAAGACTTTCCCAAACTCTGGTTCGACGACGAGTGGGTGAAACAAAATGTGGAAGTGGTTCCCGAGTTCAGCTACGAAAAGCATGTTAAGAGCCTGGGGCCTTTCAAAGGAACACATCCCAAAGTAATGCAACCCCGTGTGAATGCCAGCAACTGGACTTTTCAGTTCGATCCTTCGTTTCAGAAGAAAAGCATGAAAGACAAACTCAAACGGTTGGCATGGGTACTGCTGCGCTGGGACATCAACTACAGAAATTATAAACTGCTTCCTTAAGACCGGTTGTTGCTGAGGAGGTTCCCCAATTTTAACCCGAAGTAAATTGTTCGTGGCAAGGCAGGCCCGTAAATGTAAGCAGGATCGCGGTCTTTACCAATATCCAGGTCTTTCTGGTACGCATTAAAAATGTTCTTCATACCGCTATAAATCTCTATTTCGGTTCCTTTTACCGAAAAGTTGTATCTGATTTTGAGTCCTGCATCCCAGAAAGATGTAGAGGTGTTGAGTTGTCCTTTTTCGGGATCGGCGAGTCGCGGACCGAAGTAGGGTACGAGCATGGAACCGGTATAATTGAGGGTGGCAGAAATTCCGATTTTCCGTCCGGCTTTCATATCAGCTGTAAAATAGCCGTAATCGTCGGGGGTTCTGAAAAAGCGGTGCACATCAAATTCCTGTACTTGGTCGTAGCGGCTGCTTTGCAGTGTGAACCCTGCTGAAAGGTTGATGTTTTTGGATGGAATGAGGTTCAGTTCCAGGTTTACTCCCCGAACGGTGGCGCCTCCAGCTGAGTTGGTTCGCGTATAAACAACAACACCTTCGGCATCGGGTGTTCCGAATTCGTTTACAAAAGGATTGTTGAGGCGGGTATAAAAACCTTCAGCCAGAAAGCGGACAAAGACATTGTGAAACGACTGGTTCCATTCCATGGAAAGCATAAAGCTGTTACTGGTTTCGGCTTTCAGCCCCGGAGCATTGCGGTGAATCACTTGCCGCGATCCTGAAGTTTCGATGTGCAGGTCTTCGTCGAAAATCTGCGGTGCCCGGTAACCACGCGAATAACTCATGCGTGCCTGAAGAAACGGGTTGATGTTGTACAGTATATTGATGCGGGGGCTGAGGATAGATCCTGTAACATTGTTTCCGGTATTGGATAAGTCTTTAATGAGGTAGTGATCAAGCCGCAATCCGGCAGTAAGTGTCATGTTACCGTTCTGGTATTCACCCTGCCCGAATATGCCGATGGTATTGGAAAGCTGATCGGCAATAAGCACGTTGTCGGTATGCGGAATGGATTGAATGGTATCGCCTACAATTACAGCATGGGCATAATCGGGATAACCCAGTTTCAGGTCTTTTAGTGTGCTGCCTGTGTTTTCGATTCCGGAGATAAAAGTAAAACCGTTTTTCATGGCTTTGTATTGTAATCCGGTATTGTAGGTGAGGCTGCGGGTGTTGCCGTAATCGGACAATGACTGGTTGGCGCCATAGTACGAATCGCGGTTGATGTGCTGGGTTGAAATAAAGGCGCTGAGCAGATTGTTGAGGTTCAGAAAATATTTAAAATCGGCAGAAGCTGCGATAAGCCGGTGTTTTACTGCTTCGGCAATGTAGGCTTCGTGCAAGGGATAGTCGAACCGGTCGCCGCCGCGGCGTTCTTCGTTGATATTGAAGAAATCGAAACTGAGTTTGGTTTTGCTGCTCAGTCGCTGGTAGTAACGGGCACCCAGTGTGGTGTTGATGATTTTAGGAAGTTCGGAAAAACCGTCGCCGTTGGCATCGAAGGGGCTGCGGTTGCGGTGGAACCCGAAAATAGCAAATCCTGTTTTGTAGTTGTGCGACACCAGTGAAGTGTTGAAGGCAATATGGTTGTCGGTTCCCGGACTGCCCGAATGGGGTAGTCCTACGCCGTCGAATGCCGAGCTTATGTCGATCTGATAACTGTTGGAAACCGGTTCTTTCAATAAGATATTGATGGTTCCGGCAATAGCATTGCTGCCATACAGCACCGATCCGCCACCGCGAACCACTTCAATTTTACGGATCATGTTGGAAGGAATCAGCTCCAAACCATATACACTGGCAAGGCCGTTGAAAATGGGGCGGCTGTCGATCAGGATTTGAGAGTAAGGACCTTCGAGTCCGTTCATACGCACCTGGCTGAACCCACAGTTCTGGCAGTTGTCTTCGGTTCTGAGCCCTGGAACAAAATTCAGGCTTTCGCCGAAGGTTACGGATTGTGTTACAGAAAAGACTTTGGGAGAAATCGTGTTCACAATAACAGCAGACCTGGATTTTGCCGTTGCATTGCGGTTTCCTGTAACCACCACTTCGTTTAGTCCGAGTACATCTTCTTTAAGTAAAAAATTAAGCTGGTAGGTTTGGCTGGGTGCTACCAGGATGTCCTTTTCAGAAGATTTATAACCCACAGCACTGGCAACGATAAACAGATTTCCTACAGGAACGGATTCAATTTCGTATTTTCCGTATTCGTTGGCAGTGGTTCCCAGTGTGGTTCCTTTAATGGCAACCGATGCAAAAGGAATAGGTTTTCCATTGTTGGAAACCGTACCTTTTATAGTTCCGGTATTGACTTCAGCAAGTGCGCTGAGGTGAAAAAGAATGATAAAAAAGGAAAAGTATATTTTTTTCATGATATTTATATAGATGTATTGTGTATGTTTTAATATGACAAAATTATCTATGTAGTGAATGACGGGAAATACCCAGATAACGGTATTTTCTTTGAGATCAGGTGTTGGTTTTATAAAACATATCTAATTATTTAACTGTTACTTAACAATAATTTATTATTTTGTGCTCAAATTCTCATACTATGAAAAAATTAAGCTTTACTTTAACGATTATTATTTTATTGATTTTTACCTCCGACCTTTCGGCACAGTCGCACGACTGAAGTCTGATTATGTCGAAAGGGGTAAAATACACCAATCAGCGCTGGAGCACACGTTCATCTTTTCCTTCAGAGGTAATCAAAAAGAACTGGGACGATAAATATGTAATTACTGATCTGACCTATAATAATGGTTTGTGGGCCGTAGTTATGTCGAAAGGCACCGGCTACAGCAATCAGTTTTATCGTAAAGATCCTGAGTTTCCGAAAGACAGGATTAAAGATTATTGGGACAAAGACTATAATATTACTCATGTAACATATGGTGACGGCGTATGGGTAGTAGTAATGAGTAAAAAAAGCAGCGGATCGCAACCGGCTCAGATTTGGCGGACCAGAACCAAATTTCCCAGTGATGAGATCAGGGAAAACTGGGACAAAGGCTATGATATTACCGATTTGGTTTATGGAAATGGTGTTTGGGTGCTGGTAATGACTAAAGGGCAGGGGTTGACCCAGTCGTACAGGTTGAGAAATTATTATCCAAAAGACGATATTAAAGAGTTTTGGGCTAAGGGTTACAGTGTTACTGACCTATCATACGGTGATGGCCAGTGGGCTCTGGTACTTTCCAAAGGAACCGGTTACAATCACCAGTGGTGGTGGACACGTGAAAAGTTTCCTAAAACAGAGATAAAAGACACCTGGGATGACGGGGGGTATATTACTTGTTTGACACAGGGAAATTATAAGGTGAAGCCCACCCCTAAAAAGACGTCTTCTCCCAGAATAGATAATGATCAGGATCCTCAATAAGTGATCTTAAGTATTGATTTCGGGATCGGTTCCTTTGAAGCAACATTCTTCGGAAGTGTTTGTGATCTGAGCCAGCCCGAGAACAATGAAGTCTGATATCAGGTTTTCGGCTCTGAATTGGGAGAGCATTGTTTTTTCACGAATTTGTTGTAACGAAATGCTGTGGTTGCCTTTGAGTAAATCCAGCAGGTTATGTTCTTCCGGGCGACCGGAAAAGCTGATGGTCAGGTCGCTATTTTGTTTCTTCCATACTTTCATCTGAACACCGCAAGCCAATATATTTTCGTCGGCCACTCTTACAAAAGCTTTGAAATCACCTTTCTTGTCGGGAGCCCTGTAGGGTATTTCTTTACCTTTGGGAATAATAACTTCGAAGATTTTCTTTCCTTCAATGTTCCATTCTCTTGTTTTGAATTCCACTTCAGGCTGGCAATAGCGCCGGGCTGCCATTTCAACCATATAAAACTCTTCTTCGGAGACTACTCCTTTTATAACTCCGTTGTCTTTTACCCCCACAAGCAATGAGCCTCCGTCGGTGTTAGCAAATGCAGAAAGAGACCGGGCAATTTTAGGTGCATCTGAGATTTCGTACTTGAAATCAAGATGGAGTCCTTCGCCTTCTTCAATTCTTTTCAACAGAGGATGCTTCCCTGGCCCGGATGTGTATTGAAATGACCGCATAGTTTTCACGATGAACCTGCAAAGAAAATAAATACATCGGGAAAATTAGGCGGTTTAAGATAGATTATGATTTAATCTTCAAAAAAGTGGATTACACAAAAATTATGTCTTCCTGTGCCATGGTTTTTTCACAGTAATGACAGGCCAGCTTAGTGCGTCCGTGGTGATCTTTGATGATATTGAATTTAGTAGGAATATCCTGATGATTGGTGATACACTTGGGGTTATAGCATTTTACTACTTTCTCAACCGAGTCGGGCAATACTACTTTTTCCTTTTTTGTGATCTCGTAGTCTCTTATCTCAATCAGCGTGGCTTGTGGTGCTGCCAGAGCAATTTTACTGATTTCATCGGGTTTGAAAAACCGCCCGCTGATTTTGATAATACCTTTCTTTCCCAGTTTTTTGCTATCGAGGTTGGTTCCAACATATACCTGATCTTTGGAGCGTTCGAGGTTAAGAATCTGGAATACACGGAAGGTGTTTTCGGAGGAAATATGATCGATAACAGTGCCATTACTGATGGCTGATACCTGTAATTCGGTTACTTTATTTTTCATGATCAGTGATTTCTGGTTGTTTATTGTTTTAAACCTAAAATAGCAGCAATAAGTGCCTGACGGACATAGACTCCATTTTGAGCCTGCTGGAAGTAGTAGGCCTTTGGATTGTCGTCTACGTCGGTACTTATTTCGTTAACCCTAGGTAGGGGATGGAGTACTTTCATATTGTCTTTTGAGTTGCTCAGCATGCTGTTTTCCAGAATATAAGCGTTTTTTACGGCTTCATATTCCAGAGGATCTGGAAACCGTTCGCGCTGAATACGGGTCATATAAATAATATCGGCCAGAGGGATAACTTCGTTGAGGTCAGTGTACTGATAATATTCCAGTCCGGCTTCTTTGATCCAGCGTTTTACTGCACTGGGAAGTTTCAGCGATTCGGGAGAAACCAGATGGAAAGTGGCATTGAACAGACTCATGGCCTGAACCAGGGAGTGAACCGTGCGCCCGTATTTGAGGTCGCCTACCATGGCAATATGGATGTTGTCGAGTGTGCCCTGGGTTTTTTGAATGGAATATAAATCCAATAAGCATTGGGTTGGATGCTGATTGGCGCCATCTCCGGCGTTGATGACTGGAACAGGAGACACCTCGCTGGCATACCGAGCACTTCCGTCCAAAGGGTTGCGCATAACAATGAGGTCGGAATAATTGCTTACCGTGAGTATGGTATCTTTCAGCGATTCTCCTTTCTGAACACTGGAGCTGTCGGATGAAGCAAATCCGACAATGCTTCCTCCCAGATACTGTACAGCACTTTCAAAGCTAAGGCGGGTACGGGTGGAGGGTTCAAAAAATAATGATGCCACAACATGACTCTGCAGGATGGGTTGCCGGGGATCTCTTTCAAAATCGGCAGCAATCTCAAGTACTTTCAGAATCTCATCTTTCGAATAGTCTGTGATGGAAACCAGACTTCGGTTTTTTAACTGGGACATGATGTTTGGAATTTATGTGATTGGAAAACGAGGCATAAAAAAAGACGGCTAATGCCGTCTTCAATATTTTAATTTCTTTCCTGAAAGAAAGGGAACTTTGGTTTACAAGAATTTGGGTCAAAAACATCCGGTTCAAAATTAGTGTTACCGGGATACAAATGTAACATTTTTTCTTTTGCAGGAAATCGGGTTTCGGAAAAAGAGAAAAAATTAATGTTTATATCTGGCCAGGAAAAAGTTCTGATTTAGTATAAAATAGAAGCTGTAGGCATAGTCCAGATGATTTATAGCCAGGTCGTAATATGTGGATAAACGAACCTCGAGCTTTACTTTATTGTTGATGTTTTTATGATACCAGATTTTTGTTGTCCACAGCTTTCTTACCGGATTGGTGTAATCATCAATACTCGAAACAGACTGAAACATGTAGGAACCTTTAGGAGCGATGAAACGATTGGCATACCAGTAGCCCGACATGAAACTAAAATTTTTGTAATTGAACCTGATTTTTGAATAGGTTCCGAATCCGTTTTTATAGGGCTGGCTCAGAGGATTTCCGGGAGCGGTAAGATTGGCTCCATAGTACAGAAAATATTGTTGCTGAAGCCAAAAGCTTGATTTTTTTCCTGTGTTCCATTTAAAGGTCAGTCCGCTCATGCCGTTCATTATCGAAGAAGTATATCTTGGTGGAGGAGCCAGCTGGCCTCCGGTGTGAATGATCAGCCATTGAAAAGGCAACTCCAGGCTCCAGTTTTTTTTCTGAACCAGCTGAACTGTAGTATTGTTACCGACTGTAAGTCTTTCGTTAGCAGTATCGCCCGGTACGATGAAGTGTACCCAATGTAGCCATAATTCACTTTTGACTTTGTCGGTATGCAATAAAAACTGTAATCCATACTCTATTGGATTCTCATAAAAGCGTTCATACCTGAAAATAGGTTCTGCCAACTGGTGATTCATGGGACCGTAAATACTTCCCATTACAATATCGAGTTGCGGAATGGGCTCGTATTGAATGGAAAGAATAGGCGTAATCTGACTGAAGTTATTTCGTCCGGCATACTTCAGCGCAAAAACTCCGGCACTAACTTTCAGGTTGGGCATAAAATAGTATTGCAGCGTGGGTTTGGCATAAACCCCAATGCCGGTTGCACCTGCAATGTACTGATTAAAATACTCGTTATTTTGCAGAAAGAATGAACTCTCGAAATTAAGACTCAGGTTGTGATACTTATCAGGGTTAAGGGGTTCAAAACTTTTAAAAACAGAGAGTTGGGCTCTGGCCGGTAAAACGGTTGCAAGAACCAGAATAGCTATTAATAGTATACTTTTGTAAATGTTTTTCAAGATGAACGGGGTCGTATTATTTGTCTTTTTCAACCTTGTAGGTGAATTTTAGAAGTTCAGCCGAAACCGGATAAAGTTTACCCATAAATTCCATTTTAATCGGATTTTGATTAAAGATTTCAAAATTGGTTTCATTGCTAAAATTAAATGTAAGGCAATAGTCGTAGTCTTTGGTATCGTCGGAAAGCTGAGTTTTTTTGCCCCATTCAACAGATTTCAGTGTACGTGCTTTTTTTCCCAGATTAAATGCCTGAACTGCAATTTGCTGTATAGTGCTGTCGCTGGTGCCTTTTTTGAATTTAATTAAAAGAACCTGTTGGATTCCTTTTACCTTGAACTCTGTTTTTTTAGGTTTGCCTGCCCACGCCATGATGGAGAACAACATAAAGAATATGGTTAATGCAAGGGTTTTGTTGGTGCTGAAGCGACTTTGTTTTTTCATGTTTCCGGTAATTTTTTGACGACAAACTTAAATAAAATATGTCTTTCTTATCCGCTGGGTTCAAATATGGCTTCATATTTGTATTTTTGACCCTTATTGAATGGAAAGAATGATCTCTTTTCATAGTTCAGGATTAAATCATATCAAAAAAGTGTGACATGAAAATGAAAAAACTTTTTATGCCGGTTGTAATGACCTTGTTGTTTTTGATCTCCACAAATCTCAAAGCTCAGGAAGGTTGGGAAGGAATGCCGCCGGATCAGACCACAAAAAAATACTCGACATTGCTTTTACTCATCAATAACTTTTACGTGGATACTGTGAATATGCCGCATCTGGTCGAAAAAGCAATAGTTTCAACCTTGCGTGATCTTGATCCGCATTCAACTTATATTTCCAAAAAAGATCTGGAGGCTGCCGAAGCACCTTTGCAGGGAAGTTTTGAGGGAATTGGTGTTACCTTCCAGTTATTTAAAGATACGATTCTTGTGATAGCACCTGTTCCCGGTGGACCGTCGGATAAGGTAGGTATTATGGCTGGGGACAAGATTATTAAAGTAAACGGTGAAGATGCTTTTGGCCCAACCATTACCAACGAATGGGTAATGAACCATTTGCGTGGTAGTAAAGGAACAGAGGTAAATGTGAGCATATACAGAAAGGGAGTTGATCATTTGCTCGACTTTACTATTATCAGGGATAAGATTCCGCTGAAAAGTCTGGATGCAGCTTTTATGCTGAACCAAAATACAGGTTATATCAAACTCGGACGTTTTGCCAGTACATCGCACGATGAGTTCAATGAAGCGCTTGATCATCTGAAAAAACAAGGCCTAAAGAATCTGGTTTTTGATTTAAGAGGGAATCCGGGAGGATATCTAAGCGCTGCACAGCAGATTGCCAGTGAGTTTCTGGCAAAAGGAAAATTGATTGTTTATACTCAGGGCGTACATAGTCCGCGACAGGATTACGATGCTTTGGGAAATGGTAACTTCCGGCATGGGAAATTGATTGTATTGATTGATGAAGGTTCTGCATCAGCCAGCGAAATTGTTTCAGGTGCTTTACAGGACTGGGACCGTGCTCTTTTGATCGGACGAAGATCTTTTGGAAAAGGTCTGGTTCAACGCCCGTTCCGGTTACCTGACGGTTCGGTGATCAGGCTTACAGTTGCACGGTATTACACCCCTTCGGGACGCTGGATTCAGAAACCTTATAACGATGGTGTGAAAGCTTATTATAATGATCTGGAGAGAAGACTAAAACATGGTGAATTGATTCATGCTGACAGCATTCATTTTCCCGATTCATTAAAGTATAAAACCAGTGAAGGAAGAACCGTTTATGGTGGTGGCGGAATTATGCCTGATGTTTTTGTGCCCTGGGATTCGACCCGTTACAATGAACTGTATTCGGCTTTTATTCGTAAAGGTGTTTTCAACACCTATGTAAACGAATATCTGGAAGCAAATCGTGCTAAACTTCATAAAAAATATAAAACGTTGGAGCAGTACATTAAGAGTTATGCGGTTACAGAGAAAGATTTTCAGATGTTCCTCAACGATGCAAAAAAAGCTTCAGTTGAAATATCTGCTAAAGAACTTGATCCTAATATTGATTTTATTAAACTTCAGATTAAAGCTTTGATGGCGCGTGATCTTTTTGATCAGAATGCCTATTATGAAATTGTTAGCGTTACGGATCATACCATAGAAAAAGCACTGGAACTTATGAAAAGTGATAAAATGTTTGAAAAAATGGATATTCAGCAAACTAACCGAACCCCTCAGAATAATTCGGAAGGAGATGAGCATTAGTAAAAGAACTTGTTAGAAAGTTTAAGCCGTATTCACTTATGAATGCGGCTTTTTTTGTCACTTCTTATTACTATAAGGTTGGTTTCTATCATTTTTGAGAAGTTTGGATAGGCATTTTTCAATTTATATTTGGATTATTAAAAGTAATAATTACTTTTGTTAAAAATTAATTGCATAATGCTACAGTATGATTTCCGGCAAGCCCATTTGGTAGCCATTGATAATGTTGTTTTTGGATATGATCAGGGGCAGTTAAAGTTACTCTTGTTTGAAAGAAATATAGAACCCTCAAAAGGCGGATGGTCGTTGGTCGGTGGTTGGGTTAAGCCCGATGAATCAGTTGAAGACGCTGCTTACAGGGTTTTAACAAATATAACAGGGTTAAGCAATTTGTTTATGGAACAGGTTGAGGTTTTTTCAAAACCAGATCGTGATCCGGGAGGAAGAGTTATCAGTGTTGTTTTTTATGCGCTTATCGATATAAAGGCCCATGACCATCAGATGGTTAATCAGTATGGAGCCAAATGGTGGCCGGTAAATAAACTTCCTGAGCTTATTTTTGATCACGGCGTTATGAAAGATGCTGCATTACAAAGGCTGAGAATAAAGGCAAGTCGGGATCTTGTTGGACGTGATTTACTGCCTGCTGAATTTACCTTGACTCAGCTTCGGAACCTGTATAATTGTATCTTCATGAAAGAGTTTGATCCCGGAAATTTTCGCAAAAAGATTATCTCTCTTAATGCATTACGCCGTTTGGATAAGAAGGACCTTTCTGAATCGAAAAAAGGAGCCTATTACTATAAATTTAAAAATAAGTCTGCTGATCAGTTTACTGAGCGAATCATTAATATTTAAATTATGAAAAGGACATTTACGCTTTTATTACTACTGATACTCTCATGGACACTAAAAGCGCAACAACCCGTTTTAGGAGTGGATTTATCTTATGCCAACCAAATGGATGACTGTGGAGCTGTTTATAAGCAATATGGTAATACAGAGGATATTTATCAGATATTTAAAAACCTGGGAACTAAAGTGATCAGGTATCGTCTATGGTATCATCCAGACTCTACCAATTATAGCACACTATCTGATGACATAAGGGCTATAAGAAGGGCAAAAGCTGCTGGATTTGAAGTGTTGCTTGATTTTCATTATTCCGATACATGGGCCGATCCCGGCAAACAAACCCGCCCAAAAGCCTGGCAGGGAATAACGGACCTTAATGTATTGGCAGATTCGGTTTACCAATATACACACAGGGTATTAACTACATTAAAAGATGAGGGGTTAACCCCTGAATATGTTCAAATAGGTAATGAAACCAATGGAAATATTATGGTTGAGCCAGGCGGGGCCTTGTATCCGAACGACTGGCCAAGGAATGTGAAACTATTCGAAGCCGGAATTCATGCTGCTCATGATGTTGATCCATCCATTAAAACTATTTTACATGTAGCTAATCCTGAAAATGGCGATTGGTGGTTTACAGATGCTACTAATAATGGGTTAACCGATTATGATATTATCGGGCTTTCTTATTATCCTCAATGGCATAAGCTTGATATTGCCCAGGTTGGACAGATAGTTAAGAGTTTGAAGGCTAAATTTAATAAACCCGTATGGATTGTAGAGACCGGTTATCCCTGGACGGATCAGGATATTGACAGTGCCGCGAATATTCTGACGAGCAGTTCTGTATTGGCAGGTTATCCTAATCCGCCGACTGTTGAAGGACAGAAGAATTTCTTGTTGAATTTGAACTATGCCGTAATTTCAAATGGAGGAATGGGAACCATTTACTGGGATCCCGACTGGGTATCTACTCCCTGTAAAACGGAATGGGGTCAAGGGTCTCACTATGAAAATGCAACCTTTTTCGATTTTAATGGAAACCTTTTGTCCAGTGCCAATTATTTTAACTATGATTTTTCTGTTCAACCCAAAACAACTTCAGAAGTAACTTTTGAGGTTGATATGGCAGGCGTGGATACTTTAAACGGTGTTTATGTTACTGGTGATTTTACTGGAATAGCCTGGCAGTTTAAACGTATGACTTATATTGGAAATGATAAGTTTAGGTTCACGACAACTTTGCAAAAAGGTGACTCCGGGGCCTATATATTTACACGAACCAATACATGGAATGGTGATTATCAGCAATATCAGGAAACTGTTCCTTCTAGCTGTGCCTTGAAATGGGGAACCCATCGTTTTTATGATATTCAGCAAGACGTTGAAAACTATGCATTTAAATGGTCAAGTTGTGAACCTGTTGTAACAGGTGTTGTTGACCAGAAGAAAAGCTCAAATGTTGTAGCTTACCCCAATCCTTTTAACGATAGGCTTAATCTGAGAAATGCACCTCTGAATACAAAAAAAATAAAGATTTATTCCATTTCAGGGAAACTGATCAGGAAAATAAGGCCTGAAAATACATCGATAAATACTTCGCATTGGTCTGGTGGTATGTATGTGATACGATGGTTGGATAAGGATAATCATGTGTTGGATTCACTCAAAGTGATTAAAACTTTAAAATAATATGAAGAAATTAAGGTATTTATTCCTGTTAGGACTGGCACTGGCGCTGGTCTCGGGTTGTCAAACCAAAAAGTTACACGAAGGAAGAGTTATTACCAATTTTAATAAAGACTGGCAGTTTGCCAAAGATCTACCCGATTCGGATTATGCTTTATCAACCAGCGGTACAACAGGTTTTTTACCAGTAACCTTGCCCCATACTCCCCGTATTGAACCTTTGGTAGTTAATGATCAGTGGATGGGAACGGCATGGTACAGAAAGACTTTTTCTGTTGCTCCGGATTCAAAAGATCGGAAATACTTTTTGTATTTTGAAGGTGCCATGCAAAATGCTGATGTTTATCTCAATGGAAAACACATTTACAGGCATGAAGGCGGATATCTTCCTTTTGAAATTCCAATCTCCGATGAACTAAATTATACTGGTCCCAATTTATTGGCTGTGAAACTTGTGAATACAGACGATAGTCTGGTTCCTCCCGGGAAGCCTTTAAAAGCTCTGGATTTTAATCGCTATGGTGGTATTTATCGTGATGTGGAACTGATTTCCACTTATGGGCTGCGTATCACCAATCCGCTTTCAGCAAAAGAAAATGCAAGTGGAGG
The DNA here is from genome assembly GCA_016936505.1 of Bacteroidales bacterium. Taxonomy (GTDB): domain Bacteria; phylum Bacteroidota; class Bacteroidia; order Bacteroidales; family F082; genus Sulfidibacterium. Next base: position 12,020 of record JAFGXS010000037.1, on the reverse strand, counting down.
AGTATTTGTTGTACAGGATACTGTGAACCGGACACAGGCTAAAATGACAATTAAAACCCAGGTTGTAAATCAGGAAAATGAAGAGAAGAATTTTCATGTAATTCAGGTTCTAAAAGACAGAAAGGGAAAAGTAGTAGCTCGTTTACGCTCTAAAACATTGTCGCTTGAACCGGGAAAAACGCTTGATATTGTTCAGCAAATGAATGTGCAGAAACCTGAATTATGGAGTCCGGAATATCCTTATCAATACAGCCTAGAAACCCGTGTACTCAGAGGAAATAAGTTGGAGGACAACTTTTCTCAAAAGATAGGGCTTCGTTCGGTTGTCCTAAAATCTGACGGAATTTACATCAATGGTGTACAAACATTTTTAAATGGAACCAACAGGCATCAGGAATATCCTTATGTGGGTTATGCTTTGTCGGATGAAGCGCAGTGGCGCGATGCGGTTAAGATTAAAGATGCCGGATTTAATATGGTTCGTCTGTCTCATTATCCTCAATCAGAAGCTTTTATGGATGCTTGTGATTCATTGGGTATTGTCACTATGGATGCAATCCCGGGATGGCAGTTTATGGGAAATGAGATCTTTAAAAAACATGTCTTGAAAGATGTCAGGGAAATGATTCGCCGCGATAGAAACAGAGCTTCCGTATTTTTCTGGGAACTCTCCTTGAATGAAACCTGGATGCAGCCCTCGTTTATGGATAGTATTCTGGCTGTGAAGAATGAAGAATTCCCTACTAAAAAGCCTATTGCCTGTGCTTGGATAGATTATCCCGGTTATGATCTGTTTATTCCTGCAAGGCAGCACGCACACCCACCAAATTACTGGATTAATTATAAAGATGGCAAACGCCCTGTGTTTATTGCTGAATACGGCGATTGGGAGTATTATGCTCAGAATGCAGGTTTTAATCAAACACAATTTAAGGGATTAAAACCTGAGGATAGGAGCAGTCGTCAGCCCCGTAATGCAGGAGAGGAGCGTTTATTGCAGCAAGAGCTTAATTTTCAGGAAGCTGCCAATTCAAATGAAAAGGGAAGGTATAAAGGCACTGTTGGTCAGGCCAACTGGCTGATGTTTGATTACAACAGGGGATATACCGATGATATTGAAACTTCAGGAATTTCAGATATATTCAGGTTGCCTAAGTTTTCATATTATTTTTATCAGAGCCAGCGTGATGCCAGTGAACCGGTAACTGCTCCGGCAAAAGGAGGGCCAATGGTTTATATAGCAAGCTACTGGACAAAGAATTCAGAAAAAGATGTAAAGGTTTTGAGTAATTGCGAAGAGGTTGAGCTTTTCCTCAATGAAAAATCATTAGGTAAACAAAAGCCTGATCATGGGAGGTTTAGCAATGAATTGAAGCATCCTCCATTTACCTTCCATATAGATAAATTTACTCCCGGTACTTTAAAAGCTGTTGGTTATATTAACAATAAAGCGGCTGCAAAATATTCGGTAAGTACACCCGGAAAACCATTTGCTTTGATTCTGAAGATTGACAAGTCGGGAATACCGTTGAGTAACAAACATAAAGATGTGGTTTTCATTTACGCCAAAGTAGTGGATGCTCAAGGAACGGTTTGCCCTTATGATAGCAGTTTAGTTCAGTTTAGTGTTAAGGGCAATGCTCGTTTGGCAGGAGAAAATCCGTTCCGTGCACAGGCAGGAATTGCATCTATTGTGCTGCAAACTGAACCAACAAAGAAGCCTATAGTAATTTCAGCAACATCAAAAGGTTTGAAACAAGCCACCATTGAATTGAAAGAAGGAAAATGATAGGGAAAATTAAAAAAGCATTTGAGGCTCATTTTGGAATGGACCCTATTTTAATAAAATCTCCGGGAAGGATAAACCTTATCGGAGAGCACACAGATTATAACGAGGGTTTTGTATTGCCTGCTGCTGTGGATCTTGGTATCTATTTTGCCTGTAAACAAAATGATTTGAATAAGTTTCGTTTCTATAGTTATGATTTGGAAGATGTTTGTGTAAGGTCGGTAAATGATATATCAAAAAGCACAAAACGTTGGGTCAATTATTTATTGGGAGTTATTGCCCAGTTTGAAAAGTCAGGTAAAAAAGTTCAGGGTTTTGATTGTGTTTTTGGTGGAGATTTACCTATAGGAGCAGGAATGTCTTCTTCAGCGGCAATTGAAACAGGTTTGTCATTTGCAATCAATCAGATGCAGGGATTTAAAATTTCCACGCTTGATTTGGTGAAGTTTTCACAGAAAGCAGAGCATGAATATGCGGGAGTACAATGTGGAATTATGGATCAGTTTGCTGTGATGCACGGACAGAATCAGCAGGTGATTAAACTGGACTGCAGAAGTCTGGATTATCAACTATATCCATTTCATATGAATAATCACGAACTTGTGCTGGTCAACACAGGGGTGAAACATTCACTGGCATCTTCCGAATACAATAAAAGAAGGCAGGAATGTGAAACAGGGGTGGCTCTTCTACAGAAATACTATCCTGAGGTTCGTTCGCTTCGTGATGTATCTTTGAACCAAATTCAAAAATATGTTGCAGAGTTTGATCCGGTAGTGTATAAAAGGTGTTCCTATGTTGTAGAAGAAAATATGCGTTTGGAGAAGGCTTGTAATGCATTGGAAAAAGATGATTTGGTTACTTTTGGAAAAGAGATGTTTGGTTCACACATCGGACTTCGGGATAAATATGAAGTTAGTTGTACTGAACTGGATCAGTTGGTGGAGATTGCAAAAAATGTGGATGGTGTTTTAGGTGCTCGAATGATGGGAGGTGGATTTGGTGGTTGCACCATTAATCTTATTGAAAAGAATTCTGTAGCTGAATTTGAGAGAAGCGTATTGGAAAATTACCGGACACCCGATGGAAAATTGCCTGAGATTATTAAAGTGAAAATTGAAAAGGGAACCCATCCGGTTGATATAATTATAGATTATAAATAAATGTAATTACAATATGAATAGTCATTTTGATTTTATAGATTATGCGATTTTTGCTGCTTATGCAGTACTTATTATTTCAGTGGGACTTTATGTTTCACGTACAAAGAAAGGTCAGGAAAAAACTGCTGAAGATTATTTCCTTGCCGGCAAAACGCTGCCCTGGTGGGCTATCGGTGCTTCTCTTATTGCGGCCAATATTTCTGCTGAACAGTTCATTGGAATGTCGGGTTCCGGATTTGCTGTAGGCCTTGCTATTGCTTCCTACGAATGGATGGCTGCTATTACACTTATTATTGTTGGGAAATTCTTTCTCCCTGTATTTATCAAACAAGGACTTTATACTATTCCCGAATTTATTGAGAAAAGATTCAATACTACATTAAAAACCATACTTGCGGTTTTCTGGATTGCCTTATTTTTATTTGTGAACCTTACCTCAGTTTTGTATTTGGGAGCTCAGGCTTTGGATACTATCCTTGGAACAGGTAATGGCGATACAATTATGTATTTTATTATTGGGCTGGCATTGTTTGCAGCAGCTTATTCTCTTTGGGGGGGATTATCTGCAGTTGCCTGGACTGATGTAATTCAGGTTGTACTTCTTGTTACAGGAGGTTTGATAACCACAATAATTGCTTTGGAACACATTAGTCCTGATGGAAATATTTTTCATGGATTTTCATACATATATGAGCATGCCGGGGATAAATTTCATATGATTTTAAAGCGTTCAAATCCTGAGTTTCAGAATTTGCCAGGCATAGGTGTTCTTATCGGAGGTATGTGGGTGGCAAACTTGTATTACTGGGGTTTTAACCAGTACATTATTCAAAGGGCTTTGGCAGCGAAATCACTAAAAGAAGCGCAACGAGGAGTTGCTTTTGCTGCCTTTTTAAAGCTGATAATTCCGGTTTTGGTTGTTGTTCCGGGTATTATTGCTTTTGTTATGTTTCAACAAAACATTGATGGGGCACATAGTGCATTTGAAGGTGTGGGTGGAGCCATTGCTTATGACAAAGCTTATCCTTGGCTAATTGCTAAATTTATTCCAGTGGGATTAAAAGGGTTGGTAGTTGCGGCTTTGTCGGCGGCTATTGTTTCATCACTGGCTTCAATGTTGAACTCAACATCCACAATTTTTACAATGGATATTTACAAACCTTATGTCAATAAGAATGCAACAAACAAGCAGTTAGTTTCTGTTGGAAGGGTTACCGTTTTGGTGGCTCTTGTAATAGCAGCATCTATTGCCAAGTCGTTGGGCTCAATACCTCAGATGTTTCAATATATCCAGGAATACACAGGTTTAGTAAGTCCTGGAATTTTAGGCGTTTTCCTGATGGGCTTATTCTGGAAAAAAACCAGTGTGAAAGGTGCCATTATTGGAGTACTAAGTTCTATTCCAGTGGCTTTGGCCCTGAAGTTCCTGCCTATTGATATGCCATTCCTGGATCAGATGTTCTACACTCTACTTATAACTATTGTGATTATCATGGGGGTTTCTCTTACAACTGCCGAAGGCGATGATGATCCTAAAGGAATTCCTTTGTTAAAAGAAACTTTTAAAACAGAAAAAAGGTTCAATGTTAGTGCTTATATACTGATGACAATTTTAGTTGTATTGTATACAGTATTCTGGTAAATCATATATGTAGAGTAGAATGTATTGTTTGGAAAATAGCAATGGGATCGAAGTTCATTTTTTGTCTCAAGGCGGGAAATTATGTTCCATTAAAATACCGTCTGAAAATAAGAAGATTGATATTTTGATTGGTTATGATACCGAGAAGGAGTTTTTGAACGGAGATCCTTTTTTTGGAGCCCTGATTGGACGTTATGCTAATAGAATAGCCAATGGTGTTTTTTATATCGATGGGAAGAAATATCAACTGCCAGTTAATCATGCAACCAACCATTTACATGGCGGAGATAGCGGGTTTCATAAAAAAGATTGGAAAGTAGAGAAAGTGGATACCCCAGGATATAACTCGTCGTATAAACTTTCATTGCAGAGTGTTGATAGAGAGGAAGGGTATCCGGGAAATTTATTTGTGAGTGTATTGTATGCTTTGAATGACAATAATGAGTTTTTAATTGATTTTAATGCGATAACTGATCAACCTACAGTGGTGAACCTAACATCTCATCCATATTTTAATTTAAATGGACCAGGTAAGGAGAATATTAATAACCACAGTTTGCAAATTATAGCAGATCATTATACTCCATTAAATAAAAATTTTATTCCTACAGGAGAGTTGAAAAATGTATCACGAACGGCATTTGATTTGAGGAAGCCTGTTAATATTAAAAGTCTTGTGTTAAGTGATGATCCGGATATTATGCTTCGTAACGGGCTCGATCATAACTGGATGATTCGTAGAAAGGATCATGATTTGGTAAAAGCAGCTGTTCTTTCTGTTCCGGGGTCAAAACGAAAAGTGGAAGTGTTTACAACCCAGCCTGGAATTCAGGTTTATGCAGGAATGCATTTTGATGGTTCGGAAACAGGCAAAGATGGGTTCCCGATTGAATCGTGTTATGGTCTGGCACTGGAACCTCAAAATTTTCCCGATGCACCGAACAAAATTAATTTTCCGAATGCTATCCTGTATCAGGGTGAAGAATATCATGAACAGATTGTGTATCGGTTTGGGTTTTGAAGGATAATAAAAAGTATCTTGAATTTATTGTAAATTTATCTTCAAAAAAATCACATGAATTTATTACCGATTAGCAACTCAACTATGGCCGGTGAGCAATATCATGAACAGATTGTTTACCGCTTTAGTTTTTGACCTTTCGTTACATCTTAAATATCAGTTAATTTAGACTGATTCAAAGTATGATTTTTGATCAACTTTCGTAAATTTAAGCTGTTGAAGCAACAACTTAAATCTACGGGGATATGATATTTGGAAAATCAAAAGAAGGCAAGAACTATAAGTTCAAAAGCCTTCAATCCTATGCATGGGACCGTGCCATGGGAAATAAGCGAAAATTCAGAAGAGTTTTCAATAAAAACGAAATTAATTACTTAAGCACAGAGCTTGCTTTCTATAATAAGTTGTTTGATGAGGACGACTGGAAGGCAAAAATTAACATCAGAGCATTTAAAATGAAAAATGATGTGCCTGATGCTGAGATCTGTGGTAAAGAAGTTGATATTCCTGTATCAAAAGCCGATAATATCATTACCTATAATTTTGGGTGGGGCGATGATGAATACGGTAAGTTTTGGAAACAGGGTCATTATCGCTGGGTAGCTGTTATTGATGGTGAGGAGGTTGGATATACTGACTTTTTCGTAGAAGACTATAATCGTGTAACTGATAAATCGAATCCATATTTTGAAGCCATTACATTGCGAACCTATGAAGCAGATTCGGATGATATACCTGAGAATCAGAGAAGGTATTTAAAGACTTTTAATGAAAGCGATACCCGATATATTATGGGTGAACTGAGATTTATTAACCATATCGATACCGAATGGTTGTGTGAGTTATTTTTCCGATATGTAGATGATACAGGTCAAACAGTTGGTGTGGCTGATACTATGACGAACATTGTTTCTGATCATGGCATTGGGGAAGTATTTACGATTACTGCGGGTTGGGGAGCCAATGATAAAGGTACATGGATTCAGGATAATTATCGTTTAGAAGTGATTTTTATGGATACTACGATTGGTGTTATACCTTTTGCTGTAGGTTCTGTAAATATTGAACGTTTAAGTGATTATGAAGCGCTGTTGAATGAGGAAGTAAATCAATGGTATGATTCAACAAAAGTAAAGCCTGATCCTGTTGCTGAGCCCGCACCTGTAGTTGATGAGGAAGATCATTCTGATAATAATTCTGATGAAAACACGGAAGAAGAAAAAGAGAGTAAATCCACAGGACATCTTGTAGTTGACAATCGACCGTTGAATGAAATTATGGATGAACTGAATGGTTTAATCGGGCTGGAAAATATTAAACTGAAAGTTCGAGAATATATCGACTATGTCAGCTTTTTGCAGTACAGAAAAGAACAGGGTTTTGAAGAAGAGGAGAAGATCAGTCTGCATAGCGTTTTTACCGGAAATCCTGGTACAGGGAAAACAACCGTTGTTAAATTGTTAGGTCAGATTTTTCATTCAATGGGATTGCTTTCCAAAGGCCATGTTCATGTGGTAGATGCCAACAATTTGATATCCGGATATGTGCGGCAGACAGGAAAAGATACTAAAGAAGCGATTGAAAAGGCAAGAGGAGGAATTTTGTTTATTGATGAAGCCTATATGCTTTTTAAAGAAGGTTCGTCGGGTGATTTTGGTCCGGAAGCTGTTTCTACCTTAATTACGGAAATGAGTGACGGACCTGGTGATATTGCCGTGATGGTAGCAGGATATCCCAAGGAGATGGAAACAATGATTGGTTCAAACCCCGGTTTAAAATCAAGGTTCAAACACTATTTCAACTTTGAAGATTACACACCTGAAGAGTTAATGGCCATAGCCCGGTATGCAGCCAATAAAAAAAGGGTTACTTTAAGTGTAAAAGCTGAAGCAGAACTACTTAAGTTGTTAACCAATGCTTACAGAAAAAGGGATATTACCTTTGGGAACGCCAGATTCGCAACGGCCTTAATAGATGAAGCCAAAATGAATCTTGGAATTCGGGTTGTAAAGAATTTTAAAGAAAACCAGTTAAACAAAAAGGTTCTTTCAGAAATTCAGGATGTGGATATTGAGGACATAACGGAAACTGCTATTGAAAAGCAGTTGAAATTGAAAATTGATGAAGATTTGTTGAAAGAAGCTTTGAATGAACTGAACAAACTCACCGGATTAGAAAATATTAAACAGGAAGTTAACGAGTTGGTTAAGCTTACACGTTATTATATTGAAATGAACCGCGATGTGCTGAACGCCTTTTCAATGCATAGTGTATTTACAGGAAATCCGGGAACCGGAAAAACCACAGTAGCCAGAATACTGGGTAAAATATACAAGTCGTTGGGTTTGCTTGAACGAGGCCATTTTATTGATGCCGACGGAAGCTCATTAGTGGCAGGTTACCTGGGGCAAACAGCGCTAAAAACCAAAGAGCTCGTGAACAGCGCAATGGGTGGTATTTTGTTTATTGATGAGGCTTATTCTTTGACAGATGGGCACAGCAACGATTTTGGTAAAAAGGCTGTGTCTGCATTAATCAAGGAAATGGAGGACAATAGACGGGGATTTGGTGTCATTGTAGCTGGTTATACAAAAAATATGCAGCAGTTTCTTGAATCAAATCCAGGTCTTGAATCAAGATTTGATCATAAGTTTCATTTTAACGATTTTAATGAAAAAGAACTCTGGACAATTGTTAGAAGTAATTTTGAACACAGAGGTTTAGTGATCAATAAAGAGGCTGAGACTCATTTAAGAGAATACATTTCACATTTATACAAATCGCGTGATATGTTTTTTGGAAATGCACGTTCAATGAGAAAAATAGTTGAAAAGGCAGTCAGAAACCAGGAAATAAGAATGGCAGAAATGCTAAAGTCTGAACGTACAAAGGAAATGATGTCTACTGTTGTTTTAAGTGATGTGGCTGAGTTTGTTCCTCAAGTTAAAAATGAAAGACCGGTTTTGGGGTTCAGAATAAGTTAATCCTGAAGTTTGTTTAACTCGTCAATTTTTTGCTGATCTATTGCTGCAAGATCATTCAAACCTAATAGTTGATAAATATCTCTTCTCATTAAATAGGCCAGTAAATACTGTTTGTCTATTTCAATGGCTTTGTTGCAATCTTTTAAAGCAGCCTCATTTCTTGCCATTTGATACAAAGAACCTGCCCGACTGCATAAGTACAAAGTGTCATTAGGCTCAAGTTGCACAGCAGTATCAAATTCAATCAGTGAGGCTCTTATTTGTTTTCCGTCTCGTAATATTTCTCCTTTAATAAAATGATAGAATGCATTTTTTGGTTTTATTTCCAGTGCTTTATTAATCATGTCAAAGGCTTCACTGATCTGTCCTTTCTTGTAGAAAACATCTGACCGCTCATAATATGCAAAGTCGTCTTCATTATTTTCTTCAATTTCTATTTGTGTCCGGCTTAAGATCTGTTCAGCGCTTTCTTCTACCTGTTGGTTATAATTAAAGTAGTCGCTGGCTACTCCCAGAGTTTCATCACCAATTAAATAAGGAAAACCCTTTGCCTTTAAATAGAGGTCAAGGAAGTTCTCGAAATTTATTGAAGATATTCCCCAAGTTTCAGGAAAATCTTCGTGGAATGCGTCAAAAACCGGAGATTCTTTTTCTATTTTATTTCCGGTAAGAAAAACAAGCAGATCAATTCCGGTTTGAACACAAAAAGGAATAACCGGATAGGGTGATAGGATAGGTTGTATTTTCCAGTTTTGTTTTTTCAGGTTCTGATATTTCTCGTGAATCTCTTCAATACTGTATAGATATACGCCTTCATCTTTAAGTAAATTAAGGTCCACATTTGTTTTGAGTTGTTTAGTTTCATAGGCAGGAGCATACATGCCTCCGTTGAAATGTGAGAGAAAATATTTATAGCTTTCGGGTAAGCGAACACCAAACTCAACTTCAAAATGTTTAACCTTTTTGTCATCAGCAGGAGTACGAAAAAAGAAATTTCCATCAGTACCCAATCTCATGTTGTGTATTTGTTCTATCAATTGCTGAAGCTGATAACTTACCATAAGGTGTTCATATTTAGCTTTAAAGATAATAAAGTTAATGAAATAAATGAACCTAAATTGAAGTATATTGAATACAGATGTATTAAGATTAATAATTATAGTTTCCAGATTAACAAATTCCCAAATTTGTAGTATTTTTAAAACTTAAAAAAATCACATGAATTTATTACTGATTAGCAACTCAACTATGGCTGGAGAGGAATATCTTCTTTGGCCCAGACCACATATTCAGAATTTTCTTCAGGAGAATAGTATTACTGAAGTTTGTTTTGTTCCCTATGCAGGCATTAGTTTGTCGTCTGAAGGCTTGGAAGCATCATATGATATTTATGCAGAAAAAGTAACTTCTGTTTTTAAAATGTTGGGAGCCAAATTGGTTTCCGTTCATACCAGTGACGATCCAAAACAAATGATTAGAGAAGCTCAGGCAGTTGTTGTAGGTGGCGGAAACACATTTCATTTGGTATTTCAGTTGCAATCGTTTGGATTAATGGAAGTAATCAGGGAACGGGTTAAAAAAGGGTTGCCTTTTATGGGATGGAGTGCCGGTTCAAATATTGCCTGTCCTTCATTAATGACAACCAACGATATGCCTATTATTGAGCCAATTAGTTTTAAAACATTGGGATTGATTCCTTTCCAGATCAATCCTCATTATCTGGATGCCAATCCGACCGGACATGGCGGCGAAACCCGGGAACAAAGAATCAATGAGTTTTTAATTGTCAATAAAAATACAAAAGTTGTTGGGTTACGTGAGGGTTGTTTACTTTCAGTAAAGGATGGTAAATTAAAAATTATTGGTTCCAAAAGCTTACGTGTTTTTGAGTACGGACAGGAGCCAAAAGAAATTGATCCGGGTCAGGACATTTCTTTTCTTTTACACTAATTCTGTTAATATCGAGAACTTGTTTTAACATTTGTTAGCCTGTTTTACAGAAAATTAGCTGATGCTATTTTCCTTTTGGCATGATTTTGGTTCATTTTAGTAAGTTCTAAAAAAAATAATGTTATGAAAAAGTTAGCGTATTTATTAAGCTTTTTGTTTGTGATTTCTATAATGTCGGTTCAGACATTAGATGCACAAAATGTTCATGTTTTAAGTAAAAAAGAAAAGAAACGCATTGAGAAATTGCGTAAAGAGAAAGAAAGAAACATGAAACGTGCTGCTTCCAGAACATATTATATGGAGCTTTTGAAACAGAAATATTTTGTTTTTCAAGCTGATTATGTAATTACTCCTCGTGGAACATCATTTGTTCTTAGTCCTGATATTAATTTCTTTTCTGTTCATGGAAATAAAGTCATAATTCAGTTGGGCCTTGATGGTGCAATAGGTCCTAATGGTGTAGGCGGTATAACTGTAAACGGTTCAACTATGAATTATAAGTTCATTCCTGGCAATAAGAATAATATGATGATATCAACAGATGTAAGCCTTGTAGGTCCCGGATTGCCTCCTCATGTTACTATGAATGTAGCAGATGACGGAACCGGACAACTAACAATTCAATTGGGTAACGGTAGGATACTAACCTTATATGGGCAAGTTGTTTCGCCGAAGAAGGCAAGTATTTTTGTTGGACAAAGTATCTTTTAATGATCATTTCTAAGGGTTCTGCTTTTTTGCAGAACCCTTTAACCTAAAACAAATTAACCATGAAAACTATTACACGAATTACTTCAACTGTTGTTATCGCTATAGTAATTATTACTTCGGTTAGCTGCTTTGCTCAAAACCATTCATCATTGACCAAAAAAGAGAAAAAGGAACTAAAGATTAAGAAGAAGGAAAAAAAATCTCTTGAGTCTCTTAAATCAAGAAAACATTATGCCTATCTTCTGAAAAACAAAGCCTTTGTTTTAGAAGCAAATCAGTTATATGGCCCAAGAGGTAATATGATTTCAGTATCACCAACGACAAGTTTCTTTGCTGTTAGAAAAGATAAAGTGATCTTTCAATTCGGACTGGGAGCTGGTGGAAGAAATGGAGTTGGTGGAATGACAGCTGAAGGATTTATCTCTGACTATAAGTTTAATCCAGGAAAAAATAGTAAAAAGGCATTAATGGTAAGTGGTAAAATTATGCCTAAAGGATCAGGTCCCAGAGGATATTTTACAATAACTGTAAATAACGATGGTAATGCGTATTTACATGTGGATATGCCTGTGAATGGCCGGTTGAGCATGAGTGGGCGCATAGTTGCTTTACCCAATGCCAGGGTTTTTAAAGGTCAGTCTGATTTTTAACCTGATTATGGATAAGTGATTTACTGAATTTTTCTTCTACCGTAACATCTTTTAATCAGCTTCGTATCTTTGTTAAAATCCAAAAAAAAAACAAAGATGTCAAAGCGAAC
>JAFGXS010000036.1 GCA_016936505.1 Bacteroidales bacterium | reverse complement strand
GAAAGGCGACAAAAAAGTGTGCATGGACTGCGCAGCAAAGTAGAACCTTTGCAAGTTTAATCTGAAGGCCGGGCGCTGTTGTCCGGCCTTTTTTTTCGTCGCATGCCAACACCTTTCTCAATGAAACAACGCATGAGTCTTTTGCACCTCTTGTGTTCTGCTGATCGAAGCAGTGCGGAGAGTGTAGAAAAATGAAATAATCCTTCTTTCTTCCGAAGTGCAATGCTGAGCGCTGCCGGTGACAGGTCCTGAGCAGCTTACGGTTCCGTACGGAAACAGGTCACCAGCGGACGATTGCGTAGTTTAGAACAGGTTGCTGCAGTACAAAGGCAGCAATACGAAAGGGCTGGTTTGAAAACTAATTTTCATTTTCATCCATTTCCCCGCGATGACTAATAGCTTTTGTAGCAGTGTTCTTTGATTCATATTTCAGGCCTATTTCGTCTTTAACTCTATCGAGTAAAGAAATTAAGTCTAAACTTGTTGAAAAAGACAATTTGGAGCTTTCAGTTTCTTGATTCAGGAGGCATGTATTGGCTTCTTCTATTTCATAGATATAGCCATTTCCCTTGTAGTTCAAGTCCAATAGTTCATTTTCTCCATTTCTTGAAAGGGTGATTTGCTCTGAATGATGAAACGGACTGTGCAGTTTTAAGATGCCTTCACTACCGTAAATATATGCTTCGGTGGGTGTTTTGGCTTCAATAGTGGATTCAAGACTCGCTTTAACTCCCTTGTCATAGGTAAACAGCATGGAACAATTAGCATCAACATTTGTTTCCGTCATCGAAGCTATCGCTTTTATATCCACAGGAAGCCCCAGTATTAAAAGACTTAAATAGATGGGGTAAATACCAATATCTAACAAAGAACCTCCCCCAAGTTTTTTGTCGTATATTCTACTTTTAAAATTCAGATCCCCTTTGAATCCAAAATCTGCTCGAATGAATAAGATATCGCCAATTATTTTTTGGTTCAGAAGTTCAATTAATTTTTCCGTTGCAGGGATAAATCTTGTCCAAAGGCCTTCCATTAAAAATAATTTCCGCGATTTCGCTTCTTCAATCATCCTGTTAACTTCTTGCGAACTCAACCCCATGGGTTTTTCGCATAGAACAGCCTTGTTGTTTTTTAAACACATCATTGTATTTTCAAAATGAAGAGCATGAGGTGTAGCTATATAGACGATGTCTATTTCCGAATCCTTTGCCAACGCTTCATACGAATCATAGTATCGAATCGGGTTGAACTTATCACTGAAATTTTTAGCCTTGTCTCTTTCTCTGGAGGCAACTCCGTATAATACAGAATCACCTGAAAGCATTAAGTCTTCCGCGAATTTGTGAGCAATTTTTCCTAACCCTATAATTCCCCATTTAATTTTTCTACTCATGGTTTTATTCTTTTAATAGCGACTAACTTAATTCCCTTTACACTTTCCAGTCTTACACCCTTTTTCTGCTCCTGCACCACGATTCTTTTCGCTCATCAAGTTCGCTCCACAATAAATTCCGCACGGTGGAATAAATCCGTCCTATTGCAGGAATTTATTTCCCTTGTCGCTGTTTACTTCAATCCTTTCTTATATTTTACTACCTCTTTTAAGTCTTTCATCTGTTTATGTTGGTTCACATCAATAGTCAGGGGTATAAGTTTTCCAATGGGTTTTGCCACCGCAAATGCCTCTTTTATTTCAGGGTCAATATCCAATGCCAAAACCCCTGTTCCTGATTTTTCCGTGAAATAAAACCCCGTTTTGATGTAGTTCTCCCAAACAGAAAGCCAAAGAATCGTTTTCTTCTTAAAAACTACTTTACACAACCAGGCATTTCCATCTTTGTAAAACTGCCATTGAGGTTCCAAACTAAACTCATCGGTAAAAATTTTAATTAATTCTTCATAGAGAATGAACAGTTCTTTACCCAGGACGTTTTCCAAAACGTCAAGTGTAGGTTCTGTTTCTTTCTCTCGTAATAGTAATGTTTCATTGTCTGATTCCATAATATTTTCATTGTATTATTTTCACCAAAGGTTTATTTCGTCCCATGCACGCGAACTTCATTTATAATATCCAAAGAACCAAATAACGCCGGGGGTGAGAGCCGTACCTGTTTGCAGTACAGGAGGGAGCCTTATTTCTAATTGTTTAATATTTGTTTTCCATTTATCACTGAAATATCCTGTATCAATCCCAACAATTTTTCTTTATTAATCGGTTTGGAAATATAATCATTACAACCCGCATCCAGCGCCTTTTCTCTGTCGCCACTTAACCCAAAAGCAGTTTGGGCGATAATAACAACATCTTTATTAAACTGACGAATTTGTTGTGTTGCTTCATATCCGTTCATATCAGGCATTTGAATATCCATGAGTATGATGTCAATATCAGGTTGGGTACGGATCGCTTCAATAGCCTCTATACCTGTTTTGGCAAGGAGAATTTCTTTTGCGTAATTTTCAATGACAATCGAGATGAATTCACTGGATGGTTCGTCATCCTCAACTACTAAAATTTTCAAATTCAGAGGGGGTACATCTTTTTTCGTTTCTGACTTACTTTCAAGCTTTGATTCCATATTCGTTAATGGGCTGAATGGAATCGTGAAATAAAATGTTGAGCCTTTCCCTTCTTCACTTTCAAACCATAAGTTACCACCAAGCAATTCTGTATACGCTTTGGAAATGGATAAGCCTAATCCTGAGCCCTGCCGTGCACGTATATTTTCAATATCAGCCTGGACAAAACGTTCAAAAACGGCAGCCTGCCGGTCCTTAGCAATTCCGATACCGGTATCTTTAACATAAAACTCCAGGAACCTATCATTTTGAATTGCTCTATAATTACATCCAAATTCTATGGAACCATTGTCCGTGTATTTAATGGCATTTTTAATCAGGTTGATGAGAATGGCAGATACTTTTTCACCATCGGCAAAAGTGGAGTCTTTGTCTGCCGGTAATGTATTTTTTAATACCAACTCCAGTCCTTTACGTTCGGCCTCGGGTTGGAAAAAATTCAGAATATAATTTAACTTCTCGTTAATTTTTGTCTCCTTCATACTTACTTCCATTGCACCGGATTCTATTTTTGAGATGTCGATGATATCATTTATCGTATTCAGCATACGTTCACCTGATTTCTCGATAATAGAAATGTATTTTTGCTGTTCCTGACCTGTAAGTTTCGGTTCTCTCAGGAGGCTTGCAAAGCCCATGATTCCATTCATAGGCGTACGGATTTCATGACTCATATTGGCAAGGAATGCAGACTTCAACCGGTCGGATTCTTCGGCTTTTTCTTTGGCCGTTTCAAGTTGTCGCTGAATGGTAAAAAGATCGGTTAAGTTATTCATATTACCCCAAACTCCAACTACTTTATCCCCCACAATTACCGGAACAAGATAATACTTCATATAGATTGTTTTGCCCCAGTTACTCGTATATTCAGTGTCATCTGTAATCATTCGTTTTTCGTTGATACATTTTGCCATATTTTGCGCAAAACCGTTTTCAATCAGCGGCTGAAACGTGAGTACATTTATTTTTTTTGTGGCTTCTGCCGAGGGTGACCCCATTAATTCCAGCATTACCGGATTGATTTCTAATATATTCCCTTTGGCATCGCAATACAAAATACCGATTTGTGTATTTTCGAACATGCTGCGAACTTTATATTCACTTTCCTCGGCTTTTTCTTTGGCTTCTACCAACTTTTTTTCTGCATTTCTTCGATCAGTTATATCTATTGCAACCCCATCAATATAAAATTCTTCATCTTCTGATTCATCGAATTTCATTAATCTGTAATTTGACGAAACCCATATTTTAGAACCATCCTTCCTCTTTTCTTCTGTAATATAATCTAACAGGAATTCTTTTTTCTTTAATTCATCAAGCATCAATTGACGGGGATTATTATCCGAATAAAAATCAGATGCAGGAACATTTAATAATTCTTCAATGGAGTCATAACCATACATTCGGGCCATGGCAGTATTGGCCGAGATGATCTTCCCCCTTGGTGTTGACCGAAAAATCCCTACAGGAATATTTTCAGTCAGTGACCGGTAACGTTTCTCGCTTTTTTTCACAGTTTCTTCAGCTTCTTTCCGGTCTGTTATATCTCTTATCGCCACTACTCTTAACTGATTGCCATTGATCACTACATCTTTTGCAATAATCTCTGCAATAAAAAATGTACCCTCTTTTTTTACTACTTTAATTTCATGGGGATCGACCGAAGTGCTTTTAATATAATCCATTACATTCACATGATCTTCTTCGGGTATTGCCAACTCTAAGACGCTTTTTCCCAACACCTCTTCCCGGGAATAGCCAAACATTTGCAACAGCGATTGATTTGCATCGACAAAGATGCCCTTATTATGGATCAGAATCCCTTCAAAAGTAAGGTTGGAGAGTATTTTGAACCGTTCTTCACTTTCTTTAAGCGCTTCTTCTGCTTTTTTGCGATCGGTAATATCGTATGCCACAACCATTACAGCAGTAATCTCATCGTTTTGCACAATCGGATTTCCATATGCTTCCAGAATATGGTTTTCGCCAGTAGGTGATTTTATGTTTACTTCAAAATGATACGCTTTGTTTTTACCGGCCATGAAATCCTGCTGCCTTTGCTTCATCGTAGCCAAATCTTCCTTAGAATGAATAAATTGATGAATACTCTTACCTATAATCTGATTTTTGGTAACATGCAGAAAATCTAAGGCAAAATTATTGGCATAGGTGATTTTTCCATCAAGATCATGAGTGATGATAATATGCCTGGCATTTTCGGCTAATACGCGATATTTTTCTTCGCTTTCTTTGATCGCATCCCTGATTTTCTTTTCTTCGGTTATGATATCGGTGTAAACAATAAGTCCATTGATATCGCCTTTGACATTATACCACGGCCGGCATTCCCATCGCGTCCATTCGATACTGCCATCTTCATTTTCAAAAGGGTCATTGTCTGCACTCAATATCTCACCTTTTAAAACTCTTTGATGAATATCGCGCCATTTCTGCGGAAGCTTCGGAAATACTTCGTAGTGATGTTTTCCGATTACATCCTTTTCCTTAATGTTGTATTGATCTAAGTAATTCTGACTAACATAAACATAATTCAGGTCTTTATCATGAACGGCTACAGCACTGTTTGCGTGTTCAATGACATACCGCATCAACTCATGACTATTTTCCAGTGCTTCTTCGGCTTTCTTACGCTCAGTGATATCGGCAAGAGAACCGACGACGGACAAAACCTTCCCATTTTTTATTACGGGAGATTCTCTTACTTCTACAATTATCTTCCTGCCATCTTTCCTTCGCATTTCAAGTTCATATGTGGGTTGACGCTTGCCGGTTTGAATAGCTTTCGCAGTCAATTCAAGGGCTTTATTATTCATCGGATTATCGGTAATGAAATCTTTCCAGTTCTGCATTACTTCTTCAGGTTCATAGACCAGATATTCTTGTATCTGTGGACTAATGAATGTAATCTTATCATCTGTTGAATGGCTATAAAAAAGGTTGGTACTATTTTCAATAATATTTTTCAATTTCGTTTCACTTTCTTTAAGCGCTTCTTCTACCTTCTTTCGTTCCGTGATATCGTCGCCGGAACTTAAAGTGCCCGTAATTTTACCATTTTCATCTTTAACAATGGTATTATACCATAGAATGGTCCTGATATTACCTGATTTTGTCCGGATGTCTGATTCAAAATATGTAACATTTTCTGTTTGCCCGTTCATAACTTGTTTGAAATGGTTTTTAACCTCTTCAACCTTATTTTCTGGCAGACAATTTTCAAACCAGTTTTTCCCGTCTAATGCACCCTTTTTGTAACCCAGCAACTTATATCCCCCCGCATTCAACAAAGAAATATTTCCCTTTTTATCAAGCATTATAATAATTTCAGCAGCCACATTCAGGTAACTGAGTGCCATTTCCCTGCTTTTAGTCAGTTCTTTTTCGTTAGCCGTAAGTCGCCGGATCGCTGCTTTTAATTGCTTGTCGTTTGCAGCCAGTTGTTGATTCGCTGCCTGAAGATTTCTTTCAGCACTGACACGGGCCTGATCTATCATGATATGGTGTAAAGCATGTCCGATATCATCAGCTACTTCTTTGAAAAGTTCAAAATTGTATGGAACAAGGAATTTCCTGGAAATCGAGGCTTTGATCAAACCGAACAACCTGCCATTATGCATAATGGGTGCAATCAAACCACCACGATCTATATAATTTTTTAAGAGCAAACAATCCCTGCAATCTTCGAAGGAATCCGCAATCACTACTAAATTTTTCTTTTTAAGCGCTTTTTTGACACAGGCGGGAAAGTTACCCTTTTTCAACTCTTTCTTAAGCTGAATAAAATCTTTACCTAAACCAGACTGGTAAACGGCTTCAAATTTACCTGCTTCATCCAGCAGCATGACCCAGGCGCTAAAATAACCTCTGTTTTCGGTAAGATGATTGCAAATTCCCTGCATCAACTTTGCAGGTTCTTTTTCCGAAATCATCAACTGATTTACATGACGAATAGCAGCCAGCACCTTATTGGCATGTTCCAGCTTCTCCTCTGTCTGCTTTCGCCTGGTGATATCCCTGATTACCCCCTCGGTTCCCAGCACTTTGCCCTTTTCATTACAAAATGTTTTGATGTTGTTTAAAGCCCAGAAAGTAGTGCCGTCCCTGCGCTGAAATTTCAGTTCGTAATTGATGAGTTTTCCTGCGGATTGTATCTCGGCAATCAGGTGGTCTCTATCCTGAGGATTGGCATAAAGCGCCTTCATTTTCAGACCGATCATTTCCTCGGGTGAAGCATATCCACACATAGTAGCAATGGCTTCATTGGCCATGATGATATGGCCATCCGTATCTACTCGTAAAAAACCGTCTTCTAAAGATCTTATGATTCTTTCAGCATCGGATAAAGGTTTCTTGATGGTCATATGATTACCCTTTCATAAAAAAGTTATTTTCTTATTTCAATCCTGATTATTGCTTGATCATTCTGATCTTTCCTATTGGCTCATTTAAACTGCTATCTGAATATCAGGAGATGTTATCCATCGCTTTTTCATAATTTCCTGCGCCGATGAGACAAAATTCCATGGCTTTGTGCATTTCTTCTGTTCCATCCATTTCCATACGCGAACTATTTCGCTTCTTTTATCGACATCATGGATACAACATTTACAGGTAATTTCCGGTCATTGGCTGTAATTATTTAATAAAAACCATTTCCAACTCTTTTGATTTCCCCTCCAAATATAAAAAATAACCTTCACTTTTACAAACCTTTACAAAGACACAGGGCAAAAAGCAAGGTGCGCGCCAGTGATCTTTATTGCAATCGTTTTTCCGTTCAATAGGTTCGATGAAAATTTTCATTCTTTGCACCGGAAACAGCTGCCGCAGTCAGATGGCGCAGGGCTAAAGTCGTTCGATACAAGTCTTACCGTTTGTTCTGCGGGCACGGTACCGGCTGAGAAAATAACAAGCCACTCAGTGATGCAGAAGCCGGGTGTTACAGACTGTACCGGATTTTTTATTACCTTTCCGAATCAGTCAGGTTTCAGTACGAAGAACCAGGAATGCGATACGAAGAACCAGGAATGCGATACGAAGAACCAGGAATGCGACACGAAGAACCAGGAATGCGACACGAAGAACCAGGAATGCGATACGAAGAACCAGGAATGTGACACGAAGACCCAGGAATGCGATACGAAGAACCAGGAATGCGACACGAAGAACCAGGAATGCGACACGAAGAACTAAGAATACGATATGAAGAACCAAGAATGAGATATAAAGAACCTGAAATGAAATACAAAGACCTTTTTTTATGTTTAGAAGAACTTATTTACTCGTAAGAAGATCTATTTCGCTTGTAGGCGAACCTTTTTTAAATTTTTTTACGGGATGAACCCTTTTTTCTGTAATCTTAAACCTTCAAATGATGTTACACTACAATTTCGACAGAATCTTTAAAGCCCGGGGCATTGAAAAGCCCTTTGTTTTCCTGATCAATGCCGGCATCAGCCGTCAATTCGCCAGCAAAATTTACAACAACAAAGTAAAACGGCTCAATTTTGATGTGATGGAGCGGTTGTGCGTACTGCTCAACTGCACCCCCAACGACTTTACGGAGTGGATACCGGAGAAAAATACCAGCGTTCCGGCCGACCATGCATTGCGCATGCTTGAAAAATCCGACAAAGCCATCGACTTCACCCAAAAGCTTAACGCCATCCCGCTGGGCAAAATGGAAGACATCAGCAATTTGATTGATGCGTATCTGAAGAAGACAAATGAATGAAAATGACCGGGGCGGGTTTGTAATCGCGGACCAGAGTTGGAAACTGAAGGTTAAACCCTTTGTCATCCTGAACCGCCTCGGGCGGTGAAGGATCTCTGCCCTCTATTCATTCCCATAATTGAGATGTTTCGCTCCGCTCAACATGACAAAAAAAGTGTCATACTGAACTCTCAGTTGATATGTCCCAAGTTAGAAACTTGCGACAGCGAGGGGGATTTCCTATAAAACCGTTACAAAGTTTATTAAATGTACCGCCCTTAAAATTACCACTTTCCGCCAAATGTTTTATATACCGTGTTAGTGGCTGTGGTTCTTATATTGTCCGTCTGCTATTTTCTGCCGAAAAAGT
>JAFGXS010000035.1 GCA_016936505.1 Bacteroidales bacterium | reverse complement strand
TTTTTCAGAAGAGTTTGGCAGCGACCTGAATGGCTCAGCCATATTTAATGAAACAGCTATAAAAGATCTCGGAATTACCAACCCGGTAGGGAAACAATATGCCGGAAAAACGATCATCGGTGTTGTAAAAGATTTTAATCTTCATTCCATCCACAGCGACATTCCGCCGATAATGATTACGATGACTGACAAATACATTCAGCAGGTGGCCATTAAGTATGTGCCCGGAACGTTGGATAATTTACTGCCAATGTTGAAAGATAAATGGAAAGAGATGGCACCCGGTCGTTCCTTTCAGTACCAAACGATTGAAGATTTGATTGCGCGAATTTATTCTTCCGAGAAAAACCTGAGTATAATAATTTCAATATTTGCCATCTTCTCGCTACTTATTGCTGCTTTTGGTTTGTTTGGACTCACATTGTTTATAGCAAAAACACGAACAAAAGAAATCGGGATTAAGAAAGTATTTGGCAGCGCAGAAAAAACCATTGTTTATTCGTTTTTAAAAGAGAATCTTATAATGGTTGTAATAGCAGCCATACTTGCCGTTCCGGTTACCTATTATTTTATGCACAGGTGGTTAAGCAACTTCTCCTACAAGGTCAGTATCAACTTCGGCTTTTTCGCTATTGCTTTTGTCGTTGCCGTCATAGTGGTTTTACTAACCGTCTTGTTTCATTCTTATAAAGCATCGCGCATTAACCCGGTGGAGGCCTTGAAATATGAGTAGTGGATTAAGTAAAAGATTAAAAATTTGTTGAATATGCACATGTTAAAGCCATTTTTTAGGTCAATAAAAAATAGAAAAGCGTTTACGCTTATCACCATCGGTGGATACGCTTTAAGTATGTCGGTGCTGATTATTTTAACCACTTTTATTATTGGAGAGAAAAGTGTGGATCGTGGATTTGAGAACCGGAAAAATATTTACCGCATTGTCCGGTCCGATCAACAGTCCATCGTTCCGGAAACATTGTTTGATGAGATAAAAGGAAAAGTTCCGGGCGTGGAAAACATGTGTCTTTATACGATTCAATCCCTGTATTACAAGCTTGAAGACCATCGTGAAGCAGCACGTTTTATGGCTACAAACGACGACTTCTTAAATATGTTTTCTCTCCGGTTTATTTATAAATCGGGAAATCCAACACTTGCAATAAAGGAAAATGTTATTCTCACTCAATCGTTTAGCAAAAAACTGTATGGCGATAAAAATCCGGTGGGTGAAATGTTGGAAGTAGCAAACCGAATGTATTCAGTGGCAGGAGTGGTCCAGGATATCCCGTCAAGCTCATCATTAAAATTTGATGCACTTGTAAATGTTGAACAGTTAAGTGCCTATCGAATTGGATATCACGAGGAAGAGCACCGAATGATGAATGCCTTTGTAATGCTTTACCCTCAGGTAGTTTCCGATGAGGTTGAAAGCAAGGTTGCAGGTATGATTAATCATTGGAAGGCATTTAAAGATATAACACTTTCCCTTCAGCCATTTAGCGAGGTATATTTTAGTGCACTTCCCAACGATAAACTTGAACACGCCAATGTTAAGTTGATCTACCTTTTGTCGAGTATTGCCATTGTAATTCTGTTTATGACCATTTTTAACTATGTGAACCTTTCGTTGTCAGGCGGATACGACCGCTTGAACGAAATCGGTATTAAAAAGGCAAATGGTGCAGGCAGAAAAGAGATATTCCGTCAGATTATTGTGGAATCGTTGCTGATTTCTTTTTTGTCGATGATTCTCGCATTGGCAGCCTTTACCTTTATGGCTCCTTTGTTTGCAGAATTGCTGGACAAAAAAATCCAGCTTCAGCTTTTTTTCTTGCAACCGTTGGTTTTGGTGGCTACACTGTTATTGTTTGTTACCACCGGCATTTTATCGGGGCTTTATCCCGCTCTGGCATTTTCAGGATTTACCCCATTACAGGCCATCACTCACAGAGGTGGTTTAAAAAATAAGGGACAGCGGGCAGGTGTAATTGCAGTGCAATTTCTGATAACTTCCTGCTTGTTGATAGCTTTACTTGTGATTCATAAACAACTCAAGTTTGTAGAACATAAAAATCTGGGATTTAATAAGGAAATGCTGGTACGGCTCAATTTGGGCGGGAAAGCTTCTGAGAAATGGAAAGTAATTAAAAGCGAACTACTAACACATCCGGGAATTGTTGATGTTTCTGCAACTGCCGGAAGTCCCATGCAGATTCCGGGTACATCAACAGCTGATGAAAAGGTTAATGGAGAGATTAAAACAATTTCAACCAATTCCTTTTGGGCTGATGAGGATTTTTTAAACACATTTAAAATTCAATTAATTGCAGGGAGAGATTTCATGCCTTCTGATTCAAATGTTTGCCTGATAAATGAGCATTTGTACAAAGAGCACGGTTGGACCGATTTAACAGGGAAGTTTTCTATGGGGGAAAAAGTAATCGGCGTGGTAAAGGACTTTCATTACGAAAACCTTTATACAGAAATGGGCAATATTCAGATTGGGTATATGAGAAATCCTCCCTGGTTACTTAATATCAAAATCACGGGGGATGTTTCAGAAAATCTGGAAACCATTAAAAAGGTTTATACCAGTGTAGAAAAAGATTACGCCTTTACATTTAAGTTTTACGACGAATGGATTCAGTCGATGTATGTAAAGGAGCAAAAACAGGCACGGGCTATTAAAGTATTTGCATTGTTAGCCATCATAATTTCCTGTCTGGGTTTGATTGGATTTATTGAACAGTTAACGCAAAGGAAAATCAAGGAAATTGGTATCCGAAAGATCAATGGGGCAAAAATATCGGAAGTGATAGTAATGCTCAATAAAAGTGTTGTGAAATGGGTAGTTGTTGGTTTTACATTGGCCGCACCTTTATCGTATTATGCCATGAATAAATGGCTCGAAAATTTCGCCTACAAAACTGCTTTGAGTTGGTGGGTTTTTGCGCTTTCCGGATTGTTGGCACTTGGAATTGCATTGCTAACCGTAAGTTGGCAAAGCTGGCGAGCAGCTACGCGGAATCCGGTGGAAGCATTAAGGTATGAGTAGTATTTCACCCCAAACCCTTGAAGGGGCTTTTGTCCGGAGAAATGAATTAAGGTTAGAGTTAAATGAAAAAGAAATATAATAAATGAAATTACGCCAATAGGAGATACAAGAAAGTCCCCTTCAGGTGATTTAGGGGTAAAAAGACTGGCGCGCGAAAATAAGAAACCCAGTCGAAGTATTAAGATATGAATAATTAAAACCCGAAATAATGATCATACACTATTTAAAATTCGCAGTAAGAAACTTTAAGTCGAACCGCCTGGTTTTTGTGGGGAGCTTGGTAACGGTGCTGTTAAGCTCACTTTGTATATCGTTGCTATACACTTACATTCACAACGAATTATCGATGGATAATTTTCACAAGCGAGAGAAAGATATTTATATATTAACGATTCAGCAGTCGTTAGAAACTCAGTTGGAGGCGATCGATGCCAGGCTGTTTTTTGGCTTCAATTATAAGGACTATCCCGGTGTTGAAAATCTTACATCTGTTAAAAAGTTTCCGAAGGGAGAATGTGTATTTAGGTTTGGTGAAAAATCTGTTTCTCCCGAAGGAATTGTAGCCGACAGTACTTTCTTCGACATTTTTGATTTCAAATTAAAAGTTGGCGACAGAAGTACTGTATTGAGAGAACCGGATGCTGCCGTGTTTACCGACAGGTTTGCCAAACTATTTTTTGGTGACGAAAACCCAATGGGTAAAGTAGTCACGCTGACAGGAAGAGTACAGCGAAATTATACGGTGAAAGGAATCGTAGAA
>JAFGXS010000034.1 GCA_016936505.1 Bacteroidales bacterium | reverse complement strand
GATTTAGGGGCTTTTGTTTGTGGTACCACCCGGGATCGAACCAGGGACACAAGGATTTTCAGTCCTTTGCTCTACCAACTGAGCTATGGTACCTTTGATTAAGGAGCGGCAAAATTAAAACTTTTTTTCTTACACCAAAAAGAATTAGTTTAAAAAAGTTAAAAAAAATCAGTTTGTACACTTAAACAGTTGAGTATATTTTCAGATGGCGTATTTTTGTTGCAATTAATCACATGAATGGCTGAAAAACTTATTGTTGATATAGGCAACACCCGTACTAAACTGGCCGTATTCCAAAACAACACACTCTCTGATCTTCAGGTTTATGATGGCCCTGTGTCTGGTAATGTTCTGGAGATCGTGAAAAAACATCCAACTATTCAATCCTCTATTTTATCGTCTGTTCGCAATTACCCCGAAAATATTAATCAGATTTTAACAAGCCTGGGGTTTTTCATCAAACTGGATCAAAATACTAAACTGCCTTTTGAAAATAAATACGGAACGCCCAGCACGTTAGGAAAAGACAGGATAGCGATTGCGGCAGAAGCCTGTAATCATTTCCCTGGAGAAAATGTATTGGCCATTGATGCAGGAACAACGGTTACCTACGACTTTATAAACAGTAAAGGCGAATATCTTGGAGGGAGTATTAGTCCCGGAATCCACATGCGTTTGAACGCTTTGCATACTTTTACGGATCAATTACCGTTGATTGAGTTAAAAGACACGCAAGCAGAATTAACTGGAAATTCTACCGAACATTCTATAATCTCAGGTGTTTTAAACGGAATGAGGGCAGAAATTGACGGTATTATTAATCAGTATCGTGAACAGTATCATTCTCTGAAAATAATTTTTGGAGGTGGTGATTACAAATATTTTGATAAAAGATTAAAAAATAACATCTTTGCAACCCCAAATATTGTATTGAAAGGTTTGAAGGTAATTCTCGATTTTAATGAAGAAATTTAAGTTAGGTTTATTGTTATCGTTTTTGTTCATTGCAACAGTAATGAACGCTCAGGAAATTAATACTCCATACTCAAGGTATGGTATTGGTTATCTGACAGGTAAAAGTGCAGGAACACAAATACAAAGCATGGGAGGGATTTCCATTGGCTTTGCCGACCCTTTTATTATCAACCCGGGTAACCCCGCCTCTTACGGAGTATACGATTCTTTAACCTTTGTATTTCAAACCGGCATTGAAGGAGGTTTTAGTACAATAAAAAATACACAACTTTCATCCAGCTCTAATCATGCTACTTTAAGTGAAGTTGTGATGGGTTTCCCTATTAACAAATGGTGGCATGTTAGTACGGGAGTTGTTCCTTTCAGCCGGGTAGGTTATGATGTTTCAGAAACACAGGCAGTAAGCGGCTATGCCAACATGACAACAGAACGTTGGGGAAGCGGAGGATTAGCTGAAGTTTATTTAGGAAACAGTTTTAATATTGGGAAAAATCTTAGGATTGGTTTTAATTTCAACTATCTTTTTGGAAACAAAAGCCGCTACAATATTATTTATAGCGCAGATTCTGCCAGTGTGTTTTCTGCCAAAACAGAAAACTATATGGGGGTCAGCGGTATTGTTTTTGACTGGGGTCTGCAATATGATATTCACATAAAAAAGGATCAGATTCTTACACTGGGAGCCGTTTATAGAAATAGTGCAAAAGTATCAGCTTACAGAACCGTACTTTCTGCAACAATGGTTGGTGGATATGGCGATCAAGTTGATGATACAAGAGATACCATTCAGTACATTCCCAGAGAAAACGGAACGCTTGTTATTCCCGAAAGTTTTGGCGCCGGATTTACATATAGAAAAATGGGGAATTGGTTATTTGGTGCTGATGTGCAATGGCAAAACTGGAGTAAGTTCAGAGCTTTTGATCAGTCTGATTCGCTGCAAAACTCATTGAGACTTGCATTAGGTGGTGAGATCACACCAAAACATTCAACAATATCGCCTCTTTCAAGAAGAATGACTTATCGGTTTGGTATGCGATTCGACAAAAGTTATATTCATTTAAACGGTCACTCTGTCAATGAATTCGCAGTTACCGGCGGCGTTAAAATGCCTTTTAGGCGCAGCCCGTCCAATCTGAATCTGGGTTTCGAAATCGGCAGCAGGGGAACTTTAAACAACAACCTTGTAAAGGAAAGTTTTATTAATTTTACTTTTGGAATAAATATTGTAGAAAATTGGTTCTTTAAGCGCAAATACAGATAATTAAAAATAATTTACTAGTAACATGAAAGCAAGATTATTCATTTTCTTATTAGGACTCAGTTTGAGTTTATCATCACTTGCGGCGTCTCCTTTTGATTCGAGTCTGCCACAAGATACCGGGTCAAAATATGGAAAAGACAGCGTAACCTGTGTACAGAACTTGTCTTTGTACCACGAGTTTTACAAACAATGGAGACAAAGCGGTTATCAAAACAACTCTATTAATGACGCTATGGGTCCATGGCTATGGGTCTTTGAAAACTGCCCCCGCTCAACCGAAAACATTTACATTGATGGTGCCAACATGCTTTCTTTCAGAGCCCAGAATGCTGCTCCTGAAAAAAAGAAAGGCCTTGTTGATACCTTAATGATGGTTTTTGATCAACGACTGAAATATTTCCCCGATAAATACGGAACAACTGAATCACAAAGAGGTGAGATTCTGGCTCGTAAAGCTTTTGCTCTCTATCAGGTTGAACCCGGTTCTTACCAAAAAGTAAACGCACTGCTAAAAGAAGCCATTAGTATTGATAAAGAAGAATCTATGGGTGCTACCATGGTAATCTACTTCAGAACGCTTGCCAGAATGGTTCGTGAAGGACAAGCAGATACAGCAACTTTAGTAAATGCCTACGACAAGTTATCGGGTTATGTTAGCAACAGATTAGATACCTATCAGTCCCAGGGAAATGCACGCAAGGTTAGCGAATACAACAATATTAAAAATGCTATTGAATCGAACTTTCAACCCTTTGCAAACTGTAAAGATCTTGTTAACATTTACCAGAAAAAATACAATGCTACACCGGAAGATCCAACATTGTTGAAAAAAATTATTTCAACTCTTGAAAACAAGCAATGTTTCAACAATAATTTATATTTTGATGCTAACCAAAGCCTGTATAAAGTCCAACCCGATCCGCAAACAGCATTTCTTTTGGGCAAGCTTTTGATTCAGCAAAACAAAAATGATGAGGCCATGACCTATCTGCAAAAAGCTATAGCTGTTCAGGATACAGATGATTTAGTTGATGTGTATATGCTGATGGCCCAAACCTATCAGGGTATGAAAAATTATGCAAAGGCCCGCGATATGGCAAGACAGGCTCTTAAAGTAAATCCACATTACGGAATGGCTTATGTTTTGATCGGCGATATGTATGCAGCCAGTGCACCTGATTGTGGAACCAACGATTTAACTAAGAAAGTTGCTTACTGGGCCGCAGTTGACAAATATCTTGAGGCCAAGCGTGTTGAACCCGATTTGGCAGACCTCGTTAGCAGAAGGGTTAGTGTTTATAAACAGCAATTTCCCTCAACCGAACAATTGTTCTTCTACAACATGAAACCTGGTGAAAAATACAAGGTTGGTTGCTGGATTAACGAAGAAACAACAGTAAGAGCCTACAAATAATAAGGCACACAATTTATGTTATCTAAAATATTAAAAAGCGTCTTTATGATCTTGATCATAGGGACGCTTTTTTCCTGTGAAAATTCCATCAAAACAGTTCAACAAATGGCCGCAGAGGATACCACGGCAGCCATGACCGCAACAAATATAAACTATGTCAGATCTGATTCAGGCAGGATTCAGCTTAAGCTGAAAAGTCCTTTAATGATTAAACTGAACAACAAAGATCACAGTACTGAATTTCCAAATGGATTTACTGTTGATTTTTACGACACAACCGGAAATGTTATTTCTGTACTGTCAGCAAACTATGGTATAAGGGAGGAAGCAAAGGGATTGCTTCAGGCTCAAAAAAATGTTGTCTTGAAAAACCTGGAAAACCATCAAACTCTTTATACTGAGAACCTGATCTGGAATGATAAATCCAGAAAAATACAGGCACCCGGGCCTGTTAAAATCATCGGACCAAGCCGGATAATTTACGGCGACAGCATGGTTTCCAACGAATCTTTTACCAATCGAACAATTTTTGGCATAAGAGGAACACTGGAAGTAAAGGAAGAAGGTGAAAAATAAGATTTGTTTTGTATTTTTGATCCGATTGAGCCGTAAAATCACAAATCTATGATAGTCAATCCAAGCACAGCCTGGTTATTAATTATACTCTCACTGATATTTTCTGCGTTTTTTTCAGGAATGGAAATTGCTTTTGTGAGTTCCAGCAGACTAAAGCAGGAACTGGATATGAAAAAGCGACTGCTTCCTGCCAGAATACTCTCTACTTTTTATAATCATCCTTCAAGATTTATCGGAGCCTTGTTACTGGGCAATAATGTTGCGCTGGTAATTTATGGTATTGCCATGGCTCAGATTCTGGAACCTTCAATCGCGGCTCTGCTTCCCAAATCATTTCAAACTGAATTTTATATCCTGGTCATTCAAACTATCCTGGCCACTCTATTAATACTGGTAATTTCAGAATTTATTCCCAAGACTCTTTTCCGGATTCACCCAAACGCTTTACTCAAAACCTTTTCAATACCGGTTTGGATTTTTTATTTTCTCTTTTACCCGCTTATTTTTTTATACATCGGAATTTCAGAACTGATTCTAAAGCTCTTTTTTGGAATTAAACCAATTCCCGAAGGTTATTCTTTCAGCGCTGTTGACTTGAGTGAATACGTACAGAATTTACAATCGGATGAGAAACCTGATCAAACCACAAATCAGGAAATTCAAATGATTCAGAATGCAATGGATTTTAAACATTTAAAACTTCGCGACTGTATGATTCCTCGTACAGACATCGTAGCACTGGAAATGAGAGAGTCCATTGAGACCTTACGGCTTTTATTCAGCGAAACCGGTCATTCCAAAATCATGATCTTCAAAGAAAGCATTGATCATATTGTTGGTTATGTGCATGTTTATGACCTGTTCAACAAGCCCCAAACCATGGCAGAGATTTTGCGAAAATTGGATATTTATCCGGAAACCATGGCTGCTAATACGGTTCTGAACGCATTTATTCAAAACCACAAGAGCATTGCTGTTGTGGTTGACGAATTTGGCGGAACCTCAGGACTTGTAACGATGGAAGATATTATTGAAGAAATTTTTGGTGAAATAGAGGATGAGTATGATGTGGACGAAGATATAGAGATACAAATTTCTGACAATGAATATATTTTTTCTGCCCGTCTCGAAATTGACTACCTTAACGAAAAATATCACCTCAAAATTCCTGAATCTGATGAATACGGAACCCTGGCAGGATTCATCCTGCACCACTACGAAAGCATTCCGCCTGAAGAAACACAGATTGAAATAAACCCCTATCTGTTTGAAGTATTAAAAGCCTCTGACAACAGAATGGATGAGGTAAAAATGACAATAGTTAATTAACTTACAGTCATCCAAAATAATACAGGACTACAACACCATAAAGCAAAATTTGATACCATTTTGGTAATAGGCAAATCTAACTTACAGATGCCTTGCCTATTACCCGTATTTATGTTGTATCAAAAATGACGTATTTTCTTTTATTTATCATTTCAATTTGTACATTTGCAGCTCTAAATAAAAAAAACAAAAAAAACAGAAGAAAGTATGGCAGCTATTGGAAGTATCAGAAAGCATTCAACACTTCTTGTAATTGTGATTGGTGGCGCGCTGGCAGCATTTGTCCTGGGAGACTTCATGAAGGGAGGTGGTCGCAGGGATATTACTGTAGGTACAATTGCCGGTGAACATGTTACCATTATGGATTTCAATAAGAAAGTAGACGAGAATCTTGAAACTGCTAAACGTCAGCAGCAAAAGAATGTGCTCACAACCAACGAAACATATCAGGTTCGTCAGGCAACATGGGATCAAATGGTTCACACCATTCTCATGGATAAAGAATATAAAGAACTGGGTATTGAAGTAACCCCTCAGGAAATGTCCGATTTGGTTCAGGGGGCTCACCCAAGTCCTGTTATTCAACAGTACTTCATTAATCCCAATACCGGTAAATTCGACAGAAACCGTGTAAACCAGTTTCTCCAACAATATGATCAGTTACCCGAAGAAACAAAACAACAGTGGAACCTGATCTTAAATTACATCAAAGAACAAAGACTGGCACAGAAATTCAACGCTTTGATTGCCGGAGGATATTATATACCGGAAGCTCTGGCTCAGGTAAATTACGACCACCAGAATTCACTGGCTAACATCACTTATGTTGCAGCCCGTTACTCAGGTTTACCCGACAGCCTGGTTAATGTTACCGAAAGCGACTATGAAACGTATTACAATGCGCATAAAGAAGAGTTCAAACAAAAAGCTTCCAGAAGTATTGAATATGTTGCTTTCAATGTAACCCCTTCACCGGAAGATATTGCCAAAGCAAAAAACATTGCAGAAGAAACTCGTACTGATTTTATCAAAACAAATAAACCTGTTGATTTTGCAAAAGCCAACAGCGACAAATCATACGACACTGCCTGGATTGCCAAAGGTTTATTACCACAGGCCATCGATGATGTAATGTTCAGCGCTCAGCCGGGTACCGTTTCTGAACCGTATTTCGAAAACAACAGTTTTATTTTTGCTCGTTTGCTCAAAAAAGAACGCAGACCCGACAGCCTCAGTGCCAGTCATATTCTGATTGCTTACAAAGGAGCCTATCGTGCCAACCCTGAAATTGGCAGAACCAAAGCTCAGGCTGAAAAACTTGCCGATAGTTTATTAACCGTTTTGAAAAGAAATCCTGCCCGTTTAGGAAAATTGGCTAAAGAATATTCTGACGATCCTTCCGTTAAACAAAACGATGGAAAACTCGGTTGGTTTGCTGATGGTCAGATGGTTCCTGCATTCAACGAAGCAGTGATCAACACCCAACCCGGTAACTTTACCATTGCAGAAACCCCATTCGGTTTCCACATTATCAAAGTTGATGGTAAAAAAGATTACGCCGAAAAGGTTAAAGTTGCTTTAATTACACAGGATGTGGTTCCAAGTACCGCTACTTACCAAAAGGTTTTTGCCCAGGCCAGCGAATTAGCAACCAGTGCATCAGATTTAAGCGGATTTGAATCCGCAGCCAACAAAAGCCATTATGCACTGCGTGAGGCTCCAAATGTACAGGAAGCTTCCTACACTATTCCAGGGTTAAATAACCCCAGAGAAATTGTTCGTTGGGCATTTAAAGATGAAACAGAAACCGGTAAAGTATCGAATGTTTTTGATTTAGGCGATCAGTACGTAGTTGCTGTTGTTACTAAAAAATATCATGCCGGTATTCCTTCACTGGATCAGGTTAAGAGCCGTATTGAACCTTTTGTTGTCAATAAAGTAAAAGGTAAATACCTTGCCAATAAAATGGAACAATACAAAGGAAACTTAACTTCAATGGAAAAAGGTATGAACCTGCAACCTCAGGAAATGACAAACCTTGCCTTTGATTCAAGAAACATTGTTGGTTTTGGTATGGAAGACAAAGTAATTGGTTCTGTATTTGGTATGAAACAAGGTCAAACCAGTCAGCCAATTGTTGGTAACGCTGCAGCTTTTGTTGTTAAGGCAGATAAAATGTTACCTGCAGGCAAATTACCAAACTACAATCAGTATGTACAATCTTTGTACAATACTTTCGCGCAGCGTGTATATCAGGGCTATCCTTATGTTGCTCTGAAAAATACAGCTACAATTGAAGACAACAGAGTTAAATTCTATTAATATTGAACGGCTCCCGTCAATAAAAAGAAAAGCCCGCATTTGCGGGCTTTTTTGTTACCTGTACTTACTAAAATTTTCATAATGAACAAAATGTAATGAAGTGAAGGGGCTTGCAAACTGAATATCGAACAAGGATTAACGATTTAATATTTTCGATTGAGATCGCAGTTCATTAATCGTAATTCTGTGTTCCTTGTTCTTAAATCAAGAGGTATTTCTCCGCCTTGACGGATCAGCACGGCAAAAGAATTATCTCAAACCTTTGAAATAACAGATTCAAACAATTTTTGAGATGAATAAAACAGCTTGAGCCGCCTTTCAGCATTGTACGCTTTATATTTTCTTTCCTGCCTTTGGTTTTTTGTAATTTAGCTGCCCAAAATATTAGGACTTATGATCCATTTGAAATTTGACTATAAAAATGCACTGGAATTTGTTTCCAAATCGGAAATTAACCAGTACCAGGAAGCAGTGAGCCGCCATTTTGAGGCTACACTGGAACGCACAGGAAAAGGGAATGATTTCCTCGGCTGGACCGATTTGGCTGATACTTTTCCGGATGAATTGGTGGACAGGCTGGAAAAAACTGCTGCTCGTCTTCGCGAAAAATCAGACATCAACGTGGTAATCGGCATTGGTGGTTCCTATTTGGGTGCTCGTGCAGTAATTGAAGCGCTGACCCCTCATTTCAACTGCCTCAGAAAGCAACAGGGGAATCCCATTGTTTTTTATGCAGGAAACAACATCAGCGAAGATTATCTGTTTGAATTGCTGCAGGTTTTAAAAGACAAGGAATACACGCTGACCGTGATTTCCAAGTCGGGAACGACAACCGAACCGGCCATTGCTTTCCGCATTTTGCGTGAAGCGCTGGAAGCTAAATATGGCAAGGAAGAAGCTAAAGATCGCATTGTGGCCATCACCGACAAAGCTAAAGGTGCTTTGAAACAACTGGCCGATGAAGAAGGCTACGAAACCTATGTGGTTCCCGATGATGTGGGAGGACGTTATTCTGTTTTAACTCCCGTGGGTTTGCTTCCAATTGCTACTGCCGGTTTAAACATCCGTACTTTACTGAAAGGCGCTGTGGATATGAGTACATTCAGTGCTAAATCAACAAAGATTGATGAAAATCCGGTGGCTGCCTATGCTGCAGTGCGTCATGCTTTGTACATGAAAGGCAAGACCAACGAAATTATGGTGAACTACGAACCCCGGCTGTACTTCTTTACCGAATGGTGGAAACAGCTGTACGGCGAAAGTCAGGGTAAGGAAGGAAAAGGCATTTTTCCTGCAGGAGTAAGCAATACTACCGATTTGCACTCTATGGGACAATACATCCAGGAAGGGATGCGCAATTTGTTTGAAACTGTACTTTCTGTAGAAAATCCTGAACATACATTAACGGTTCCTGAAGACAGCGGCAATCTGGATAAGCTGAACTATCTTTCCGGCAAACCGTTGCACGAAGTGAATTATATGGCTGAAGTAGCCACAACCCTGGCTCATGTTGACGGCGGCGTTCCAAACCTGCGTGTGGTTGTTTCCGAATTGAGCGAACAAACCGTGGGCGAGCTGATTTATTTCTACGAAATGGCCTGTGCTGTGAGCGGCTATTTGCTGGATGTAAATCCGTTTGATCAACCGGGTGTGGAAGCCTACAAGAAAAACATGTTTGCTTTACTGGGAAAACCTGGTTTTGAAAAAGAAACCGAAGCCATCAGAAAAAGACTGTAATTTTACATCAGAAAATAAGCAGGCGGGAGGCTCGTAAAGGCTTCCCGTTTTCTTTATAATTTTGGTCCCCAAAGGAAAATCGGCGCAATAAATGGCGGCATATCCGTTTAAATGAAATGAACATGCATTGGAAAACATACTTCTTCATACTTTTTTTGTCAGTTATAACCTTATCGGTGGATGCTCAGAACCTTCCATCGTACCAACAGCTTACACCTCAAAAGTATCTTTTTACCATGAACAAGCAGGTGAACCAGTTTGTGCGCCGGTTCAACATGGTAGAAAATCAGATGGGCAACAGGTTATCGCCGGGCGACAAAGAATACCATAATACTGCTTTGAGAAAGAAATTGTTGCCCCTGATGTTTGATATGGATAATCCTCGCACATCAGGAAAACTGAAAGCCTATTTCATCGACGATGTAACCAATCCCGAACATCCGGTGTACCTGAATTTCCTGGATAAAAACTGGTATGCTGAGGTGTCGGCAACATTTAAGGATGACAAAGGCGAGGATGTGAACCTGATTTTGTTCCTTACGGTGGAAAAAGAAGGGCTGGGTTCCAAATGGATTATCAGCAATGTGTATGATACCGATTTACACGCTCTTTTCCCGCAGGAAACCGAAGCCGGTCACATGAAATATTTTCTGCATCCGCAAAGTCATGAAATTGATTTTATGA
Organism: Bacteroidales bacterium; assembly: GCA_016936505.1. Taxonomy (GTDB): domain Bacteria; phylum Bacteroidota; class Bacteroidia; order Bacteroidales; family F082; genus Sulfidibacterium. The sequence continues at coordinate 123,963 of JAFGXS010000034.1, read as the reverse complement.
ATCTGAACAAGGCGCTGGATGATCCGAAACACATTGAATACTATGCTGCCACCGATTATCATCCCGATTATTTGAGCCTGTTTTTTTATTTGATGAAAAAAGGAAAACTGCACTTTGAACAGATCAATTCAGTGAAGTTTCATTTTCTGCAAATTAAAAACTGGTATTTTGAGTTGAAATATTTCAATCGTGATGAAGAAAATTCGGGATGGCTGATTTCCGATTTGAAGTATATTAGCGACAAAGAAAAAGCAAACATCATCAGATTTTACCGCTCATGTTCCACCGATTAAGCCTGTTGTTTCTTTTTGTTTTTGCGGGAGCCTTTTCGCTTTCTGCAAAGGAAAAATCCATTGATCTGAGTCCTGACGAAATCAAGGCTTACCAGGATCAGTGTCGCCAAATGGTGGACTATTTGCAGGGCACACTTAATTTTTTGGGTGACCCTGAAAATCCTTCTTCCGAAAAGGAAATTATCATCAACAACAGTTATCTGAAAATCTTCAAAAACGATAAGGTTCAAATTGAAGATGACTTGGATGAACACCGTGATGTGCCGTTGAACAAAGATATTCAGGCTTATTTAAAGGATGTGGTTTTCTTTTTCAAGAGTGTGCATTTTACTTTCGATATTCAGCAGATTGAGCCAATGGTAAGTCCTTCGGGACAAAACTTTTTTAAGGTGAGTTTAAACCGCAGGCTGCAGGGCATTACGGTGGAAGGCGATACAGTAGATAACAACGAACAGCGGTTTATTGAGATTAACCTCAATCCGGTAAAAAATGACCTGAAAATTGCCAGTATTTATACTCATGTGCCCAACATGGACAGCCAGATGAAGTATTGGTGGAATCATTTGTCATCGGGTTGGAAACAGTATTTCGGGCAATCCATCAGGGTGTATGATTCTATTCCGCTGGCAAAAATTATGTGGTTTTCCAACGATTCGATGGTTATTGAGAAGAAAGTCCCGGTATTGATAAACGACAGCCTAAATTCGGTTGACTCACTTTCGGCAGACACAACAGCTGTTTACGATTCGCTTCCGGTTCAGGATACTATGTATCAGATTGTTCCTGATACGGTTCCGGCCAATACGAGATTACTGACACAGGTTTTGCAATATTTAAAACGCACCCGTAATATTGATATTACAGGAAATCTGAACATCAACAATCTGGATCCGCTGAGCGAACTTTCAGAGTTGAGGAGTTTAAAAGCAGCCCATACTTTGGTAGATAATCTGACGCCATTGCGTAGTCTGAACCGTTTGGAATATATTGACATTACAGGCTGTTCAGTAACATCCCTCAGTCCTTTATTATATGTTTCAAGCCTGAAAGAACTGGATGCCTCTTTTACCCAGGTGCAAAAAACTTCTGTGATTGCTAACCTGAAAAATCTGGTACAGCTTGATTTGTCGTCAACACGTGTTGATTCGCTTCAGCAATGGAATAATCTCAATCAGCTCAGAAGCCTGAATTTGTCAGGCACACCCGTTCAAACGATAGATTCACTATCTGTGCTTACACAGTTGACTCATTTAAATCTTGCCCGTTGTATTCTGAACAGTTTTGATCCGTTGAAAGCCTTGAATCAACTGCAGGATCTGAATCTGGACAGTACCAACATAAAAAATCTTGAACAGTTGGCGGGTTTGTTAAGTCTGAGCACTTTGCATATTAACGGAACACAGGTTAAAGATTTGATGCCATTGGCCGGGTTGAAAAACCTGAAACTAATTTATTGTAACAATAGTGGAGTAACTGCACAGGAAGCAGCAAAATTTATAAAAGCCAATCCATCGTGCCAGGTGATTTTTAATTCTGAAAAGTTAAAAAGCTGGTGGGACAATCTGCCGGATGCCTGGAAATTGGTGTTCAAAGAATTGATGCCCAAAACCGACTCGGTTACGGTTATCCAATTGCATGGTTTGTTGCGTATCGACAGTCTGAACCTGAGCAATAATAAAGAAATCCGAAGCCTAAAACCGTTGGAAATGATGTCTCAACTGGATCGGTTAAATCTTTCCAGCACATCCATCAGCGACCTATTCCCATTATCTGCTTTGGGCAACCTTCAATATTTGAACCTGAGTCATACTGCTGTTTCCGATTTGAGCCCTTTGTCAGGCTTGAAGAATCTGAAACAGGTTCATATTGAATATACCAGTGTTGACGATTTGATGCCTTTGGCCAATAACAGTAACCTTTCAGTTGTGTATGCCGATCACAGCGGAATGAGCCAGAAGTCTGTTTCTACATTTAGAAATGTGCAGCCTAATACTCTGGTGTTGTTTCAAACTGATGCACTGAAAAAATGGTGGAACGGCTTGTCTTCAATATGGAAAAAAGTGTTTGCATCGCAGTCTGATTTGTCGCAAAATCGCACTGCTGAACAGTTGCAACAGCTGGTCAATAAAACTTCTTTGAGCGTAAGCAACGAGATGAGCCTGAATAACCTGGAAGTATTGCATGAATTCAAATCGCTGGAAGAACTGTTGGTAAACAATACAGGTGTTACCGTTATTGCACCATTGACAAAGCTCAAAACACTTAAAGTTCTGCGCATTTCGAATAGTCCGGTTTCCAATATTTTACCTTTATCTGTTTTAACCGATTTGCGCGAATTGGATTTAGAAAACACCGGAGTTGAAGATTTGTCTGCGTTGCAGAGCCTGAGAAAACTTCAGGTTTTGAACCTTTCAGGAACCAGAGTAAAAGATTTAAAGCCTTTGCAATACCTTACTCAGTTGCAAAATCTCATCATCAACAATACGCGCATCCGTTCACTGAAATACGTGATGCCATTGCGAAAGATTAGATTGCTACGTTGCGATCATACCAGCATCAGTCAAAAACGTATTGATGAGTTCAAACAAAGTCATCCGCAGGCTCAAGTGATATATTATTAATGTCATTGTTTTTTCAAAGTAAACGGCTGCAATCGTTTTCACCTGTCGCCTAAGTCGATTTTCTAATTCAAAAGATTAAAATAAGTTGTAGTTTTGGTGTTAAATTACTGATTTATTATTTTTTAAGAAAATGAACCATTTGGTTTGTGCTGTTGTGAGGTAATTTTGCAGAAAAATTGAACACATAAAATTACGGTCTTAAAAACCGCATGAAAATCTAAGACATGAAAAGAATAGCAAACATTCCAAGAAATCAGAAAAAAAGAGTTGTTGTAGTGGGGGGCGGCTTTGCCGGAACCCGACTGGTGAAGAAACTGCTGAAAGATAATTTTCAGGTGGTTTTGATCGACAAAAACAATTATTACCAGTTTCAACCGCTTTTTTATCAGGTTGCAATGGCGGGGCTGGAACCCAGCGCCATTTCGTTCCCTTTGCGACGTATGTTTCAGAATAAAAAGGGTTTTCATTTCAGAATGGGTGAGGTTACCAAAGTAAATCCCGAAAAAAATGAGTTGGAAACCAGTATTGGTAGCATTGAATACGATTATCTGGTTTTTGCTACAGGGGTTAAAACCAACTTCTTCGGCAATAAAAATGTTGAAGAAAAAGCCGCTTCCATGAAATCAGTTTCCGATGCGATTTTTATTCGAAACAAGATTCTGGAGAATTACGAAAAGGCCATTAACTGCGAAACAGAAGAAGAGCGACAGAAATACCTGAACATTGTAGTGGTTGGCGGAGGACCTGCAGGTGTGGAATTGGCCGGATCGCTGGCTGAACTCAAAAAATATATTCTGCCCAAAGATTACCACGATCTGAACTTTCATAATATGAAAGTGTATTTGTTTGAAGCTGCACCAAAGATTTTGGGTGCTATGCGCGAAAAATCTTCAGAAACGGCTACCCGTTATCTCGAAAAACTCAATGTGGAAATTCGACTCAATACAGCTGTTAAAGATTATGACGGGAAAAAAGTATTGCTAACCGATGGCTCTGAACTGGAATCTGAAACACTGATCTGGACTGCCGGTGTGGCAGCCCGACGTTTTGAGGGCTTTCCAGAGGAAACTTTTGGTCATGCCAACCGATTGCTCGTTAATGAGTACAGCCTGGTGAACGGAACAAAGAATATTTTTGCTATCGGTGATATTTCACTCATGGAAACAGAAGACACACCAAAGGGCCATCCACAGGTAGCTCAGGTGGCTATTCAGCAAGGTGCTTTGTTAGGAAAGAACCTGAAAAGAATGGTTAACAATCAGAAACCGGAGCCGTTTAAATACTTCGATAAAGGTGTGATGGCTACTGTAGGCCGTAATCTGGCTGTTGCCGATTTGCCGGGTCTGACTTTAAAAGGCTTTGTTGCGTGGTTCATTTGGTCGGTTGTACACTTATTGTCTATTAGCGGTGCCAAAAACAAGATTTTTGTCTTTATAGACTGGGCCATGAATTATCTGGTGTACGATCCTTCTTTACGGTTGCTGATCCGTCCTAAAATTAAAGGACATCAGGATTAGTCCTGTTTTTCAGGTGCGTTCAGTACAATAACAATTTCACCTTTAATGGCGGACTTGGCAGTGAAATGAGCAATGACCTCTGTTAATGTGCCCCGCACATTTTCTTCATGCATTTTGGTGAGTTCGCGCGAGACGGAAACTTTGCGTTCTGAGCCGTAGAATTCGGCAAATTGTTCCAGCGTTTTGATAAGGCGGTGAGGCGATTCATAAAAAATGACAGGAACATTCAGTTCGGCAATTTCTTTGAGGCGGGTCTGTCGGCCTTTTTTGTGGGGTAAAAAACCTTCGAAGTAGAATTGATTGTTTGGAAATCCGGATTGAACCAAAGCCGGAACAAAAGCTGTGGCTCCGGGAAGGCATTCAACGTCAATCTGGTTCTCAATGCAGGCTCTTACCAGTAAGAATCCCGGATCGGAGATGGCGGGTGTTCCTGCATCTGTAACCAGTGCAACATCATTTCCCTGTTCAAGAAATTCGATGATGCCTTGCAGAGCCTGGTGTTCGTTGTGGATATGAAAAGCCTGAAGCCTGTTTTTAATCTCAAAATGTTTGAGCAGCTTTCCCGATGTACGGGTGTCTTCGGCCAGAATCAGTGATACTTCTTTCAGAACACGAACAGCCCTGAAAGTCATGTCTTCAAGATTACCGATAGGAGTGGGAACCAGATATAATCGCGACATGATAATTAATTGTATTTCTTTTGCAAAAGTTCTTCAAACCTTCGGTAAGCAGCCTGATCTTTTTTCCAGTTATACTGAACACTGAGTTCCGACAGGTAAGTTATAGCACCCGACAAGCCGGTGAAGTCATTTAGTTCATCAAGCACTTTATTGTACCGGCTCATATCTCCGTTAAACATTTCGTTGATGAATAAAAATTTATCGTTAATACCGATGGCTTCACGCAAATCGCCTACTGGTTTTTTCATTACTTCTCCTAATGAGGGCTGCTTTTGGCGGGCAAAAGTTGTTCCCAGAGAATCTTCTGTGGTGTCTGAAAATAAATCTAGTGTTGTTTTAATTTCACTGGCAACGGACTGACCTGTAGTTTCTTCTTCTGTTTCTGTTTCGGGTTCGGTTTCAGAATCTTCAAAAACATCTTCTTCCTTTGTTTCTTGTTCCAAATCGTCTTCAACAACAAAAGAAAAATCATCTGCAAGATCTTCTTCCTCTTCAATATAATCAACTTCAGGATTTTTGTATTCTTCTTCAGCCGTTTCAATTTCCCCGGTTGTTTCAGTGTTTTGATGTTCTTCAGGTTCCGAAATAGTTTCTTCTTTTATGATTTCAGGTTGATCAAAAGCAGGCATTTCTTCTTCGAAGGGTTCCTCTTCAGGAATAAGCTCATCCAAAATTTCTTCAGGTTCACTAATTAATTGACTTTCCTTAACCTTGATTCCGGGTTCCCAAAGCAAAAGCTGTCCGTACAGATTTCGTGATTCCTGCAACAGCAAATCCTTATCGGCCACACCCGGAGCCTCTGTATTTTTTATTTTTACAATAAGAGAATGCAATACCTTGGCCGATTTTTCAAGTTGTTCCAATGTGGGATGTTCTGTCATATTTTACTTATTAAAAATCCGGTTGTTTATAAAAGCGAAAATTTGTGAAAAAAATTGCCTGCTCCGACCGGAAAAACCTTCTTAGAATTGGTACATTTGTTCTTTCAAAAATAGAAAGAAATTTAACTGCACTTTCATGTTTCTTGAAAAAGACCAAAATAACTCCCAGCGAACCGGTTGGATAGAAGTCGTCTGCGGATCGATGTTTTCCGGAAAAACCGAAGAGCTTATTCGTCGGTTGAACCGGGCGCGTATTGCCAAGCAAAAGGTGGAAATTTTTAAACCCGAAGTGGATACCCGTTACGATGAAACCGATGTGGTTTCGCACGATTCGAAAGCCGTATCTTCCATTCCGGTTCAAAATGCATCTCAGATCCTTTTTTATGCTGATGATTTCGAAGTTGTGGGTATTGATGAAGCCCAGTTTTTTGGCGATGAACTGGTTCCGGTATGTAATGAACTGGCTCAAAGGGGAAAACGGGTGATTGTAGCCGGACTGGATATGGACTTTATGGGCAAACCATTCGGACCAATTCCCGCATTACTGGCAACGGCAGAATATGTAACCAAGGTTCATGCTATTTGCATTCGTTGCGGAAATCTGGCACAGTATTCGCACCGTACTGTAAAAAATGACAAGCTGGTTATGTTGGGAGAAACCGACTCGTATGAACCTTTATGTCGCTATTGCTATAATAAAGCTTTGAAAGAACAATAATTTATTGCGTTTTTGAAGTTTTGGTTTTGTTATTATAACAGCTATTTTTCCATTATTTCTTCACTTTTTTCTACTTTTGCGGTTTCAAATCATTTTGCATTTGTGAAAAGATTCATATTTATCATATTTGTTTTATTAACAGTTCCGGTTATGGCACAAAGTAATCAACCTGAAAAGCTTATCGTTATTCATACTAAATTCGGAGATATCACTGCTGTGTTGTTCAACGACACACCAAAGCATCGCGACAATTTTATTAAACTCATTAAAGAAGGATGGTTTAACGGATCACCTTTCCATCGTGTGATTAAAGATTTCATGATTCAGGGTGGAGGAAATAAAGACGGTCGTCAGGATCCGGGTTATACTATTCCTGCAGAAATTCTTCCCAATCATTTCCATCAGAAAGGAGCCCTGGCAGCAGCCCGCATGGGCGATCAGGTGAATCCTGAAAAGCGTTCCAGCGGTTCACAGTTTTATATTGTACAGGGTCAAAGGGTTAACGATGCTTACCTGGATAATGTTTCGGCTCATACGGGTCATCATTTTACTGCAGAACAAAAAGAAGTGTATAAAACTATTGGCGGAACTCCTCACCTGGATGGTGGTTATACTGTTTTTGGACAGGTTGTGGATGGTTTTGACGTGATTGATAAAATTGCTTCGGTAAAAACAGGTCCTCAGGATGTGCCTGTTGAACCGGTAACCATGACCATTGATATTTTAGAATAAACGAAAAAATAATGGAAGAAAAAATAGCGTTGTACCTGAAAGAAATTGCAGCGTTTTCTGCTGATAATCTGGAACAACTGGAAGCCTTTCGCATTAAATTTCTAAGCAAAAAGGGGCTTGTTCCTGCATTATTCGCCGACTTTAAAGAAGTGGCTCCAGAGGACCGTAAAGTGATGGGACAACGGCTGAATGAGCTGAAAACAGCTGTGCAGGAAAAGATAGTGTCATTAAAGGATCAGTTAGACAGTAAAGTGGAAACAACTGGCAATAAGCAGGATGTTACCCTTCCTTCTCAAAGCACTTTGGGTTCTCGCCATCCTTTGTCAATTGTTCGTAATGAGATCATTGATATCTTTTCACGTATAGGGTTTACGGTTTCTGAAGGTCCTGAAATTGAAGATGATTTTCACAATTTCACTGCCCTTAATTTTCCGGAAGAGCATCCGGCACGCGATATGCAGGATACTTTCTTTATTGAAAAAGACCCTGATCTGGCCTTACGCACTCATACCTCGTCGGTTCAGGTACGGGTGATGGAACATTCACAACCTCCGCTTCGTACTATTTCTCCCGGACGGGTATTCCGCAATGAGGCTATTTCTGCCAGGGCACATTGTATTTTTCATCAGGTGGAAGGCTTGTATGTGGATGAAGGAGTTTCTTTTACCGATTTAAAACAGACATTGCTGTATTTCGCCCGTGAGCTCTTCAGTGAAAATACTAAAATTCGTTTTCGTCCTTCTTATTTCCCTTTTACTGAACCGTCGGCTGAAATGGATGTTTCATGTAATATCTGCGGGGGAGAAGGATGTAACATTTGTAAGTATACCGGTTGGGTAGAAATTCTGGGTTGTGGAATGGTTGACCCTAACGTGTTGGAAGCCTGTAATATTGATAGTAAAAAATATACGGGATTTGCTTTTGGTATGGGAATTGAACGCATCACTATGCTCAAATATCAGGTAAACGACCTGCGTTTGTTTTTTGAAAATGATGTGCGTTTTCTGAACCAGTTTAAGCCTGCCCGCTAACAAAATACTGTGCTTTTTAAAAAGGATCTAAATATCTTTGAGAGCTGATTTTATATGGGTTTGTTTTTACTTTTGCACGCCAAAATTAAATGCGACCCTCATTTTATAATCTTATGGTCAAGTGTTAGCATATCAGCGTGCATTAAAACGGTATTCAATATATGCCGGTAAAACCCGTCAGCACATCAGTATTCTTGTACTGAGTGTAGTCATCGGTATATGGGGCGGTTTGTCAGCAGTGCTTGTAAAAAGTATTACGTTTTCTTTCCACCACTGGCTTACCGAAGGCTATGATTTTGGCAGAGGAACCTATTTGTTTTTTGCTTTACCGTTTTTGGGTCTGATCCTGACAAACCTGTTCACAAATTATGTGGTTCGCGATAATCTTTCTCATGGTGTGAGCCGTGTGTTGTATGCCATTTCCAGACGTTTTGGCCGTATTCGGAACCATAACCTGTTTTCTTCTATTATTGGTAGTTTCCTTACCATTACGCTTGGGGGTTCAATGGGATTTGAGGCCCCTATTATTTTAACAGGAGGTGCCATAGGTTCATTTCTGGGCAAAACGTTTCATGTAAACCGGAAAACGCTGATCATATTGGTGGGAGCCGGAGCCAGTGGCGCTTTGGCCGGTATCTTTAAAGCTCCTTTGGCATCGGTGGTTTTTTCTCTTGAGATTTTGATGATTGACCTTACCATGGCCAGCCTGATTCCTTTGCTGATTGCTGCTATTTCAGGAGCTTCAATGGCGTACCTTTTGCTGGGAAACGATGTATTGTTTTCAATTCAGTTGGAACAGGCTTTCGATATGCATAATTTGCCCTACTATATCATTCTGGGCATCTTTACAGGTTTTGTTTCACTTTACTTTACCCGAACTACTTTTTTTATTGAAGGCTTCATGGAGAGAACCTTCAAGCGTCGTGTGGAGAAAATTATGGTAGCCGGAATAGCCCTGGGTGTCATGATTCTGGCCTTTCCTTCGTTGTATGGTGAAGGTTCTGAATTTTTGCGTCAGTTTATCAATGGGGATACCAGCAACCTCATCAATAATCATTTATCTACCTCTTCTCCCGATATGGTTTCGCTGATGTTGTTTATGGCGCTTATTGTTTTGTTTAAAGTAATAGCTACATCCATTACCAGTGCAGGTGGAGGCGTTGGAGGTATTTTTTCTCCTTCGTTATTTGTTGGTGGTGTTGCCGGAATGTTTTATGCCAAGTTAATTAACCTGCTGCCCTGGGTTCAGGTTCCCGAAAAAAATATGGCTTTGGTTGGAATGACAGGTGTGATGGCAGGTGTGATGCACGCCCCTTTGACAGGTATTCTGCTGGTAGCCGAATTTACAGGAAGCTATGGTATGATGACCCCGTTAATCTTTACAGCTATTTTTTCGTATTTAACCATTACCCTTTTTGAAAAGCATTCGGTTTATACCAAACAGCTGGCTATGCGTGGTGAATTAATGACACACCATAAGGATAAAGCCGTACTTCAGATGATGCGGGTCAGCAACCTGATTGAGACCAACTTTAAAACCATCAGCAGCGAAGCATCGTTGGGCGATCTGGTTAAAGTATTGTCAACCTCTGAACGCAATGTGGTGGCTGTGGTAGATGAGGAAAATACTTTTCAGGGGATTATTTTCCTGAACGATATAAGGAATATTATTTTCCGTCCGGAACTGTACGATAAAATAGGAGTGGACGAACTGATGTATATGCCTTCATATCTGGTTGACCCCGATGATTCTATGGAGGAGGTAGCAGCCAAATTTAACGATTCCGGAAATTATAACCTGCCCGTTATTAAAAATGAAAAGTATCTGGGATTTGTATCACGTGCCCGCGTTTTTTCAAATTACCGTAAACTGCTCAGTGAATTTTCTGATGAATAGACGTATAATTTAGATAATTAACCAGTAAGCTCTTAACTTATTTAAATTAAAAGTCAAATAGTATTCTCATCAACTTTTCATAGTTTTGTGCCTTCAAATAAAGCCATCTTCATTAATTGGTTTTTCAATATGACAAATATAACAGAGGGAATAAAACAAGTTGGTGTTTTTGTAATTCATGCCTTAAAGGGTTATGAATACCATGAAAAGAGAATTGTTGAACTATTCAAACAAAAAAACATCGACTTTGAATTTGTTACTGATGGAGATGCCAGCTTGCTAAATGACAAGATTATCGGGCAATATTTCTCTCCGGATATCCAATCCAAACTTTCTTTAGGAGTCACTTCCTGTACTTTAAACCATATTCATGCGTACGAGAAAATGGTTCAAAGAAATATGCGATATGCCATTGTATTGGAAAATGATCCGTTTTTTCTTACGCATTTCGATAAAAAACTACAACGAACTTTTGATCAAATTAAACAACTCGAACCCGGGTTTATTGTATCGCTGGAAAACAGCACGCTGACCTTTCCTTCTTTTAGTCAGACCCGAAAAGGGAAATACTTATACCGCGCTGCTTCGGGGCGCATGGCCGGTGCTTATTTGATCGACCTTACAGCTGCAAAGAATATTTTGAATGACCTGAAAAATAATAAATGTCATACCGTGATTGATTGGTGGCACAACTCACTGATTGAAAGAAATATTATTCGGATGTATTGGGTTCATCCTCCGCTTTTCGAGCAGGGTTCGCACAACGGGCATTTAAGTTCAACCATTTCAAGCAAAGCCAGCAGCTCTAAAAGACGTATTGCCTGGAACCTGCAAAAGGTTTATAAAATGTATTTCAGAAGGTTGTTTAAGCAAAAGCAGATTATATCTGAGTAATAAAACGGGATTTTTTAAGTACAATATTTTCAACAAATGACAGAAAAACTAAAAGTCCGGTAAAAACTTCTTTCGAATATTCTTTTATATGCTCTGTCATTGGGTATGATTGCTTATGTGGCGCTGCGTGCATACCTTCTTTCGTTTACCCACGACGAAAGTCTTACTTACACAATTTTGATGGGGGTTCACACCTGGAAATACAGCACAAACGGCCATTTGCTCAACACTTTTCTTATGCGGATTTTTTATCTTTATTCGGAAGCAGCGAATTTGTGTTGAGACTGCCCAACGTACTGGCATTTGTTTTTTTCCTTTGGGGGATTATTCACATTTTAAAACGACAGTAAAATCTCTGGGTTTTTTTGACGTGAATTGCGTTGGTGTTGTTTAATCCTTATTTGCTTGATTTTTTCTCGCTCGCCAGGGGTTACGGCCTTTCCACCGGAATGATGATGGTAAGCCTGGCATTTTTGTTTGACAACTTTTCACAAAAAACGGATTACAGGTTTTTATAAAATCCTTCATTTTTGTTTTTCTTTTTGGAGCGCTGGCCTTTTTTGCCAATCTGGGCAGCATCAACTATTACATTATCATTTTGGGCATCTATCCGGTTTTGGGTTATCGCAACTATAAAACAGGAATGTTGCCCACCACAAAGAAGAGAATTGTGTTTTTTCTGGTACTGGCAGGAGCTCTTATTCTATTCTATTTTGGTGTAAAGCGGCTTTTATTTTTTCAGGAAAGCCATCAGCTTTGGTTCGGAGAACATTCTTTTGTCCGGCACCTTCTTTGGGGTCGTCACCAGTTCATTTTATTTAAAACAATATCCTGCCTGGCTTTTTCCGCTTGTTCAATATCTCTTGATATTTTTTCTGCTTACAGCGGTTTTTCTGATCCTTTCAAAAAAAGACTTTTTTGGAAAACTGTCTTTAATTGTAACTATTAGTGTTTTGATGATTGTCGGGCTGATATTGGAACACGTTATTTTCAAAACCAACTATCCTCCGGGAAGAACAGCCGTTTATTTTCTCCCTTTGTTTAGACTGTTGGTGTGCTGTGTGGTTTCAGAATTATGTAATCGTTATGCTTCTGCCCGTCCTGCCTGGATCATGGTTTCTTTATTGATTTTTCTTCCTCTGACCTGGCATTTTCTAACTTCTTTGAACCTGAAATATACCAAACAATGGTACTATGATGCGCATAGTAAAGATATGATGAAGATTGTAAAACAGGAAACCGACGGTTGGGAAAAACCGGCATCAATTAGTAATAACTGGCTTTTTGAACCGGCTATCAATTATTACCGAAGTTCCCGAAACATAAAAATTGATTCGGTAAACCGACAAGGGGTGAAACTTACTACAACATTTATTTACGAGTTCGATAAAAAAACATTGCCCCTCATTACAAACTATTGGCAAGGTTTAAGGATAATGGCACTATTTTGTTGATGAAAACAGATTCTATACATAAAAAAAACAGGTTTAATTACTTGATTATAAAGGAAAATTATAATAAGTTATTTATTGGTTTATTAAAAGTCCTGTCATTTTTCTCTCATTTGTACTTTTGTATCACATAACATTTACTAATGAGATTTAACCAAAAATGACTTTTATAGATTTTAGTAATTATTTAGTTCCATTATCTGATTCAGCAATTTCTGAGCTAGATGGTTTATTGAAAACTAAGTTATATGAAAAAGGAGCATATATTCTTAATCAGGATCAAGTATGCCGTAACATGTATTTTGTTAAATCGGGATTGGTTAAAATGTTCTGTTATGCAGAAGGAAAGGAGTTTATAATGAATTTCTTTCAAGAAGAAAAGATGTTTACGGTTTTAGATAGTTTCCCATTTCAAAAACCTTCTCAATACAATATTATTGCTTTAGAAGATACCGAATTGCAGTTTTTGCCTCATGAATCTCTGGAGTACCTTAGTAGTAAGTATCATAGCGTAGAAACTCTTTACAGGAAAATTCTTTTACATGCATCAGATAAAATGATGCAACGTATCAGGGAAATGCTTATTCAGACCCATGCCAACCATTACCAGCAGTTTTTAACGGATAATCACGATTTGATCCAGCGCCTGAGTTTAGGCGACTTGGCCTGTTATCTCGGGATAACACAAGTTTCATTAAGTCGTATCAGAGCAAAAAAGTGATTTTTTAACTTTTGTAAAAGGATGATCTTTTCTGGCACTGTAGTTTTGCATCAAATTTTTAAAACAAAAGATTATGGATGCAAATTCAATAACAAAAGTCGAAGGCACTTATGAAATCCAAGTGCATACTCCTATGGGAGTTGAACAGGGAACTCTTGAACTGGTACTGGAGAATGGATCACTAAGCGGTACCATAACCAATAAAAAAGGCATTTCGGAGTTTACCGGCGGTACAGTATCGGGTAATGAAGTAACGTTTAATACCAAAATCAAAACTCCTATGGGCAGACTAAAGGCCAGTGTAGCCGGAGTGGTCGAAGGCAATAATTTCAGTGGAACAGCAAAGCTTCCTCTAGGCTCAGCCAAGATTGAAGGTAAAAAGATTAATTAATTTAAAGTCAGGACAAATGGAAAAACAATGGATAGTCCCGACTTATTCTGAGACAGAAAGGTTGAGACGCTGGAATATTGCAAACCGAATTATGGAAGAAGAGGAGCTGGATGCACTGATCATATATGGCGATCGTGAAGGCTCGTTTCCTGCCTCCTATGCCCCGGATGTATATTTTACGAATGAACGCCCGGGTGCCATTGTCATTTTCCCTAAAAATGGGGAACCCATCTCAGTTGTATCATTAATAACTGTGGTTGAAGATCATATCCAAAGTGGCCGCATATCATCGACTCAAAGCTGGGTAAGGCCTGAAAATATGTATGTAGGTAAAATGGGGGCCAATGTGGTGGAAATTATCGAAGACAGGGGGTTAAACAAGAGTGCCATTGGTATTATTGGTCTTGCACCTTATCCGCCTTTTTATTTTGACGGTTCCATGCCTTATAATACCTGGCAGTATATTCAGGAAGACCTATCAGAAGCAACTTTCAAGTTTGTTGACAATAAGTTCATGGAATATACCTCAGTAAAATCAGAGGAAGAAATTGCAGTGTTAAAGTGGTCTGCAAATGTTGGGGAAAAGATGTGTGATGCAATGTTGCAAGCAACTCATCCAGGAGTAAGGGAAAATGAGATTTATGCTGCAGCCATTGCTACTTGTGCAGAGAATGTTGGATATACAACTGAATTACTGATGGGATCCGGTCCCGAATTTGTCGGGTGGGGTCCCCCGGTTTGGACATATCGCCCAGAAGCACCCCGGGTGATTGAAGAGGGTGATGTTGTATTGGCTGAAGTTTTCAGTTCTTTTGGAATGTTAGAAACCCAGCATCAACCAGCTATTGCGGTGGGTAAGGTTCATCCCGATTTTGATAAAGCATCTGTTGCCGCAAGGAAATCGTATGAGGCAGGAGTTGAGATGCTTAAAGAAGGGGTTACTTTTGGTGATGTAGTTGAAGCTATGAGGAAGCCTATGCGAAAAATTGATAATTCGTGGCATGTTCATCCGTTAGTACACTCAATGAATCCTTTTGGTTTGATAGGCGCTGGTGAAGGCTGGCCAAAACTACCTGAGATTTCAGCTTATGCCAAAGTGCTTCCTATTCCAGATGTTGGATTGGATACTGTTTTAAGAAAAGGAATGGTTTTTGCCTTAGAGCCAAACTGTGCTATCGGTAATAGATTGATTAATTTGGGTGGTACAGCTATTGTTGGAGAAAATATAGGCATTGAACTGAATGAAAATTCAACCAATTTAATGCGTGCTAAATAGTCGGTTTTATAATACAAGAAAGGTTTTGCTGAAAAAAAGCAAAACCTTTCTTGATTAATGTGCCTCTTATCTAATAAATTTTCTTAAAATATTTTAAACAATAATTTTTTAAAAACCATTTGAAAGATAATTTTCTACTTTTATCCGTTCATATCGAAGCCTTTCGATGGAAACAATGCTTATCAAAAAATCTAAACTCATCATCATGAAGAAAAATTTGATGTTTTTGCTGTTGGCATTTATGTTTTCAGCAGGAACTCTTATGGCTCAAAAAAAGCCATTCACATTTGCCGACCTCTATAAAATCCACTATGTGGGTGGGCCGGTGCTTTCTCCAAACGGCAAGCAGATTGCTTACACACTGACCAATTACAATATGGATCAAGGTACATCCAACACCAATATTTATGTGATGGATGCCGATGGTCAGAACAAGAAAATGATTACCGATAATAAGGATGCCAATTACGATCCTATGTGGACCAGCGACGGGAAAATGATTTATTATGTATCCACCGAAAAGGGAACCCCACAGGTATTTGTTTATAATTTTGAAACCGGTAATTCGCAGCAGGTAACTGATCTTTATATGGGAATTTCAGCCCCCGTTTTATCTCCCGACAATAATCTCATTGCTTTTGCTGCCAAAGTGTACCCCGAGTGTGGCGCTAACGCTCAATGCAATAAAGAAATAGACTCTACTTCTGCCAATGGTCCGATTCAGGCTTATATGGCCGATCATTTGTTGTTCCGCCACTGGACCAGTTATGCAGCAGGAAAGGTTTCTCATGTGTTTGTTTACAATATTGAAACCAAAAAATATACCGATGTAACTCCCGGTGATTATGTTGCCCCGACTTTTATGCTGGGTGGCGGAATCGGTTATAATTTTTCACCCGACAGCAAAGAACTTTGTTATGTTTCCAAACACGTGAAACATCCTGAAGCCTCAACTAACTCGGATTTGTTTCTGGTTCCCGTAACCGGAGGCAAATCTGTGGATATTACCAGTGAAAATAAAGCCTGGGACGGATGGCCCATTTATTCTCCCGACGGAAAATACATTGCTTACCGTACACAAAAAGTACCCGGATACGAATCTGATTTGTTCCGTTTGGCTTTGTACAACAGAAAAACCGGAAAAACAGAGTTGCTCACCGATACCCACAGTTTTGATAACTGGATTGATGATTTTAAATGGAGCGCCAATTCAAAATCTATTTACTTCACCGGAGAGGTTGAAGGATATGAACCGATTTATAAAATTGACATCAAAGACAAAAAGATTACTCCGGTAACCGGTCCTAAAGCCATATCCAGTTTTGATCTGGATCACCATGGAGATTTATATTATACCCGCAGTACGGTTCAGAAACCAACCGAAATGTATAAAATGAACCTCGATTCAAAAAAGGAAGCCGAACTCACTGATTACAATAAAGAACTGGAAGCAACGGTAGACATCCGTCCTGTAAAGAAAATGTGGGTGGATGGAACCGGTGGCAGTAAAGTGGAAGTGTTTGTAGTAACACCGCACAACTTTGACCCCAATAAAAAATACCCGTTGATTCTGAATGTTCACGGTGGTCCACAGATGCAATGGATGGATTCTTTCCGCGGCGACTGGCAGGTTTACCCTGGTTCAGGATACATTGTGGCTTTTGCCAATCCTCATGGTTCTACGGGTTACGGACAGAATTTTACTGCTGAAATTTCAGGCGACTGGGGTGGAAAACCCTTCCAGGATCTGATGAAGGTAACCGATATGCTGGCTAAACTTCCTTATGTGGACTCAACCCGTATGGGAGCTATGGGCTGGTCGTATGGCGGCTACATGATGAACTGGTTTCAGGGTCATACCAAACGCTTTAAAGCTATTGCTTCCATGATGGGGGTTTACGATCTGCGTTCGATGTGGGGAGCTACAGAAGAACTCTGGTTTGTGAACCATGATTTGGCAGGAAAACCATGGAATTCAAAAGACTATGAGAAATTCTCTCCTTCCTATTATGCCAAAAACTTTGCTACTCCAACGCTGGTAATTACCGGTCAAAAGGATTTCAGGGTTCCCTACACACAAAGTATTCAGTATTTCACTACCCTGCAAACACTGGGTATTCCTTCTCAGTTGATTATCTTTAAGAACGATGGCCACTGGCCCGATTTTGTAAAATCGATGCCGCTGTATTACGATGCCCATCTTAACTGGTTCCATAAATACCTGGGTGGTGCTCCTGCTCCGTACAGTGTGAAAAAAATGGTGGAAAACAGAGCGTATAAATATTAGAAAATAGATTGCGAATCAAAAAGGCAGCCCGACAGGCTGCCTTTTTTTGTTTGGATAAAAAAGAACCCGCAATATTGTTGCGGGTTCGGGTTCGAAATAATCAACTAAGTTCCTGTGGTAACAGGTTTATCTTTATCGGGATGCAGCCATAGGCATTTGTGATTGTGCAGCTGTGGTCTGAGCCGGACTTTTTTCAAGGGTAAGCTCATCAATCAAACGGTGGTCGCCGGCAAATTTATCAATCACAAACAACACATAGCGAATATCTACCACAATGGTACGTTGCAGTTTGGGGATATACTGAATGTCGCTGCTCATGGCTTCCCAGTTGCCGTCAAAAGCAAGACCTACCAGCTGTCCTTTACCATTGATTACAGGACTACCCGAATTCCCTCCGGTAATATCGTTGGTGGTGAGGAAGCACACGTCCAGTGTGTCGTTTACTCCGTACTGACCGTAGTCTTTTTCCTTGTACAACTCCTTCAGTTTTGCAGGAATTTCAAACTCAGGATTATCAGGATATTCACGACCTTTCTGCATTACACCCCACAAATGAGTCTGGAAAAGATAATGAACGGCATCGCGGGGATAATAACCTTCTACTTTACCGTAGGAGTAACGCAGGGTTGAGTTCGCATCAGGATACCAGGCCTTGTCGGGGTTCATATCCATAATTCCTTTCATAAACAGGCGTTTGTCTTTGCTCAGTTCACCGGCCTCGCTGCGGTATGCCGACTGGGCACTCATCAGTTTGCCCATATATCCTTTCATCAGTTGGTAAGCAGGATCTTTTTCCAGTTTCTTCAGGTCGGGTTTTTGCAGGAAAGCTTCCGCCTTTTCTTTATTAGCGAATACTGATTTTTCAAAAACATAATCTGCCATTTTTTGATAATCAGAACCGAATTTCTCTGCCAGCTTTTCCAGGTATTCAGGTTTCAGGCTGTCCGGAACTTTTTCCATGTACATTTGGGTTAACGCGGCAAAAACATCCCGGTCGGTTGCTTCATCGTAATCTTTATAGGTTTCATTTAAAGATTCAGAAAGTTCTTTTGCAGTATTATCCAGAAGCTTTTTCTTCATGGCTTTCTCATCTTTTCCTTTAGCCTTTTTGTTCTGTTCCAGTAAACTTTTCAAGCCGGCAAATTTCTGTGCAAAACCAATGATTTGTGCACCGGATATCCCGGTTAAACTGGCATAAATTAAAGGTTCAATACCCTTGGAAGCCATTTCGTAACCTTTTGTCAGGTTGGGGATCACATCACCGTACTCGGTTTTGAGTTTGGTGTCGGAATCGGCCCAGTTCTGGAATTTTTTATCGAACGCTTCTTTTTCCTTGATCACTCCTAAATCGCGAACCCCTTTGGTTTGTCCTTTAAAATATTTCCAGCTGTTGGCAATCATGGCATAGTCGGATGAATATTTAATGCGAACATCCTGATTGGCATCCATGTGCTTTTTCCATACTTCCAGTTTCTTACCAAAAGCATTGATCAGTGGAGGATAGTAATCTGCCATTCTGAATTCTAATTCGGGAGCAGTCATGTAACGGGTAGTACTTCCCGGAAAACCCCAGGTCATGGTAAAATCACCGGGTTTTACACCGTCGAGAGAAACGGGCAGGTGATATTTAGGTTTCAACGGAACATTTTCTTTGGAGTAGGTTGCCGGTGATCCGTCAGGAGCAGTGTAAATACGGAAAATGGAAAAATCGCCCGTATGACGGGGCCACATCCAGTTGTCGGTATCGCCTCCAAATTTTCCGATAGCTGAAGGAGGGGCTCCAACCAATCGTACGTCTTTGTACACAATATATACCAGCATGTAATATTTGTTACCATCGAAGAAAGGCTTGATTACCACATTGTATTTGCCGTGGTCTGAATTGGCTTCTTTGAGGCGGGCAATAATTTTATTGGCAGCAGCAGTTCTGTCCGATCCTTCTTTATCGCCCAGTTGTGGAACAATGCTGTCGGTTACATCGGCCATACGAACCAAAACAGAGGCGGTTAATCCCATGTTGGGTAGCTCCTCATTCTGGTTCATAGCCCAGAACCCGTCTTTCAGATAATCGTGTTTTACTGTGCTGTGTTTCTGAATCGACTCGTAACCGCAGTGGTGGTTGGTAAACAACAGTCCCTGATCGGAAACAATTTCAGAAGTACAGAAAAATCCCTGTGGATTGGGTGAGTTGGAAAGTCCGGCAATGGCATCTTTCAAACTGCTGTGGTTGACACTGTAAATTTGTTCTGGTGTCAGCTCCAGTCCCATTTTTTGCATGGCAGCGAAATTTTGTTTCAGCAGCATGGGCAGCCACATGCCTTCGTGGGCTTTCAACGACAGGCCGCTGAGTAAGATCAGGGTCGTCAGCAAATAAGTAAACTTTCTCATGATTCAATGATTTTTTATGAGCAGAAATTATGTGTTGAAATTATAAATATTTTCTATTGGGGGATCTGAACCAGGTCTTTTTCGGTAAGTCCCGATAGAACCTGAATATTGATTCCATCGGAAAGGCCGGTTTTAATGACCCGTTTTTCAAAGATGTCAGGAGCTGTTTGTACTTCTACATAGGTAACAGAGTCGCCTTCAAAATGGAGCAGTCTTTCGGGGATGGAAAGCACATGGTTGGCTTTGCTGAGCACTATATCGGCGTTGGCACTGTAACCCGACCGGATGAACTGATTTTTCTGCAGCTTCACATCAGCCTCAATTTCAAACTGAATGGCTCCGTTTTCTTCATCACCCTTGGGTGCTATTTTTGTCAGTAAGGCATTGAATTTAGCCCCGTCAATGGCTCCGATGGTGAGCACCAGCGGCATACCGACTTTAATTTTCCCTACTTCGGTTTCATCAATCTTTCCCTGAAAAATCATATCGCTCATATCGGCAATGGTGGCAATGGTGGTTCCGGCATTGAAATTATTGGCTTCGATAACCTGGGTTCCTTCCTTAACGGGAACTTTAAGTACCATTCCCGAAATAGTGGAGCGTACCAGGGTATTGGTCGGCGCACCCGCTTTCTTGATCTGACCTTCTTTGATGAGCTGAAGATTTTCTTCGGCAGTTTTATATTCTTCCTGTGCAATACGGTATTTAGTGTCAATTATATCGTAGTCGGCTTTGGCAATTACTCCTTTTTTCAGCAGTTCGGCCTGGCGGTCGTAGTTTCTTTTGGCATCGGCCAGATTAATTTTTGCCTGATCCACCCGCGAAACAGCATTGTTCAGAGTAATCATGTTGGGAATCAATTTGATCTTGGCAATCAGGTCACCGGCTTTCACCATGTCGCCTTCATCCACATAAATTTCGCTGATGATGCCCGACACCACTGGTTTTATTTCCACTTCTTTTCTGGGAACTACCGATCCGGTGGCTACCGTTTTTTCTGTAATGTCCATGAATTTAGGGTTTTCGGTCTGATATACTACTGGCTTGGCTTTTGATTTTTCCCACAGGTAATACAGCGTGAAACCAAAAATGCCCAGTATGACAAAAACGACCAGAATTTTCAGGAATGATTTCATATTCTTAATATTTTGATTTTGTATCTGTTTCTTTCTTTTGTTTCATTACTCGTCTCTTAATGCCTCAATAGGCTTGATGCTGGCAGCCCTTTTGGCGGGAATAAGTCCGGCAAGTCCCCCGGCCAGTATAAGAATTCCCAGGGCGGTTATTCCTACTTTAAAACTAATAGCCGGATGTAAAAACATTTGCGTTACCGGTCCCGTTTCGGGCAAAGCATTATCGATGACTGCAAGCAGCCCCACACCAATTACCAGCCCTGCATAGCCTGCTACGGTGGTGAGGGTGATCGATTCCAGCATAATCTGTGAAATGATGTGTACAGGCCTGGCTCCCAAAGCTCTTTTTACTCCGATTTCCCGGGTGCGTTCCTTCACGATAATCAGCATGATATTGGAAACGCCAATAACTCCCGCAAGCAGGGTTCCTATTCCTACAATCCATACCAGTCCGTTGATTCCTCCAAAAAGCCCGCTCATTTTTCTGAATTCTTTTTCCAGATTAAAATGACCAATGGCCTGATCGTCTTTCGGATTGACATGATGTCTTTTTTTCATCAGTGCAATCACCTTTTCTTCTGTTACCGATGCCGGTACATTGTCCTGTGAGTTGATGGCAAACCAGAATACCCGGTTCCCGAAATTAAAAGCGCGTTGCATGCTGGTAAAAGGCAGGAAAATATTATTGTTTTCATTTTCAGCCTGCGGCCCGTTTTTCCTGGATTTAAAGGTTCCGACCACCTGAAAATAGACTCCTTGTATGCGGATGTAATCCCCCAAAGGATTTTCGTCTTTTTTAAACAGACTCTTTTCAACAGCCTGTCCGATGACGGCAACTTTACGGTAATCTTTCAGGTCGTTTTCATTCAGCAGCCTTCCGGAAACCAGTTCCACCGGATCAATTTTAAAGAAGTCGGGATAATCGCCAAAGATATTGAAGGCTCCGGTTTCCTTCCCCCTGACCACATTGTTGGCTCCGCGAAAACCGCCACCGCGGAGGCGGGGAGCCAGAAGTTTTACTTCCGGAACATTTTCACGGATAGCTTTAATGTCCTGGTTCTCAAAAAAGAAACGGCGACCGCGCTTAAATCCTTCGTAGGGCATGGATGTGGTTTGTGTCCACATGAAAAAACTGTTGGTAGCAAAATCGCTGAACCCCCTGAATACGGCATTCTTTAACCCGTTGCCCGAACCCAGCATCACCACCAGCATAAAAATTCCCCAGTACACACCGAAGGCGGTGAAAAATGTCCGTACCGGATTCTTTTTCAGCGCAATCCATATTTCCTGCCAGTTATCTAAGTCGAATAGTTGCATGTGTTCGTTGTTTATTCGTCTCTTAATGCTTCAATGGGTTTGATAGATGCGGCCTTTCTTGCCGGAATAAATCCGGCGATAAGACCGGCTATGATCAGCAGTGCCATGGCAGCCAGGGCTACCTGTATATTGGCCTGCGGATTTCTGAAGAAATCGGATGCAGGCATATACTTGCTTACCAGCTCCAGAATGAATACCCCCAGCATCAGGCCGATGTACCCTGCAAAACTGGTGATAACCGTCGATTCCAGTAATATTAAACCCACGATGGAACGCGGGGTGGCACCCAGTGCTTTGCGAACTCCAATCTCACGGGTGCGTTCTTTTACCACAATCATCATAATATTGCTGATGCCCACAATACCGGCAATAATGGTTCCGATACCAACAATCCAGATGAAGATCTGGATGCCAAGAAACAGGTTCTGGAACTGACTGAAATTTTCCAGGTTATTGTTGATTCGGATAGCCCTCTCGTCTTCCGGATCGAAATGATGCAAAGAAGCCAACTGGGTTCTGATCTCTTTTTCAATTTCTTTGGTCTGTTTCAGGGAGGCGTTGCCCACGGTAAACATCATTTGGTGAATCCGATTATTACCGTTAAAAATGCGCTGGGCTGTCGAAATGGGAATATACACCTTTCTCATTTCCCCTTCTCCGCCTTCGTCTTCAAAAACGCCAACTACCTTAAACGGAATCAACCCGATCTGAATGTACTTGCCTAAAGGGTCATTTCCGTTTTTGAACAGATCTTTCCTGACAATATCACCAATCACCACCACCTTTTTGTATTGATCCTGATCCATTGCGTTGAGAAACCTGCCCTGTGTAATGTTGGTTTTTTCTATGTATTTATGACCGGGATTAACGGCCCGGATGTCGTAAGTTCCGTAATTTTTTTTGTAGTTGATGACCTTGCTGCCCAGATAAAAACGACCGGAAGAATGGTCGATGAATGCATCGCTGTTTTTAACCTTTTGATAGTCCTGATTGTTGAACAATATCCGGCGACCGGCATTGGTGCCTTTGTAGGCTTTGGTGGTTTGCCCCGAATAAACCCATAAGCTGTTAACGGCATCGTCTTCAAACTGATGGTTCACCCCGTTTTGCAGCCCGTTACCTGAGCCCAGTAAAATGATGAGCATGAAGATTCCCCAGGCTACGCTGAAGCCGGTAAGGAAAGTACGCAACTTGTTTTTGTTGATCGTACTGAAAATCTCCTGCCAGTTGTCTCTTTCGAAAATCATTTTACTTCTTCTTCAATAATGGCTTTGAATACTTTTTCTTTCATTTCCGAACCGTTGGCATCATTTTCAATCAGTCCGTCTTTCAGATGTATGATGCGGTCGGTTGTTTCTGCAATATCCTGTTCGTGGGTAACAATAAGCATGGTAATACCCTGTTTGTTTACATCGCGCAACAGATCCATAACTTCCAGCGAAGTTTTGGAGTCAAGTGCTCCCGTGGGCTCGTCGGCCAGAATTACTTTGGGTTGGGTAATCAGGGCACGGGCAATCGCCAGTCGTTGTTTTTGTCCGCCCGAAAGTTCTGAAGGTAAATGGTCGGCCCAGTTGGCGAGGCCCATTTTATCCAGGTATTCCAGTGCCAGTAAATTTCTTTTTTTGCGGTTTACCTTTTGGTAGTAGAGGGGAAGCGCTACATTTTCAACGGCATTCTTAAAGGGAATCAGGTTAAACGACTGAAAAACAAAGCCAAGCATCTGATTTCGGTAATAGGCTGCTTTGTTTTCACTCAGGTTAGCCATAAGTTTTCCGTTGAGGTAGTATTCGCCTTTGTCGTAGTTGTCAAGAATTCCGATGATGTTCAGCAGGGTCGATTTTCCCGATCCTGAAGATCCCATAATGGAGACCAGTTCTCCTTCTTTGATATGAAGGTCGATCCCTTTCAAAACGTGGAGTTTATTTTTCCCTGTTTCGTATGTCTTGTGGATATTGTTAAGCTGAATCATATGGTTTCTTTTCCGTTGTCAAATAGCATAAAGCATAGGGTTCCAAAAAATCCGGCAGCGTTGAAAACGCTGCCGGAAATGCAGAGATTAGTATTACTTCGTTGCTTAACCCTAAAAAAGAACGATTTCCCGTGTTGGTTCTGTTGTTATCAGAACCTTCTTTTCATCGGGTCTGTTTTCTATATATCATTTACCGTGCCATTGTTCTCAATTAATTACAAATCAGAATAATATGGATATTTTGTGTTGATAAGCGGCCGGTTTTAATTTGAATAGGTGTTCGTACCAAAGCACTAAGTGTTCGGAATCGGTCAGTGTTGGGTTTTGTGTTCAGTAAAAATGAGGGTCATACAGTATGGGTTACCGGTATGCAGGTAGGGAATTAATCCGGAAAGAAATCGAATACGGGTTATTTCTCCATTGAATTATAAAGTCCGGTTCCTGTCTGCTGAAAAGAACAGGTTAAAAATGAACGTGCAGAATTTGAACTTTGCCCTGAACTCTCGTGTTCTGAAAGTCAGCAGCGATAGTCTATAGTTATAGTTAATTCGTATTTTCTAGGTACTAAGTAGGTACCTTCTTCGGATAAAATTATGTTTTTACGAAGAAGATACGAATTAAATAAGAATTATATTTATATTTGAACCAGCTCTGTATTCTGTTTGATATTGAATTAATACCTGTTGCATTATGGCAAGAATTAAAAGTCAGAACATCAATGGTCCTTTTGTGGGCCGGATTGGAAATATTGTAGGGTGTAGGTGGAAAGACACGTATTACATCCGCACACGGCCTGCCAGGGTAAAGCATCCCAATACAGAACGCCAGATGGCTCAACGGATGAGGTTTGTGAATACTCAAACTTTTCTCAAACCCATGTTGTCGTTTCTGCGTTTGGGTTTTGCTTCATATACTTCTGATAAATCGGCGTACAATGCAGCCATGTCGTACAACATCAAAAATGCCCTTACCGGCATATATCCCGATATTTCAGTGGATGCTTCAAAAGCGCTGGTGAGCATGGGCAGGCTACCGGGAAATGTTAAAGCTGTGGTAAAATCTACCGGAGAAGGCAGGATTAAAGTGTTTTGGAACAATATTGAACACGAGTCGGAGGGAAGTGGTAACGACCGAATTATATTGGTGGTTCGTGGTGTGGAGCAACCTGTTGCAGACTTTAAACTGGATGTGGCCCGGCGCAGTGATGGTGAGGCTGAAATGAAGCTTTCCAAATCGTTTCTCAATACCGAGGCGTACTGTTATCTGGTATTCATCAAACAGGAAATGCTGCTGGGAACCGTGGCCGAAGAGTTTATTTCCAATAGCGTTTTCTGTGGTAAAGTACTAATTAGTTAAGATAATAAAAGTTAGGGTTTGTGATGATAACACAATAATTACCGAACTTTTGAAACTACTTAGTCATTAATTTTGTTTCTGAATACCCGTTTTTTGATCAGGTGAAAAACAAACCGGCCGAGCACAAAGCCGATGAAAATGGGCAGCAATGGTTCTTTCAGCGTATCGTTTAACCGGTTCATATAAAAAAGAATCAATAGAACAACAGCCAAAACAAACAATAAAGCAAGATCCCGGTAAATGGGTTTTATATTTTAAAACCTCAAATTCTATTGTTTTTGTGATAGTTTATAAATAACCCGTGCCCTGATGGTAAGCCCGTTGTCGAAAGGAAGTTCGCGAATGGCTTCCGGATTTGATTCATCACTACGTGTAGCATACATTACCGGACCTCCCGATAGAGAAAAAGAGAATCTGGAATTATTCGGAACCAAATTAACGGTAGGTCCGACCATAATGCGGGCTCCCCCTTCGGCTTCATCTTCATCCCAAAAGCCTTCCAGATCTTCGCCAACAGCTTCGAGTCCTGCATACAGCGCAGCAGTAACTCTGTACTGAAATCCAAGACTTGTGATGACATCAATGTCGTCGCGGTCTTTGGCAAAGGCTTTTTCAAAAAGTACATTCCCCACCAGTTTCCATCGGGGTTGTTCATAGGATGCGATGACACGGCTCAGTGCCGAAAACACATTACTGTAATCCCGGTTAACACCCAGTCCGATACCCAGTCGCCAGCCGTTACTTTTTTTCCCGCCAAGGAAATTACGAATTACTTCTATCTGCTGGGCGCTGTTTACAATATCTCCTTTTGGGAACCCCAAACCGGCATAAGCCATCATGGTGAATCGGTTCCCAAGATAACCTTTAATGGCTATCTGCTGTTCGATTCCATTGTATCCGAAAGAGCCCGAGACCTGTTGTCCATAGCTGCCTGCATAAGCCAGACTCCAGGGTAAATCCTGTGCGGTTAATGTGGTAGCCGAAAAAGCAAAGGGAGCAATTGTGTTTTGAAACTGATATACTGAAAACCCCCCATTTTCAGGATTCTGGGCTTTGATGGTTCCAAAAGATAAGCTCAACAAAAGTGAGATAAAAAGTAATTCTTTCTTCATGATATTTTTGTTTTCAATTTTTCTTCAGGTCATGTGTAAAAATACAGATGATTTACAGATGAAGGTAAAATATGTATGAAATTTTTAATTTTTGGTTCTTGTTTATCGTCGGTGAGGTTCAAAAAGGAAAAGGAAGGATAAAAAACAGATCTTTTTGCGTAATTTTATAACAGGAATTTTTCTTCTTACCCAAAGAATTAAATCATTGTTATATAATCATATAGAAAATTGAAAAAATTTTACTTCTTTTTCGTATTGACGATTTTGAGCGGGGTTAATCTTCAGGCTCAGACCAAAGCCGACACCATTACCATGGAAGAAATAATTATTGTGTCGAAACAAAACCTAAAAAGAACCCATATTGATGTAAAATCAATTCGGGTCGAAAACCCGGTTGATGCCGGTGAGATTTTTAAGGATCAAAGCGGTTTTGGAATTGTTAAAAAGGGTAATTACGGTATGGAGCCTGTACTCAGGGGTTTTAAATTCGATCAGCTGAACGTACAGTTTGACGGTGGAACACAGTCGGTAAATGCTTGCCCCAATCGTATGGATCCGGCTATTTCTCAGATTTCGCCTCAGGATATTGAAAAAATAGAGGTTGTAAAAGGTCCATACGATATGCGGTTTCCGGCTTTTGGAGGACTTATCAATATTGTGAGTAAACGTCCTGTTTATAACCCTCAGAAACCTTATACAACCCATATTGATATGGGTTATCAATCCAATGGTAATAATTATTACGGTAATATCTATTCATCCTATGCCGGGAAAAAGCTTGATTTTTTGGTGGATGCCGGGTATAAAAATTATGGAAGCTATAAAAGTGGAAACGGAACATTGATTCCCTCTTCGTTCAGTCGGTGGGGTTTCACTTTAAAAGGTGGCTGGAATATCAGCGACAAGCAAAGGCTGTTGCTTACTTTCCGTCAGGGAAAAGCCAGCGATGTGTTGTATGCCGGTTTGCCAATGGATGCCGATTTCGATAAAAGCACTATCGGATCGATCGATTATTCTTTTGCCAATGTTTCCAAAACCATTCAAAATATTAAGATTAAACTTTATGGCTCGCGGGTTAATCATGAAATGTCGACCCGGAAACGTCTCTCCTGGAAAATGGTAGAAGCCGTGGCTCCGGTACAGGCACAGGTTTATGGGGGGAGAACAGAGGTTAAAATTTCAACAGGCAAGAAGAATAGTTTGTTTGCAGGGGTTGATTTCAAAGAAATTGCCAAACAAGGTAACCGCTATCGTAAGGTAATAGTTAATCCCTGTAATGGAGACAGTTTGCCCATGCCTATGACTTTTACAGATGAAATATGGCAGAACAGCGTAAAGAACAACCTCGGAATTTTTGTTGAAAACCTTATGGAGGTGAGCAGTAATGTAGCCTGGATTACAGGAATTCGGTTGGACAGAGCTTCTTATCAGATTAAAGATCCGGCAGCAGATTTTAAGGCTCAGTACAATGATGATATTCAGCCAAAAACAAAAGTACTTCCATCGCTGAGCAGCAGAATCAACTGGTACATCAATCGCGACTGGAGTTTTCAGTGGGCTGTAGCCATGGCGCAACGATCGCCCGACATTAGTGAGGTTTTTATTAATCACATGAGTATCGGAATGGATGCTTACGAATATCTGGGTAATCCGCTGCTGAAAGCAGAAACAAATTATCAAACCGATGTGCGTTTGGAATACAACAGCAAAAAATTCAGTTTGTATGGAGATGTTTTTTATTCTTATCTGAACAATTACATTAGTGCCCGCCTCGATACAAGTATTCAGAAGAAATTTTTGCCCTGTAACCCGCCTTTTGGCACAAAGGTTTTTACCAATATTAAACAAGCTTTTATGACCGGTTTTGAAGCTGGTGCCGACATAGGTTTCATGAATAATTTTCGGTTTTCTGTTTCCGGTGCCTATACCTATGCTCAAAATATAAGTTTGGACGAACCGTTGGCCGAAATACCACCTTTTACAGTCAATAGTACAGTTGCCTATGAAACCAGCAAGGTACAAACTAGTATTCACGGACGTTTTGCTGCTGCACAAAACAGGGTTTCAAAAACATTTGCTGAAATTACTACTCCTTCTTTTTCGGTTTTCGACTGGTATTTTACTTACACTCCGGCAAAATCAATCAGTATCAATGCTTCAGTAACCAATATTTTTAATTTAAATTATGTAGAGCACCTCAGTCGTGCATATAAAAATATGGGAGTTGAAACCGGAAACCTTTATTTTGAGCCTGGTAGAAGCATCAACGTCGGACTCAGTATAAGGATGTAAAAAGGCAAAAGTTCTGGTGGAGTAACGGCAGAGAATTTGTTATTTTGCCCGACAATTCATGATGATGATAGACAGAAATAAAATAAGAACCTGGTACGAGAACAGGATACAGTATTTCTCAGTGCAACAGGAAAGTGTTCAGAAGAAAATAAGAACAACATCTATTTGGCGCATTGCGGTTTTTTTGCTGATGGTTGTGGGGGTTTATCTGGCAGCTGCTTTGTACGACAGTTGGCTTATGGTGCTTTTTGTATTGGTTCCGGGTTTGAGTTTGTTTATGGTGCTGATTATACACCATGTGCGTTTGTTTCGCGAAAAACAGCATTACAGTAGTTTGCTGGAAATTAATGAAACGGAACGCAGGTTAATGGGTGGAAATTATGAGGGAAAAGAGGAGGGGAATGAATTTCTGGATCCTGAACATCCTTTTGCCTCAGATTTGGGCGTTTTTGGAAAACGTTCGTTGTTTCAGCTTATCGATCGTTGTGTAACCTATTCCGGTAAAGTGAGGTTGGCCGAAACGCTGCTTGGACCTTTAAAGCAAAAGACCCGTATTGCAGAAAGGCAAAAGGCTATTGAAGAGCTGAGCGGTTTACCGGAATGGCGACAGGATTTTCAGGCTCTGGGACAGTCTGAAATGCGCGATGAGGTTTCTCTTCGGAAACTGCTCAGCTGGGCAGGAACCAAAACCACTTCTTTCCGGAACTTGTGGAATGACCTGATGCTGGTGGTTAATCCGCTGGTCGGGTTTACCGTTGTAGCTTTAATCTTTTCAGGAATGATCAGTGAAACCTGGTTTTTTATCTTTCTTTTGTTGCCGGGTTTGAACCTGGCTCCTAAACTGGCTGCCATCAACAAAGAACACATTTTACTGGGTAAACAAACAGCACTTGTGGAGGTCTATGCCCGGTTGTTTCAAAAGGTTCAGGATCATGACTTCAGTTCTGCTTTACTTCAGGAAAGCCGACAGGCACTTACCGGAAAAGAGGTTTCCGCTCAAAAGGCATTTCGGCAACTGGCTGCTGTTTCCAAAGCTTTTGATTATCGCTTAAACTTTCTTGTGGGCTTATTTTTGGATCTGTTTTTTCTTTGGGATATCAGGCAGGTCATTCGCCTGGAACGCTGGAAAGAACAGTACGGATCGCATCTGCATCAATGGTTTCAACAACTGGCCCTGGTGGACGAGCTGAGCTCATGGGCCGGGTTTGCCTATAATTTTCCTGATGCCAGTTTTCCTGAGGTTTCAGAAAGGGAAAGCGTGTGGTCGGGTCAGAACCTGAGGCATCCGTTTATTGATGAGCGTAAGTGTGTGGGCAATCCGATTGAACTGAAGGGCTGGGGTCAGTTTCATGTGATTACCGGAGCCAATATGGCAGGTAAAAGTACATATCTGAGAACCGTTGGGGTGAACCTGCTTTTGGCCATGTGTGGTGCTCCTGTAACGGCTGACCGTTTGCGGTTCACACCGGTACAGTTGTTTACCGGCATCAAGACCAGTGACTCGCTTCAGGATGGAGCCTCTTATTTTTTTGCCGAACTGAAGAGGCTTAAAGAAATGATAGAAAGGCTGGATAAAGGTGAACGTCTTTTTGTGGTGCTGGATGAGATATTGCGCGGTACCAATTCGAAGGACAAGCAACAAGGTTCGAAAGCTTTACTGAAAAAACTGAAAGGTTTTACGGCCACGGGATTAATTGCTACGCATGACCTTTCGTTGGGTAAGTTATCGGAGGAGTTTCCTGAGCATATACAAAACAAGCGCTTCGAGGTGGAAATCAAGGGACAGGAAATGGTATTCGATTACACACTGAAAGCCGGAATTTCTCAAAACCTTAATGCTTCATTTTTGATGAAGAAAATGGGAATTACAGAGCGTGATTAGAGCACGAAACTGAAGATCATTTTTTTGTTGTGCTCTTTACTTCATGTTCCTGTTGAAATTTATTCTTTTGTGAAAGATTAACGAAAAAGATAAACGGTTTACCAATGTTCTTTTTGGAGCCTTGGTTTGGTGTTCGTGATAAGTGTTTGTTAATAATGTTGTTACAAAAGAATTCTACTTCAATTTTTACTCGTTCTAAAAAATATTACATCCCGCCAAGGTTCAATAAATAGTTATAATTTTACAGCCACATAACTTACCGAAATCGGTTGAAAAATGGTTTCTTATTTTAAACGATCATTTTGTGAACCGGTTTTACAGAACTTTAAAATAGACAAACAATGAAAAAAGTTGTGATCCTGTACTGGGCCAAAGGCGGAAATGCAGAAAAAGCTGCAAATGTAGTCTACAAAAAACTGGGTGCCGATAAAGCAGACCTTTTTGATGTGGAAAGTTTTGATACGTCAAAGTTGACAGACTACAAACTGGCTATTTTGGGTGGATCAACTGTAGGTGCCGACAATTGGGAGGATGCTACCAACGACAATATGTGGAACAGGTTTTTCAGAGAAATTGAAAATAAAGATTTGAGTGAAATGACCTTTGCTGCATTCGGATTGGGCAACCAGATGCTGTATCCCGATAACTTTGTGGATGCACTGGGTGTTTTCCATGACGAAATTATCAAAAGTCATGGAAAAATCATCGGTCGCTGGCCTGTGAAAGGGTACCGTTTTACCAATTCTGAAGGAGCACAAAAAGATGAGTTTTACGGTCTGGCTCTTGATGAGGATACCGAACCTGAACTTACCGATGAGAGAGTTACCCGTTGGTTGGCACAACTTGATAAAGAAATGGGATTTTAGTGAATGAGAATAAATAGATTTGAAAAAGCTGTCCGAATTTTCGGACAGCTTTTTTTGTTTAAATTTATCCGCTGGTACTTAAAACTGTAGTCGGTTCCGGTTGTTTAAACCAGGTTCGGAAATGAGTACGGTAAGCACATAAGATCAACCATCGTAAAACAGGAGCTTTATATCAAAGGATACCTTATGGTAAAATACAATCTGAATATTGTCAGTTTTAATGTGCCTTATCCGGCAGACTATGGCGGTGTGATGGATGTGTTTTATAAAATTAAGGCATTACACGAACTGGGGGTTAGTATTACACTTCACTGTTTTCAATACGGGCGATCTGAACAAAAAGAACTGGAGAAATACTGTAAACAGGTGTTTTATTATCCGCGAAAAACAGGACTTTCGAGTCATCTTTCTTTATGGCCTTACATTGTTTATTCGAGAAGAAGCAAAGCCTTGTTGCACAACTTAAGTTCCAACGACTATCCTATTTTGCTCGAAGGAATGCATTCGGCATATGGTCTGATCTCAAAGCAGTTGAACCATAGGAAAGTTCTGTTGCGTTCGCATAATATTGAACACGAATATTACCGATATCTTGCCAACCGTGAACGAAATGTGATCAGAAGAATATACTATTACAAAGAAGCTTTTTTACTGAAAAGGTTGCTTTATAAACTGCCACAAACAACAGGTGTTGCGGCGATCTCGTTATCTGATACAGAAGAGTTGAATAAAATTTTTGCCAACACTTTCCGGCTTCCTCCTTTTCATTCGGGCAAATTAGTGGAAAGCGTTTTAGGAAAAGGAGATTATGCGTTATATCATGGGAACCTTTCCATTTCAGAAAATGTGGAAGCTGCCCAATACCTTATTCAACAGTTTGCCAATAAGGAGGTTAGTTTGGTTGTGGCAGGAAAGAATCCGGATCAAAGATTGATACGACTAACGCAGGGAGTATCTAACATCAGTATTGTGGGGAACCCTGACGACAGCACCATGCATAACCTGATCAGGAATGCTCATGTGATTTTGCTTCCCACATTTCAAACCACAGGAATCAAACTTAAGTTACTGGAATCTCTTTACAGGGGCAGATTTTGCGTAGCCAATGTTTCTATGACAAAAGGAACAGAACTAGAAGCTTTGGTGGAAATTGCGGAACCTGATTTTTATGAAACATCCGTCAGGTTGATGAAAGAGAATTTTACAGAAGAGAAGAAAAAAGAAAGGGCTGAATTGTTGGGAAAACAGTATAATAATGAGGAAAATGCCCGGCTGCTTATCAGTAAGATATATTAATACCCTGTTGATATTTATGTGTTTATGAGTAAATAGAAGAAATGAAACAAACAATCAATTAAGTGTATAATCTATTAATAAAAAACCAATGAAGAAAATAGCAGGAATAGTTGTTGTGCTGATGTTGAACCTGTCAGCCGTTGCACAGTCGCCCCTTAAAGAGTACTCGTTTAATTCATATCATTTTAAGATTGCCTTTACTCAAAAACCGGATTTCAGTGCTGACACTTCACAATTTAATAATAAGCCCCTGGTCTCTTACCTTTGGGAAACTAACGTTGAAGATTCGTTGCAGCCCAATAGCTATTATAATATCGGGTTAACAGAGTATCCCTCGGAATATATTCATTCGGATTCTGCACTGAGTGTGGTTGAGGGATTTATGAACTCCACACAAACGAGTTTGTTTAAGGATAGTGTGTTTGTTCTGCTGACCTCTTCACTTATAGAAAAGGACGGTTATCCCGGTAAAGACTATAAATGGAAAAATACAGAGAACAATATGTATTTTGAGTTTCAGGTGTTTCTGATTGGAAGCCGGTTGTTTGAACTTTCTGTGGTTTCGAGGGCCGGGTATGAACACAACCAGATGGTCAGTCAGTTTTTTAATTCTTTTGAATTGGTGGATATTCCCAAAGGAAGCTTCGTATTGCCTAAAAATGTGAACAAACGTACTTTTGAGATTAAGTTTCCTGAGAAACCTGAAGATAAAACAAAGATAGTTGACTCAGAATATGGTCAGCTAACCCTTGATATGCGAACTCTGGTTCCTCCGAAAACTGATGAAAATCTCTTTTACATAGCCGCTGAAACAAGATATCCCAAAGATGTGATAGAAAAAGGGAACACCTATCAGTTGAATACTTTTTATAAGAATTCTATCAGTAATTCGCTGAATGCCGTTAACGGAAGTCTGATTTCCATTGAGGATATTTATTATGACAAGCATTTGGGAAAAGAGTTCCGCTGTTATTATTCAAACGGGAAATACCTGATGGTTTACAGGTTATTTTACATCAACAGCAGGTTGTATAATTTTGGTATTATAACCTACCCCGACCGGGATCATAATAAAGACATGAAGAGGTTTTTTAAATCATTTAAAATTAAAGAATAGAATGAAAATTATTGACCTGTCCAAACCGATCCAGTACAACAAACAGGACCCGTGGTTTATGAGGGTAAAGATCAAACATAAATCGCACCGGAATGCCAAATGGATGATAAGGTTTCTGGGTTTGCCGCTTCGGTTGTTTCCTGCCCGTTTTACAGGTTGGGCCGACGATACTATAGAAAAAATGGGGGTTCATGCCACCACCCACATCGATGCCCCTTGGCATTATTCACCGACCGTTGCAGGCAAAAAAGCCAAAACCATAAACGAAGTTCCGTTAGAATGGTGTTATGGCGACGGGCTGGTTGTAGATATGAAACATAAGGCAGACTTTGATCCTGTTACAGTAGAAGATATTGAGAAATTTCTCAAAGAAAACAACCTGTCCCTCAGTCCGGGTATGATCGTATTGATTAAAACAGGAAGAGACAAATACAACGGAACCAAAGATTTTCCACGTATGGGCACGGGGATGAGCGCAGAAGCTACAGAATGGCTCATAGATCAGGGAATAAAAGTGATGGGGATTGATTCGTGGGGTTGGGATTTGCCTTTGCCTTATATGATAAAAAAGGCCAGGGAGACGAATAATAAAGAATATTTTTGGGAAGCCCACCTTGTGGGACAAAACAAAGAGTACTTACATATGGAACAGCTGGTGAACCTCGATGCTTTGCCCTATCAGGGATTTAAAGTAGCTGCTTTTCCGCTTAAAATAGTAGGCGCTTCCGCTGCTCCGTCGCGTGTGGTTGCTATTCTTGACTGATGAAAAAAAGGATAGAAACCGAGAGATTATATTTAAGGGAGTTAACACCTGATGATGCGCTATATTTTTACCATCTGAACCTTGATGCTGAAGTGATTCGGTTTACGGGTGACGATTCGTTTAAAAGTGTTGAGGAAGCAAGGATATTCCTTGAAAACTATGATCAATACAAGAAATACGGATTCGGAAGGTGGGCAGTAATTCGTAAAAGCGATGAGGAGTTCTTAGGCTGGTGCGGGTTGAAGTATTCACCGGAAAGTGATGAAGTAGATGTGGGGTTCAGATTTTTTAGAAAATACTGGAACCTGGGATATGCTACAGAATCGGCCAGCGCTTCTTTGGAATGGGGATTTCAACACCTGGAAAGAAACGAAATTATTGCCCGTGCCATGAAAGGCAACACGGCATCCATCAGGGTACTGGAGAAAACAGGGATGACTTACATCAGGGATTTTAATTTTGAAGGATCTCCAGGAGTTATTTATTTAATCCATAAAAACACGACAGAATGAAACAGAAAAAAGCAATATTAATTGGATCAACAGGATTGATCGGAGGTCATTTGTTGGATTTATTGCAGAAAGACACCGCCTTTTCGGAAGTGAAGATTCTGGTTCGAAGACCTGTAAAAAATAACACTTCCGGAGTTAAAGCAGCAGTTATTGATTTTAATAACACAGATCAGTTTCGGTCTGAAATGAAGGGTGCCGATGTGGTTTTTTGTGCTGTGGGTACGACAAACAATAAAGTTAAAGGAGATAAAAAACAATACAGAAGGGTGGATTACGACATTCCTGTTCATGCTGCAAAATACAGTTCAGAAAACGGTTGCCCGCAATTTGTTTTGGTTTCCTCGTTGGGTGCCGACAGTAAAAGCAATAATTTTTATCTGCAACTTAAAGGAGAAGTGGAAGACACGCTGAATGGCCTGGGCTTCTCATCGCTGCTGATGTTCAGGCCATCGTTGTTGCTGGGAAAAAGAGAAGAATTCAGGATGGGAGAACGGATCGGAGCCATGATAATGAAACCGTTGTCTTTTTTGTTCCCCGACAGAATGAAACCCGTTAAAGCTGAAGATGTGGCCCGGGCCATGATAAAGGCTTCCAAATCAGATCCGGCAGGAGTTCATATTTATCAGTATCGGGAAATAATGAAATGGATCAAATAATAAAAAACCTTTGCAGAGTTGCCTATTTATTAACCATGCGTTGTAGATATTTACTGTTTCAGCGTGAAGAATGGATTACAAAATAATTTCTATTTTTAACTTTTAAAATTAACTTGCGCTGCATGGACAAGAAATACCTGTTGTTGGTCCTTTTTCTTTTGACTTTTGGTATTACAAAGGCACAGATCTTTACTAAGATTCCGACACAGTTTACAGGTGTAATGGATCCGGTAGAAACCTGGATCATTGCACAAAATGGCCCATCGTATGCGTATGTTGCCGGAGAACGTTATCAGGATACCCGGCACAGTGTTTTTTCTCAACTGGAAAAAAATAATGTCTCCCGAAACTTTGTTCAGGTGTATTCTCCGTTCCCGGCTTTGTACCATGGCGATGCTGCCGCGGGCGATTACAATGGCGACGGCAGGCCCGATGTGGTAGTTACCGGTTTGAACCAGTATGGAGTTCCGGTTATGAAGCTCTACCGAAACAACGGGAATGGAAAGTTTACCGAGGTGGTTAACCCTGATTTTATTGGTCTTTCGGGTGGTTCTGTAGCCTGGGGTGATTATGATAAAGATGGCGATCTGGATATCCTGGAAACAGGAAAAGATGCCAGGAATCGTTTGGCTACTTATATTTACAGAAATGATAAGGGCGTTTTTCACAGAATTCTGACCCGCATACCTGGCGTGGTAAACGGAGCAGCACGTTGGGGCGATTTTAACAGCGATGGCTATCCCGATATGGTAATTATGGGAAATGACGGTAATGGAGCAGTGAGTGCTTTGTATAAAAATGAACAGGGAAAATCCTTTTCCTTTGTCCGGAACTTTGATCCATTACAGAATGGCGACGTTGCCTGTGCCGATTTTGACGGTGATGGCGATGTGGATATTTTTATGACCGGAGAAGACAGCAATGGTGTGCCCCAGTGTCATATGTATTCCAACGAAACCGGATTTCGCTTCAGGGAGGTTTCGGTTCCTATCAGGCCTTTAAAGAACGGAAATATTGATGTTGCCGATATGGATCACGACGGTGATCTGGATATTGTTATCACGGGTGAATCGATGGAACGTCCGTATACACTGGTTTATGAAAATAAACTGGCTTTTAGTTTTAAGCAGGTGATGGCCGGATTACCCGGAGTAACCAATGGTAAAGCTTTATGGGGCGATTTTGATCACGATGGAGATCAGGATTTGTTGCTGACCGGAATAGATGTGTGCTATGGTTTTCATGCAGCAATCTACAGAAACAACATCAATCCTCCGAAAAATCCTGTTGAAAGTGATAACAGCATCTTTATTAATGCACCGTTGCCGAACTATAAAACAGGGCCTTTTTACTATTATGTTGTGGCCTCCTGTTATTGTGATCCGGAGGGAACCGGACACCCGCAGTATCATATGTATATCAGCAATGTTCACCGCGAACTGAAGAAATACAATTTAACCTACAGGTTTGATGCGATGTTGATTAAGATAATTCCCAACTGGGGCAAAACCGATGCCGGTCATCGAACATCCAATGGTTTCCTAACTAAAGAACAAGCTGAGGCTTCCCGCAAACAAATGATAGAATCCTATATAGAATCAGGATTTAAGGTTCACTATCTGAACTGGTAAAACAGAGGTTCAAACGAAATGTAGGGATACAAAAAAACCGGAAAACCATCTTTAGGGATCGTTTTCCGGTCACCTTTTCTTCAGCCGTAGCTTCCGAATTGATGGCAGATTATGTTGGGCGCCTGAGTCTCTGTCTTTCAGCCGTAGCTTCTGACATGTCAGGTTAACTCCCAAAGTTTTCTTTCTGTATCCTTTAGAGATATCATGTTTCACTTTGTGTTCACGCTGTTCAACCGTACTTTTTGTTTCCAAAAAGCTTCGAAAGAATAAACTTTTTTCAGGATGTCAACCGGTTTCAACGTTGCTCTTGTGTAAGACTCGGATTTCTTTTCAGACTTCCGCTGAATGTTTCGGTTTCCGGTTCCATCAAAACCTTTCGGTTTTCATTTTACCTTTGTTTCGTCACCCATCATCCGTTAAGAACCTGCACTTATTTTCATCTGCTGACACAAATATAAGCAACTAAAACCAGTAAAGTCAAATAGTTATAAGCGTGGTTTTACACAATCTGTTCACAAGAGTTTTGAACAAAAGTTAATAACTCACACAAAGCCCGTTGGTTATGATTTCTTTGGTCGGCGAAGCTTAAAAAATTGTTGTAAAAGTGCTGAGCTTTCTTCCTGAAGTACTCCGGTTTTAATCAATGTGGTGGGATGCAGAACAAGGTGTTCGAGCAGGGAATACCCTCTTTTTTCGTCAGTAGCACCGTAAACCAGTCGGCCTACCTGTGTCCAGTAGGCAGCTCCGGCGCACATGGTACAGGGTTCCAGAGTAACATACAGGGTACATTCCTTCAGGTATTTGCTTCCCAAAGCATTGGAAGCCGCTGTAAGGGCCAGCATTTCGGCATGAGCTGTTACATCGTTTAAACGCTCGGTTTGGTTGTGGGCTTTGGCTACAATTTGTTCGTTGCACACTACTACGGCTCCAACGGGTATTTCACCTTCGGCAAAGGCTGTTTCGGCCTCTTTTAAAGCAACTTTCATGAAGTATTCGTCGGTGAAAAGGTTGAGCATGGAGTAAATTTTCGCAACGCGAAAGTAGTCAATTTTCAGGATTTTTAACGTATGTAACCCCATACTGCCAGAGAAAAATGGAAAAGATTCTCTAAGTTTGCTAATGGAAATAATTACGGAAGCAAATGAAACTTCTTGAAACAGCGCTTTCGTTAATGGACACTAAATAAAATCATATGAAAAAAATTACTTTTCTGCTGGTAATGGGTTTTCTGGCAATGCCATTTTATTCTTTTTCCCAAACCAAATTGCTTACTGCCACTGATGCTGCCTATATGAATCCGGCGGTTTTTCCTGCTTCCATGCGACAATTGCAATGGATGGGCAACAGCGATGAATTTGTTTATATTAAAGATCAGAACGTTTATGTGCAACAAATTAAGTCTGACAAATCAGAGGTTTTATTTGATTTGAAAGCACTGAACACTGATATGGAAAAAGCAGGATTCGAAGCTTTAAAACGTCTGCCCGGACTTACTTCTGTTACAGCAGATGAAATGGTATTTTCACATCAAGGGGCTTATTATCTTTATAATTATAAGCAACATTCAGTAAAAAAAGTAAATCAGGTTCCCGACAATGCCGAAAATATGTCGCTGAACAAAAAGAATTTTTTGGTGGCTTTTACCGAAGGCAATAACTTGTATCTGGCCAACGACGGAAAAGTAACTCAAATCACTCACGACGACAATTCGGCAAATGTGAACGGACAGTTTGTTTCGCGCAATGAGTTCGGAATTGAAAAGGGAATTTTCTGGTCGCCCACGGGAAATGAAATAGCTTTCTATCGTAAAGATCAAACCAAAGTGGCTGATTATCCGCTGGTGGATATTGATCATCGTATTGCCAAACTGGATGATATAAAATACCCTATGGCTGGTACAAACAGCGAACATGTTACTTTGGGTGTTTATAATGTTAAAACCGGGAAAACGCTGTTTCTGGATACTGATTCCGGAAATTTCGGCAAATGGGATCATTACTTAACTGCTGTAACCTGGGGGCCTGAAGGAAAATATATTTATACCGGAATTCTGAACCGTGGGCAAAACCATATGTGGCTGAATCAATATGATGCGCAAACAGGAAAGTTTGTTAAAACGCTGTTTGAAGAAAAAGATCCCAAATATGTTGAACCTTTAAATCCTTTGTTCTTTGATCCGGCAAACCCTAATCAGTTTATCTGGATCAGCAGGAGAGACGGATGGAACCATTTGTATTTGTACAACACCGATGGCAAGCTGATGAAGAAACTCACCAACGGCCCGTGGGAAGTGACAGAGTTTATCGGTTACTATCCGGGACATAAGGTTTATTATAAAGCCACCAAAGAAAGTCCGTTGCAGCAAAACGTGTATGCTACTGATATGCGGAGTCTGAAAATCAGAAGACTAACTCCTGATCATGGTACGCATAATGTTAAGGTTAGTCGGGATGGAAAATATTTGCTGGATTCATACAGCAGTACCGATGTGAGCCGTGAGTACAAATTGCTCGATAGTAAAGGGAAAACGGTAAGAGTGGTTCAGAAAGACAAAGATCCTTTGAAGGATTACAAGCTGGGAAAAACAAGAATTTTCACTATTCCCTCGCCTATTGACAGTGTTCCTTTGTACAGCCGCCTGATTATACCTCCCGATTTCGACAGCACAAAGAAATATCCTACCATTGTTTATGTGTACGGAGGTCCTCATGCTCAATTGGTTACCGATTCATGGTTAGGAGGTGCCGGTTTGTTTTTGAATTATCTGGCCGATCACGGTTATGTAGTTTTCACTCTGGACAATCATGGTTCAGAAAACAGAGGAAAGAAATTCGAACAGGTAATTTTCCGCCATCTGGGAACCGAAGAAATGAAAGATCAACTGGCTGGTGTTCGCTATCTGAAAACTTTGCCTTTCGTTGATACGACCCGTTTGGGAGTTGATGGTTGGAGTTACGGTGGTTTCATGACCTTGTCGCTTATGTTGCGCCATCCCGATGTTTTTAAAGTAGCTGTAGCCGGTGGCCCGGTTATCGATTGGAAATATTACGAAGTGATGTACGGGGAACGTTACATGGATACACCTCAGGAAAACCCTGAAGGATACAAACAGGCCAGTTTATTGAATTATACCCAAAATATTCACGGACATATTCTGATGATTCACGGTGCTGTTGATCCGATTGTGGTATGGCAAAACGGATTGCTCTTTCTGCAAAAAGCCATTAACGAGGACAAACCGCTCGATTATTTTGTTTATCCTCAGCAGGAGCATAATATGCGTGGCAAACCAAGGATTCACCTGATGAATAAGATTAAAACCTATTTCGACGATTGGTTGTAACCTGAAATTAACCTGTGTATCAACTAGAATTTAAAAGTTATTATTATGAAGTATAATTTGTTAGGAAATACAGGACTTAAAGTTTCCGAACTTTGTTTGGGAACCATGACCTTTGGTGGACGTGGAATGTGGACCGCCATTGGTAAATTGCCACAGGAACAAGTCAACGATATTGTAAAGCAATCTGTAGACGGGGGAATTAATTTTATTGATACGGCTAATATCTATAGTGA
Organism: Bacteroidales bacterium; assembly: GCA_016936505.1. Lineage (GTDB taxonomy): Bacteria > Bacteroidota > Bacteroidia > Bacteroidales > F082 > Sulfidibacterium. The sequence continues at coordinate 82,707 of JAFGXS010000034.1, read as the reverse complement.
AGGTTTAAGCGAGCAAATGACAGGAAAGGCCATTCGTGAGTTGGGTCTGAACCGTTCAGATTTGGTTATTGCTACCAAGGTTCGCGGACAAATGGGTGAAGGACCCAATGATGTCGGACTGAGCCGTAAGCATATTTTACAGCAAGCCGAAGAAAGCCTTAGGCGGCTCAATATGGATTACATCGACTTGTATCAGATTCACGGATTCGATCCGTTAACGCCATTTGAAGAAACACTCAGCGCATTGGACAGTTTGGTGCAAAGCGGCAAAGTACGTTATATTGGCTGCAGTAATCTGGCCGCATGGCAAATCATGAAGGCTTTGGGTATTTCTGCACAGGAACATTTGAGTAAGTTTGTTTCTTTACAGGCATATTACACTATTGCAGGCCGTGATTTGGAACGGGAAGTAGTGCCCTTGTTGCTGGATCAGAAATTGGGGCTGATGGTGTGGAGCCCGTTGGCCGGAGGCCTGCTCAGTGGAAAATACGACCGTGAAGGAAAATCGGGTGACGGCAGAAGAGCCAATTTTGATTTCCCACCGGTAAACAAAGAAAAAGCTTTTGATATTCTGGATGTACTGCGTCCTATGGCTGATGCAAAAGGCGTTTCTGTAGCTCAGTTGGCACTGGCCTGGCTCTTACACCAGCCGGCTGTAACAACAGTGATCATCGGGGCGAATACAACGCATCAATTGTCGGACAATTTGAATTCTGTTGATGTGCAGTTTACTGCTGATGAAATGAAGAGTCTGGATGAGGTGAGCAAATTAGCTCCTGAATACCCTGGCTGGATGATCGAACGGCAAAGTACAGGAAGAAAGTAGAGATAAGCATAATGGCTCATCCTGTTTCTGTTCAACAGAAACAGGATGAGCTGATGAAAGTAAATCTGAAAAAGAAGAACAAAAGCCGGAATGATCCGGCTTTTTGCCGTTTCTTTGCATGGAATTTTCTATATATATGTCGAAGAAAGCCAGAAAACAAGAACCAGGTAAAAAAGGGCAGGCCAAATTGTTTAATTTACTGAGGCCTTACAAGGGAATGATCGTCTTATTGATCGTTTTTACTTTGCTTGGCAACGGAACCAATCTGGTTATTCCTAAAATTATAGCCAAAGGAATTGATGCTTATTCTCACGGGCATTTTATTTTGGACACGATGCTCACAGAGTTTTTAGCTGCTGTATTGGTGATTTTTGTTTTCAGTTATTTGCAGTCGATAGTGCAGACTTACGCATCAGAAAAGGTAGCTTTTGACTTGAGAAATAAACTTTCTGAAAAAATTTCCCGTCAGAGTTATGCTTTTATTCAAAAATCAAATCCTTCACGGTTGCTCACCAACCTCACTTCCGACATGGATTCGGTAAAAATGTTTGTGGCTCAGGCAGTGTCCAGTATTGTTTCCTCTCTGTTTATGATTATAGGTATTAGTGTTTTGCTGATTACCATTGACTGGAAACTGGCCATTCCGGTTATTATGATTATCCCGATTATTGGTATTGTTTTTTTCATTGTATTAAAGAAAGTTCGGGTTTTATTTAAACGTTCCCGTGAGGTTGTTGACTGGCTCAATAAGATTATTAACGAAAGTATCCTGGGTGCTGCTATCATCAGGGTAATTAATTCGCAAATGCAGGAATACAGGAAATTTATTGTGGCAAGTTCAGAAGCAAAAAACATCGGAATCTCCATCCTCACCCTTTTTGCTACTCTGATTCCCACGATTACTTTTGTAGCCAGTCTGGCACTGCTCACTATTTTGGCGCTTGGAGGGCATTTTGTAATACAGGGAAGCTTGACACTGGGAAATTTCACAGCGTTCAACAGCTATGTGGCTTTGCTGATTTTCCCCATCATAATGATTGGCTTTATGAGCAATATTATTGCCCGGGCCTCGGCTTCCTATGAAAGAATAGACAAGGTGATGACAGCAAAAGAAACTATAGATAATGGAACTCTAGATGTTCCATTGAAAGGAAATATAGAACTAAAAAATGTATCTTTTTCTTTCCACGGAAAACCTGTTTTGAAGAGTGTTTCTTTTTCTATTCAGTCAGGAACCCGAACGGCCATTATTGGGCCAACTGCAGCAGGAAAAAGTCAGCTCCTTTATTTGCTTACCGGACTAAATCATACTGAAGCAGGAGAGTTATTGTTTGATTCGGTTCCTATTGAAGAGTACAACAAAGAGTTTTTCCATAATCAAATCGGGTTTGTTTTTCAGGACAGTGTGATGTTTAACATCAGTTTGCGGGAAAATATTGCTTTTAGCGATCAGGTAACGGATCAGTCGCTGGAAAAAGCGTTGGAAACTTCCGGCCTGACCGGGTTTGTTAATACGCTACCAGAAAAACTGGATACGGTAACTTCCGAAAGAGGTACCAACCTTTCGGGTGGACAAAAGCAACGTATTATGCTGGCCAGGGCATTGGCATTGAACCCGAAAATACTTTTGCTGGACGACTTTACGGCCCGCGTGGATCAGAAAACTGAGCAAAAGATATTACGGAAGGTTGAGAAAAATTACCAGGGAATCACCTTAATTTCAGTAACGCAAAAGATTGAACCGATTAAGGATTTCGATCAGATTGTACTACTGATGGAGGGAGAGGTGGTGGCTGTAGGGAAGCACGACGAACTGTTGAAGTCCTGTCCTGAATACATTCAGATTTATAATTCACAACTCAGTACCAATCAGTATGAATTACAATCTTAACAGCGATAATCAAAATAAGCCGGGTAAAAAAAATATGCTGGGTTTGTTACGTACGCTGGTCTCTAATATGGTGGAGGAAAAGCGAACGTTGTTGCAGGCTTTTGTCGCCATGCAGATTGCAGCGGCCCTGAGCCTTGTGGGGCCAATATTGATTGGTTATACGGTGAACCATTATATTGTAACCAAACAATACCGCGGGGTCTTAATCTTCAGCGGAATTTTGCTGGTGATTTATATTGTGTCGTTGGGAGCAGGTTACATACAAACCAAACTGATGGGAACCGTGGGACAACGCATGTTGTTTACCTTGCGAAATAATCTTTTTAAGAAACTTCAGGATTTACCCGTTGATTTCTTTAATCAGAACAAAACCGGGGATTTGATTTCACGAATCAACAACGACACGGATAACATCAACCAGTTTTTTTCTCAGTCGTTGATGCAGTTTGCCCGCTCTATTTTAATTATGGTTGGTGCGGCAATATTTTTGGTAGCCATTAACTGGAAGCTGGGACTGGCAGCTCTGGCACCGGCAATTTTTATCTGGATTTTTACACAGTTGATTTCTCCCTGGGTGAAAAACACAAATGCTGTTAGTTTAAAAAATGTAGGACTGTTGAGTTCGGAAGTCCAGGAGAGCCTGAATAATTTTAAGGTAGTGGTTGCTTTCAATCGACGTGATTATTTCAGGCAGCGGTTCGATAAAGCCAATAAAGAAAATTATTCTGCTGCAGTAAAAGCCGGAATTGCCAACAACCTTTTTATGCCGGTTTATACTTTGTTTTCCAATATCGGCCAGTTGGTAGTACTCACTTTTGGTATCTATTTGATTTCGGTTCATCAGTTTACCATTGGTATGCTGATTAGTTTTCTGGCTTACATTGGTAATTTTTACAACCCATTGCGGCAAATGGCTTCGCTGTGGGCCAACTTTCAACTGGCACTGGCAGCCTGGGATCGTATTCATAAGATTTTGAATATGGAAAGCAATTTGCTTTTGATGGAAAAAGGTAAGGAAACGGAAATCGAGTCTCTGGTTTCATTTCACAATATATCATTTGCTTATCCCAATGGGACAGAGGTTTTGCATAACATTAGTTTTGATTTGAAAAAAGGCAAAACTTATGCTTTTGTGGGGCCAACCGGTGGAGGAAAAACTACGACTGCATCTCTCATTTCGCGATTGTATGATCCAACGAAAGGAACAATCTTTTTGGACGGAAAAGATATTCGCACTTATACAGATGAAGAAAGGGCTCAAAAAATTGGATTTATTTTGCAGGAGCCGTTTCTTTTTTCAGGCACATTGCGTGAAAATATTCTTTACGGAAATAAAGAGTATAAGGATCTGAATAATGAAGAGTTGGTAAAAATATTTGACGATGCCGGACTGGAACTTCTGCTCCAGAGATTTGATACGGGGTTGGAAACTAAGGTTGAAAGTACGGGAGAAAGCATCAGCTTGGGACAAAAACAGCTGATTGCTTTTATGCGTGCGGTATTGCGTAAACCCGATTTACTTATTCTCGATGAAGCCACGGCCAATATTGATACGGTTACAGAGAAACTGTTGGAAGATATTTTAAATAAACTACCTGAAACCACGACAAAAGTTATCATCGCCCATCGTTTGAACACCATAGCCAATGCCGATGTTATTTACTTTGTGAACACGGGAACCATTACCCGTGCCGGTTCGTTACAGGATGCCATCAACATGCTGATGGAAGGAAAAATGGCAAGTTAAAAAAAGCCGGTTCATGTGAACCGGCTCATATATTATTCAGAAGCTTTTGCTTTCATAAATTCATAAAACAATCGGACTCCAACACCTGTTCCTCCAATTCCACGATAACCATCACGTTTCTCAAGGAAAGCAGGGGCAGCAATATCCAAATGGATGTAAGGATAATCGGTAAAGTGTTCCAGAAATTTACCTGCAGTAATAGCTCCGGCCTCAGCACCGCCAATATTTTTCAAATCAGCGATGGTGGATTTCAGCATGTCTTTGTATTCATCCCAGAAAGGAAACTCTACAATACGTTCATGGACTGTTGAACCTGCACGCGATAAAGTTTCAAAATCCTTATCGGCTTTGGCCTGCATACCAACCATGGCTAATGGTCCTATGGCACGTGCAGCGGCCCCGGTCAACGTAGCAGCGTCAATAACCAGTTCGGGTTTATATTGTTTGGCAAAACTCAGTGCATCAGCCAAAATCATACGGCCTTCGGCATCGGTGTTAAGCACCTCCACTGTAGATCCGTCGTGCATATGTACCACATCACCGGGAGCGTAAGCGTTACCGTCGGGACGATTGTCGGTAGCAGGAACCAGACCAATGACATAAACAGGAAGTTTGTTTTTTGCAATGGCAACCATAGCACCCGCAACAGCAGCACCTCCACCCATGTCACATTTCATGGTATCCATAAAATTGCTGGGTTTTAAACTTAAACCACCAGTATCATAAACCACGCCTTTCCCAACCAAAATATATGGTTTTTTATTTATTGCGTTTTTCGGTTTCCATTCCATGATGGTAAAAGTCGGCGGGTCAATACTTCCTTTGTTTACAGCAAGTAATCCACCCATTTTCAGGCTTTCGATTTTCTTTTTATTGAAGATTTCGACTTTTACACCTGCGGCTTCACAATGTTTTTTCATTTCATCAGAAAAGCGCTCGGCATTAAGATAGGAAACCGGTTCGTTTACCCAGTTTCTGGCAATACAAACAGCTTCTGATAACACTGAAACTTCTTCCAGATCGCTATCGCAAATCTGCTGATCGTACACATCAATTTCCTTTAACATGTTGCCTTTCTTTTCGCCATCCTTTTTATATTTTACAAACTGGTAATTTCCCAGTAACATTCCTTCGGCAAAGGCCATGGTTTCTTCCTTCGATGCATGAATGTTGAAGATTACGGTTCGTTCTACCAAAGCCTTGTTGAGTATTGACTGAGCTTCGTCTCCACGCATACGGTAAGACTCGAGCCGGGTGGCCAGTGTTCCCAAAAGATCACCATAAACAACAACCAGCAGATTTTTATATCTATTGATCACAATAACCCTTTGCTTATCGCGGTGCTGTTTCTTTACGTAAGCCATTTCGTCTTCGCTAAGCCCGATTTGGGTCAGATCTTTACCGTCTTTAACCAGAAAAACAATATCGGCCGCTGTGGGTTTTCTCAGTGCTTTTTTCAATAGTGTAGGCATGGTCATAAATTTTTAAATTTTGACAAAAGTAAGTTGAATTTTAAAAAGTAGGGAGATTAACCGGCAACAATGTATTCTTTCATTTTCCAGATTACTTTGTCGGTGGCCCCGATGTTACTGTTGACATATTTTTTTGAGGCCAATGAAGCTTTATTATAACTTTCGGGTTCAGCAAGTAGACGCTCCATAACAGACTGAAACTGTTCTTTATTTTTGATGCTAAACCCACCTCCCAGTTGAAGCATATCCTGAGCTTCCTGAAAGCGTTGGTGATTGGGGCCGAACAGCACAGGAATTTCAAAAACCGCAGGTTCCAGAATATTGTGTATACCTACTCCGAAACCACCACCTACGTAAGCAATGTCTGCATAACGGTAAAGGCCTGAAAGGATGCCCATCACATCTACAATCAGGATTTTTGCATTTGGAATTGTTGTTTCATCGGCTTTTGAATAACAAACCGTATTCCATCTTGAAAACTTATCTTTGATTTCATTGATGTGTGCTTCGTCTGTTTTGTGTGGAACAACTACCAGTTTAAGGTTTTCGGGAGCCAGTATCATAAAACTTCTCAGGATATCTTCATCGGGTGCCCAGCTGCTTCCGGCCATCAGGACTTTATTATTGCCTTTAAAGCTTTCCAGAACCGATAATTCCTTTGAGGTTTCCATAACTTTTATAACCCTGTCGAACCGGGTGTCCCCACTTACTTCATGATGAAATATTTTAATGCTGTCCAATAATTCTGCAGAGCTTTCATTTTGAACCAAAAACCAGCTTACTTTTTGCAACTGGCTTCTGAACCACCAACCCCAGGTTTTGAAAAAGTGCTGGTTTTTTCTGAAGATAGCCGAAACATAAAACAAAGGAATCTTGTTTGCGTAAAGCTCATTCATATAATTGAACCAGTATTCGTATTTGATAAAAATGGCAATACGGGGTCTTACAATCTTTATGAAACGTTTAGCATTCCGGGCTTTATCCATGGGTAAGTAAAAAACATAATCGGCAGGAGCGTTGTTTTTCTTTACTTCATAACCCGATGGGGAGAAAAAAGTCAACAGAATCTTATGTCGGGGAAAAGTTCTTCTGAAGGCTTCCATTACGGGTAGCCCCTGTTCAAACTCACCCAGACTGGCACAATGAAACCATGCAATTTCATCGTAAGGCCCGATAGCGTCACTTATTTTTTTGAACTGGTCTTTTCGTCCGTGAACAAAGGCATGGGCCTGTTTGTTGAACGGAGATATAAGCCTCACCGTCAGGCTGTACAAATAGATCAGAAGATTGTAAATATATGACATTGCTATCGGTTAATAAATGAACCGGAATGCAAAGATAACAATCATCGGTGCGCATTATAGTAATACACAGTTAAAAAGTCTGAAAGTTTAATTATCCAACAAAAGTGATTACAATTTTATGTAAACGCCACTAACTATTGAGTAACCAATAAAGAAATCTCCTTCAAGTGTTGCTGAATGAATAATAGTTTCAGCACCTAAGTTCAGATAAAGTTTATTTGTGAGTTCTATCAGAAAACCAGCAGAACCAGTAAAATATATTACTGCTGGGGCAAATTTATAAGTATAAAGGTCAAATCCAAGGTCCAGTCTGGGTTGAATTAATTTGTTATTTGTAAATGTATATTGAATTCTAAGAGGGATTTTAAAGATTTCAGAAAAATAGAATGAATTTTTATTGATTACGGATAGATTTAATAATCCGGTTCTTATGGCCCATCTTTCTCCTGCACGAGGTAATCGTAAGTATAGTGAGCCCCCAATCTCAGTTACTACATCAGGGTCGAATAAACGTCCGAAAACTACCTCAACTCTGGGTTCAATACTAAATTTTATAGATGGCTGTTTATAATATACTGTATAACAGGAATTACCGCATGTGAGCTGATTGTATTTTTTTGTAAGCTTGATTATATAATTGAAGTTTGGTTTCCCATTTTTATTGATTTGCTTCTGCAATGAAGGCTGATCTTTGAAATAGTAACGAAGATATCCTTTGTAGGCTGTTGGTTCCTGTGCATAAGGATTGCCGTTTTTCCATATGGTATTTACCTCGTAGGGAATTACGGTAACGGTATCTTTGCTGAATTCAAGCAAGAAATGGTATCCTGAATTATTTCTCAAGAAGTAAGCGCTTTTTTCTCCTTTTACCAAATAACGAACAAAAAGTTGTTTGATTTCATTGTTTTCTTTAACAAATTTAGAAACATAATATCCTTCACTTTGGTATCGGTAAGCTTTAATTTCACCAGGTTTATAACGGATAATTTTACCATCGTTGTTTTTGAATACACAGATATTAGAGCTCTGTATATCTCCTTTGTAATTGATGGATCCATCTATTTGTTTTCCGCTAAGTAAAATGATGTAACCTTTCTTGAAATTATCCTGTGCTGTTACAGAAAGAAAAAGGGTACTTAGCAAGAGGGTAAAGATTAATTTTTTCATATGGGTTTGGGTTAATAATTTATTCTTCTTAAGGCTTCTTTGCTGCTTAATTTGCCCAGATTGGTTTTTGTGGTAAATTCCACAACCCATTGAGGATTTGTTTTTCCGTATTCACGTAAAACCCATCCAATGGCTTTGTTGATGAAAAACTCTTTGGAGCCGGTAAGTGAATTAATGACATGGGAGAGTAGTTCTGTATCTGTATCTTTTTTGTATTTCAATTGAAAAAGGATAGCCGTACGCTGTAGCCATATATTTCCTGATTTTAGCCATTTTTCGGTCAATGTTTTTCTTTCTTCCGGATAGATCTTCAGATAAGAACCAACGGGTTTGGCTGCGATAAAGTCTGTGGTATCCCACCACGATTTGTGAGTGATCATAAATTCCAGCAGTTTAATATCCTGTTTTTCGAATGTTTTGAAATACTTTAATGTCAGTTCTTGTCCAAAATATTGGTATTCACGGTAAGGTTGATTCCAAAGTTTTTTTACCAGAGTATTCAATTGGGTTTTAGCAGGAAGATAAGTTTGAACCAGGAAAGGTTTCTGAATATTTTGTCGGATGGGAGCCTTAATTCCTAAAAAATCGAACTGATTTTTCATGTAGGCTTTTTGCCCTTTAGCATTTAACGGATCAGCATTCCGTTCAAATTCCTGAATAAGCATATTTACGTAATCTTCCATTTTTATGATTTAGTCGTTCTCAGTAATCTGATTTAGTAAAGGTTCAGCCTCAGTATGTTGATGAATAATTCTTATGATCAATATGGAAAGCGGAATGTACAGGAGGTTAATCAAAAAACTATAGGAAAGAAAGCCAGTACTGCTCATAGAGTGAAGTTGGTAAAACATTAGATAGATCAGGAAATCTATACTGATAATAACAAGCCAGATTCCCCACCATATAGCCGGATACTTTGTGTTGTATTTTTCAGTTACATTGAGATGGTGTTTTTCTATCCAGTCTTTTGTCTCTGTAGTAAGTTCATTCATAATCTGGTATGGTCTGATTAAGTTGAGAACCGGAACAAACCATCCTAAGCTTGCCCAATAGGGTTCATAGTTAAGATAGTTGATTTTTCGGTGCAGGTTTGCGTAAGCCCGTTGAAACCAAAGAATAAAAGTAATGGCTGAGATGATCCATGTCAAAAGCAGGGAAGAGTTAATGATGAGGGTTGATATTAGATTGAAATAATAAAGCTTTTCATAATCAACACCCTGATAAAGACCAAATATAAATACAAACTGAAGAAATGCAAAAGGAATAAAAATAAGCCGGTTGATAAGAACGACCCAAATCATTAAAATGGCTGTTCGTGCTCTTTTTTTACTGGATTTTAATTCAGTCATGGTTTTCTGTCGGAATTTACGGTAAATGTATGGAATTACTTGTTAAGAAACAGTATAAATTGCTCTGTCGATTATTTGGACAATGTTTTAACTTTTTGAAATATACTTTTTCTTAATGCCGGGGGAATGGGTAATTTATGCTGTCGTAAAAAAGAAAGTTTATCCCAGTAGCCTCTTTGGAATTGAATTTTATCGTCTACAACATGAAAAAATCCACAACCTCTGAGTCCCAGTGGATCTTTCCATTCAAGAATACCCCACTCTCCATCCTGAAAAACATTTTCAACAATACAGGTCATATCGGCTGTAGCAAATTCAGCTTCAAACATTTTACGAATATTCTTTTTGCCTTATCCCCAATCGTTGGTTACCTGGTGGTTATGGTTTTGTCGGTGTACAATTCGCTGATTCTTTCAGAATCTGCATTGTTAAATAAAGTAACCCATTGTTGTATCAGTTCTTTTGGAGTTATAATATCAAAGATTTAAACTTCTGCAAAAACAGACGAACGAAACTTTGTCTGAAATTAGAAAATATTTTTGGGTGGGTTTACTTTTGAAGCGACTCACGCACGGTTTTCTTGTAACTTCTGCCTATGTTTAGTGAAGTATCGCCAATAACAATCTCGTTATAAGTAAAATTGTTGATTCTTTGCTTGTTCACAATAAATGACCTGTGAATACGCAAAAACATTTCGGGTAATCTTTCGTCTATGTTACTTATTTTTTCTTTGCTGGTAATCTCTTCTTTTACCGTATGAACCTTAATGTAATCCGACAGGCTTTCAATAAAAAGAATCTCATCAAATGGCACTTTTACCTTTTTTCGGTTCGACATGATTTCAAGAAAAGGTTTTTCCATTTTTTCCTTATCAGCCATCAGTTCTGAAATGAGTTGTTGTTTTTCTTTAATTTGACGGGCCATCAACAGTAGTGAACCTAAAAACACCAAAAGATAGAGGATAACTGCCAGTAAAATGGTATCGGAAGCATTGGGGCCGATTTTACTGAACCGGAAGTTTACAAGATAAACAAAGGCAAAAAGCAAAACAATCATTTCAAGGTATATCGAAACTACCATAGTATAGAAGGTGTAGAATCCGAACCTTACAAATCTTTTTTTCATGTAATAATGGGGAACCAGAAAATAATTGAAAAAATAAGAGGTTCCCAAAACAATAGGCAAGAGCATACTCACAAAATAAAAAGCCGCCATACTGTTTCCCCATGAATGACCAAATACGAGGGTCAGAACCAAAAAAACAAGGATGATATACAGAATATGATACGATGGATTGGATGATTTGATGTTCACTTTTTTCAAATATTTAGCACGAAATTCGTTAAAATTTTGAATCTTGCAATGTTGTGTCGGCAAACAACCGGTTTAGGGTCGGATTCGACCTTGATTATTGCCTCTTTGACATAGTAATTTGGCTCCAGTATTCATCACAAAATTTATTACTATGAAAACATTAGGAGAATTATTTTACATGGGAGGCCCTGGTTTTATGGGTGTTCTTACCATTTTACTCATTACCATGGTTGCCTGGATTGTGTATTATTTTATTGTCGGCTATACTTCCAAAATGGATGCAAACAAGGTGTTACGCAAACTGGGATACGGAAGATCCATTGGTTTATTCGCTTTTATTACTGGGATTCTGGGACAACTTATCGGGTTGTACATGGCCTTTAGCGACATAGCAAAAGTTGGTAATATTTCACCCAGCGTCGTATTTGCCGGTGTTAAAGTATCCATGATTGTCACATTTTATGGATTTTTTATTTACCTCGTGTCGTTGATACTGTGGTTCGTGGCTACTAATATTATTGAAAGAAAGCTGAGCAAGGGTTAAGCAGATGCTTTTTGATTTACCGGTCTCCATTCTGGAGACTGGTATTTTTCATTGGATTATTCTTTCAATTCTTTTGTCAGGAATTAGCCAGAGGCAGGCAACCAAAACATAAATGCTGCCTGAGATCCATGGACTGATAAAGCTAAACCCGATTCCAAAGATGTACAGAATAGGAGAGATTTTTCCTTTGATATCTTTTCCAACTGCCCGAGATAAAATAGAATCTTTACCTTGTGATTTAATAATTCGGGTTTGCAGAATAAAATAGGCTATGGCAGACATTAGTAAAATAAAACCATACAAAGCCATTGGATTTGATCCAAAATGATTTTCACCTATCCAGCCTGTAACAAAAGGAATAAGTGAAAGCCAAAAAAGTAAATGAAGGTTAGCCCAAAGAATACTACCTGAGACTTTATTCACGGTTTGCATCATATGATGGTGATTATTCCAGTAAATTCCAATGTAAATAAAGCTCAAAATATAGCTCAATAATACAGGGATGATAGGGGTGAGATCTTTAAAGCTTGAGCCGTGGGGCACCTTGATCTCCAATACCATTATGGTGATAATGATGGCCAAAACACCATCGCTGAAAGCTTCTAAACGTCCTTTGTTCATGAGATGTTTTTTTCAAAAATAAAATTTATCCGTTAAGATAATAATAAGCTGGATGTTTGAGATATTTCGGTTACTATTGGGTGTTTGATGTGTTATTCTGAGATAAGGTTATCTTTCTCGAACCCGATAAAAGTCATATAATGTAACTGAAATTTATTTTTTCAGGTGGATATCTTGTTATCTGGTATTATTTAAAGTGATGAATTATTGTATTGATAGGCGGCTTTTTTAACCCGATCCATAATTGCAATACCCAACCCTTTTTCTTCGACAGGCTCAATAAAAATGTTTTTTACACTTTCATCTTCTTCCATTTTGTGCAGTGAGTCAAACAAATGAGCTGTAATTTCTATCTTATCATGGGTTTCAGAAGTGTAAATAATTTTTTCAGCAGAATACAATTGATTATTTCTGCCGTGTAAAATAAGGCCTGAGTTTGCGGGCAGCCTCCGAATGGAATCGTTCAGAATATAAAGAGGTTTTTTGGGGGAGTAATGGCTTTTGAGCAATCCTGGCGAAACTAATTTTTCGGGTTTTGCAATGTCAAATACAAATGTATCGGGCAGCGCTTTTTCAATGTCATCTATTGTGATAAATCCGGGGCGCAGTAAATGGCAGATGTCGCCATCAATAGAAACAATGGTGGATTCTATTCCTACCGAAGTGTTCCCACCATCAAGAATATAATCAACATCGGGCAGTTGCTTTTTTACATGATGAGCATTAACCGGACTCAGTTGTCCGAATTTATTTGCGCTTGGAGCGGCTATCGGGCAACCTGCTTTTGTTATCAACTCAAGGGCAATAGGATTGTTTGGCATGCGAATGCCCACGGTATCAAGTCCGGAAGTAACAATTTCGGGAACAATTGAACTTTTTGGCATAACAATAGTTAAAGGCCCGGGCCAGAAATGTTTAGCCAAAGCCATTATTTTTTCGTTAACCTCAGTTGATAAAGCTTTCAGGTCGTCGTATGAGGCGATATGAATAATTAGTGGGTCGAAAGATGGTCGTTCCTTTAACTCAAAAATTTTGGCGACCGCCATAGGGTTCAGCGCATTGGCTCCCAATCCGTAAACAGTTTCGGTTGGAAAAGCAACAAGGCCGCCTTTTTTAATGATTTGGGCCGCTTCGTCAATATTGTTATTATTCATTGGACAAAAGTACAACACATATCTTTTTAAGGGTTTGACCGACAGGAAATTTTTGAACGGTTCATTTTTAGGAGACGGATTTAATTTATACGCAACAGAAATCGGCGTTTGAAGATAACGTTGTATTCTTAGATTCTTCCTTAGGATCTGTCTATTTTACAGCCATTTTCTCAGCTGGCTCATGGAGTTCTTCCCAGTGATGGTTTCCGGAATAAACATGTGAAATCTTACCTTCCTCATGCATGACCATTAAATGTATCCATCCGTTATCACAAAGATTTTTTATTTGTGAGTGTTTCGATAACACATTGTTTATGGCATCCAAAGGAGCTTCGATAATTACATTTAACAGGTAAGGGAGGTGCTGGAAATTTTCTCCGTCGTGCACTGACTGCCAAGGTAAGCCAATTCTTAAATCACCCGAATATCCTTCTAAAACACCAATTCCTGAAGTAACATTATGAAGAGTTTTGTTTCCCGCACCTAAATTTTTATTGTCAACGGTAGAAGCGAAATATTGCAGGTTTATCCAACTGGTTACCACCATGGGCGCTGTCATAATGAGTTCGAGTACAGAGAAATCTTTGTCTTTTTTCCAGTCGTAGTTGTGTAGAAACGATTTACCGTCCAAATTGATAGGGCTGGTTCTTTGTCGCGGAGCAACCACAAAAGTGTGGCATCCGGCAAGTCCCCATTCAGGACGTATTTGCGACCAATCTTTACTTCTTTTAAATATTCCTGAACCGGTTTTGTCATTCTTGTCCTGATGAAAACGGGCTGCACGTTCTGTTCTGGCAGCCTGACCGGCAAGGTTCAACCAAATTTTTAACTGATGTAAATCCTTCTGATGGCTTGAAGGAACAGTTTCTTCATTTAAAAGGGTAACAATATCGGTAGTTGTATCGTGTAATCCTGCCAAAAAATGGGTTTCGTTGGAAATGGTAATCCCCTGTTGTACCAAAGCTTTCCGAACTTTAGCGTTGTTCAGAATTTTAGCTGCAACCTGTGCATTAACATCACCGGCATGACCACCGCAGGCTCCACAATCAAGACCACTGGCATGCGGGTTATTTACCGATGAAGAACCGTGTCCGGCAATGAGCACAAGACGGGAAAATTCTGATGTAAGCGTCATGCTTTTTAAAGAGGATTTGGCTAATTTAACCTGTTCGTCGAAAGGAATGCCAGATGTTTCTCGATGTTGTTCGTTAAAATCAACAGTAACGGTGAGGTTTTTTGATATTTTACCGGGCAAAGCATATTGTTTTGTCTGTGGAACCGGTCGTGTGAACCCAAAGGCATCTAAAAATATTTTGGGCAGGTAGGTAAGACCCAACGGGCTGACAAAGCTGAAATTTGAAACGGCGCCCTGTTTGAATCCTTTCCAGGTCTTTTCCAGATGGTGGCTGAACTTTCGTGTTCTTACGGCTTTTTTATTATTATAGTCACCTTTTACGCTTTCTTTTACAGTAAAAGTGCTGGGAATAAGAGCCGGGCATTGGTTCAGTCCTTTGTTGTGCCCCAGAGGCATGTATTGAACAGGAAATCCGAAAAAACCAGCAGCGCCAATGGTTTCAACTTCAGGTGCAATTAATTCTATATTTCTGCGAAAAATCTCCGACCGTACATCAATACAAAAAATTGCCTGTACCAAAGGTTTGATTCCTGGTTTTGCAGAAGATTTCTTTGTAGAATTGAACACAGAAATCACTTGTTTTCGTTGGGCGAACTCATAAGCCTGATGCAGAATGAGACGGCTTCTTAACTCTTCGTTGTGGGTTTCCATTACATCGGGAAGTTCCCAGGATGTTTTTAACCAATGGTTTTCAAGTTTGTTTTCTTTCAAAAACCGAAACAGAGTATATTCCCATCCCAATAAAATGGATAGGAAATCGCTTAAATGGTCTTTTTTTCCACCGTAGAGATTGCTATCCCAGTCTAAGCCTGATATATATGACGACCATCCTCCCATGCGTAACAGTAGGGCATGAAGATAATGTTCAACAGCTTCTTCAGGAACTTTGAGTTGTTCAATACAAAATAACTTAGCCTCAGCAGGGTTCTCAGGAAGAAGAGTAACCGAACGCCGGAATGATTTGATGCCCATAATTCGCGGAGTTGCATCAATCATTGCATATTCGAGCCAGCTTACAAACAGGTTTTTGCCTCTGTCAACCGCACTCCAGCTGGTTTGTCCTTTATCAAAATAGACAGAGGCCCATGAGGTAATACGGTCGGTAAATAATTCGTTCCAATCCTTTTTTGTGACCTTTGAAGCCACATCAGTTACCAGGCTGATAATTTTCTTATTGTTACTTTTCTGTTTCAGACTTCTGATAAATTGCTTCCCGTCAATTATGCTTGTTTTATCTAATTTAAGCTGTGCCTTTTCAATGTCTTCAACAGATATTTGACCTGATTTAATTTTATCGAGATAAAAAGAAACAGGCATTGTCATTTGAATGGATGCGGTTTTTTCCAAAACGTCAGCAGCCTCCTCAAAAGACAAATGACTTAACCCCAGGTAAGGATTTACCGCCACAAAGTTTTCAAGTGACCAAAAAGGAGCAATTTTTTCGCAACTAGTCTTTACTATAGACAAAAAATGTTTTTTGTCGAAAGAATGCTGCAGAGATTCATTGTCTTGAGTCATTGATTTCATGGCGTTCATTGATTTTTCCTGTTAAGTGCTCCTATCAGATTATCAAACCGTGCATTTAAATACCAGCCATTTCTGAAATGAACCGCCTGGTTTTTCCAAAATGTATTTGCTTTAAATAGAGGGCCTTTAAGCTGAGCACCTACAATAATTATTGATAATACAAGGAATAAGATGATTAAAATATCACCTGTCAGGCTGAGGGAAGACAGTTCTGGAATTTCTCCTCTGAGTAGTTTGTGAATCCCTCTTTCAAGGAAGAAAAAGGCTGATGTTACTACACCTGTTAGTAAAATAATCTTAATAGTAGTAACTATACTGCCTTCAGAATCGATTGTAGCTGAGATAAGTCTTGTGGTTCCTACTACAATAATTAATCCGATAGATAAAAGTGCCAATTCGTTTGATGTTTTAACATTCCAAAGCCATGCAATACCCAAATAAACAACAATAGAAAGAATAAAACCCAGAATAATCCGTGGTATACTTCCTTTTCGTTTGGGTAAATCTATTGATGAATTCTTAATGTTATCAATAATACTACCTGAAGAAAGGAAACTGTGGGCTTTATAAAAAGAATGAGCTACTAAATGGAGCATGGCCGCAGAATAAACACCGAAGCCGGATAACATTAAGGAAAATCCCATGTGCGCCATTGACGAATATCCGAGTGCGGTTTTAATAGATGGCTGTGTAAGAAATACTACTGAAGCAAATAAAGCGCTGAATCCTCCAACTACAATCAGTACTACCGGAGCATAAGTGCTCGACTGAATAACAAAAGCCATTCGTACCATCAGAAAAGGGCCTGCATTTAGTAATCCGGCATGCAAAAGAGATGAAACCGGTGTGGGGGTTTCCATTACTTCAATTAACCAGCCGTGTGTAGGAAATTGTGCAGATTTCAACAATGCAGAAAATGCCATTAAAACAGCGGCAATTTCAATGGTATCAGAGGTTCCGTTAGGGTTATTCTTAATGCTGCTGAAAATCAATCGAAGCTCTGCGGTATGAAAATGAAGGTACAGTAAAATAATCGAGGTAAGCAATAAAAGGTCTGCCAGCCGGGCAATAATAAATTTCTTTTTGGCAGCAATCTGAGCTCTTTTTCTGTCAGGATAGTAAATTAGTAACCGATGAAGTGCCAGACTGGTACCTACCCAGGCTATGAACAACAAAAACAGGTTTCCGGAAATAACCAGTAGCTGAACAGATGCAATGGTGGCCGAAAGTCGGCCCATAAAAATTCCCTGTCGTTCATCGCCATCAAGATAATTCCCGCTGTAGCGGATAATTACTATTGACAAAAGGGCAACCATCGAAAACATTATAAGGCTTACGCTGTCTAATCTGACTGAAATTCCCAGTCCTGAAAACTCCCAAAACGTGCTGTTAATCACTCCCCGGCTAATGACAATAACCGAAGCAACGATGGCAGCTAACAATGCAAAAAGAGATGAAAATTTTGCAAATTTTATAACGGAAGTTGTTTTCTGTTTGTTGTAGTACTTAGACAGAATGGATGTTAAAACAAATAATAACGGAGAAACCAATACGATAATGCTTACCATCATGTCCTGACTCATAATTTATAGTTGTTTCTTGTTACGGGATCCTAATTTTGTTTGCAAAAATATATCATGTGTTATATAAATGTTTATTTATATTTGTAATAGAAATCATAAATATTATTTATGAATTATACATTACATCAATTACAAGTGTTTCTCAAAGTTGTGGAAACCAAGAATGTAACCAGAGCTTCTGAAGAACTTTTTATGACTCAGCCTGCTGTCTCGATTCAGTTAAAAAAGTTTCAGGATCAGTTTGAGATTCCTTTGACTGAAGTTATCGGAAGGCAATTGCATATTACTGAATTTGGTTACGAAATTGCGTATATGGTTGAAAGGGCTCTTGTTGAATTACAGGCGATTCAATACAAAACCCGAGAATACACCGGACTTTTGACGGGTCGGATAAAAATAGCCTCTGCCTCAACGGGCAAGTATGTAATTCCTTATTTTATTTCTGAATTCCTGGAAATTCACAAAGGAATAGATTTAATGCTTGATGTTACCAATAAATCAAAAGTGGTTGAACAGCTTAAAAGTAATGAAGTAGATTTTGCTTTGGTATCTATTTTACCGGAAAATATGGATTTAGAGGAAGAACTGCTTGTTGAGAATACATTCTATCTAGTAGGCAGCAGTCCGAACTACACTACCGATCAGCCTTTAATATACAGAGAAACAGGTTCTGCCACCAGGCTGATTATGGAAAATTATTTTCAAAGAATTGAAAAAAGGGGCCTGAGAAAATTAGAACTCACCTCCAATGAGGCGGTAACGGAGGCTGTGGTTGCCGGATTAGGATATTCAATTTTACCCTTGATAGGAATGAAACATTCGTTGTTAAGAAAGGAACTCCATATTATTGAAGCCGAAGGGCTGCCATTAAAAACCCACTGGCGGTTGATTTGGCTAAAAAGCAAAAGGCTTTCGCCTGTAGCCATGGCCTATTTACAATTTGTGAGAGATTCAAAAGAAAGAATACTGAATACTAACTTCGAGTGGCTCAAAAATTATAAGTAATGCAATCAGATTTTTTGTTTTCCGTTATATCTTGAAAAGAAGGTGGAATTTTTTTTGAGTTCGATGTAAACCTTTTCCTCGTAAACTTTTCCGTTTATTATACAGTTACCTTTTAATACGCTGATATGATCAATTTCGTCGGGTTTAATCAACTTAAGCACGGATTGGTCAAGTAAAATGTTATTAACATAAACAGCAGACTTAACTTTCTCTGGAGGAGTGATTTTGGTGGGAGCAGAACTTAAATCAAGTTGTTCTGTTTTTAATAAAGAACCTTTTTTGAGTTCAATGTAAACCCTGCCGTTATAAATCTTGTCGTTTATTTTATATGAACCTCTAATTACATTGATATTTGCTATCTGATCCGGTTGTATGGTCTTTAGTGTTGCTTCGTTAATTAATACGTTATTAACGAAGTAAGCCGGTTTAGCTGATAAATTATAGCTGATGGCTTTCTGTTGTTTTTTCGAATTTGTAGTATCAGGCGACCATTGGGCGTAAGCTTTTTTGAGATTGACGGAAACTTCATTTTTTTCAGAGTTTTGTCCGCTTGCAATTATTGCAATGGAAAACATTAAAAATAGAATAAATGTTTTTTTCATGATTTAGGGTTTTAATAATAAATTTGGTATTTAAGATGTTTTAAAATACACACAACATTCGTGCCCTTTTTTAATGTTGAACAACCGTCGCAAGTTTTCTAAATGGTGAAACATCCGTTGAGCTTTGCCGTTAAAAATCATTTTGTAAATTTTTCTTCTTTATCTCTTTAACTTTTCCCTTTAACATATCATATACACCATTCCTCTGTATTGAAATATAAGTTGGATAGGCTTTATCATCAATAGCAGTTTTATAAAAATAGAGATTAGCAAAATGATGTGCCGGTATTTCTCAAAATTTCTCCCGTAAAGACTCATAATATGTTTTTCCGAAATTTTTTATAATGTAATCTTCAAACCCGTAGGTTGTTTCAGAGAAGCCCGTATAACTTTCACGGGAGGGTTTGCCAAAAACAGTTTTAATATTGCTGCCAAGTGCTTTTACAGTCTCTTCACTGCCAATTATTAAATGAAAAATACCTAATCCATAATCATGTGATAAATGTAATTTTTTAGCAAGTTCTATATGATTTTTTGCATTATTAATCATCTCCATAGATGCCAGTTTACATTCTCTTTTATCTATGTTAAGAAATGTTTTCTTTAGCTTATCATTATCCATTTTTGAAGGTTACTATTTTTGTGATATTCTCCGCGCTTGCCCCTATAAAAGATACTGTTTTACAGCCTGTATTTCTTTATAACAGTATAAATAAGTTAATGAATTTCCGACTTGAAATAATTTTGGTCACCGGGTTTTCATTTGTTCGCTAAAGTTAAGAAAAGATTTTCAATCACATAAAGCGTATCATGGGCTTTAAGTTATGCCTGTTGATAAGACTTAAGCAGTTTTCTTAACTTCCTAAAGTTACGGTTTTATTCCGTATTATTTCTTTGAAGAATCTTAACCGGATTTCTTTCATTATCCCCTTTATTTTTAAGCTAATCAAAATTTTATGTGTGGAATGCGTCGAAATTTTCTAATTTTGCACCTTATTTTTTGAAAACAGCAGAAACTATAGCCTGATGGGTAAGAAATATCAAGAATACAAGCAACTGAACTTGTCGCAAATTGCCGACGAGGTAAAACAGTTTTGGGAAGAGAACAAGGTTTTTGAAAAAAGTCTCGAAAACCGAAAAGAAGGCGAACCCTATGTATTTTACGAAGGGCCTCCTTCGGCAAACGGCCAGCCGGGGATTCACCATGTGATGGCTCGTACCATTAAAGATTTGTTTTGCCGCTTTCAAACCCAGAAAGGAAAATATGTAGAACGCAAAGCCGGTTGGGATACCCATGGTTTGCCTGTGGAAATCAGTGTGGAAAAAACTTTGGGCATTACCAAAGAAGACATTGGCAAGAAAATCAGTGTGGAAGAATACAACAAAGCTTGCCGCAGAGAAGTGCTGAAATATAAAGATATGTGGGATGATTTAACCCGGAAAATGGGGTATTGGGTTGACCAGGATCATCCGTATATCACTTTCGATAATAAATATATTGAGTCGGTTTGGTTTTTGTTGAAACGTTTGTACGACAACAAGATGTTGTACAAGGGTTACACCATTCAGCCGTATTCTCCGGCTGCAGGTACAGGGTTGAGTACCCACGAACTGAACCAGCCGGGATGTTACCGAGATGTAGCCGATACAACAGCAGTGGCTCAATTTGCTGTAGTACGCAACGAAAAATCAGAGTTTTTGTTCAGCCATGAAAATGAAAACATTTATTTCCTGGCCTGGACGACTACTTCCTGGACCTTGCCTTCCAACACTGCTTTAGCAGTTGGACCAAATATAGAATATGTCAGGGTTGAAACATTTAACCCGTATACAGGAGAGCCACAAACTGTAGTTCTGGCCAAAGATCGTCAGAATGCTTATTTCGATCCAAAACACGAAAATGCACCTTTCGAGGAATACAAGGCCGGCGATAAGCATGTTCCTTTCAGGGTAACCGGAACTTTTAAGGGTTCTGAACTCACAGGAATCAAATATGAACAGCTTTTCCCATGGGTTAAAACTATGGGCAATGCCTTTGAAGTGATTCCCGGTGATTTTGTGACTACAGAAGATGGTGCCGGTATTGTGCACATTGCGCCTACTTTTGGTGCCGATGACGACCGGGTAGCTAAAGATTCCGGAATTGCACCCTTGTTATTGATTGACAAGCTGGGAGAAAAACGCCCGATGGTGGATTTGAAAGGCCGTTTCTTTCAACTGGAAGAACTGGATGATGATTTTGTAAAGGAATATGTGAACACAGAACTGTATAGCGAATATGCAGGAAGGTTCGTAAAGAATGCCTACGACGAAACACTAACAGAAAAAGATGCTACACTGGATGTGGATTTGGCTGTTTCTCTGAAGAAGCAAAACAAAGTGTTCCGCATCGAAAAACATACGCACAATTATCCTCACTGCTGGCGTACTGATAAACCGGTATTGTATTATCCTTTGGATTCATGGTTTGTAAAAACCACTGCCATGAAAGACAGGATGATCGAATTGAATAAAACCATCAACTGGAAGCCAAAAGCGACAGGAGAGGGTCGTTTTGGTAACTGGCTGGAGAATCTGGTAGACTGGAACCTGTCCCGGTCACGTTTCTGGGGTATTCCGCTGCCGGTTTGGGTAACAGAAGACCGTACAGAAGAAAAATGTGTTGGTTCTGCCGAGGAACTGAAAGCTGAGGTTGAAAAATCCATTGCAGCTGGTTTTATGACCGAAAATCCGATGGAGAATTTCAAGCCCGGAGATACGAGTGCCGAAAACTACGAAACCTTCGATTTCCACCGGCCTTACGTGGATCAAATTGTTTTGGTTTCAGAATCGGGTAAGAAAATGATGCGTGAGCCTTCGCTTATTGATGTGTGGTTCGACTCAGGTTCTATGCCTTATGCCCAGCTGCATTATCCTTTTGAAAATAAAGAAGATTTTGAAAATAAATTCCCGGCTGATTTCATTGCTGAAGGTGTGGATCAGACTCGTGGATGGTTCTTTACGTTGCATGCCATTGCTACCATGCTGTTTGATTCAGTAGCCTATAAAAATGTTGTTTCCAACGGGCTGGTTCTGGATAAAAACGGCAATAAAATGTCCAAGCGGCTGGGTAATGCGGTAGATCCTTTTACCACACTGGAAAAGTACGGTGCTGATGCTACCCGCTGGTATATGATTACCAACTCTCAGCCCTGGGATAATCTTCGTTTTGACCTCGAAGGAGTGGATGAAGTACGACGTAAATTCTTTGGAACACTTTATAATACTTATGCATTCTTTGCTTTGTATGCTAATATTGACGGATTTACTTATGCCGAAGATGAAGTTCCGGTTGAACAGCGTTCAGAATTAGATCGCTGGATATTGTCTGAGCTTAATTCGTTGATCAAAACTGTTGAAGAAGCATATGCTCAGTATGAGCCTACCCGTGGAGCAAGAGCTATTCAGTACTTTGTTACCGAGCATTTGAGTAACTGGTATGTGCGTTTATCACGAAGAAGGTTCTGGAAAGGGGCTTATTCAGACGATAAAATTCAGGCTTACCAGACATTATATCGTACGCTTGAAGTGGTTGCTCAATTGATGGCTCCGGTGGCTCCTTTTTTTGCGGATCGGTTGTTTAAAGATCTGAACACGGTAACAGGAAGAGATAAAGCAGAATCGATTCACCTAACAGATTTTCCTGTAGCTGATGAAACGACTATAGACAAGATGCTGGAAGAAAGAATGGAACTGGCACAGAAAATTTCATCCATGATATTATCACTACGTAAGAAAACTAATATCAGGGTGCGTCAGCCATTAAACTCTGCTATGATTCCTGTACTGGATGAGCATTTTCAAAGACAGGTTCAGGCTATGGAAGAGTTGATTTTGTCTGAAACAAACATTAAATCTATCAAATATCTGTCTGATGACGATAATGTATTGGTTAAGCAGATTAAACCCAATTTCAAAACACTTGGTCCGAAATACGGAAAACTGATGAAACAACTATCTCAGGCTATTGGCCAGTTTAATCAGGATGATATTAAGAAACTGGAAGGTCAGGGTACATATGAGTTGAAGTTTGCAGATCAGACTGTAGAAATAAGCCTGGAAGATGTGGAAATAACTACAGCCGATATTCCGGGCTGGAGTGTGGCTTCATTTGATAACCTGACTGTGGCGCTGGATATAACTTTGACCGATTCGTTACAAAAAGAAGGGCTTGCCCGTGAGCTGGTGAACCGTATCCAGAATCTTAGAAAAGACAAGGGTCTGGAAGTAACAGACCGAATCTCATTATCGGTGGTTGAGTCGGATGAAACCAAAGATGCATTTACAGAATTTAAAGACTATATTTGCTCGGAAACCCTGGCCGATATGGTGATGGTTCAGGATGGAAATGAAGATTACGAAGAGGTTGAGTTGGTTGAAGGTATTCAGACAAAAATTAAACTGGAAAAAAAGTAAAAATTAAGCGTACTAAAAAGACGCTAAAATCGATTTAATTTGTAAATTTAGTCAGACAATTGCGGTGTTAACGATTAAAAGAAGAGGCTATGAAAGACAACAAGACAGAAGAAAAGACCAGATATTCCGCTGAAGAGCTTGCAGAATTCAAAGAAATTATTGAAACTAAACTTGAAAAAGCTCGTGAAGATTTGAAATTACTTACCGAAGCGTATACCAATTACAGTGATTCGGATACAAATGATACATCCCCTACTTTTAAAGTACTGGAAGAAGGTCAGCAAGTTTTATCGAAAGAAGAAAATGCACGTCTTGCCGATCGTCAGCACAGGTTTATTAATAACCTGGAAGCTGCGCTGATCAGGATTGAAAACGGTACCTATGGCATTTGTCGTGAGACCGGTAAGCTGATTTCCAAGGAGCGGTTGCGTGCTGTTCCTCATGCCACCTTAAGTATTGAGGCAAAAAACAAACGGTAGTTATTTAAGGTTTACTGCAAAAAATATTCAGGTTTTGAAAAAATCCATCGGGATCATTTTGCTGGTATTGTTTATCGATCAGGCATTGAAGTTTTATATCAAGTTAAACTTCACTCTGGGCGAAATGGTGCCTGTTTTTAATCATTGGTTCGATTTATATTTTATTGAAAACAACGGAATGGCTTTTGGCTTTCAGTTAGCGGGTGGATGGGGTAAGCTGTTTCTGAGCATTTTTCGCATATTGGCTGTTATTGCTATTGGATTTTTGTTGGTTTCGCTTTGGAAGAATAAAAAAAGTACAGGTTTTACACTCGCAGTCTCTCTTATTTTTGCCGGTGCTTTAGGCAATATTATTGACAGTGCTCTTTATGGGCTTATTTTTTCTCAAAGTACATTTTATTCGGTAGCTCATTTTGTTCCTTTTGGAGATGGCTATGCCGGGTTTCTTCATGGAAAAGTAGTGGATATGCTATATTTTCCATTAATAGATATTGCCAGATCTGACGCTCCTTCATGGATGCCCGGCTTTTTATTCGGGCCAGACAATCATTTTATATTCTTCAGGCCCATCTTCAATATTTCGGATTCAGCCATCACTATTGGTGTTTTTTGGTTGCTTCTTTTTGAAAGGAAACACATCAGGTTTTAATTTTTGGTTCCTTTTTTTTGATATTGACATTTTTAGCTCTAAAAACAGGCCTTGTTTTGTGGCATAAAATTTGAAAATCAATTCAATTCCCGTATTATTTATTTTTATATTTGTCCCTGAATAAATACTTATAATCGGACAATTATATGAGTGATAAAAAGAACGGCCACATTGCACAGGTTATTGGTCCTGTGATCGATGTTGTTTTTGAAGACGAAAAAAGCCTCCCGAGAATATACGATGCGTTGGTTGTCGATAGGGAAAATGGTGAAATTCTGGTTTTGGAGGTTCAGCAGGCTATTGGAGAAAACACGGTTCGTACCATTGCCATGGATTCTACTGATGGCCTTAAAAGAGGCATGAATGTAAAAGTTACTGGAGAACCTATTACCATGCCTGCCAGTGAAGCAATCAGAGGTCGTTTATTTAATGTAATTGGGAACGCCATAGATGGTTTAAAAGAAGTGGCGGCTACTAACCGATATGCGATCCACAGAGAGCCTCCAAGATATGAGGAACTAACAACACAATCGGAGATTTTATATACCGGTATTAAAGTAATTGACCTGATTGAGCCCTATTCCAAAGGGGGTAAAGTGGGCTTGTTTGGTGGTGCCGGAGTAGGAAAAACTGTTATTATTCAGGAGTTAATCAACAATATTGCCAAACAATATTCAGGTTTCTCTGTTTTTGCCGGAGTAGGAGAACGTACCCGTGAAGGGAACGACTTACTGCGGGAAATGATTGAGTCGGGTTTGGTTAATTATGGAGATGAGTTCAAGAAAAGCATGGAAGAAGGGGGCTGGGATCTATCCAAGGTTGATGATGAGAAGCTGAAAGAATCCTTATTGACTATGGTTTTTGGTCAGATGAATGAACCTCCGGGTGCCCGTGCTCGGGTAGCTTTAAGTGGCTTAACCGTTGCTGAATATTTCCGCGATGGAGATGAAAAATCAGGTGGACGAGACATTCTTTTCTTTATAGATAATATTTTTAGGTTCACTCAGGCAGGATCTGAAGTTTCGGCTCTACTGGGGCGTATGCCCTCAGCTGTAGGATACCAGCCTACTCTTGCTACCGAAATGGGAATTATGCAGGAACGCATTACTTCAACTAAGCGCGGATCTATTACATCGGTTCAGGCAGTTTATGTTCCGGCTGATGACCTTACCGACCCTGCACCTGCCACGACTTTTGCTCACCTGGATGCGACCACTGTTTTGAGTCGTAAAATAGCAGAATTGGGAATTTATCCGGCTGTTGATCCATTGGACTCAACTTCAAGAATTCTAACGCCTGATATTGTTGGTGAAAAGCATTACGATACAGCTCAGCGCGTGAAAAATATTTTGCAGCGTAATAAAGAGTTACAGGATATTATCGCTATTTTAGGAATGGATGAGCTTTCTGAAGAAGACAAACTTATTGTTCATCGTGCCCGAAGGGTGCAACGCTTCCTTTCTCAGCCTTTCCATGTAGCCGAACAGTTTACAGGCCTGAAGGGGACCCTGGTTTCCATTGAAGATACCATTAAAGGATTCAATATGATTCTTGATGGAGAAGTTGACAAATATCCTGAAGCTGCATTTAATTTGGTAGGAACCATTGAAGAAGCTATTGAAAAAGGCGAAAAATTGTTGGCCGAAGCGCATTAATAAAAAGTTAGAAACAGCCCAAATGAATCTTGAAATAACCACACCGGATCAAACCTTGTTTAAAGGAGAAGTGGAGCTGGTTCAGCTTCCGGGTATTGATGGCTCCTTTGAAGTTATGGAGCATCATGCCCCAATGATTTCTGTTTTAAAGAAAGGCATCATTAAAATTAAAATTGATAAAGATGATGAGGACTATTATGAAGTAAAAGGTGGGGTTGTTGAGGTGTTGGAGAATAAAGTTCTGGTTTTGGCAGAGTAATAATTTCATTATAGGGAAAAATAAAAAGGGGAGGTTCAAACGAACCTCCCCTTTTTGCTATTAAATGATTCAACTTACCTTCTGATAAAAGGGTGTAAATACTGGTTAACAAAACGCAGTCTTCTTCTTTTGAATCTTTTTCTGTGATCCAAAATATGATAGGTTCCCAATTTAACAAAGTCAAGAATTTGAACCCAAACAAGATTATAAATCCATACCATTCCGATAAATTTCCAGGGTAACTGGGGTACTAACCAACCAAAACCAGTCATGAGCACTGCCAAAATCTGTGTAGCAATAATTGCTAATAACAGATGCCAGGAAGGGTGAGGACTTCGCCACATCGATTTTTTATTTCGAGTGACAAAAAGTAATAGGTGACCTCCTACAACCAGTTGAAGAAATACTGATGTCTGAATGTGCGCGGTATCCATAAACATAACTTTATGGCCCAGATAAAGGAGTCCGAAGGTCTGAACTACAGAAAGGAATCCCAGTATCGTTGATACGGTAAGAACTCTGTCCATTTGCCATCTAACAGGTGTTGGACTAAGGTATGTATTGTCGTAAGCAATGGTCATAATCGGTATGTCATCCAATAGAGATAACATAATAATCATGATAGCTGTTAACGGATAGGTGTTGAACGAGATCATGGCCAGCACAACAAAAACCATAATGTCAATAGTCATCGCAATTCGATAAATTGTATAACTGTTCATGCGTTCGAAAATGCGCCTTGCTTCTTCCACGGCATGGGTAATAACAGAAAGCCCGGGTGCTGTTAAAATAAGATCGGCAGCAACTCTGGCAGCATCAGTTGCTCCGCTAACTGCAATACCTACATCAGCTTGTTTAAGAGCAGGAGCATCGTTTACTCCATCACCAGTCATTCCCACTAAATGATCTTTTTCCTGAAGAGCACGTACAATGCCATATTTGTGTTCAGGAAAAACCTGAGCAAATCCATCGGCTTTTTCAATCATTCGGGCAGTACCGTGCAGTTTTTCTTTACCTGACTGACCAAAAAGATCGGTGGCCGGCTGAATGTTTTTACCCATTCCCAGCTGCCCTGAGATTTCTCTTGCAATGGCAACATTATCACCGGTTACCATTTTTACGGTAATACCATGTTCCTGGGCTTCACGTATCGTATCGGCCGAGTCTTCTCTTGGGGGATCAAATAATGGAATGATTCCCAGAAAAACCCATTTATCTTTTTTGTCGCTCCTGGCTACACCAATGGTACGGTATCCCTTGGATGCAAAATCATTAATAATTTCGTTGGCTCTTTCTTCTTCTTTATCCGACATCTTGGCCAGGTCCATAATAACCTGAGGAGCACCTTTAGTAACCAAGAAATGTTTGCCTTTGTCATCGGTGATCTGTGCCTCTGTTCTTTTGGTTACCGGATCAAAGGGGATAAAGCGTGTCTGATTATATTCATGCAGAATTTTATCGTCGTGTAAACCACCAATTACAGCCAGATCAATAGCGTCTTTGTTTTCGGCTTTTGAAGCCAGTGCACCTGCCAGAATCAGTTCCTGGTTAGTTTTGGCATCAAACAATATAGCCTCGCCCATGGTGAGTTTGTTTTGGGTAAGTGTTCCGGTTTTATCAGAACAAAGGATATCGATACCGGCCATTTCTTCAATAGACTGTAGGCGCGATACAATAGCTTTCAGTTTAGACAGTGCCAGAGCTCCCAGTGCCATTGTTACAGAGAGTACTGCGGGCATAGCCACCGGAATGGAGGCTATGATTAATACAAGGATAAACTGAATAAGATCCAGGAATTTTTCTCCTCTGTATAATTCCACAAAAATCAACACTATGGCTAAGCCAACTGCAAGGAAAATAAGAAAGTCGCCAATGCGTAATACTGCTTTCTGGAAGTGAGAGACAGAACCGGCACTTTGTACGAGTTTAGCAGTATTTCCAAAGAAGGTATGAACTCCGGTGGCTACAACAACAGCAACCATTTCCCCTTGTTTTGCAGTTGAGCCTGAATAAACAACTTCTCCTACACTTTTATTAACAGGTAAAGATTCGCCTGTTAATGCAGCCTGATCTACACTCAGGTATTCACCCTCTAATAGTTTTGCATCTGCAGGTATTATGTCACCCAGCCGGATCCTGATTATATCTCCAGGAACCAAATCTTTTGAGTCCACTTCAGTCCAGACACCGTCGCGCATGGCTCGTGCATTAACGGCCAACTGGTTTTTTAATGCACTTAGGGCATTAGATGCCTTGTGTTCTTCCCAAAAGCCAACCAGGCCATTGAAAATTAATAAAACTGAGATAATAATCAAATCATCCCAGTGACCAATTATTGCTGATAAAATAGCGGCGATTTCAATCATCCAGGGAATAGGACCCCAGAAATAACCTAAAAATCGGAGTAAGGGATTTTCTTTTTCTTCGGGCAGAGCGTTGGCTCCAAACTCTGCGAGTCTTTTCTCGGCTTCTTCTTTTGTCAGTCCTTTTGATGAAGTGTTGAGCTTTTTAAATAACTCTTCTTCATTCATAGGTTTGGCGTCATCAATTGCTATTTGTTCCATAACTAAATTATTTTAATGAACACCGGTGGTATGTGGTTATGCCATCGATAAAATGTAATTAATTTTCATAAAATTCTGTGTAATCTTTCGTCTTCAATCTTTCTTAAGTTATCTGATATAAAAGGCAGCATAACACTTTCAAGAGTGTCGCCAACAACGCTTCTGGTATGGGTAGCAAATCCAAACAAAGCATCTTTAAAAGGTACTTCGTGCGTTTCGGGCAAGTCTTTAAGGAATGTTTTTACAGGAAGCAATCTTTTTTCAATTTCAGCTTTTCTGTTTTCAGTTTCTCCCGGTAATTCTTCATTCAATTCGTGTAAATCTTTCTTGAAAGTTTTTTTCACTTCTTTGAAAAAATCTTTGAATTTTTCAGGTCCCTGATTGCAGATTACCGTCAGATAAATTGCCGCAGATTTTTCTTCTTTTGGATCAAGATGCTTTTCTCCGCGGTGACTGATAGCATAAAGTGTAATCAGGGCAGGAATCTGATAGATTACTCTTTGAAGTTCCTGATCCTGGTTCTGAATAATTTCATTCATAACTTTATAATTGATGTAAAATATCGGTTTTTGTTTGTTTAAACCGAATAACAAAGATAAGTCCCTTTAGTACATCATCAAGAAGTCAATATTTAAAAAATCTAAAATTATCAGGAAGTCAGTAGGTTATATCGTCCGTGAGTTAAATTCTTGTTGCAAACGGTTGCGGAGGAAACTATTTAAATCCGTTATAAATTATTTACAACGCTTAGCCAACTGTAATTGACGCTTCGGCATATCTGTAGCTTGTTGAGAAGGCTCTTGAACTCAACGCCATCGCCAGTGTAAGTGACCCGATTCTTCCAATAAACATTGAAGTAATAATGATCATCTTTCCAGCTTCAGAAAGTGAGGATGTAATTCCTGTAGAAAGCCCAACGGTTCCATAAGCAGAAAATTCTTCAAAAAGGAGTTTTAAAAATGGGGTGTTGGGTTCGGTAATTGTAAGTGCAAATGCCGAAACAAAGATGACAAAAATAGAGAATAAGGCTATAGAATAGGCCTTGTCAATTGCGCTGAAAGGAACAGTTCGCTTAAACATTACCACGTTCTTGTGTCCTTTAATAGTTGCTACGGCCGATTTTACAATAACGGCAAAAGTTGACACCTTAATTCCACCTCCGGTAGAGCCAGAGCCTGCTCCAATGAACATAAGAAACATAAAAAAAATGAGAACCGGAGTTGCCACCTGTCCTATATCTACCGTGTTGAATCCAGCAGTACGTGTGGTTACAGATTGAAAAACTGAGGTTACAATAGTCTGGAAAACTCCATCGCCGGCTAGCATTGAGTTTTTTTCCAGAAGATAGAAAACGATGGCTCCTACAATAATCAATGCAAGTGACATATATAATGTAAGTCGGGTACTGACACTGATTTTCTTCCAAGGTGTTTTCATGCGTTCGCGGATTCGTTTGGGGCTGAACATATCTTCCATTCCCATAAATCCGAATCCTCCAAAAAAGATGAGCAGAATGATGACAATCTGCAACCCATAAAGATGTCGTAGTCCGTGTTCGTATAAATTATTTGAGAAGGTGGAGAACCCGGCATTGTTGAAAGCAGAGATTGCGTGAAATGCAGAAGCAAACAGTTTGGATTGCCAGTTCTGGAAAGTTTCATTTCCCCACGAAAAGAAAATCAATAGTGTTCCTATTGCTTCACTAATCAAACTGAATTCAACAATGCTGCGTAGCAGATGTTTTGTGTCGGCTAAACGATCAGCGCTCAAAACATCCTTAATCATGGATTGGTATTTAATACCTCCTGAGGAACGCGAAAAAGTAACAAAGAATGTAGCAAACGAAATAATATTGATTCCACCCAACTGGATCAACATCATTATAATGAACTGACCTTTTAATGTAAAGAAAGTGGCTGTGTCTACAACAATGAGTCCGGTAACACAACTGGCACTGGTCGAAGTGAAAAGAGCGTTTAGAAATCCAAAGTGACCACCGATCGTCATTTCGGGCAACATTAAAAGTCCGGTTCCGGTTCCTATGAGGATAATAAACGACAAGATCAGCATAGTGGCGGGCTTGAGGTTTAATGCAGAAAGCTTGGGACCAGATTTGCCCAGTTCCATGATAAAAATGGTGATGAAGTAGAGTTGGAACAGCAAAAGAGAGTGGTTTTCCACCAGATCGTTGAAAGCCCACTTAAAGATAATGTCGTTAAATAAGGATGGAAACAAGACATAAACGTTGAAAAAGGCCAATACTGCTGCTTCAATCCAGTTCTTCTTGAGTAATTCGATAGGATGAAAGTCGTAAAACATATAAACCAGGAAACGAAGGCTAAAAAAGGCCAGGCTCAGTTCGATGGCTCTTTCGTTTAAAAGTAAGGAATCGGTTGTTTTTGGGAACCCGTAGTAATATATTCCTGAAGCTATAACCATCAGAAACACAATAGCACTGAGCGCCCGAAATACAAAAATTACAGATGCTTTACTGTTGAAAATTTTAAGATTGATCTTCTCCCGAAACTTGAAAAACTTCGAAGTCATGACAGCTAGCTGTTAATTTCGAGAAATTTTGTAATGTCTTTATTGGTTCCAAATACTACAATATAGTCATTTTTACTGATGACCATGTTAGGTTGAGGTACACCTTTAATGTGTTGTCTGATTACGACTTTATTTCCCTGCATTTCTTCGACCTCTTTTTTTATGGTAACCAGATTAATATTGTATGATTCTCTCAGTTTGATTGATTCAAGTGTTTGCCCTACGATAGATTTAGGAGCTTTTATTTCTGTGATCACATAACCGTCGGGTAAGTCGAGGAAGTTAACAATACTGGGGTTTAATAATCTTTCGGCTACCACTTGTCCTACCTCGTACTCTGGAGAAAAGATTTCAGTGAGCCCCAGTTTGCTTAATATCAGTCGGTTGACTTTTCCTTTAGCTCGTACAATAATTCGCTTGACATTGAGCTCGATAAGGTTAACAGCGGTGAGCAGCAGTTCTTCAAAGTCTTCTCCAATGGCAATAACCACTGCGTCATAGTTTTGTATGTTTTGTGCGATTAGTGCTTTTTTGTCGGTTGAGTCAAGGGCTACGGCATAAGCAACTTCATTGGCAATGTAGTCAACTTTTTCCTGACTCTTGTCAATGGCCATTACTTCGGCCCCTTTTTTTGAAAGCGAAAGGGCAATTGCCTCTCCAAATTGTCCGATCCCAATAACAACAAATTGATTATTAGGCATTCTTTTTTTCTTTTAAAATCGCGACAAAAGTAGTGAATATTCATTTATTTTAACCTGTCTTATCAGTTTCTTTCACGGGATTTGTTATTAATAGTGTTGAAAACGAGTTTATTATACTTGTATGTGTTTTCTCAAACGAGTGATGCATGAATTATTGTCTATTCGATTTCAATGATATTGTGTGCATTGACAAACAAAATATCACCTACGGTTTCGAACCCTTCGAAATGTTTTTCTCCTTCGTGCTTGATTTGTTCGTTATAAAATCCCACAATAGTTAGTGCTGCTTCAGAAGAGTATTGCCCAATGGTGGTTCTGAAATTTACTTCGGGTTCTTTCTCAATAACTCTAATATTTTTAGGCGAAACAGGTATGCGGCCTTCTAAAATAAACTGGGTGCTGCTGTTTCTGGTTTCTTCCATTTTATTTTTTTCGCTCAGGATGAATAAACTCATGGTTGCTTCTTTCCATGAAGGGTGCCCCATAATGACATAACTGAGCAATACCATAAGTCTTTCATTGTCTCGGTTTATGTCTCTAATCCAGATGTGAATGCCATTGGAAAAGTTCATGTTGCGCATGCTGGTTCCCAGAATACAAATGTCAAAATCCCCGGCTTCAACCATGCGCAAATTATCAATAATTCTTGGTAATTGAGCCGGCTGTTGTTTGTCGTATTCGAAGATGATCATGTTGTTTTCCATTCCTGAAACACCAGGAGTTTGAATAATTTGTGCAATTGCGGAGGTGTAGGATGGCGAAATGACTGTATCAACAATCATATTTCCAGCTGTTTTGTTGGCCTTTTTGATTAGCCTTTGTAAAACCTTTTGTGATTCGTTATGTGTTTCTTTGGAATAATATCCTTCTATGTAATGAATATAGGTTCCGAATCCATGTGAAAATGATATCCAATTTAGCAGGTCGAAGATTTTATCGCGTTCAAAAGTGTCGGAAGAAATACAAATGGCTGATGGCCTCCAGGTTTCAGTTTTTTTAGCAGAACTCTGAAGATATACTGCCAGCTTTCTGCTGATTTGGAAAATAACACCTTGAAAAATACTCTCCAGGCCTTCTCTTTTTTTGTGATAGTGTCGGATGATCAGATAAAGTACAAAAATTGAAACGATGGAAATGAAAGCGTAAAGAGGACTCATAAGAAACATAAGCAGTGTAGCTGCAAAAAATCCAGCCAAAGAAAAATACCATTTCGATTTGAAGGTAGGCCGGTAGGAAGGATCGGCGCCGAAATGATTGAAAAATGAAATGAGGTTCATTGAAGCATAGGTCATCATGAAAAACATGGAGATGATCTTTGCAACAACATCAATGCCTCCAAAACTTACAAAAACAAGTGCAAGAATCAAGGTTACTAATGTTGCATTCTGAGGTTCGTTGGTTTTTCCTACGCCTTTTCCCAGAAATCGGTTCACATTTTTTGAAGGAAAAGAAGAATCTATGGCAATGGCCTGGAGTGTTCTTGGTGCAACCAGAATGGAACCAATAGCACTCGAAAGTGTTGCCGCAGCCAGTCCAAGCGGAATGATGATCCATCCATACAGTGCAATTTTGCTCATAATAAGCGGGTTGCTCAGAAGGTCTTGTTCCGATGCTGATGCGTTCAGTTTTATTACAACAAAAATATAGATGATCATTCCGGTTATGGTAGCCAGAATCGTGCCCCTTGGGATGGACTTTTGTGGTTTCTTAAGATCGCCGGATAGCCCAACTCCGGCATCCATTCCTGTAAATGCAGGAAAAATTATGGCAAATACAATAAACAACTGATCTAAATTCTTGAAAGGCGGAGAGCTTAATGCACTCATTTGATTTGGGTCGGTTTGAACCGGATGTCCCAGAAAAAATGAAGCTAGTGATAGAAATAGCATAGCTACAACTATGTAGAGTAATTTAACACCCAGTGAGGCTCCTTTTTTCCAAATTAAAACACCCAGAATTAATAACGCGGGAATACTAATAGCCTGTGTCGGAATCTGGATATGATACAGCGTTTGAACATAGTCAATAACCGGACCGAAAGCTGCTGTAAAAGCAATAATGTAAAAAGCAACACTGATGGCCTGTGATAAGTAAAGTGATATACCTATGGTTGCCCCGATGTTTAAACCAAAAGAACGGGAAATCATGTAATATTCACCTCCGCCCTCTACTTTCTGGTTAGTGGCAATTTCAGATATGGCCATTGCAGTGGGCAGGGTAACCATATGCCCGATAATGATTAATAGAATGACTCCAGCCATGCCAACGGTTCCAACGGCAACCCCAAAACGTAGAAATAAGATGGCTCCTAAGATTGTTGAAATTGCGGTAAAAAAAACGGGAGTTGTTCCCATTTCTTTTTTATTCTGTACAGCAGGTGAGCCCATTTGATTATTGATTAGTCGGCATACAATATTAGTTAAAAAAAACACTAGTAAATAAATGCTTACTCCTAAATAAAGAAATTTGTATTTCTTTAAGAATTGAGTTTTTGAAATTTAAGTAGCTTTGAACTTATTTATTTAAAAAGTAAAAAGTTGAGTTTTATGAAAAAGGTAGTTATGCTTTTGTTCTTTGTTTTTTCATCAACCTGGATTGTGGCACAGGGAAATGAGCAATTTCCATTAGGAGGTAAACAACTGAACTTCGGTCCATTATATGCCGGAGTGGATTTTGGAGTACAACAAAATATTACGGTTGGTCCTATGATAAGTTATAACTGGGCTTATTATGATCCTTCTGTAGGCGTTCTGAACACCTCTTTTGATTTGCTGGGAAAAGCAGACTATCATTTTGGTCAATTGCTTAACCTTCCGAGTGAATGGGATGTTTATGGCGGATTGAGAGTGGGACTTGGTTTTAGAAACGGGGGGCGGTTATTGTCGGGTATTGAAGTTGGTGGCCGTTGGTTCTGGAATAAAAAGTGGGGTTTGAATGTTGAGTCGGTTTACGGGAATTATCTGAGTGGTAATATCGGGGTGACGATGAAACTTTAAGAAATACAGTTAATAAAAAAAGCCGGCTTTAAACCGGCTTTTTTTATTTGATATTAATCATCTTTCTTACCAATAGTAGGTAGCGCTGTTTCCGAGTTCAGCTTCAATTTCGAGTAAACGATTATATTTAGCCAAACGTTCGCTTCGGCTGGCAGAACCGGTTTTCAACTGTCCACCATCCATAGCAACTGCAAAGTCGGCGAGGAAAGTATCGGAAGTTTCACCTGAACGGTGTGAAATGAAGTAGCGCCATCCATTATCGCGACACATTCGAACAGCTTCAATGGTTTCTGATACTGAACCTATCTGGTTTAATTTAATCAAAGCTGCATTAGCTGATTTTTCACTAATACCTCGTTCGATGTATTTGGTATTGGTTACCAAAAGGTCATCACCTACCACTTCAAGTCTGTTACCGAGTTTAGCGGTCAGGTTTTTGAAACCTTCCCAGTCGTTTTCTCCCAATGGGTCTTCCCATAAAACTATAGGATATTTAGAAATCCAGTCTTCAGCAAGTGTTGTAAGTTCTTCACTGGTCATTTTTCCGGCACCTGACCATCTTAAGTCGTAGTTATTGGTTCCGGTTACAAATGAACTGGCTGCACTGTCTAAAGCAATAGCTATATCTTTTCCGGGTTTGTATCCGGCTTTTTCAATAGCCTGAATGATGGTTTCAATGGCGTCTTCGTTGCTGCTCAGGTTAGGAGCAAAGCCACCTTCGTCGCCAACTCCGGTTGAAAGACCACGATTCTTAAGAATTCCTTTCAGAATATGGAAAGTTTCAGCAACGTAGCGTAAACCTTCACGGAAGTTAGGAGCTCCAACCGGAACGGCCATGTATTCCTGGAAATCTACACTATTGTCGGCGTGTTCACCACCATTAATGATGTTCATTGCAGGAACAGGAATACGGCAGGCACCAGGCCCTCCTAAATACTGATACAAAGGAAGGCGAGCTGATTTGGCAGCAGCACGAGCCACAGCCATCGAAACACCTAAAATGGCATTAGCACCTAACTTTGATTTGTTTGGTGTACCGTCTAACTCAATCATTACTTTGTCAATGGCAGCCTGTTTGTGAGCGCACATTCCTGAAATTGCAGGAGCAATAATTTTGTTTACGTTTTCAACTGCTTTCAATACACCTTTACCGTTGTAGCGACTTTTGTCTCCATCGCGCAATTCTACGGCTTCGTTTTCACCGGTACTAGCTCCTGAAGGTACAGAAGCGGTTGCCTGTGTTCCGTCACTAAGTTCAATGTAAACTCTTACGGTTGGATTTCCTCTTGAATCCAGAATTTCCATGGCTCTTAAGCCTGTTATTTTGTTGTTTAACATGGTTTTAACCTCCTTTAAAATGTTAATGTTCTCAATTTTATGGAACGCAAAATTAATCAATTATCCTGTTAAATAAACCATTAAGTAGGTAATGGCTTTGCCATTTAAACTTAACAATTCTTAAAACAGATCAATTTTTGTTGTGTTGTCAACCTATAACGTTTGAGGAAACTCTAGAAAGTAATTTTGTTCGATTATTTTTTTTTTCATTAAACTATGATTGTAAATTTTTATTTTAAACGATTATAATTTAAAAACGTTTATATTTGATTGTCTAATTTATTAAACCTCTAAACGATAAAGTTATGAAAGTAAAATTTTTACTCGTTTCGTTGCTTGTAGTAACCGGAATGGCCTTTTCTGGATGTGATAAAATTAAGTCGCTTGCCGATGTTAAATTTAATGCTGATATTCCTGCAAATTTTGATGTGAACCTTAATCCAATCGGTGGGATTGAGTCGGGTAAATCGGCAAGTATTAGTTTTGATCAATCTTTGACTGTAGATCCAACTTCTAATGCGGACATTGAAAAGTATTTGAATAACATTAAGGATTGGCAGATTAATGAAATAACAGGCACATACAGTAATGTGGATGCTCCTATTACTCTGGATACACTTAAACTGCAAGTGTATTCTGATACAAAAAATGCTACCTGGTTATTCACAAATGTTACAATCGATAACGCAGGATCACTGACCTTAAACAATACAAATGGTCAGTGGGCAACTGTTAATTCAATTCTTGATGATAAAACATCATTTACGGCAAGAATCAGTGGGTCAACTACTAGCACTACAGGAGGCACTCAGTTTAGTCTTGATGTAGTAATTAAAACTACTATAACTGCTAATCCGTTTTAATATTTAATTTTAATGGGATTTTATAAGAACTAACTCAATCAATTATTTTGGTTGGGCTAGTTTTGTATCAGCAGGTATGGAAAGATGTCCCTGGACAATTTCCCATCCGTTTGGCCTTTTTTCCAGAACACCTGTAAATCTTACGCCGTCAAATGTTTGAGCCTTATTGTCGTGAACGAAATTATAGTTCAGTTCTTCGGCAAACCAGGCTGTATTTCCGGTGCGGTTTAGTTTAATGTCCTGATTGATAACGGATATGTAAGTTTGAGACACATTTGCAAACTGTTGTTTAATTGCTTTTTGAATACTATTCCAGCCAATTAATTTTTCATTTGAGTCGGTACCATACATGATAATGTCAGAATCAGGCGCCCAGATTTGTTTAAACATGTTAAAGTCTTTGTTTTCATTGGCAATGACATATTTTTCCAGTACGTTTTTAACGGCTTCTTTTTCTTTTGCTGTATCAAATCTTTTTTTTGCTTCCTGTCGGCAACCCATCGAAAAAACCAACAGAAATCCAGTGAATAAAAGTGCAATTCTTTTCATGGCCCAAAGTTTTTAGTGAGTACATATTTTCTGTGAAGTTACAATTCTTTAAATTAGATTACAATGTTTCATGTATTTTTCTTTGATACCATAATTCAAACGATTGTAATAGTGTAGGTAATAAAAATAAATTTGCTAAATAATTTATTTTTAAAAAGTTTTTCCATTTCCAGCATTTCTTCGTAAAATTGCACCTAATAACTCAAATAAAGTCTTTTTCTATCCCATGGCGCGTCAAAACCTTGTCAATAAGTCGGTTGTATTGCTTATAATTTTTTTTCTCAGTCTTTCTATGCCTGTGTTTGCAGCTCCGCAACATGCTAAACAGGAAAGCGAGTTCGAAAAAGAGCAAAAAGAAGCAGAACAGGAGGGTTTTGAATTAGGTAAACTCATCATAGAGCATATTACCGATAGTTATGAGTACCATATTTTTCAAATTGGGGAACATCATTTTACAGTATCGTTACCTGTAATCTTGTATGATCAGGGGCATTGGGTTACCTTTTGGTCTTCAGAGTTTCATCACCATCATGGTGAGTACAAGGGTTATTACATAGCTGAGAAAGGAAACAATCAGGGAAAGATAGTAAGGAAAAATGCAGAAGGTGTTGAGGTAAGGCCCCGGTTAGATATTTCTATTACCCGTACTGTCGGAACCTTGATGCTTAATTCGCTGATGGTAATTTTTATCTTTTTGTGGGTAGCCAAAACCTATCGCAGAAGAAAAGAAATGGCACCGAAAGGTTTTCAGTCTTTTATGGAACCGCTTATTGTTTTCATTCGTGATGATGTGGCCAAGGCATCCATTGGAAAAGATCATTATGAAAGGTTCACACCATTTTTGCTGACTTTATTTTTCTTTATTTTCTTCAATAATTTGCTGGGAATTATTCCTTTCTTTCCGTGGAGCGTGGGTGTTACCGCAAACACGGCGATTACAGGTGTGATGGCTCTTGCCGTGTTTATTATTACTACGGTGAATGGGAATAAGCATTACTGGACTGATATTTTTAATACACCCGGAGTTCCCTGGTGGTTAAAATTTCCCATTCCACTCATGCCTATTGTTGAGGTAATGGGGCTTTTCATTAAGCCGATTGTTCTGATGATCCGACTTTTTGCTAATATGATCGCGGGTCATACCGCTATTATGGGGTTTGTGGCATTGATTTTTATTTTTGCGAAATTCAGTGTCGGTTTGGGTTATGGCGTTTCAGTGGTTTCGGTAATGTTCTCAATTTTTCTGGATATGTTGGAAGTGTTGGTTGCACTTATCCAGGCTTATGTGTTTACTATATTATCAGCTTTGTATTTTGGAATGGCGGTAGAAAAACCCCATCATTGACTTGTAACTATTATTCATTTTTAAATAACTAAATTATGCATTTGTTAACTATTTTATTGCAGGCAGCAACCGACCTGATTCCTTTGGCTAAAATGGGAGCTGGTATTGGTGCCGGTATTGCAGCTGTTGGAGCAGGTTTGGGTATTGGCCAGATTGGCCGTGGCGCGGTAGAAGCTATTGCCCGTCAGCCTGAAGCTGTTGGAGATATCCGTTCCAACATGATTGTATCGGCTGCTTTGATTGAAGGGGTTGCCTTTCTTGCAGTTATCGTTTGTTTGCTTATTATTATTCTCTAAGCACAAGCAAAATTTTCAAAGTATTCCGGCGGTTGGCCGGAGTGCTTTTTAATATGAAAGAATTAAATTAAAATATAAGTTATGTCAGTTCTTGTTCCGGGCTTCGGCGTTTTTTTCTGGATGACCATAATTTTCATTCTGGTCGTTTTTATTCTGGGAAAATTTGCCTGGCCTCCGATTTTAAAAGGGCTAAAAGAGCGTGAAGACAGTATTAAAGAATCGCTTGAGGCTGCTAAAGATGCCAGAGATCAAATGAAGCAAATGCAGGCAGAAAATGAAAAACTGTTGCAGGAAGCTAAAGAAGAACGCGATGCAATTTTGGCTGAAGCCAGAAAAATAAAAGATAAAATTATTGATGAGGCTCGTATGAAAGCGCTTCAGGAAGCGGACAGTATTGTGGAGAGCGCTAGAGAACAGATCAATAACGAAAAGCGTGCTGCACTAATCGAAATGAAAAATCTGGTTGCTGATTATTCAATTCAAATTGCTGAAAAGGTTCTGAAAGAAGAACTCAAAGAAAAACAACGTCAGCACGATTA
Organism: Bacteroidales bacterium; assembly: GCA_016936505.1. GTDB lineage: Bacteria > Bacteroidota > Bacteroidia > Bacteroidales > F082 > Sulfidibacterium. Next base: position 42,231 of record JAFGXS010000034.1, on the reverse strand, counting down.
TGTTGAAAAACTGATAGAAGAAACCAATTTAAATTAAGCATGGCAAGGGTTCGGTTATTAGCAAAGCGCTATGCACAAGCATTGTTTGATTTGGCTTTGGAAAACAAAGTTATTGATCAGGTGTATGCTGATATGTCGATGGTTCAATCGGTTCTGGAAGAAAACAGAAATCTGAGAAAAGTGATGCATAATCCAGTGCTTGATGTTTCTGTTAAGTTGAGGTTGACACAGGCAATTTTTGGAGAGAAAAAACTAATTGGAGATCTGAGCCTGCATTTTATTCAACTCATTGTTAAGAAGAGAAGAGAAGCCTGGTTACTTGATATTTGCAGGGCTTTTGAGGTGCTGTATTATGATCACAAAAACCTGATTAAGGCTGAGATCATTACCGCCTTTCCACTGGATGAAGTGAATAAGAAGGACCTGATGAACCGAATAAAAACCATCACCCACAAAGACGTGGAATTGAAAGAAATTATTGATGAAAGTCTGGTGGGGGGCTTTGTGATTCGTGTTGAAGACTATCAATTCGATGCCAGCATTGCCAGCAAGCTGAGAAGGCTCAGAAAAACCTTTGCTGAAAATTTATATGTGAAACAATTTTAATCTAAAGATACAGATATGGCAGACATCAAACCGGCTGAAATATCAGCTATACTGCGAAAAGAACTGGCAGGCTTTGAATCTGAGGCTGCACTTGAAGAAATTGGTTCGGTACTTACCATAGGCGACGGTATAGCCCGTGTTTACGGCCTATCTAATGCCGAACAGGGGGAGCTGGTTGAGTTTGAGAAAAATGGCTTAAAAGGAATTGTGCTGAACCTTGAAGAAGACAATGTGGGTATTGTATTGCTGGGTGATGCTGAAGATATTAATGAAGGCGATAAAGTAAAACGCACCGGACAAATTGCATCGGTTGGAGCCGGTGAAGGTTTGCTGGGAAGAGTTATTAATACGTTGGGTGAGCCTTTGGACGGAAAAGGCCCGATTGAAGGGGAGCGTTTTGAAATGCCCCTGGAAAGAAAAGCTCCGGGAGTAATTTTCCGTCAGCCTGTAAATGAACCGCTGCAAACTGGGGTAAAAGCTATTGATGCTATGATTCCGATCGGACGCGGACAACGTGAGTTAATTATTGGTGACCGCCAAACCGGGAAAACAGCCATTGCTATTGATACCATCATTAATCAAAAAGAGTTTTACGACAGGGGAGAACCTGTTTACTGTATTTATGTAGCCGCCGGACAAAAAGGTTCAACAGTAGCTCAGATACAAAAAACCTTAGAATCGCATGGCGCTATGGCTTATACGGTAATTGTAACTGCCAATGCATCCTACCCTGCTGCTATGCAGTTTTATGCTCCTTTTGCTGGAGCTGCCATTGGCGAATACTTTCGCGATACAGGCCGTCCGGCTTTAATTGTTTATGATGATCTTTCAAAACAAGCCGTAGCTTATCGTGAGGTTTCTTTGCTATTGCGTCGTCCTCCCGGACGTGAAGCCTATCCCGGTGATGTGTTCTATTTGCATTCCCGTTTGTTGGAACGTGCAGCAAAAATTATCGACTCCGATGAAATTGCCAAGAATATGAATAATGTTCCTGAAAGCATTAAGGATAAAGTAAAGGGAGGAGGTTCGTTAACGGCTTTACCGATTATTGAAACACAAGCCGGTGATGTTTCGGCTTACATTCCAACCAATGTAATTTCCATTACTGACGGGCAGATTTTCCTGGAAACCAATTTGTTCAATGCTGGTATTCGTCCTGCTATTAACGTAGGTATTTCAGTATCGCGTGTTGGGGGTGCGGCTCAGATCAAATCCATGAAAAAAGTAGCCGGTACTTTGAAACTCGATCAGGCACAATTCCGTGAGCTGGAGGCTTTTGCTAAATTTGGTTCCGACTTGGATGCTGCTACGTTAGCTGTTTTGGAAAAAGGACGCAGGAATGTTGAAATCCTGAAACAGCCGCAGTATTCTCCTATGTCGGTAGAACATCAAGTGGCCATGATCTTTTGTGGTACTCAAAACCTGTTGCGCAGTGTTCCGGTAGAAAGCATCAAAGATTTTCAGGAAAGTTTTCTTATGGTTTTGGATGAAAAATATAAAGACCTGCTTACTGACCTGAAAAAAGGAAAACTTACTGATGAAGAAATTGAAGTGCTCAAAAAAGTGGCAGGAGAAATTTCTTTACGATTTAAAAAATAAAGGAAACACTTGTTGCAATGGCCAATCTGAAAGAAGTAAGAAACAGGATTGCTTCGGTAAAATCTACCAAGCAAATTACCAGTGCAATGAAATTAGTAGCAGCAGCAAAATTGCGCCGGGCTCAGGATGCAATTACCAAAATGAGACCTTATGCTGCCAAGTTGCATGAGATAATGGGCGATCTTACGGTAAGCATGGAAGATTCCAATGAGCATGCTTTTTCTGATCAAAGAGAACTCAACAAAGCTTTAATTGTTGTAGTTACTTCAAACCGTGGATTGTGTGGCGCCTTTAATGCAAATGTAGTAAAAAGGGTGGTGAACCTTTTACAAACTGACTTTGCACAGCTGCATAAGGAGAATAATGTTTCCGTTGTTTGTTATGGAAAAAAAGGTGCTGACCTTTTGAAATCCAAAGGAGTTGCTCCTAAAGAAATAAATGTGGATATTTTCAACAATCTTAATTTTGAAAATGCTTCCAAATTGGCAGAAGGATTGATGGCCGATTATGAAAAAGGGGCTTACGATAAAATTGTGCTTGTGTATAACCGTTTTAAGAACGTGGGAGTTCAGGTGTTGGAAACAGAGCAGTTTCTTCCTGTTGAAGAAAAGCCTGCTTCAGATAAAACATTTCATAGTGCACACCCCAATTACCTGTTTGAACCGGGAAAAGAAGAGATTCTTACAGAGCTTATACCAAAAAGCCTGAAGATTCAGCTTTATAAAGCGTTACTTGATAGCAATGCTGCCGAGCATGGAGCCCGAATGACTGCCATGCATCAGGCTACAGAAAATGCTTCCGACTTACTCAAAGAACTCAATCTTACTTACAATAAAGCCAGACAGGCAGCCATTACCACTGAAATTTTGGAAATTGTTAGTGGTGCCGAAGCATTGAAGGGTTGATAAAGCAATTTACATAATTCATACCCGGGAGTCGTACTTTTGCTCCCGGGTTTTTTTGTAAATTTGCTGATCAAAATTTACTGTCATGATGAATCCAAAAGTTGAAGCTGCAATTAATAAACAAATTCAAAAAGAAGAATTTTCTTCCAGACTTTATTTGGCTATGGCCATTTGGTGTGAAGTGAAAGGTTATCCGGGTGCTTCAGCCTTTTTGTATCGCCATGCAGATGAAGAGCGCATGCATCAGATGAAGTTTGTACATTACGTTAACGAAAGAGGCGGTAAAGCTCAGTTATTTGATCAGGAGCAACCTGCCGATGAGTTCAATTCTTTACAGGAGCTGTTTGAGCAGGTTTTGGATCACGAAGAATATATCACCGCATCCATCAATAAACTCTATGAACTTACTTTTGATGAGAAGGATTTTACCACGGCTAATTTTCTGCAATGGTTCATTACAGAACAACTGGAAGAAGAAAGCCTGATGCGGACTATTTTGGATAAAATACGATTAGTAGGTACCGATAAAGCCGGGATGTTTCATATTGATAAAGAGCTGGAGACTATGTCTGCCGGTGCAGCAAATCCTGCTTAGTCCTGTTCGTTTTCAAAAGCTACAGTTAACTTTTTATACCATTCCTCTCCAAATTTCCTGATGAGAGGCTCTTTAAGAAATTGATAAACTGGAACCTGCTCTTCTTTGCCTTTTAACAAAGCTGCTTTGCAGATGTCCCACTGGTCATAGTTGACAGCTGTAGTATCTGAGGCCAACTCTTGTAGTCTGACAGGATATAAATGGCAGGAAATGGGCTTCTTAAAATCAATTTTACCTTCAGACCAGGCTTTTTCAATCGCACAAAAGCTGATGCCGTTTTCAAAATATACAAAAGCACATTCACGGTCGTTAACCAATGGAGTCACATAACTTCCGTCTATATCGTAATCAAAAACACCATTTTTTTCTACTACTGCCAAACCTTCCGGTGTCATGTAGGGTTTAACTTCTTCCACTACATCTTCCAGAATACTGATTTCATCCTCTTCGAGCGGGGCACCGGCATCGCCTTCTACACAGCAATCGCCGTGGCATTTACCCAAATCGCAAATGAAATGTACTTTTCTCAGGTTTTCAGAAACCAGTGTATCGTCAATTATAATCATGGGGCAAAATTAACACATTTTTAGGGGGAATTATTTTACTTACAATGTTGATATTATAAGTGGTTAAACATGTTTACTGTAATTTATATTCAATTTAAATTTTAAGAAATCTTAAGATTTTCGTTTTTTTTTGTTTCTTTGATGTGAAACAATTAGCAAACTGAAAATCCTAAAAGGCACAATTTAATTTTCAAAGGATTTTTTTATAAAAATATGGGAGATAAAAACCTCCCCTCAATGAGATAAAATTATCATGCGAGTAATAACCTGTAAAACAAAGAAAGGAGGTAGTCGGCAAACATACTAAAAAATTCTTTTCCTGACAGCCCATTGATGATGTGTTGTTTCAGAAATTGGACAAAGCAGCTAAATAAACCTTATGCGATTGTACAATTTATTTAACACATTAAATTTTATGAAAACAACTACCAAGATTGTCGAAAATAGAAGGCTCACCATTGATACCTGAAACAATTCTATTTTTTTCAAAAAGAGAAAAATGGAAAATAACAGTTCTTTCATAAGAAAGTAATGGGCAATATAAAAGACGAAAGGGAAGATGACAAAGTCCACCGACTTTTTCGGAATTAAAAATTGAGTCAGAAATGTTTCAGAAGAAAATGTCTAGACATGGTCAGAATTTACCGAAGAGACCTTAAATCAGAAGTAGGTATAATTTAAAAAATTAATTTAAAATGGAAAATTTTAAATTAGAATCAAACGATGTAAAAGAATTGCAATTTGATTCAAAAGCAGTAAAAGTTGAAGAACTGGAAGAACGGAAAGAAATGCTTGTTCTTTGGAGACGAGGAGATGGTGTTTTGCTGGATGTTCCCAACGGTTGATTTTCGTAACAACAGTTTAATCAGAGCAGGTTTCGACCTGCTCTGATTTTTATCAATAATTAAATTATTTGAAATAAGAAAGCATGAATTTATTTAGTCAAAAAAGCACCCATGTGAATGACTATTACAGATTCATAAAAGTTTCTGAATTTGCAGAAACTTTTAGCACATTTTACCGATGGCAAAATTTATAAACCGATGAAAAAATTATTAGCTGTTATCCTTTTCAAGATGTTGTTTATTCTTCCAACATTTACCGTAGCCCAAACAATTAATCTTCAAATTCTAGATTCATTAACCAACAAACCAATTGAGAACGTTTATATATACACAAACGAGAAAAAGTATCTTTCAGTTTCGGATAGAAATGGAATGTGCCAGATTATTTTTCCCGACAGCACTTTAATTACGCACCAAAAAGATGCCTACATATCTCATGTTGGATATGCTGGTAAAGTAATCAGTCTTACTCCTTCTATGTCAAATCATCCTGCTAAAGTCTTATTAAGTCCAAAAATATTTGAACTTTCTGAAGTTACCATAATCTTTCCAAATGCCGGCAATATTGTACAGAAAGCAATTGAAAACATAAGTAAAAACTATCCATCCCTACAGGGTGATACACTGGCCCTAAATGTGAGTTTCATTTTCCTGGATAGTCCAAATAGCAAGATTGCTGATTTCAAAGGAAAAGTAGCTTTAACGAAAGATGAAAATCATTTATTAGCTGCTAAATATGAAATCAAGAACGACTTGATAAATGATTCTTTTTATGATTATGGTAATGAAATATCACCAAGTGGATTTTATTCAGTCATTTTTGTTCAAAATCATGCCCCTATCCGTTTGTTTAAAAAGTTTGATTTTCATTACGATGGAATGACAAAATATCAGGGAAATGATGTTTACAAAATATCATTTATTCGTAAGAAGAAATACAATAACATTTCAGGTTATATGCTAATCGGGAAGAACGATTATGCCATAACCTATATCACCTATAAAATAGGGGAAATAAACAAATGGATAGCAGCAACACAAAAATCAATGGGTATTATTTATACGAACTTGGAAGGATATGAAGTCAGTGTATCATACGTAGAAGGCATTAAAGGATACAAATTTTCAGAAGGTAGTATAAACATGTTATTTAATAGAACTAAAAAGAAACAAGTATTATCAAATAACACTTATGACGTTTCGGTTAAAGCAATTGAGACCCCTCACATCCCTGATGGTTTAATTTATTTAAACGCAAATGAATTATTTGACAAGAAATAGACTCTACAAAGGAAATATTGAATTTCTTTATGCAAAGATTAGTGCCAATATGATACATTTCTTTGGCAATGATTCGTTAGATGAACATAGAAAAGTCCTTTATCGCTACCTTTCCTACAAAGAGGAAAGTTACTATCGTTTTCTAAATTCTATTGAATATTTAAATGCAATATTGCCCAACAACTCAATTATAGATGAAATTGATAAATCAGCCATAATTTATTCATATTGTATCGGAGAGTATAGAATGTTGCCCGTTTTATTAAGTCAACTTGGGTATAACATTACAATTTTAATGGAAGGTCGAATAAAAAGTCAACAATCTGAATTATTTATTTCATTAAACAAGTATTTAAAGGGCTCTAAATAATCAAAACAAAAATTGCGGTTTATATCAAGTCGGGAAAAGAACGTTATATGGAAACTTAAATCGGATATCGCGAATGGGAATAAGGTATTAGTTTTTATTGATGGGAATTCTGGTGTTGATAAAAACCCTAAGAATCTTGTCCCTTCCTCTTTTTTTTCTCAAACCGTCTTCTTACATCAGGGAATTTCATACTTGAGTCATATTATTAAAACAACCCCTTTAGGGATTGCTCTGTTTATGATGAAAATTTCACTTTTAACACCTTTAAGCACAATAATATTAGCCATTCTGACAGAAATTCATTCGCTAAAAAACTAATCATTGAGATTTTCTCAGACCTGGAAGAATTGTTGAAAAAAATAGATATATCCAAATGGGATACATTAGAAGGCATACATAAATGGCTCGATACTGAAAACCTGAATTTTGAAAATTATAAAAACGGAGAAGACTGTTTTTTAAATAAAGCAAACATTAAATTCAATGCCTTTAGATATTCTCCATTTTGCCTGGGTAAAGACTATTTTGTCTTTGACAAGAAACAATATCTCACGTATAAAATTCAAAAAAAGGACTACAAAACATATGTAAAATATGTTGAACTTTAAATATGAAAAACAAAACTAATCAGGTTGAAGTTATTCATAAAACCCCCAAATTACGTAAAAACACATACTGGGAAAAGCTGCCAGATGGGAGGTATTATATCAACAACAAAGATTCAAGTAACCCTTTAATTGTTAGTGAATATGTGGTTCACTTTCTGGAGTTAGCCACGGGGATGAATACAATAAAACAAATATGTGAAAAAGCCGGACTATCAGTAAACAACAGTAATGTAGAAAAAATTCATGAGCTATTCTATGTAACATTGTATTCTAAAGGAGTTATAGAAACTGAAGAAAGTAAAACAAAAAAGAAGAAGAGTTATATTAACTTAAGTTTTACTATTATTCCTGAAAAAAGTGTCATTTTTATTAGCAAATACTTAGCTTTTCTGTTCCACCGGAAAGTTGTTATTATATCCTTATTATTTAGCTTATTCGTTTTATTATGGAGTAGCGTTCACTTTCTGAATACAAGGCCAACATTGACAGGAATAAATAACTTTAGTTCCATTTTAGTTACAATATTGTTAATCCTTGTTTTCTTCCTGCATGAATTTGGACATGCATCAGCTTTATACTATTTTGAAGAAGTACCGCGCAAAATTGGAATAGGATTATATTTATTTGCCCCAGTTTTATTTGCAGATGTTACGGATAGTTGGAAGCTAAACAATAAAAAACGGATGGTTGTTGATTTTGGCGGATTATATTTCCAGTTTATTATTTCTTGCTTTTACTTATTTATTTTCTTTATCTCAGCCCACAATGATTTTTTAATTGCTGCATTTTTTTCTTTTATAATAGGAGTTCTTAATCTAAATCCATTTATTAAAATGGATGGATACTGGTTGCTTTCTGATTTTTTAAATATCACAGATTTAAAACAAAAAGCCCAAAAAGAAACACTTTTTTTTATTCAATGTATTTTTAAAGAGAGAATTCAATGTAAAATTCAACAGATTGCTTTTGTATTATATTATGTTTTCAACTTACTATTTACAATAGCTTTTATTTCATATATGCTGGTGTGGAACGTTGAATTATTCAAACAGATTCCTGCTAACATCAAAACGATTTTGTTAGCCATACTTGAGGGAAGATATCATAATATAAATATTATACTTATAGAATCTTTAATTCTTCCCCTTGTTGTGATATTTTTAGTTTTAAAAGTATTGATTAAATTATTAGATAAGTCATTTTTTAAACCGTATAAGGTTAAAATAAATGGTATTAAACCATAGAGAACTCCTGAACTCATTTTTTTAGAGTAGAACTCCGAGGAATTAAACCATACTTTTCCTGTCCGTCGAAGCTAACACAAAGAAGGATTTAAAAATACATAACATTACGTTTTCTTTTGCAACAATGCGTGCCGCAATAGTTGGGATTTGAAGAAATTAAAAACTAGAATTTCTTTGGCTTTATTTTTCCTTCAGGAAATTCTTAAAAATATTACAAAATCAGAAACAATTTGCCCGAATTTTGGTTGATAAGGAACGACTATTTAGACCGGATTTAAATTTTAAGAAATTTTAAGATTTTCGTTTTTTTTTTCTTTTCTTTGTTGTGAAACAATTAGCAAACTGAAAATCCTAAAAGACACAATTTAATTTTCAAAGGATTTTTTTTTAAAAATAACAGGGGAAAAACCTCCCCTCAATGAAATGAAATTACCATGCAAATAATAATCTACAAAACAAAGAAAGGAGGTAATTGGCAACCTTCCGATTGGGATGAAGTTTTGACAATGAAAGTTATTGAGTGGGATAGGTTCCCGAATGTTGATGTAACTCTTAATGCAGCATATAAACAGAAAAATATTGATAGTACAGGTTTTAGTGTTGATGGGAGTGTTTCGGTTACTATAAAAAGTTTGCTTCACTCAGGAGATGATAATATTGGTATGGGTTATTTAAGATATTATGATCCGGAGACAACAGTGGTAGAGTTTGGTAATTATGGTTTTAAAATGACAATATCAACCGTCGATAACAACCAATCTTGTTATCCATAGAAATATAAAAAGAAATCATCCATTTCACATTTTATAATAAAATTTCTAAGCCGTGGAATGGATGATCTCAAATTTTTATAATAAAATAAATTAGTAATTTAAATATTAATTTCAATGAAAAAACAATTGTTATTACTATTCTTATTCTTTCCAAGCGTATTTTATGCTCAGAACTTATCTGTTAATGCCAGTGTCGGTTTTGCCGGTTATGGAAATCCTGTTGACGGTTATTATTTTTCTTTTAATGTAGGCATGCCGATCATTAAAGGAATTGAAGTATCACCAAATTTTACTTTTGTGTCTAACCTTAAGAACAAACCAATAGAGTATTATTGGAATAGTATGCAAGGGGAACAATACATAGTTAATACAGATAAAGCTCACGGCAATGACATGGCTGGTTTATTTGAATTGTATCTCATAGTAAAACCGCTTATTTATTTAATAATCAAAGGGTTTCATTAATAGACTTCGGAATTGGTACCGGTTATGGTTTCAGTGTGTACTCAGATAATTACTACAATTATAGAAATGAAAATAATTCTGACGAATTTATAGGAGTTATTTCGAAGAATGGTGTAAGGCAATCTATGTCTGTTAAGTTGTATTATAATTATCATTTTAAAAAATATTATGTTGGAATTAGTGCCGGGGTTCATGATTTATTTGATGAAGGGGTGTCAACTATAGGGCTACAATTTGGTATTATTCCTTAAAATAGAGGTTTGGTATAAACCATTTTGACATTAATTCGGCGTGGTAACCTTTCAGTAATCTCATTCTGGAGAGGTTTCCATTAAATTATTTATAATTAAAGATTTTAAAAACCAAATGTTATGAAACGATTTATTGTTTTTATTTTGTTGTTCGCTGGCACCTCATTTGTTGCTTTAGCACAAACTTTTACGCCAATAAATACTAAACTTAAAATGGAAATAGGATATGCATTTTATAGTAATTTTTTTAATGGCGAAAACTACTTTAGATATAAAGCTGAAAATGCTCCTGATAATAACATTACAAGTATGAGTGGGTTAAACCTGAAATTTTCACTCCCAACAAAAATCAAATGTATTGACTTGTTTTTTGGGGCATTATTGTTAAAGGGAAATGATAGGATAAGCTCTACTTCATGGAGTTCAGGAAATACCAACTCGAGCGAATATATTTTGAATGGAGGTGGTGTGTATTTTGGAATTTCACCCAGAACAAATTGGAAAATAGCAGGTTTTAACTCGGAGTTTGCTCTTGGTATTTTTTCTTTCAAGGAGTACACTGGAGTTTTTGATAATCTTTACGAACCTTATGCTGATATATATGAGAAAAAAGCAACAGGAGGGTTAGGAGCAATGAGTTCTGTGGGTGTTTACCTTAATGTGTGGAAGATAGGAATTAACCCCAAGATTAGTGTAATTTATTCTGGAAGCTCGAGTGCAAGTTTTACTTTTTTAGGAGTAATACTACCAGTAACTTTTCGATTCTAACCGGCAAAGAATATTTTAAATGAAACGTTTAATCACATCCCTTATTCTTTTAATATTCATAGGTCTTATTTTTTCCGGTTGCAAAATAGACAACGATCCTGTAGACGAAACACTTCAAAACTATCTTTCATATCAAGGGAGAATATACGAACTGTCGCAATGCTTTTATTTGAAAATTGGTTCCGCAGTTAATCAGAATCAGGATACGGTTTACTATTCGGGTCTGTTGTTTCTTTCCCCGGGTATTGATGTAACTATAAAAGATGATACTCTTATTGACGCAACGGGTAAAGGCGCAGGGCTTTCTGCTGGAATGCTGTCTTCGGAAAACTCAGATTCGTTTATTCCGGGTCGTTATGTTACAGAAAGCGGTACAGCTACGGTTGATATGCCGGGTACAATTAATAGTTGCAATGCTTTTTTTGATTATGATGGTAATACTGAACAGGGCACTTTTCTTGATATAAATAACGGCGAGGCTGTGCTTTCAGGCACAAAAGATGAAATGATAGCAGAAATTCTTTTAGCTGACGATTATGGTAATATAATCAAAGGTTATTATATGGGTAATGTAGTTTCTGTTGTTATGGAGCTTGATAAAAAGGGGAAAATTGTTCAAAATAATAAAGTTTTAAAATAAGTTACCAGTCTTTTTTTTGTCATGTATTCAGGTGAAAAATCCTATGATAAGAAGTTATTCTCATTGTTTTTTTACCGAAAATTCTACTCATGAATGAACGGTTGTTTTCTTCGTCAGCTTTCAAATGATTTGCCAGTTGTAGCCCTTCCTTATATCCTACTTCATATATTTCTTCAGCTTTGTTGAAATCAAAAGGAGTAAACTGATGTGTTTCAGGGGGATCTACAATGTAATTACAATAGTCCAACTCATCGCGAATGGTGTTGTCAACAGCCAGATGATAGGTTCGTGAAGCAATGTCTTTCATCCGTTTAAAGTCGGTCAGAACGGCAATATGGTTCACATTAACACCGATGATAATATCGCATTTTCCTTCAAGAATGTGCGCAGCCATATTTTTGGTTAAACCTCCGTCAACATAATAAACCTCGTCAATAACTACCGGTTTAAAGAAAATAGGAATAGATGCCGAAGCAATGGTGTAATCTATAAATTTTCCTTGCGAGTGAATTTCAAATTTACCGGTGTTCATATTGGTTACCGTAACATAAACCGGAAGGTTCAATACACTGAAATCATCGGTTTCGGCTTTTTCGGTAAGAATATCTTTAACCCGTTTCATGCTGAATAACCCGTTACGGCTTAAATTAGCATTGGAAAGAGAAAACGGTTTTACTTCTTTGTCGATTAGTTTAAGCATTTCTGTAGGCTTAAAACCAAGAGCATAGCCAACGGCGACTAACGCTCCCATGCTGGTTCCTGACATAACCGAAGGCACAACCCCGTTTTCTTCCAAAGCCTGTAAAATGCCCAGGTGTGCAATTCCTCTGGCACCACCACCACTCAGTGCCAGTCCGAATGTTTTTTTCCGTTTCACGACGTGATGAATTTTCTTTCCAAAGTTACCAATATTGTTGGCCTGATGCAATTTTCAGGGATGTATTTTAAGGAATTTATGTGGTGAAACTTATTAGTTTTGCGCTCAAATAAAGTTGAAAATGACAATAGCTATTCTGACCACCCGTGAAATGCCCGATCTGATGCCTTACGATCAGGAAGTGATGGACAGGCTGAGAAAGCAGAAACTGGTTTGTGATGTTCTTTTCTGGGAAGATTTACTTGGTGTAGAACCTGAGTCGTTACAAAAATATCAATTGATTGTTTTTCGAACGGTTTGGAACTATTATAAAAATGCTGAACGGTTTCGTATTTTGCTGGATGTACTGAAAGCTTCGGGGGTTCCTACAGCTAATCCTCTGGACATCATTAGCTGGAATATGGAGAAGGGTTATTTGAAAACGCTGATGGAAGAAGGATATGATGTAATTCCGACAGTTTTTTGTTATAACGATCCGGAAGTTGCCTTTGCAGGGGTTCAAAACATGAACTGGGAAAAGATGGTTTTAAAGCCGATGATTTCAGGAGGTTCATACCATACCTTTGTTTTGAACGCGGATGATAGAATTACTTTTGATCAGTACATAAAAGAATATTACCAGAACAGGCCGTTTATGTTGCAGGAATTTCTTCCGGCTATTGCAGAAGGTGAGGTTTCAACGCTGACATTTGCCAACGGATTTACCTATTCGGTAACCAAGGTTCCCAAACCTGGCGATTATCGTGTTCAGTTTCAGCACGGAGGACAATACCGGGCACATGAGACACCGGAAGAGTTGTTGCAAATTGCAAACCGGCTTTTTGTGCGCCATGGAAGAAGAACGCTTTACCAGCGGTTGGATGGAGTTTGGCATAACGGTAAATTCCTGATTATGGAAGTGGAGCTGCTTGAACCCGATTTATATCTGAACCTGAGTGAGGAAGCGTTACAGTCGTTTACCGATAGTATTGTAAAACAGGTTAAGGAAACTATAGCCCAAAAATCAGTTTAACTGTTTTTGATTTTATGTTCGATGGCTGTAGTGGAATAACCCGGAACCAGGTCGATGGTTTTTATTACTCCGCCTTTGGCTTTTACAATGTCATAACCTACAATATCTTCTTCTTTGTAGTCTTTCCCTTTTACGAGTACGTCGGGTTGAACCTGTTTAATAAGCTCGTAAGGCGTTTCTTCGTCAAATAATATTACAGCATCCACAAATTGTAATGAGGCAACCAGAGTGGCTCTGGCGTGTTCATCATTAATAGGCCTGGAATTTCCCTTTCCCAGCGTTCTTACCGAACGATCGGTATTTACACCAATAATGAGTATGTCGCCCTGATCTTTGGCTTTGGAAAGGTAATCTACATGGCCTAAATGCAGCAGGTCGAAACAGCCATTGGTGAACACTACCTTTTTTCTGAAAAAATGCCAGCGTTTTACAGATGCATCCAGTAATTCCTTTGACAGGATTTTGTTTTCTATGAAGTTATAATTTGTCATTGCTGGGTTTAAGTTTTTTGCTCACAATTAAGAAAGTGTATCCCAGAGCACCCACCACCACGTTCAGCAAAGTTTGTCCGGCATGAGTGAGTGTGGCAAATGAAATAGCAGCATCAGGGCTGATGTGATAAATTTCGGTAAGGATGGCTTTTACAATGAAGTGGTACGCTCCGATTCCTCCGGGAACCGGGGCTATAATTCCCAGACTTCCCAATGTAAGCACTGTAATTCCTGCGATGAAGTTGAGGTGACTGGTCTCTTTCAGCATGAAGAATCCAACATAAATCATCATGATATAGAAAAACCAGATAGCTAAAGTATAAAAAAGGAACAGGCCTTTTTTCTTCATCCTTTTAATGGTTTTGATCCCATCCAAAAGCCCTACCATGAAGTCGCTGAATTTCTGATAAAAGGCTTTGGTTCTTAGTTTTGTGCGGTTCTTTTTCCAGTAAACCAGCAAAATGACAAACAGGAGAATCAGGCTTCCGAAAAAGATGGAGATGCTCCATATATTTGCAAAGATTTTATTTAAAAAGGGATCAAAAAATTCATGCAAAAAGTTGCTTAGCAGTTGTAGCTGAAAAACAATAATCAGTACAAAAAAGATGAAGAATACCAACAGATCGAAGATGCGTTCGGAAATAACGGTTCCAAACAAAGCATTGAAAGGAATTTTTTCTTTTTTCGACAGTACACCACAGCGAACAAATTCGCCCAAACGCGGCACGCCTGTATTAACGAGGTATCCGGTCATGAGTGCTGCAAAAGTAGTGGAAAGCCTTGTTTTGTAGTTCATGCTGCCAATCAACAGGTTCCACCGGGCTGCTCTGAATAAGTGTGAAAAAATGGTCAGAATCAGTGATGCAGCCATCCACCAATAATCTGCATTCAAAATTTCACGATACACTTCTTTCATGTTGAGCTTTTGAAAACTCAACCAAAGTAATCCCAGTCCCAACAAAAGGAAAAACAAGTACTGCAGGATGGTGATAAGTCGTTTGGCTAACACTATATTTCTAAATTAAATATGATTTTCCGTGTTTGGAAAAACAATGTAGGGTTTGAAGGTTTTAGCTTCTTCAAAATCCATTGAAGCATAGGATACAATAATTACCAAATCACCCGGGGAAACTAAACGGGCTGCAGCGCCATTAATGGCAATTTTACCTGAACCTCTTTTACCTTTGATAACATAAGTATCAAGCCGATTACCATTGGTGATGTTATATATGCTGACTTTTTCGTTTTCAATAATATTTACAGCATCCATCAAATCTTCGTCAATAGTTATGCTGCCGATATAATTCAGGTCTGCCTCTGTAACAGTAGCGCGGTGAATTTTCGATTTTAAGACTTCAATCATCATTTTTCAAATGAGTTTGGGCCGGAAATTTTTGGCAAAAATAATGTATTAAATAATACGAATGTTATCAATTAAGCGAACTCCTCCGAGCCAACCGGCAACACAGGCAACGGTGCCTTTGTTGTTGTTCCAGTGTTGAATAGGTTGAAGTTCTTTATCGTCCACAATATCGAAATATTCCAGTTTGAACTGTTCATTGGCTTCAAACAGATTGATGATCATTTGTCGTAAAGGGCCTGCACAAAGATGATCTCTTCGCCGTTTGGCTTCTTGTAATGTTTTGTAAATAAAAGGAGCTTCTTTTCTGGCTTCCGTATTCAGCCGGACATTTCTTGAACTCATGGCCAAACCATCTGATTCGCGAACTATGGGACAACCGACAACTTCAACCGGGAGGTTTTCCATTTCGACAAGCTTTTTTATGATGGCCAGTTGCTGAAAATCTTTTTCTCCGAAATAGGCTTTGTCTGGTTCAACAATGTTAAAAAGTTTGTGAACCACGACAGCAACCCCGTTGAAGTGGCCTGGTCTGAAAGCGCCTTCCATCACCTCCTCCAGTGGTCCAAAACCATATTTTTTATTTACGGGTTCGGGGTACATTTCTTCTACAGCAGGGGCAAACAAAATGTCACAGGCAATCGTTTCCAACAAAGACTTGTCTTTTTCCAGATCTCGGGGGTATTTTTTTAGATCTTCCTGATTGTTGAACTGAATAGGGTTCACAAAAATACTGACTACAAGCAAATCGTTTTCTTCTTTTGCCTGACGCATTAACTCCAGATGGCCCTTGTGCAGAGCGCCCATTGTTGGTACGAACCCTACTTTTTTTCCTTTGAGTTTTTCTTCTGACAGAAATTGTTTGGTATCTGAGATGGTATTGAAAACCTTCATTATCTGACTTTCTTTAAGATGTTAGCTAAATCGCCTTCTAAACTGGTTTTTGGAGATTCCGTGATGCGTCCTATTTCTTTACCTTTATAATAGACTATGAATGTGGGAACCCGGGTAATATTCAGACGATCAACTTTAGTTCCTGTTGCTTTCAGTTTTCGGTTCACAGCAAAAGCTTTAATGTTTTTTGGAGGGTAACCTGCTTCATTCAGTATTTTGTAAAAACGCCCTACCTGTAATTTGCTGTCGCCACACCAGCTTCCAAAAACAATAGTAATCCTGGTTTTGTTGATGTTCTTTTTTATTTCGCTAATAAGATTTGCATTGGGTTTGTAGCTGTTGTATTCGTAGTTAAACGCCGGTGCAAACAAACTATTGGTTTTTAGTCCCATTTCGTTGCAAGGGCCGAGCAAAATGTCCATTCCGATATTTGGGTCGCGAACAACCTGGTTGTATGGTTTATGGTAATAATCGTCCTGTGCCATTGCACTAATGATGAATGAGAACAGGAAAATAACGGATAATAAAAGTTGTTTTTTCATCGTATTAATTTTTGTGATGACTTCCGTGTTCAGATCTGCAAAGTTATAATAAAAGATGGGTACGTATTTCAATTATTCTGTTCATCTTTGTATTGGCCTTGTCTCTGAAGTTGATTTTTATTTGTGAAAGATGGATAATAATATTGAGTTTGATCGTTTTCAGCATATTCCTGCTAAATATTTTGAAACAGTGGAAATCCACGAGCTCAAAAGGCAACTGACAATTTTTATCAGAGATTTGCTGGAACACGATTTTCACCGGCTGTGTAACCTGATTTACAGGCATGATGTTTCGGAGCCAAAATTTCACGCAGCTCTGGATGTTCAGGATCAGGATATTCAGGCCGGGCAGATAGCAGATCTGGTGATCGAAAGGGAAATGCAAAAAGTTGCCACACGAAAGGCTTATCGAAAATTTAAGGATGATCAGGATAAAAAAGCCTTAGAATAAATTACACGCTTTCGGGTACGTGTTCCGATTGCCTTTTTACAAAATAGACAATTAAGATTGTTAATATCAGACTAATACTGATACCGAAAAAATTGGGCCAAGAGCCGAATGTATCTACGTTTACTTTAATATCTCCGTTATAATTCAGATAAAAAATAATTACGGATGAGGCGTTATTGACAAAATGGACCAACATGGGAACCCAAAGACTGTTTGTATAAACGAACAAATATCCTAACAACAAACCTAGAACAAACCTTGGCAGGAATCCGAAAAACTGCATGTGAATTGCACTGAAAATAAACGCGGTAAGAAAAACAGCAACATGTTTGTTTCGGGTCCATGATAGAAACAGTTGCTGTAAAACACCCCGAAACATCAACTCTTCTCCCAACGCAGGCATTAAGGCAATTACAAACAAATTCAACAGCAGTGCTTTTGTCGTGCTCACGCGTAGTAACAAGTTGGTGATCTGATCAGCCTGGGCTTCTTTGGCTATCATCCATTTTTGAATTCCCGAAAGTGCTTCAGGTAATGAAAGCTGGGCGTTCCATTCGGTTAATAAGTTAATAAAGGGTAACAGGGTATAAACAGTGATTGCTGATAAGATGAAGATAAAAATATTGGGAAGCCGGTTCAGTTTCAGATGAACTCCGATTGTAGGTTTCTCAAAGAGAAAAACATAAAGCAAAGGAGCAATAATAAAAAGTCCGATTTGATTGATGAACTGAGCAACATATAAAAATGACAGGTCATCTCCGGGCATTGGGTTGCCCGAAATTTGCATTATTTGCCCCATATCAAGTCCCATTAATTTGCCTGCTATAACGCTTCCAAAGGCTGAAAGAATAAGAAAGATAATCGAGATTCCGGCAAACCAAAAGAATTTAATTCCGGGAGAGAAATAGGAAAATATACCAGTCGATTTCATTGTTTTTCTATTGATTGGCGCAAAATTAATATTTTTGCAGCCCTGAAAAAATTATTGAATTGAAAGTTAAGTTGTCGTGGTAAAAATTGGTGATATAAATCTGGGAGAGTTTCCGTTGATGTTGGCTCCCATGGAAGATGTAACAGATCCTCCATTTCGTCATGTTTGCAAGATATTTGGTGCTGACATTATGTATACCGAATTTATTTCATCCGAAGGCCTGATTCGTGATGCGGATAAAAGTGTTAAGAAACTGGATTTTGATGAGTTTGAACGCCCCATCGGCATTCAGATTTTTGGTCACGATATCGATTCTATGGTTCAGGCTGCCCAATATGCTGAACGCGTTAATCCTGATGTGATTGACATCAACTTTGGTTGCCCTGTGAAGAAAGTGGTAGCCAAAGGTGCGGGCTCTGGTATTATGAACAATATTCCTAAAATGGTTCAAATGACTGAAGCGGTAGTGAAAGCCGTGAAGCTTCCGGTTACGGTTAAAACCCGTTTGGGCTACGACGAGCAGCATAAAGAAATTGTTGAAATTGCAGAAAAACTTCAGGATGTCGGCATTCAGGCATTAACAATTCATGGACGTTTACGCACTACACGTTCGAGTATTCCTGCCGACTGGACTTTAATTGGTGAGGTGAAAAGGAACCCAAGGATGCATATTCCTATCTTTGGAAATGGTGATGTAAAAGACCCGGTATCGGCTAAATATTTTAAGGATAACTTCGGGGTTGATGGATTAATGGTGGCTCGTGGCGCTTATGGCAACCCTTGGATTTTCAGAGACATTAAACATTATCTGAAAACAGGGGAAATTCTTTCTGAACCTGATGTGGAAGAAAAAGTACGCATTAGCACCATTCATTTGGAGCGTTCAGTAGACTGGAAAGGAGAAAGAAAAGGAGTGCTGGAAATCAGAAAACACTGGAGTGCTTATTTTAAAAATATTCCCAATTTTAAATCCTACCGAATTAAGCTTATGGAAGCAGAAAGTCTTGACGAGCTGAGAATAATTCTGCAGGAAATCAGACAAAATTTTTCATAATTCTGCCTTCGCCGTCAAACAAGTCGGTAATCTGGAATCCGTTGTTCAGATGAAAAGCCAGCATTCCGGCATGTTTGGCTCCTTCAATATTATCGGCCCGGTCATCAATAAACAGTGTTTTTGATGGGTCAAGTTTTTGATCGTTCAGCACAAAATCATAAATTTTTCTGTCGGGTTTGATCATCTGTAATTCGAATGAAAAATAAGCCTTGTCGAATAAATCATCAAATTGAGCGTAGCCGAAATTGGTGTTCAGATCCTTTACAAATTCCTGATAATGGATAAAATTTGAATTGCTTAGCAAAAAAATAGGATAATGGTTCTTGATTCTTTCTAAAAGGTGAATCCGATCTGTCGTAAGAGTATATAAGAGAGCGTTCCAGGCAGTGTTAATTTGTTCGTCAGTAAGATTCATTTGTAAAAACAATCTCATTTTATCACGAAAAACATCTGGTGAATCCAGTCCTTTTTCCAGAGGAAAAATCACTTCCTGGTAAAATTCGGGGGTTTCCAATCGTTGCCAGTCCTGAAATCCGAATTCACGTAAGGCATCTACGGTTCGCTGCGGATCAATATCCAGAATCACATTTCCAAAGTCAAAAATAATGCTGTTGATATCCATGTTCAGGCTTTTTACAAAGATAGTTTTTTAGAAGTTGGTTAACGATTGCCTTTCTGATTTTTGATGTATCTTTCGGCTATCAACAAATAAGATATGGCAGATACTGTTTCTTTATCACCGATGCTCATCAAAAATAGAAATCTGCATATTATCTTTGGTGTTACTCTGATTGCCGTTTTGGGTGTGGCCAGCATTACACCGGCATTTCCTAAGGTAGCACGCAGCCTTAATCTGACTGAAACAGAGGTGGCATATTTAATCAGTGTGTTTACTTTGCCGGGAATTATTCTGGCACCTGTTGGCGGAATTTTGGCTGACCGTTACGGAAGAAAAACTATTCTTGTTCCTTCTTTGTTTTTATTTGGACTGGCCGGATTTGCCTGTTTCTTTACCCGGAACTTATATTGGTTGCTTGTGTTTCGGTTTTTTCAGGGTGTGGGTGGAAGTACGTTGGGAACACTAAATGTAACCTTGATTGGTGATTTTTTTAGTGGAAAACAGCGTGCTGAAGCGATGGGTTATAATGCCAGTGTATTAAGTGTGGGAACAGGGTTGTATCCTTTTGTTGGGGGAGTGCTTGCTGTTTTTGGATGGAATTTCCCTTTTCTGCTTCCTTTACTGGCCATTCCCGTAGGATTATGGGCAGTGGCTGGTTTAAAACGCGTTGAACTTCACCACACAACAAGTGTAAAAGAGTATTTTAAATCAGCGTTTCAAAGTGTGATGCGAAAGGAAGTTCTGGGACTGCTTTCGTTGAGTGTTCTTACATTTATTATTTTGTATGGAGCCTTCCTTAGTTTTTTGCCTTTTTTATTTGATAAAAAAATGGGATTGAATTCGATGCAAATAGGTTTGTTGTTGTCTCTTAGTTCGTTTGCAACAGCTCTTACTTCGGCTCAGCTTGGGAAGCTTGTGCGCCGTTTTTCAGAGGTTTTTATTCTGAAAGTAGCCTATGTTTTATATTTTATTTCAATTTTATCGGTTCCTTTTATTAGTAATGTTTGGGTTTTTCTTATTCCTGTTGTTATTTTCGGGATTGCTCAGGGGCTGAATATTCCAGGTCTTCAAACATTACTTATTCATCTGGCCCCGGAAAAACAACGGGCTGTATTTATGTCGGTAAATGGGATGGTGCTTAGACTGGGGCAAACACTTGGGCCTTTGGTTATTGGCTTGGGTGTGGCTTTATTTGATATTAACGGGGCATTTTATCTGGCAGCAGCCATTACTTTACTGATGTTGCTGGTTGTTCGGTTTACCTTGAAAAAACTTAAAAACTAATCTGGAATATTTTTTATAGTATTCGTGTTATATTTGAAATTGAATGATTAAATTTGCAAACTATTTTCGACAATGATTTTTTGTTGAAAAAATGTTTCGGATACTCCGAGTAGGGCCTATAGCTCAGTTGGTTAGAGCACCTGACTCATAATCAGGTGGTCCCAGGTTCAAGCCCTGGTGGGCCCACTAACCCCGCAAATTTTTGCGGGGTTTCTTTTTATCAGTTAATTTTTGTGGTTTTTTTCAAATAGTAGAACCGTAAAACCAATACAATAATCGTCCCAGCTATAATGAGCAACAAATGTATGATTTGGGGAATGATGCTATTCCAGCTTCCGCCCATAATATAAAGTTTATTCATAGCCTGTAGCATTGGAGTGGTTGGGATGAGGTTTGATATTAACTGTAGGAATACCGGCATAGCGCTCTGAGGCCATGAATATCCTGAAATTAAAAATAATGGATAGGCAGTAAAAGCAAGTATTTCGATGGTTTGGGCTTGTTTTTTTATAAAGGTTCCCACCAAAACAGCATATAAGACTAAGCTGATAATAAATAATGACCCTGTGATAATTATAGGAAATACATGCCCTTTGACAGGTATGCTGAAAAGGGGGAAAATTACCCAACTAAAAAATATAATATAGGCACAGTAAAGCAAAAAGTAATAAATAGACTTACCGGTAGTGTACGCCAGGATTTTTTCTGAATCTGTTTGAAGAACTTGTTGAAAAAATCCGCTTTCCCTGTCCTTGCTTATGCTTTCACCCAATCCTAAAAGTAGTGTTTGTTGCAGAATAATAAAAAATAGTGCTGGGAGTAGAAAATTTCCATAGCTGTTGGTTGTGTTATACATCGCTTTGATTTTAGGCCTGATAGGACTGGCCATCTTTTTTGCCAGAGGAGTTGTGATGCCTTCGTCCTGAAAATGTTTGATGCGAAGATCGGTTCCTTCATTTAACATTATTTTGTTTACTGCCATATTCAATTCGTTGGAAGGAAGTAACCGTGTATTGTTCAGAAATAAGCTTACATTGGTTTTCTTATTCTGTAGGAATTCTTTTTCAAAACCTTTCGGGAAAACAATAAACCCCTGAATTTCCCAGTCTTTTAAGGCTTTCTCAGCTTCACTTAAACTAATTAATTTTTCTTTTACTTCAATTTTTGGGCTGGCTGATAGCTTTTGTGTCAGATCACGGCTCAAATGAGACTGATCGTTATCGACCACAGCAAAGGGAATTTTTTCAATTTCCTTGTGGAGGTAAACAGAGCCCATAAAAAGTGCGTACAAAATTGGAGCAACAATTACAGTTAATAAAATGCTGTGATCTTTAATAATGTTTTCCAGTTCTTTTTTGAATACCGAATTGAAGTTCATTTCAAATTTTTTTTTAGCGGTTCAAAATTTGTAGTTTTTGTTTTGGGAAGTTTTCTTTGTTGAGTTTTAATGCGGCCACTGTTGTCAACACTCCTGTAATGACAAAGACAATTAGTACATAAAATTCATTTTGAACAGAAGAAAACGAGTTTCCCATCTGGTAAATTTTAAAGAAGGCATGCAGAAAATGTGTATAAGGTATGAACTGTGCCCAAACAGAGTCGATAAATGGCATTCCGAATACTGGGAAAGTGAAGCCGCTATAAACAAATGCCGGTGAATTGTAAAATAAGGCAATATCAAAGGCAACTTTTACGTCTTTTACCACAGCAGAAAGAGCCATCCCAATGGTAATATTAGCGAGGATAAATACGAAAAAAAGCAGTAAGAGTTCAGTAATTTTATTCCGATAGGGAATATCCAACAATCCGTAAAGAATTGCGATGAACAAAGTGATGATCATTCCGATAAAGGTGTAGGTTAACAGCTTTCCAAATACAATGCTAACCACTTTGTTGTTGGCTGCTTTCATAAGCTCATCATTTGTGCCGTCTTTAATTTCTTTGTTGATGGAACCGGCTCCCAGAAAAAACATAATCATTTGTAATACAACCGTAATTAATCCGGGAACCAGATAATACAGATAATTGTATTCGGGATTAAAAAGTGGTTTTATGTTAACATGAATTGGAAGAGTTAGCTGCATTGCTTCTTTTGGTGTGAGCCCCTGAGCAATATATTTTTGAACTAAAACACCTCCGGATAAAGTTTCAATAATTTTGTAAGCATTTCTTTTTAAAATATTTCCATAAACAATATTTGTGGAATTGGTAACAACTTTGATATTTACCGGAGTTCCTTTTATAACATCTTTTTCCGACCCTTTAGGAATGATAAAAACTGCTTTTTCTTTATGATGCAGGAAATAATCGTTCAAATTTGTTTCCGAATTCAACCGGGTAGTTATGTGCATATCAGGTGATGCATTCACAAACCGAATGAGTGTTCGTGAGATATTTGAGTGATCCTGATCCAATACGGCTACCGGAATATTTCGCAATGAACCGGAAATATAAATACCGGCTAATATGGTGAAAACAATCAAAGGTATCCAGAAGATTAAGATCCGAAATGACCTTTTTCCGGTAGTTCTTTTCCATTCGCGGAGGGCAACCCTGATGATCGGTGAGTTAATCATTTGTGTGTAGTTTTACTTTCAAAAAAGAACGGTGATCAATACTTCAGTTGTACTGTCATGCCTGGTCGTAAGCCATGGATTGGTTTTACGGGATGCAATCTGATTTCAAAAGTTTTCAATTCAAAATCGCCTTTGGCATGTGTGGGAACCCAGTCGGCAAATGAAGCCATAGGGGCCATATAGGAAACTTTGAAAGTATATGTTTTTCCTCCCATTCCCGGCACTTTCCCTTTCAGAAGACTTCCTTTCTGAAATTTATTCAACAGGTCTTCCCGCACATCGATTACAGCATAAATTTCGCTGGACTGTAGTACGGTAAGTATTGGGTATCCGGCACGCATAACTTCGCCCTCTGCACCAATTTTTTCACTAATTTCTCCGGAAACAGGAGCTTTTAAAATCAGTTGATTGTAATAGGCATGGGTTTCATCAAAAACACCTCTGGCAGATTCTAATTTTCCTCGTACAATCTCAAAGTCTTCTTTTGTGGCACCTATTTTTGCCATTTCGTAGTTTGATTTTGCAGCTTCCATTTGGTTTTTGGCAGCAGAATGTTTAAAGTCCAGCCTGTCCATTTCCTGCTTAGAAATAATGCTGTCAGCATAAAGTACCTTATAACGTTTGTAGGTTTTGTCAACAAAATCATACTGACTCTGAGTCATTAAATATTGATTACGGGCTTCATTAATCAGCTCTTTTCGTGTTCCGCTTTCAATTTTTTTCATTAAACCTTCAGCCGATTCTCTGACTCCTTTTGCTTGTGTCAGTTTGGCGTTCATAATATTGGATTCAAGAGTGGCGAGAATTTGTCCTTTTTGAACCGTGTCTCCCAGTTGCACATAGATGCTGTCAATTCTGCCAGGAATTTCCGAAGAAACATCAACAGAGGGGGCCTCAAAAGTTCCTACAATGATTCTTTCCTGAGGTTCGCTTTTGTGAATTATAATCATTACGATTGCGATTGCAACAACGGCAACCGGAATGGCTAAGGCAAGTAAGCTTTTGTTCTTTTTCATGATTTGATATTTTTTTGTTTACTGATGGTTAGTTTTATTGCCGGAAGAAAGTTGTAATAATTCCACTGCTTTTTTTGTATGGCCTGTTGCCATGTACAGGTCAGACAGTGAAATATAATAGTCGTACAGGGCATGCAGTTCTTCTAACTCAATTTTTTCATTCAGCAGATAGGAATCAATGACATCAATGGATTTGGATAATCCTTCCTGGAATCTTTTTTCGGTAATGTGCAAACTGCGTTCTGATAATTCTACCGTAGGTTTAAGCCGTTGGTATTTATTTTGGTTCGCTATTGCGTTCAAATACGATTTGTTTACCCAAAGTTTAATTTGCTCGGCAGCATAGTTTTTGGCCGATTTTACCTGATTTTCCATATGCTGTGTAGCCTTTAACTGGTTAAACTTCTTTAGTCCGCTGAATAAATTGATTTTGGCCTGCACCCCGACAATAAAGGGTGGTATAGCGATGGGATTGTCCTTGTTAAATGCTGAATAGGTTCCAAAGGCAGCAATTTGCGGTAGAAATGCAGAACGATCTTTTACCTTTTTTTGATCAATCATTATTTTTTTCTGGTCGATTATTTTTAGAACAGGTTGCTGGTTTAGAGCTTCATTCTGAAAATTGGTAAGATCTGTGGGCATTTTAAAAAAATGGAGATTATCAGCGGGTTCAATAGCAGAATACATATCTTTTCCCATGTTTGTATTCAGTGCCAGTTTTGCCAGTTTTAGCTTGTTCTGGTCATCTTCTAACGCTTGCTCGGCATTTGCTACGGCAACCTGGGCACGCAAAACATCTTGTGACGGTATAAGTCCAATCTGAAAAGCTTTTTCAGCTTGCGACAAATGTTTCTTCATTCCTGAAACCACATTTTCCCGTGTTTTTACAACTTCTTTCATCAGAACCACTGAGTAGTAATTTTTGATGGTTTCACGAATAACCTGGTTTTTGATTTGTTGTAGTTCTTGTTCTGACTGGTTTAAATCAGCTTTTGCATATCGAATTCCTGCATTTATTTTCCCACCGGTATAAATGGGCTGAATAGCTGTAATGTTCAGGTTGGGATAATTGTCCTGATCTACTGTAATGTTGTATAAAGGAAGCTGTTCCATAGCCTGCATAATGTTACCGAATTGTAGAAGATCCTGTGTTGGAATTATTCCACTTTGGGCAATAGTTCCTGCATAAATTTTCATATTCTTTTTCACTGAGTTTTCAACTCTCGCCATGTTGATTTCCGGGTTCTTGTTTAAGTAGGTATAACCACCGGAAGCTGTAACAGAAAGTAATCTGTTTCCTTTGGCAGATTTTACCATATATTTCTTTTGCTGAACCTGCTGAAAATATTGTTGTATTTGTTGATTGTTGGTCAGTGCACTGTCAACAGCCTGTGCTAAACTCACCTTTTTCTGACCCAGGCCATAAAAAGGTGTTGTTAATAATATTGCAATTATAAAAATTGCAGTTACTTTTTGATGACCTGAAATGGTTTTTTGTTCTGACATGATGAATTTTTTTGCATGTTTTGGTGTGTCTGGTCCATCTAAAAGTGTGCCAAATATAACTTAATTGAACAAAAATGTTTTATAGTCAAATTTGAATATAAACTCTTATTATGAGTTTATTGCAATTAAGTTAAGATAAAGACTTTGTTTTCAATTAAAAAGAAAGGAATGTAAGTTCTCTAGTGATTCGGTATATTT
This sequence comes from Bacteroidales bacterium, assembly GCA_016936505.1. Taxonomy (GTDB): domain Bacteria; phylum Bacteroidota; class Bacteroidia; order Bacteroidales; family F082; genus Sulfidibacterium. The sequence continues at coordinate 15,904 of JAFGXS010000034.1, read as the reverse complement.
CTGAATATTTTTTTAATGAAAGGACAAAAATGAGTCTGCCAAAGAACTGCCATATTATCAATTTTGACAGAAAAAATGACGGAATAAATGATTTAACTTATGTTTGTAACAGGTAATATCAACCAAAACTTATTTTTGGTCAGAAATAGCTAAACCCCTATACCTTTAACAACAATCCCGATGAGATCATCAAAATAAGGTTTTAGATCATCATATTTTTTTTGGAGAAAGAAGGGGATTTCCAAACCCTTCAGGATCATAATTAAAACATCAAGCAGAACATCCATTTTACTGGATTGGTCAGCAAATATTCCCGATTCAATCCCCTGGCGAATAATGTATTTAAATTGTTCCTTTTCCCAACGATCCAAATCAGATCGAAGGTTATCCACGAATTCAAAATGATCAAAGAAATCAGCTTTGAGTGTTTCGTGATAATTAGTTGCCTTACACAGCATCGTCATTCGGGTATGAAGGTATTTTCGTAGTTTATCATCAGCCTGGAGCTTTGGGTCTGTGACAATAATGGCCAGTTCTTTTTTCAGTGCTTCAACTTCAAGACTTACCACTTCAGTAAATAATTCTTCCTTACTTCCAAAATAATAATAGAGAGAGCCTTTAGCTTTGTGTGCCGAACGGGCAATCTCATCCATTGAGGTTTTGTAGAATCCGTATCGGCTAAAAATATGTGTTGCGACGGAAAGAATTTTTTCTTTTGTATCCATTTTATTAAAATAAAAATGACTGTTTTAGTTTCTGGTTCAAAAATACATAAATTATTTTCTCTTTAAAGTCTGATGTTTATGGAACTTTTTGAATTGATATATTTCCGATCTTGACTTTGTAGCTGCAAAATTCATTTCCATATTCTATAGTATGCCAAGTGAATATATTCTAATAATTTACTGATTTATTGGTTCAAATGTGCTTAATTCTTACTTTTGCCCTCTAAAGTTAAAGCTATGGAAAAGAGGCAATATGTGTGTCCTAAGTGTGGCAATCAGCGATATGAAGTAGACGAGATCAGGACAACGGGAGGAGTGTTTTCAAAGATTTTTGATGTGCAAAACAAAAAGTTTATGGTCATCTCTTGTACTCACTGTGGCTATTCTGAATTGTATAAGCGAAAAACCAGCACTATTGGAAACGTAGTTGACTTTTTTACTAATTAATTTATGGAATTTTAATAGAGAAAATAAAAATATATGGCAAATCAGGAAGATCAGTTTAAGAAGATCATTGCGCATGCAAAAGAATATGGATTTGTGTTTCAGTCCAGCGAAATTTATGATGGCTTGAGCGCTGTTTACGATTACGGACAAAATGGTGCAGAGCTAAAAAGAAATATTAGGGAGTATTGGTGGAAAGCAATGGTCCAGATGCATGAAAATATTGTGGGAATTGATTCTGCAATATTTATGCACCCGCTTATTTGGAAAGCATCAGGCCACGTTGATGCCTTTAATGATCCGATGATTGATAATAAGGATTCAAAGAAAAGGTACCGTGCTGATGTTTTGGTTGAAGATCATATTGCCAAGCTTGAAGCTAAAATTTCCAAGGAAGTTGAAAAAGCAGCCAAACGTTTTGGTGAAGCTTTTGATGAGCAACAATTCAGAGAAACAAACCCAAGAGTATTAGAGAACCTGAAAAAGATCGAGGAAATCAAAAATCGGCTTTATCCTGCCATGGATCAGAATGATATGGAAGGGATAAAAAAACTGATTGAGGATCTGGAAATTGTTGATCCTATTTCAGGATCAAAAAACTGGACCGATGTTCGTCAGTTTAATCTTATGTTTTCCACTCAGATGGGTTCAACAGCAGAAGGGGCTTCAAATATTTATTTACGTCCGGAAACGGCACAAGGTATTTTTGTGAACTTTTTGAATGTACAGAAAACCGGACGAATGAAGATTCCTTTTGGGATTGCTCAAACAGGAAAAGCGTTCCGTAATGAAATTGTGGCCCGTCAGTTTATTTTCCGTATGCGCGAGTTTGAACAAATGGAAATGCAGTTTTTTGTTCGTCCCGGAACCGAGATGGAATGGTTCAGATACTGGAAAGAAGCCCGTATGAAATGGCATACCAACACGGGCATTCCTTCTGTAAAATACCGTTTCCACGATCATGAGAAACTGGCGCATTATGCCAATGCCGCAACAGATATTGAATTTGATTTTCCGATGGGTTTCAAAGAGCTGGAAGGTATTCATTCCAGAACCGATTTTGATTTGGGAGCTCATGAAAAACTGTCGGGAAAGAAACTCCGTTTCTTCGATTCGGAAACCAACGAAAGTTATGTTCCGTATGTTGTGGAAACCTCTATTGGTCTTGATCGTATGTTTCTGGCTATGCTTAGCAATGCTTATACAGAAGAAAAGCTGGAAGATGGTTCTGAACGTATTGTAATGAAGCTTCCGGCATTTTTGGCTCCTACAAAGATTGCAATCTTCCCATTGACTAAAAAAGACGGTTTACCCGAGAAAGCAAGAGAAATTATGGACGAGTTGAAGATGGATTTTATGTGCTTTTATGAAGAAAAAGATACAATTGGTAAAAGATATCGTCGCCACGATGCTATCGGAACCCCTTATTGTATTACCATTGATCACCAAACATTGGAAGACAATACAGTAACTATTCGGGAAAGAGACACAATGAATCAGGAAAGAGTTCCTGTGAGCAGCATTGCTTCAATAGTTTCCGAAAACCTCAAAGTAACATGGTAGGAAGAATAAACCGGATATAAAAAAAGCGGAGCTTTAACTCCGCTTTTTTTATGATTAGGAAATTCTCTTATTTCAAGGTGAAGGTAGTTGTTCCGATGTTATGATCTCCTTCGTAAACATCTACATGATAAATACCTTTAGGTAATTCCTGAGTACTTCTTTTTGACCAGTAAACACATACATCAACTGACTCATTTTTGTAGTCAACTTCTTTCATAATGCTGTACTGCAATTTATTACCCTGATATTCGAATGAATATTCATCGCCATTATCAATGGTCAAAATCTTTTTGTCAGGTTGAGCAATTCTGAGGTAAACATTTTTTACGCCGGGCTGAGTAATTTTATTGGCGCCTAAAGTAAAGCAAACTTTAACCTTGTTTACTCTTTTTACTTTGTCTGTCTTTCTTTCTCTTCCGGTTCCTGTAACATGAACGCCATCAGCTGTAAGATTATAAGCGGGAATGATGCTTGCTGTTTCAACCTTTCCGGCTAAATCTTTCTTTTCCTGTTGCAGCTGAACATTTTTTTGTTTTTCCTTTTGAACCTGTTCTTTGATCATGTTGTTTTCAACTTTCAGCTCTTTGTTGGCACGGTAAAGTGAATCCATCTGGCGAACAAATCCTTGTTCGATCAACTGTAGGCTGTGTAATTTCTTTTTAACTTTGAAATATTCCCAACGGGTATACATCAGTTTTTTGATTTCATTTGCGTTAGCCTGAATTACGCTGTCTTTTTTTGCCAAAGAGTCAGAAAGCTGGCCGTATTCGGTTTTTAACTGGTCATGTTGTTTCATTAGTGAATTTAACTGACCCATTAATTCGGTTTTCTGAGCTTCTTTTTCAGCGTTTAATGCTTTCATGTCATTTTGCATACTGAAGAGCCAAATAGCTAAACCAATGGCTACTACTGCAAAAATTACAAGCGCAACAATAAGTCCCGTGTTTTTTTTCTGGGCGTTAGGAGTTGATTGATTTTCCATATTTCTTAAAAATTTAAGCCAGCAAAGTTAATAAACAATATTCGAAAGTCAACGTTCTATCCTCATAAAAGCGAGGATTTTAACTAAAATTACGAACTTCTTTAGATGTAACGTACAAAAATGGTTCTTTGTTATAGAAGGAATAAAAAAAATGCCCCGGATCGGGGCTTTTTTCGTTAGCGCAAATGCAGGTTAATTTGAGCGCCTATGTAAATGGGTTTTCATATTTATCAAAAGTCAGAAATTTACCGGTAAGAATGGGTTGTGTATTTTTACTAGTCAAATGCGAAAGAGTACATATTTTAGTTTCTGTCCTACCCGGTAAACGTTAAGAACGATCTTTTTCTTTTTAGAAAAAGCGCCTTCCTGTTTCCAATAAATGTGCCAGAAATAATAAGTATCTGATAATAAGAGTTATCTTAATTCTGGTTCAAAAAATAAATAAAGAAATATATCCGTTTTCGGATAAGGAGGAACTAAAATCGTAATGTTAAACATAGTGGTCAAAGATGTTTTCATCATTTTTGCGCCGACGTTCTTCTGCATTTTTTATGGCCTGAAGTTTTTCTTCATCAGAGAACCGGTACCAGTTTCTTACTTCATCAACGCTCCGGTGGCAACCCATACAGATTTTATTTTCATCCAATGTACAAACGTGAATACAAGGACTTTTTACAGAACTTTTATTTTTAAGCATGCTTGATCTTACAATTATAGTAGAAACAGATTTTGCCTGTTCGGGAGGCAAAAATACAAGTTATTTATAAAAAAACTTGTTTATGAATGGGGTTCAGAAATAATTGTTTGATCCAAATTGAGTTTGATCCGCGAAACAACCATATCAATGGCAACAATATTGTTTCCACCTTCAGGAATAATAACATCGGCAAACATTTTGGTTGGCTCGATGAATTGTTGGTGCATGGGTTTCACAAATTTTGAATAGTGATTCATGGCATCTTCGTAGTTCCTCCCTCTTTCCTGAATATCCCGGCGAATGATGCGCATCAGTCTTTCATCACTATCGGTTGATACAAAGAGCTTAATGTCCAGTAGTTTACGCATTTCTGGCTGGGTCATAATCAGAATTCCTTCGACAATGATTACCGGTCTGGGCTTTACCAGTTGGGTTTCTCTTGCCCGGGCACAGGTTACATAAGAGTAGATGGGCATATCAATGCTTTCTCCCCGTTGCAACTGGTGAATGTGTTTGATGAGCAAAGGCCACTCAATGGACTTAGGGTGATCGAAATTGATTTTTAGTTTTTCCTCCTGACTAAGATGTCCATTATCATAATAATAAGAGTCTTGTGAAATAATGGCCACAGAATCTTTTGGTAAGGCTTTAACAATTTTCCTTACTACAGTGGTTTTACCAGATCCACTGCCACCTGCAATTCCAATAATTAACATCCTTTTTCCGGTTTGGTTATAATGAAATAATAAATCTCAAATCTAAATGCAAAAATAAGAGAAAAGCACTTTATATGATGACCAAAATTTTCTAAAAACGGAACCTTTTTATTTTTCCGGGTGTTCACAAAATTCTGTCAAAACGCCAAATGTAGATTTTGGGTGCAAAAAAGCAATATTCAATCCTTCGGCACCATTACGGGGTTGTTTGTCAATTAACTGAACTCCTTTCTTTTCTGCTTCCGATAAAGCACCGTTAATATCTTTTACAGCAAATGCCATGTGGTGAATACCTTCTCCTTTTTTTTCGATGAATCTAGCAACAGGACCCTCGTCTGCTGTACTTTCCAGTAGTTCAATTTTAGTTTGTCCTACCTGAAAAAAAGCGGTTTTTACTTTTTGATCCTTTACTTCTTCAATGGCATAACATTTGAGACCCAGAACCTGTTCGTAATATTCGATGGCTTTATTCAGGTCTTTAACAGCTATGCCGATATGTTCAATATAACTGATGTTCATTTTATTTTACAATTTTCATTTCATCCAATAAATAACCGGCTCCCGATAGCTTGTCAACAATAAACAGGAAATATCGAATGTCCAGACTAATGTTGCGGCAAACCGAGGGATCATAATTTAAATCACTCATGGTTCCTTCCCAGTCGCGGTCGAAATTTACTCCAATCAGTTGCCCTTCTGCATTCAGAACAGGACTACCTGAGTTTCCTCCTGAGGTATGGTTTTTAGCTACAAAACATACATGCATGCTTCCGTCTTTGTCAGCATAAGGGCCAAAATCCTGGTCTTTGTATAAACTCTTCAGTTTTTCTGGAACTGCGTAATCATAAATGTCGGGGTTTTCTTTTTCCATAATGCCTTTCATTGTTGTAAAGGTTTTATACTCAACAGCATCTTTTGGTGAGAACCCTCCGGCTTTTCCGTAAGTAACACGCAAAGTAAAGTTGGCATCGGGATAAAAATGTTTGTCAGGTTGCATTTCCATTTGAGCTTTCATGTAAATGCGCATCAGGCTGTCGGTTTTTGCTGAAAGCAGGCTTAGTTTGGGCTGTACATTCTTACTGCTGAAATTACGAAGTTCCAGTGCCATTTGGAAAAACTGATCCTTTTTTAATTTCTTGTAATCCCTGGCTTTGTAGCTTTTAAGAAAAGCTTCTACTTTTTCAGGATCATCCAGGAAACTTTTTTCGAACACGTGTTTCGTGAATTTTGTGTAATTGCGATGGAATTTATTGTGAATTACTGCAAACCAGGAAGGCTTGAATTCATCCGGCACATTTTTGTCGTAGGTTTCGAGCAACTGAGCCATAACTTCCATATCAACGGGTTTGTAGTAATCTTTAAAGAATGATTTTTCGCTGATTTTTAAACGGTTTAGAATTGTGTTCATTCGTGCCGTGTCTTCAGGATGTTTTTCGCTGATTTCTACCAGCTGAACAAACGATAAAGCAAAACGTTGAATCTCTATTCCGAGTGCTCCTTCGTACAGGTAATCTTCAGCCTGTTGGAAAGGCCTGATTTGCTCGTACACTTTTTTAAACTGTGGTAGCAGATTTCCATATTTTTTTGTTCTTTCAGGCGTTGCGTCAGCCCATTGCTGGAAATCTTTTTCAAAGTCCTGTTTTTTCTTAATAGCCTTTGTACGTTGAATTCCCCAGTCCTGGCCAATCATTTTTTTCCATCCGTTAGCTACTCCGGCTTGTTTTGACGCGTACATAATCCGGATTTTAGGACTGGTTTCAGCATATTTCTTAAAAATATCCAACCGTTGGGTTCTCAGCTTAATTTTAGCCGGATTTTCCACCTGAGTAATCTCTTCAATAGCATAGCTTGGCAAATACTCGTTGGTGCGAGCCGGGTAACCAAAAACAAAAGTAAAATCACCTTCGTTTACACCATTTAGGGAAATAGGGAAGAAATAGTTGGGTTTGTAAGGTACATTTTCTTTTGAATAGGTTGCCGGTTTCCCGTCAGGAGATACATAAATGCGGAAAAGTGAAAAATCACCTGTGTGTCGGGGCCACATCCAGTTGTCGGTATCTCCGCCAAATTTTCCAATGGCAGAAGGGGGAGCACCAACCAAACGGACATCTTTAAATGTTTCTGTAACAATCATGTAGTATTGATTGTCTTTGAAGAATGACTTGATGGCTGCCTGATAGTCTGAGTTTTTCTCAAAATCCTTCACCAGTTGCTCAGCGTTTTTTTTGATAGTCGCTTCACGTTCTTTTTCAGTCATTTGGTCAGTAATTCCTTTCAGAACCTGGTCGGTTACGTTATCCATTCTGATCATCAATGTGGCGGTCAAGCCTGGATTGGGCAACTCTTCTCCGCGGTTCATGGCCCAAAAACCATCTTTCAAATAATCGTGTTCTACGCTGCTGTGTTTTTGGATGGCGTCAAATCCGCAGTGATGATTAGTGAGTAGTAATCCTTCTCCTGAAATCAGTTCAGAAGTACAACCTCTGCCAAACAGTAAAATAGCATCTTTCATGCTGCTGTGGTTCAAAGAATAAATGTCATCGGCAGATATTTTCATGCCCATGGCCTTCATTTCTTTTTCATTGAGTTGTTTTAACAGGCTGGGAATCCACATGCCCTCACCGGCATAGATAAGTTGACCTGAACCAACCAGAATGGTAGTTAATAAAAGGAATAAAAATTTCTTCATGTGTCGTTCTTTGTTGGTTCAAAGATATTCAAAATCCTGTTATCAGGTTGTCTAAAACTTAGGTCAGGGAACTGTTTTTAAACGTTTTAATTAAGAAAAAATCTGATCGGTTTTTATTTCGGGGGCACTTTCGAAAGGCAACATGGCATTGATGAGCCTGGCTTTGGAAAAGAGTTTTAAATCTTCAATCCGAATATCAGCGGTACGAATGATTTCCTGTTGCAAAAGAAACTCTCTTTGAGTTCCTTTCAGCAGAGGGTAAGCCGGGGTTATCCATTGTGTTCCGTTGAAAAAAACAACATTACAAAACAAGGTATCTGTTATTCTTCCGTTTTTAGCGATTAAAATATCATCACAGTCAGATTTTTGCTGAAAAAGGACATTCAGATTCTCCCGGGCAGCATATTTATGAGTATAATCCAAATATTGAGCGGCTACAATTTTTAGTGAACCGATTTGAGGTTTTTTGTACTCTTCCCATTCAGTTTTATGTATGGAAGCATTATAAAGAACACGAAATTTATAAGTTTGATTGGGTTGTGCAATGAATATGTCTTGAATATTCTCCAGCGCTTTTTCCAGATTGGGGGCCTTGGTATTAAAGAGCTTACTCACAGAACGGTTCATACGCTCCTGATGGTAGCTTACATGATGAAACTTGTTGTTTTCAAATCGTATGCTTTCCAGTAAAAGGCACATATATTTTTTGAATTAGTTCGTCGTATTCTTCTTCACACTGACTGAGTGCCGTTATGCCTCCGCCACTTCTGAAAATCATTCCTTTTTTTGTTTTTTCCAGATATCGGATCAGAACTCCGCTGTCCACATCTTTTCCGTCAAACATACCTATTATTCCGGTATAGAATCCGCGCCGGTCCGTTTCAGCTTCACTGATGATCTCCAGTGTTTTCTTTTTGGGTGCACCGGAAATTGATCCTGCCGGTAGCATGCTCAGGAAAATATCACCTAAATGTTCATTGAAATCTTCGGGTAGTTGTCCTTCAATTTCTGAACTCATCTGAAGAATTTCATTTTTGTGGGTATGGATGTGATCGATGTACTGAAATCGTTTCACACGAATATTTTGGGCAACCGTGCTGAGGTCGTTTCTGATCAAATCAACGATTGTAAAATGTTCTGCTTTCTCTTTTTTGCTTTCAATGAGTTTTTTTCTGGCATCGGGAAGTCTGGCATCAATGGTTCCCTTCATGGGAAAGGACCGGATAATACCGTTTTGAATCTGAACAAAAGTTTCTGGTGAAAAACTTACAAAGCGATCTTTGAACCAAATTTTATAACGGGCTTTGGCAGCATGAAAGAACTCTTTTAGTGAATAATTAGTGGTGATTTTGCTGGGAAAAGTCAGGTTCAATAAAAAACTGTTGCCGTAACGTAATTCTTCCTGCACTTTTTCAAATGCCCTGCAATATTCCGGTTTGGAAACGGGTTCGATATGAAATTCCAGTTTTTTATCAGGTGCTTTTTCCGGTTCAAAATTTTTGACGCCATTCAAATCAAATAGGATTTCTTCAGGATTAGCCTGATTTAAGGGGACAATATATGGTTCCTGCAATTCAAAATCCAGTAAAAAAAGAAAGGGAGTCCGGCCTTCTCCCAGGCGGTTCATTTCACTGCGTATGTATTTCCTTTTGTTTTCCATTTCAGGCGCAAAAATAGAAATTCCGCAGTTTCCGAATTTGTTTTGATGAGGAACAGAAGTATTACTTTTGCAGAAATTTTGGAAATGAAACTGCTCATTATCGATAATTATGATTCGTTTACCTTTAATTTGGTACAATTAGTTCGTGAAGTGGGCCATCAGAACTGGTTATTGGTGAAAAATGATGAGTTGCAATCGGTCAGTGCTTCAGATTTTGATAAGGTTCTGATTTCTCCCGGTCCGGGACTGGCTCATGAGGCCGGTGATTTGATGAGCTTTATTGAAGAATACAAAAGTAAAAAGAGTTTTCTTGGAATCTGCCTTGGATATGAAGCGTTGGTTCAGTCTTATGGTGGTGTGCTGAGTCAGCTTCCTTTTCCGTTACACGGGATTCAAAATTATGGTGAAGTGATTTCCGATGATGTAGTTTATTCAGATCTTCCTTCCCGATTTGCTATTGGACATTACCACTCGTGGTATGTAAAACCTGAAGATATGCCCGAAAGTCTTGAACCGATTATGAAAGATGAACAAGACATGATTATGGCTTTTCGCCATAAAACAGATGATGTGAGGGGATTTTTATTTCACCCGGAGTCGTATATGACCAAGTATGGATCTCAAATGATATCCAACTGGATTAATGAATAATCTATACTTCTATGGTTTGACTGCTTTTGCTGTCAACAGCATAATACAGGGAAGCAAATGAAGCAGATATCCAAACAATAGCAGGAAAAACGCCAACAATCAGTAATAAAACACCTGCTAAAATGATCAGAATACTCATAAGCCCCATACCAAATATGGTCCACCCATGACCCTTGGTCATGTCCCAACTGGCAGAGAATGCATCAGAAAATTTCATCCCTTTATCCATAACCAGATAAGGAACAAACGCCAGTTTACAGGCGAGATAAATTCCGGGAATGATGAGCAGGACAAATCCCAAAACAATAATAACTGATACCAATAAACTAGCAACAAGCACATTCCAGTAGTTAGGACTGAAAGCAGCAAACATATCTTTGATATCAAGATCTTCATTTCTTGCAGCTTTTAAAAACATCCATGATATACCATAACTTACAGGTCCTGAAACTAAGATCCAGAAAAGTGATCGAAACGCATTAAAATCAACACTATTTCCCCGACTTAGAATGGAAGGGATAGCATTTAAAAGACTTGATATTAGAACAATACCGATAAGCATCCAGAAATGTTTCTTCATTATTTCCCACCCGTATCCAAAGGCGGAACTGAAATTAGGTTGTAGATTTTCGTTCATGATTTTGTATTTAATGTAGAAACAAACTTAATGAAAAAATATCTGGTACGAATGTGTATTAGAGAACTTTATCATATATTCAGAAAAATGACATATCAAATTTACCAATGAGGTATTGAATTTTTTTATGAACGATTTAACAATAATTAATCTCATAATCAGAGCTTATTTCAAATAATTCTTAATTTTGCAATAAATCAGTAACGAATTAAATAACATAGAATTATGTCAGTATTAGTTGGAAAAAAGGCTCCCTTATTTGAGGCTACTGCCGTTGTAAATGGTGGTGAATTTGTTGAGAAATTTTCTCTTGAACAGTATATTGGAAAGAAACACGTTGTGTTTTTCTTCTATCCCATGGACTTCACTTTTGTTTGTCCTACAGAAATTCTGGCTTTCCAGGAAAAAATGGAAGAATTTGAAAAAAGAAATGTTGCAGTTGTTGGTTGTTCTACAGACTCTCCCCATTCACACTGGGCATGGTTGAACACTGAAAAAAATGACGGGGGTATCAAAGGTGTTAAATATCCTATTGTTGCTGATCTTTCAAAAACCATTTCAGAAAACTTTGATGTGTTGGCCGGTGAATACGATTACAACGAAGAAGGAGAGATGACTTTCCATGGTGAGCCTGTTGCCTTACGTGGTTTATTCCTGATTGATAAACAAGGTGTTGTTCGTCATCAGGTAGTGAACGATCTTCCTTTGGGAAGAAGCATCAACGAAGCCATACGTATGGTAGATGCTCTTCAGTTTTATGAAGATCACGGCGAAGTTTGTCCAGCTAACTGGCAAGCCGGTGATGATGCTTTACAGGATACTCATGAAGGAATTGCGACTTATTTGAGTAAGCACTAAGAGTTAAGAAAATAATAAAAAGCCCGGAAAATTTTCCGGGCTTTTTATTAAGAAATCGTTGCGAGGAAAAATACGACAAAGCGATGACGTAACCTGCTTTGTATAGAAAAAGTTATTTGTAATCCTTAGGTTCTACTTCGCCACGAACCACACGTAGTCCGTTTTGGGCTAATGCTTTCATTTCATCTTCTCCGGGATAAACATGTACAGGGGCAATACGGTGAACGTAGGAAATGATTTGGTTCACAAAATATTTGTCATGAGCAATTCCTCCGGTAATTAAAATACCGTCTATTTCAAAATTCAATACGGCACCCATTGCTCCTACTTCCTTGGCTATCTGATAAGCCATCGCGTCGTAAATTAACTTGGCTTTTGCATCGCTATTAGCAACTCTTTGTTCTACTTCGTAAGCACTGTTGGTTCCCAGATAGGCAATTAATCCACCCTGTCCGGTAATCATTTTCAGCACTTCATCTTCGGTATATTTTCCGCTGTAACACAACCGAACCAAATCACCAACCGGTAAGGTACCTGATCGTTCAGGTGAAAAAGGTCCGTCACCATCCAACCCCTGATTTACGTCTACAACTCTACCTTTTCTATGAGCACCAACAGTAATACCGCCTCCAAGGTGGACCACAATCAGGTTTAAATCCTCATACTTTCTCATGATAGATTTGGAGTGTTGACGAGCTACGGCCTTTTGGTTTAAAGCATGGAAAATAGACCTTCTGGGTAATAAAGGATGGCCTGATATGCGAGCCTTCTCATCGAGCTCATCTACCACAACCGGGTTGGTAATAAAAGCTTCAGCGTTGGGTAACGAGCGGGCAATATCCCATGCAATGAGGCCGCCCAGATTACTGGCATGCTGGCCGTATTTGCAGGATATAAGATCAGAACGCATGGTTTCTGTAACCCGGTAAACACCTGATTCAACAGGTTTAAGTAGTCCGCCGCGACCCATCACCACACGAATCAGATCCAGCCGGATGTCCGCATCTTTTAATTCCTGAAGAATAATGTTTTTACGGTATTCGAACTGGTCGGTAATAACTGGAAACGGCTGTAGTTCTTCTGTGCTGTGACGAATGGTCTGAATAAAAACAGGATTACTTCCAATGTAAACGGCAATTTTTGTGGAAGTAGAGCCGGGGTTAATGGCGAGTATCCTGATTTCTTCCTGCATAATCTTTTGTTTTCCGGTTCAAATATATCTTATTTAGCAGAAATTGCTGCCAAAGCAATAGAGTAGAGCTTGGTCTTTACACTATCGCCGCGTGATGATAGAATAGCAGGAACACGGGCTCCGGCTACAATAGCACCCTGCTCGCCTCCGGCCAGCTTAGTGTTGGCTTTGTAAAACACATTACCGGCTTCAATATTCGGGAATACAAGGCAGTCGGCATCTCCGGCAACTTCGTTCTCTATTTTTTTGATTTCTGCACTTTCTTTGTCAATGGCTACATCCAGTGCCAGCGGACCTTCTACATAAGCGCCTTTGATTTGTCCTCTGTCAGCCATTTTCGACATGAGTGCTGCATCTACGCAGGCCTGCATTTTGGGCATTACCTGTTCTGTGGCAGCCAGCACAGCGACTTTAGGTTTTTCGATACCGAGAGCATAAGCCGTATTGATGAGGTATTGAGCTATGGCAAGTTTTTCTTTCAATTCGGGAGCCGGAATAATGGCCACATCACCACAAATTAAAAGTTTATGATAACGGGGAGTTTCCATCACAGTAACATGACTCAGTACAGCACCGGGTGTCATGAGTCCGTTTTCTTTGTCCAGAATGGCACGCATGTATTTGTCAGTGCTCACCAGTCCTTTCATCAGCAAATTGCCTTTGCCTTCATTGATGAGTGCAACAGCTTTTCGGGCGGCTCCCATTTCATCAGTTTCATGAACTATGGTGAAGAGGTTAATATCAATTTGTTCTTCTTTACAAACTTCTTTGATACGTACTGTGTCTCCAACCAGAGTTGCCTCTACAATGCCCATTTCCACAGCTTTGGCTACGGCATCAATACTGTGAGCATCGTTGGCAGCAGCTACCACCAAACGGCGGGAAGGCTTATTTTTTAACGCTGTAAATAAATCATTTAGTTTCGTGATCATAGCTGTACTTCCAGTTAGAAATGATGGTGCAAAAGTAATACAAATATGAGTAGAGCTGCGTAAATTCAGGGTTTCACGCAGAAGGAAAAGGTGAAAGCGAAACTGTTTGGTTAAATCAATCCTTACTCAATAGCCAGTAAAGGAATCGACAGGAGATCAATTACCCATAGTGTCGGGCTTATTTCTTTGTGTTTTCCAACAGCAGTTTGATGAGGCTGTAAGTTAACAGCCCGTTTTATAACGGATATAAATTTAAAAATCAGGATCTTATCTATACCTGTCCCCACCTATTTTTCAATCACCTCTTACTCAGGCCTCAGTCAGCCCTCACTACAGTGAGACATGTATAGGAGGAAGGTGGGAGTTGGGCAGGAGTTAAGCTGACGAGAAGAGGCCCAATTTCCTGTTTTTGTACCTCGTCTCCAAAAGGAGTTTACAAATGCAAAAAGTTTCCCTTTTGGAGAGTTTTAAATGGGTTGTTTGAATTTTTATCGGGTTGCTGATGGATGATCTTTGAGAAGGGCGGTTAACGGTGGCGGTATGAGTAGTGCGTGATTTCTGAGCACTTACTTATCAAACCGTTGCTATGTTTATTAAAATTACTCATGTTGAATTTACCACATAGCCCCGCATTACTTATGACCGCGTGTTATTCGCTTTTCTTTATTTTTTACATAAATCAATTTATATCTTCCCTTTTGATTTTCACGCTGTTCGATATCAAATTTTCCTGTTGACTTTATTAATGGCGTTAACTTCTGAAAACCATAATTTCTTGGGTCAAAATTAGGACGTTTTTTTTGGATTAGTCCACCCACATCTCCCAGAAAAGCCCATCCGTCATCATCTGATAAGTCATTAATTGAATCTGCAATAAGTTGTAACTCTTTATTCGTTATTTTTTCAAATGATTCTTTTTCAAGTTCTTTCTCTTCTTCAGATTCTTTTTCCTTAGATTGTGTCTTCAGAATCTCAATATATATAAACTTGTCGCATGCTACAATAAATGGATTTGGAGTCTTTTTCTCTCCAATCCCTATTACTTGCATACCCGCCTCTCTCAATCTTGTTGCCAGTCTCGTAAAATCACTATCACTTGATACAATGCAAAATCCATTTACTTTTTCTGAATACAGAATATCCATTGCATCAATAATCATGGCGGAATCCGTTGCATTTTTCCCTGTCGTATATCCATATTGTTGAATGGGTGTAATAGCATGCTCTAATAGCATATTTTTCCATTTTGAAAGATTGGGTTTAGTCCAATCACCGTAAATTCTTTTTATTGTTGGATTACCATATTTTGCTATTTCTTCCATCATCTCTTTCACATATGCTGAAGGTATATTATCCCCATCAATCAGTACGGCCAGGTTTATATTAGTTGTTTGTGTCATGTTATTTCTTTTCTCAATTAATTTACTTTTTTTAAATCTAACTATTTGTAAATGTACAAAATCATAATGTAAGCTACCCTATTTTTCGGGCCATTCAAAATTAGAGTTTTTAGGTTGACTTTTCCATCATTTCCATAGGCGTTTTGTTATTTAAAGTTTCATGAGGCCTGACTTACTTACCAACATATCTTCCATCAAAGGCATTGGAAAAAAGACAGCAACCCTGCTCATTGTCAACACAAACGCTTTTGAAACCTTTGATCACTACAGGCAATTGTCTTCCTACTTTGGTTTATCTCCCAGAGAACGTTCATCGGGGACCAGCTTAAAAGCTAAAGCGCACATTACAAAGAAAGGCAACCCAGCCGTGAGAAACCACCTGTTCCTATGTAGTTTTACGGCGTGTGAGTACAACTCCCGGTGTAAAGCTTTATATGAAAGAATAGTTGCCAAGGGAAAATCAAAGAAACTGGCCTTAATTGCTGTATCGAACAAGCTATTGAAAAAGGCATTTGCTGTGGCTAAGTCAGGAATACCATATGATCCGGAATATAAAAGCAGTAGAATTATAATGGAACGTTGAACTGAAAAATAATTCAAATTTTATTTGCTTTTCAGCTCAGTTCTTTGTTAGGCATATGTTAGACAGCGGTGAGGTATTTTTCGCGCACCTAAGTTGTTGGCGATATTTTTGGAATCAGTCTCATTTCTGCAATAGCCCTTTCACTGCAAATTCATTTTCATAACACCGAAAAAGG
>JAFGXS010000033.1 GCA_016936505.1 Bacteroidales bacterium | reverse complement strand
GTGCTACAAGGATGACTCAGTAGCTCAGCTGGTAGAGCACATCCCTTTTAAGGATGGGGTCCTGGGTTCGAGCCCCAGCTGAGTCACTTAAAATTGGAAGAGGGAGCAACAGAAGTTGTTCCCTTTTTGTTTCTTAACCCTTCAGATTTCGCATATGTACATTGTTTATATTTTATTTAGCAGAAGCTTAGATCGTTACTATGTTGGTTATACCAATAGCCTCGAGCGTCGTTTAAGCGAACATAACCGGAAGAAAGGTAAATATACTGATGCCGGAATACCCTGGGAACTTGTTTCCTCAGAAGTATTCAATTCTAAGTCGGGGGCGATGGTCCGTGAAAAATTAATTAAGAGCAAGAAATCCCGTAAGTACATTGAAGCTATAATCCAAGGCAAAGGGTAGAGCATTCCGTTTACGGAAGGGTCCTGGGTTCGAGCCCCAGCTGAGTCACCAAATCGGAAACCATTCCGAACCAAAAGCGCTTAAATCGTTGATTTAGGCGCTTTTTTATCTTCAGGTATTTAAAAAGGTCAAACCAAACTTTATTTAGCGAGACTAAATCGGGACCTATTAAATTTTTTGAAAAGAAACAGGTTTAACTTCTGTAAATATCTGATATTCACGGTTTAATTTGATTTTATTTGTTGTTGTGAACCGGCACCTTTTAGGGTAATTTTATCGTGAACCGACAACTGTTTAGACCCTGAAATTTTAAAATTTTAGAGTTATGAGATTCAGAATTAGCCTTCAGGTAAAAAAGACGAAGAAAGGAAATGATGAGAAATGCCCTGCTTATGCACGTTGTGTAATGGATAGCAGGAGAATCGAGTTATCTACTTCTATTTATGTTACACTGGATGATAAGGATAATTTGAGACAGGAGATTGCAGGAAATTCACAGGAAGTCAGAATACTGAATAACCGTTTGCTGAAGTTTGTTTCAGGAATCTTAACTTCAATGTTCATGCTTTATTATTATTGCCTTTGAAAAAGTAAATATGAAATGATTTATTGCCTTTGAAAAATAGAGAAAAATTGTTATTATTGCCTTTGAAAAATAAAGAGAATATAACTAATTGCTTTTGATTTTCAGTTAAAATGTATTTGGAACGTAACATAGATAAGGAGTTGCTCAGATGGAAGAGTGAGAATGAACGAAAACCACTTTTGGTTAGAGGGGCAAGGCAAGTTGGAAAATCTTCTTCGATACGAAAGCTTGGGGAAAGTTTTGATTCTTTTTTGGAAGTAAACTTTGAGGAGTTTAGAAGGGTACATTCACTGTTTGAGGGGGATTTAACACCACAGGTATTGTGTGAAAATCTTTCAATAATGTTTGGTAAGGAAATCGTCCCAGGAAAGACATTGTTATTTTTTGATGAGATTCAAGCCTGTATTCCTGCAATATCATCATTGCGTTTTTTTTACGAGAAAATGCCCGAATTACATGTTATTGCTGCGGGTTCGCTGTTGGAATTTGCACTGGCAGAAATACCTTCTTTTGGAGTTGGCAGGGTCAGGTCGATTTATATGTACCCATTTTCCTTTGACGAATTTCTTAAAGGTATGGGGCAGGAGAAACTTTTCAACCTAAAAAGCAATGCAAACACGCAAAAGCCTCTGGTTTCAGCTTTACATGATAAATTACTTGATTTATTAAAAAAATTTCTGATCATTGGTGGAATGCCAGAAGCAGTACATAAATACGTGATAGAAAGTGATATTAAGGAATGTCAAAAGATTCTGGACGATTTGATAAGCTCTTTTCGGACAGACTTTGCAAAATACAAGGATAAAATTCCATCATTACGCATCAAAGAAATCTTCGAATCTGTTGTACATCAGGCTGGAGGAAAGTTTGTATTTACAAAAGCATCTCAAAACCTGAATACATTACAGATTAAGGAGGCTCTTGAGTTACTAATCATGGCAGGCTTGGTTATCCCAGTCACACATACTTCGGCAAATGGTATCCCACTTGGAGCAGAAGTAAATCTTAAAAAAAGAAAAATGCTCTTATTGGATACCGGTTTATTTCAGCGGTTAATGAAGCTGGATATTTCAGAACTTCTTTTTGGTAATGAATTTAATCTGGTTAATAAAGGAGGAATCGCCGAACAATTTATTGGACTGGAAATTATGAAGAATTCTTCATGTTATCAACAAACAGAATTGTTTTACTGGCATCGGGAAGCGTTGAATAGCAACGCTGAAATTGATTATGTTATTCAGAAACAAAACGAAATTATTCCAATTGAAGTAAAATCCGGGACAAAAGGTTCAATGAATAGTATGTTCTTATTCCTGAGCGAAAAGAAAGCAAAATATGGATGCCGGTTATCATTGGAAAATTTTGCAGAATATAAAAATATTAAAGTGTATCCACTTTATGCGTTAGCTAATATTTTAGCTTAATTTTTTGTGTTTTATAAAGAGACAGAAACGAATATTTAGGGAAGGACCTTAGCGGGACCTGTCGGTTTGAGCGCTTTTTATTTTCATACACAGCTCTGGAAAGTAACCGACAGTGAAATAGTAAAAAGGATGAAGTCGGGACAGATTGATTATTGATGCAGGTAATTG
>JAFGXS010000032.1 GCA_016936505.1 Bacteroidales bacterium | reverse complement strand
TATTGTTTTGCACGGGTGGTAGGAATCGAACCCACAACCAACGGTTTTGGAGACCGCTACTCTACCAATTGAGCTACACCCGTATCCTTACCTTTATTAGCGCTCAAAGGTATCCCGATAACTCAGGATACCTTTTTGCTCTAAAATTTATTTTACTAAACTTGAATTATTCAAGAATTTCAGTTACCTGACCAGCACCTACAGTACGTCCACCTTCGCGGATAGCGAAACGAAGACCCTTATCCATAGCAATTTCAGAAATCAGGTTTACTTCAATTGTCAAGTTATCGCCAGGCATAACCATTTCAACACCTTCGGGTAGCATGATTTCACCGGTAACGTCAGTTGTTCTGAAATAGAACTGGGGACGGTATTTGTTGTGGAATGGAGTATGACGACCGCCTTCTTCTTTTTTCAAGATATAAACTTCGGCTTTAAAGTGGTTGTGAGGTTTTACAGCACCAGGTGCACAAATAACCATGCCTCTTTTGATTTGATCCTTGTCAACACCACGGAGCAACAAACCAGCGTTATCACCAGCCTGACCTTGGTCAAGAATTTTACGGAACATTTCAACACCAGTTACAACTGATTTCAGTTTTTCAGCACCCATACCAATGATATCAACCGGATCACCAGTGTGAATAATACCTGTTTCAATACGACCTGTAGCAACAGTACCACGGCCAGTAATTGAGAACACGTCTTCAACAGGCATTAAGAAAGGTTTCTGGTCGTCGCGAACCGGCAATGGAATCCATTCGTCGCAAGCAGCCATCAATTCCATAACTTTTTCACGCCATTTTTCTTCTCCGTTCAATGCACCCAAAGCTGAACCCTGAATAACAGGTGTATTATCACCGTCAAATTCATAGAAGCTCAACAAGTCACGGATTTCCATTTCAACGAGTTCAAGCAATTCTTCGTCATCAACCATATCAACTTTGTTCATAAAAACAACGATACGAGGCACACCAACCTGACGAGCTAACAGGATGTGCTCACGAGTCTGAGGCATAGGACCATCAGTAGCAGCAACAACCAAAATAGCACCGTCCATCTGAGCAGCACCAGTTACCATGTTCTTAACGTAGTCAGCGTGACCAGGACAGTCAACGTGAGCATAGTGACGATTATCAGTCTGATACTCAACGTGAGCAGTATTAATAGTAATACCCCTTTCTTTTTCTTCAGGAGCGTTGTCAATAGAATCAAATGACTTAAATTCTGCCAAACCTTTTTCTTGAAGAGTCATCGTAATGGCAGCAGTTAATGTAGTTTTTCCATGGTCAACGTGACCAATAGTCCCAATATTTACGTGAGGTTTGGAACGTTCAAATTTTTCTTTAGCCATAGTGAAAATGTTAAAATTTAATTTTTGTTATTCATTTTTTCTTCCAGAGCCGAGGGCGAGAATTGAACTCGCGACCCCTTCCTTACCAAGGAAGTGCTCTACCCCTGAGCTACCCCGGCAGAAGAGCGGGAAACCGGGCTCGAACCGGCCACCTACAGCTTGGAAGGCTGTCGCTCTACCAGATGAGCTACTCCCGCAAGTAACCGAAGACAAAAAACAAAACAACCTCTCGGCTGTTTTGTTCATCTTCAATTGTGGGGGGAGGAGGATTCGAACCTCCGAAGGCTAAGCCAACAGATTTACAGTCTGCCCCGTTTGACCGCTTCGGTATCCCCCCAAAAAATTCAATAATTTATGAACTGAGCCAGCAGAGGGATTCGAACCCCCGACCAGCTGATTACAAATCAGCTGCTCTGGCCAACTGAGCTATGCTGGCAGTTTTATTTTGTCCCTTTACTGCCCAAAAAGCTTTCTGTTATCAATACTTTCAGAACTTCTTTCTAAAAAAACAGACCTCTTTTCAAAAAGGTCTGCAAAAATAGAATGATTAATTGGAATAACCAAACGTTTTTATAGAAAATTTTTAAATTTATTTCTTGAATCGTTCTTTGTGCTTTTCTATCTGCTTTTTAAGGGCATCAACAGCCAAATCAGTAGCTTCTTCAAAGGTTTTACTTTGCTTTTTTGCAAAGAGTTCTTCACCTTTCAGCATCAACTTGATTTCTGCAATCTTGTTTTCCTTGTTTTCAGAATGCTCTACTCGCAGAGTAACATCAGATCCCACCACTCCTTCATGAAGTGCAGAAAGTTTCTGTAGTTTTTTTTCAATAAAATTATCCAACTTCACATCGGTTTTAAAGTGTACCGAATTAATGTTAATGTTCATATCAACCTCCTTTTTATTTGGCTCTGGGATGAGCCTGTTTATATATTGACTTTAACTGTTCAATTGTTGTGTGGGTATAAACCTGAGTTGCTGCCAAACTGGTATGACCCAGTAGTTCTTTAATGGAATTTAGGTCAGCACCATTATTCAACAGATGTGTAGCAAAACTATGCCGCAACACATGCGGGCTCTTCTGCCCTGTACTTAATGTTGCCAACGATTCGTTTACGATATTATAAATGAATTTGGGATAAGCTCTTTTTCCCTTATCTGTTATAATAAATGCCGATGGTGATTCCTTAAAGGTTTTTGATTTTAAATCAAAATAAAATTCCAGCTCTTGCTTTAGTTCATCACTAAATGGTATAACCCGTTCCTTATTTCTTTTTCCTCTTACCTTTACAATACCACTCTCCAACTGAAACGACTCTTCATTCAGCGATATTAACTCACTCAATCGCATACCGGTTGAATACAAAGTCAGAACAACAACCCGATCTCTTACATTCGCAAAGTCTGACAAATCAGCACTCATATCAAGCCAAGTATTAATTTTATCGCTTTCAACATAAGTAGGTAATTTTATTCCTTTCTTTACGGTGTGAACCTCTTCCATTGGGTTAATGGAAATAAGTTTGTGTTGCAACAAAAATTTAAAATACGCTTTCAGTGTGCTCATTTTCCTATTAACACTTACCGGCGTATATTTATTATCCATCAGAAAAACAATCCAAGAACGAACCATAGTTGAATCAACCTTATTGAGGTCGTCCAGTTCAAAGGAAGTTTTAAGAAAATCGCGGAAAGAATTCAGGTCCGAACTGTATGCCGTAAGCGTGTGTTGAGCATAGCGCTTTTCAAATTTAAGGTATCGGATAAAACGGTCTGTGCTCATGTCGGAAAAAGAAAAAACTTTGAATCAAAGATAAGATTTCTTTTATCTGATTCAAAGTTTTTCGCTTTGATTTTTCCTTAAAAAAGATTAATTAGCCTTGTTCGGCCTGGCGAAGCTGCTGCACATAAATTGCTTTCAGCTTTTCCTGTCTCTTTTTTACGGAAGGTTTTACATAACGCTGTCCGTCACGCAATGCACGCATAGTTCCGGTTTTTTCAAACTTACGTTTGAAACGTTTCAGCGCTCTGTCAATGTTTTCACCTTCTTTTACAGGAATAATAATCATTGTAAATACCTTCTTTCTTGTTAATTAATAATTGAGAATGATTATCGGGCGGCAAAATTAGACACATTTTCTATACTGTGCAAATAAATTTTACATCACCGATATTCTTTCACCACATTATAATAATGTCAATTTGAACCCGGCCTTAAGTAACGTGTTAAGAAATTGGTCATACGGTTATACAAATTCAAACGCGTATTACCACCATAAATACTATGGTTCTTATTGGGATAAATCATGAGCTCAAATTGCTTATTGGCATTGTGCAGATCAGTAATCAGCTCCATTGAATTTTGCGGATGAACATTATCGTCAGCGGTACCAAATACCAACAAAAGATGTCCTTTCATTTCATTTACGTAGGGCAATGGAGAGTTTACCTTATAACCTTCAGGATTTTCCTTCGGTGTACGCATGTAACGCTCAGTGTAAATATTGTCATAATATCTCCAACTGGTTACCGGAGCCACAGAAATTGCTGAACTGAACACATCTGCACCCTTGGTAATTGCCAAAGAAGTCATGAATCCGCCATAACTCCATCCAAAAATACCAATCCTGCTTTTATCTACATACGGATAATTACCAATCAATTTTGCAGACTCAATCTGATCGGCAATTTCATAATGTCCCAGTTGCAAATAAGTCATCTTTTTAAACAACTCACTGCGTGCACCGGTACCACGATTGTCAACAGAAATAACCACAATTCCTTTTTGTGCCAACATCTCAAACCAGAAATAGTTGTTTCCTTCCCATGCATTATTCACAGTTTGAGCACCCGGACCCCCGTAAACATACATCAGCACAGGATATTTTTTATTAGGATCAAAATGCGGGGGTTTAATAATCCATGCATTCAAATCTACCTGTTTGCCATTGGGTAATTTAAATTCAGGTGAACTCAGTTTAAAGAACTCTTTCCGGCTCAGATCAAAACCGTTCATCTTATCAATCAGCTTCTGATTTGATTGTAAAACACGGACAGTCTTGCCTTTATAATTATCAACCGTAATATAAGGAGGTGTATTGGCATCGCTCCATGTATTGATGTAATAATCGAAAGTTTTGCTGAACATCGCCTCATTGGTTCCTGACTTATGAGAAATTTTTGTCAGTTTTCCCTTTAGATTTACAGCATAAATTTCCCGGTTCATTGGTGAAGATTCAGCAGCCTGAAAATAAACCAGCTTTCTCTTAGGATTATAACCATAAACCTGTGTCACATCCCAGTCTCCTGTTGTAAGCTGTTTCTCCGACTTTCCATCCATACCGCATAAATAAATGGCATTGTACCCATTTTTCTCTGAAGTCATAATAAACTGCTTTCCATCCGGAAGAAAAGTAAGATCATCTGTAATATCAATGTAATATTTATTGGTTTCGTTATACACCACATGAGAATTACCTGAATTTGCATCGGCAAGCAAAACTTCCAAATGATTTTGTAAGCGATTCAATCTTTCTATTGCTAAAAAATTACTGTTTAGGGTCCACTTCACACGCGGAATATACTGATCGGTATTAGAACCAACATCCATTTTGGTTGTTTTTCCGGTCTTCAAATCATAAACATAAATCTGAACAATAGAATTAGCTTCACCGGCTACCGGATATTTATACGTGTATTCTTCTGGATACAAAGTACCATAAAATGGAAGCGTGTATTGCTTTACATTAGTTTCATTAAATTTATAGAACGCTATTTTACTTCCATCGGGCGACCAAAAGAAAGCTTTTGTAAATGAAAACTCTTCCTCATAAACCCAGTCGCAGGTACCATTTATAATAGCATTAATTTTTCCATCATTGGTAATCTCGGTTTCTTTACCTGAGTTCAGATCTTTCAAATAAATATTGTTTTCACGTACAAAAGCAACTTTACTCCCATCAGGAGAAAAATCAGCCAGTCTTTGTTTCCCTTTATCGGAAAGAGGGGTAAGTTCTTTGGTTTGAGCATCCCAAATGTAATCGTACGATCTGCGGGAATGCCTGTAAATATGTTCTACCTCTGTCGGAAAGATAAATTTGTTTTCTTCTTTATTTACCGAAAATGAGTAAAACTTTATCGGTTCTGTTTTCCCTTCAGGAACCAAATCCTTACCATAAACCAGAGTTCTGACAGAGTCACCGGTTTTGTAGTCATACACCACAATATTATTGTTAACGATTCGTGTATATTGTTTTCCATTATTTAATGAAAAAACTCCATACACCATCTTTGGTGAAAAGGTGTAATAAGCCCAAAGGTCGTTCAGTGTAATTTGTTTTTTTGGGTTTTGGCCAAATGCAAACTGCAATGTCAGCACAAAACTGATCATAAAAATTAAAGATTTCTTCATTTGATTATGATTTATTAATTTTATTTTCACCGAACATTTATATGGTATAAATGAACGGATAATAATTAATTATTGCTTCTAATAATGCAATACGGGCACCAAAGGTAAACATTTGTTTATTCTAATGTTTTTTAATCCGTTTTTATTTAAAACCATCTACTTTTTAAACTATAAACAGCATAATGGGAAAAAGCATACTTGGCAATAATATTCTGGACGTAGTAGCAGTCGCATGGTTTGTTGCCCAATTTTTAAAAGTTATTCATGGTTTAATAACTGACAAAAAGTTATACTTACAACGCTTCTGGGAAACCGGGGGGATGCCCAGTTCGCACTCTTCAACAGTGGCCTCGTTGACAACCGCTGTAGGAATTGTTTATGGCATTTCATCAGGATTGTTTGCAGTCAGTATTGTATTGGCTGTTATTGTAATGCATGATGCAGTTGGGATAAGACGTGCTGCAGGTAAACAGGCCGGTGTTGTGAACCGCATGGGAACCTGGTTGACCAATCACTCAAATGAAGCCTATTTTCAGGAAGAGTTAAAAGAATTACTGGGCCATAAACACATTGAAGTATTAGCGGGTGCCATTTTAGGAGTATTAATCACTTTGTTAATGATGAATCACCTACACTAAAGAGTTACTATTCATAAATTAAATATTGAATCACAATTTTTCTATTTTTGCAACCTTGAAAACAAGGGACGTTAGCTCAGTTGGTTTAGAGCGCTTGCTTGACAGGCAAGAGGTCACTGGTTCGATTCCAGTACGCCCCACAAAAAAAGCCGAAAGATTTCCGGCTTTTTTTATTTCAATCATTTAAAACGGTGAACATTCCACAGTACCCCTATACTTAGACTGTCTGTTCATACGATATGGATTAATCAAGGAGAAATTATCGAGTTCCAAAATCAGGCTAATCTGATGAGAAGGGCCCGGAAGACTAATGTTTCCCGAAAGGTTCATAATAAAAGAATAAATCACCTTCATCCTGTTTTCATTGTTGAAAGGCATATTTAAACCGGCCATCCATACCAAATTAGAAATACTGTTGGAGTTAAATACTTCGCTTTGATACCACAATCCGGCATACACATTCTGCACATAGGCGTTTGAACCTACAGCAAGCAAACGCATTCCTGCCTGTGTTTGATACAGTATTCCCGGGTTCAGTTTAAAACCTCTTGCCCTTGCATAAAAGCCTCTGTGTTTTTGAAAATCGAAAATAAAATCCATATGAGCGACGTACTTTCTTGGCAAAGGAGCAATATTCTCAAGAAACGACTGATCAGGCTGAGTAATGTGATGAGCAGCAAACCCAATCGTTCCTGTTACATTATTAAACTGAAACTGATATATACCTCCCAAAGAGAAGTCAGGAAAAACAATCGGTGCAGCTCCTGGATTTGGAAAACTACTGGCACCAATATTCCCCAGTCTGGGATCCAATTGATCAGCAAAAACAAGATTACTATAGTCTATCTGGCGAGAAACCAATGATACCAATGCTCCCATTTGAAAAACAGAATAATCATTTATCGGAATCCGTACAGCCGGAATTACGCCAATAGTTGAAGTCTTTAGCGTTCCAAATCCTTGTTGATCAGAAGTTGCAATAATACCTAAACCTCCGGCACCGGGAATATTTCTATCTGCAACGTCAGCACTAAAATTAAAAGCATGATAATTTCCTGATAAACCCGTCCACTGCTTTAAGTAGTTAAACCGGACTTTCATTCCCACACTTAAACCTACATAAGCGGGATTAAAATAAGTCGGGTTCGTAAAAAACTGTGAGAAATCCACATCCTGAGCCTGCAAAACGGACATATTAAGCATTAATACACCCAGCACAAACCACTTTCCTATAGTTTTTTTGGTAAAATCTCTAATCATAGCCCAAGATATTAATTTCTTATCTTATCAAAAATAACGTTCCGTAATTCTTTTTGTTGCCATCGCCATTGTCAGAACCTTTCCAAATTGTATTATCCTGAAATTCAGCCTTAATCCGCCATATATAATGACCACTCGGCATCGGTTGCCCTTTATAAGTTCCGTCCCATCCATCAGCCGGATCACCATCGGCGTTCAACTGAGTGCTTTCCCAAAGCAAATCACCCCAAGGGCTGTAGATTTGAATCTTATAAAATTTCAAATGCGTTCCAACCGGCGTAAATTTACTTAATTTCGGATTATCTGAGCCCGGTACAAAAGAATTTGGCACATAAAGCCCTGAAGTAAGGTCATAACCTCTCGTAGCAGTATCCGAACACTGGTATTCATTTGTTGCGATAAGCAAAACACTAAACTTACCCCCGGAATTATATGAGTAAACCGGGCTTTCACCAGTAGAACTATGTCCATCTCCAAATTCCCAAAAATAGCTCTCTGCACCAACAGAGGTATTCTCAAACTGTAATTGTCCCAAAACATCATCATAGTTTGTTTTAATCTTAAATGATGCAATTGGCGGGTCATGAACCTCAACATTTTTAGTCACCGTATCACGGCAATTGTTATTATCGGTTACCACCAGCTGAACAGGATATGAACCGGCAGCGCTAAACGAATGTTCTGAATTTTGAGCAGTGGAGTGTTTGTTCACCGAAGAAGGATCATTAAATGACCATTCCCACTGACTCAGACTTGAGTTATAAGTCCAGGTTGAATCAATAAAATATACAGCCTGATTTTTACAACTCGGACCATAACCAAAGTTAGCTACAGGCGACTGATTGACAGAAACTATTGAGTCGTATGAACTGCTGCCAGGCAAATTATTAATCGTAGCATGTATGGTCATTTTAACCTGATAACTTCCCGCAGAGCCATATATGTGTAATATCGAATCCTGTGGCGTGTTATATGTTTTTATAGTTCCGTCACCAAAGGCCCAGTCCCATTGATTAATTTTACCCAACGACGAGTTCATTGAAGTCCTGTCTTTAAAATAAACAGGATTATGTGAACACAAAGTTTTTGCCACAATATAGTAGGCTTTAGTACATGAACTTCTGAAAACAGGCTTGGTTACAGAATCAGAACAGCCGTTAGCATTAGTTAACTTCAACGAAACATAATACGTGCTATCTGCCGGCATATATTGATGGCTAGGATGCCAGAAAGTAGAAGTATTTTCGGAGCCTGACACTGTATCTCCAAAATTCCAATCCCAGCTTTTGATCGGCCTTCCCCCACCCCATGTCGGGGCTTCAAAATTCGTTGCCTGATCACAGCTTGGTGTTACAGCTGTAAAATCAGCTTTAGGAAGAGAATCTACTTCTGCCGAGTGAGAAACCGTCGTTCCAAAACCACCGTTGCCTAAAACAGTCAGTGTAACGTTGTAAACTCCCGGATCATCAAAATGATGTGAAATGGTATCGTTAAATGTAAATATCGGAACACTTCCATCACCAAAATCCCACATATAATAATATCCTGTCATCGTATCAGACGGGGGTGTAAACGATGCCTCGAAATCTGTTGTATTACCCATACAAACACGGTTCATGGTAAAGTCAACTAAAGACGGCGGTAACAAAGTAACATCATTGGTTATCGTATTACTACATTGGTTGGCATCAGTAACTGTTAATTTCACCGAATACGTTTCTCCATAATTGGGGAAATTATAAGAAGGATTTGCAGAATCAGATACATCACCATTATAGAAAGTCCACAAATAAACAGTAATCGGGCTTCTCTCATTGCTTTCAGCTGAAGTATTTGTAAAGTCCACTTTAGTCATCGGATTGCTCAACTGAGTATATGTAAAGCCAGCTTTTGGATTGTCGTGAACCTTCACATATTTATATACAGTATCTGAACAACCAAAAGTATTAGTAGTAAATAACTTTACATGATAAGAACCGGCTCCACCATTGAAGAAATGGTTTGGATTTTGAACCGTTGACCGATTGGATGTTGAAGTTCTATCCCCGAAATCCCAGGTGTATGAAGTCATTAATCCTGAAGTTGTCGTCGACCGATCGTAGAACTCAACAGAATCTGTCAAACATGCCCTGCCAAATGTGAAATCGGCTTTTGGATTAGCTGGAACAAATACTTTATGCTTAATTGAATTTCTAAATCCATTCAAATCAACGACTGTTAAAGTCACGGTATAATTGCCAGATGCAGGATATTTATAAGCCACACTTTGATAAATAGACGTGTCCCCGTTACCAAAGTTCCAACGCCAACTGGCTATATTTGAAGCTTGTCCTGTAAAAGTAATTTTTTCTCCGAGACAAATAGAATCATCGCTCATTGTAAAGTCAACAGGTGGCGGAGATAACAGACAAACATCAACCGTATCCGTATTATCACATCCGTTAGTATCGGTTACGGTCAATGAAACCGGGTAACATTGACCGTAGCTTGGGAAATTATAATCAGGATTTTGCGAACTGGAAACATCCCCATTGTAAAAATGCCACAGATAACTATTGATTGGACTCCGATCACGGCTTTCCTCTGAAGTATCTGCAAAGCTAACAGTAGTCATTGGGTTAGCCTGCTGTGTGAATGTAAATCCCGCTTTAGGACTATCGTGAACTTTTACATATTTATAAGTTGTATCCGAACAACCATAAGCATTTGTAACATATAACTTTACATGATACGAACCGGCTCCAGAGGTGAAATAGTGAGACGGGTTTTGTTGAGTGGACTGGTTGGATACCGAAGACGGATCATCAAAATTCCAATTCATAGAGGTTATTAAACCCGACGCATTTATTGTTCTGTCTGAAAAATATACAGAATCTGCCTGACACGCTTTTCCATAAATAAAATCAGCTTTCGGATTGGCAGATACAAAGACTTTACGTTTCACAGAATTACTGAAACCGTTCACATCAGTAACTGATAATGTTATGGTATAGGTACCAACTTCTTTATATTGATAAACCTGACTTTGATAAATTGAAGTGTCTCCATTGCCAAAATCCCAATGCCATTTTGTAATATTCGAAGCCTGGCCAACAAATGTTATCTTTTCACCCAAACATATCGAGTCAGCAGACATGGAGAAGTCTACTGGCGGTGGAGGCAACAGATCCACATCTATGGTATCAGTATTACTACATCCGTTTGTGTCGGTAACCATCAACGAAACCGGATAACTCTGACCATAACTCGGGAAATTAAAACTCGGATTGGCAGAGTCTGATACATCTCCATTATAGAAACTCCATAAGTGTTTTTCAATCGGACTCCGTTCACGACTAAGTTGAGATGTATCGGTAAAACTGACCGTCGTCATGGGATTAACCTGCTGTGTGTATGTAAATCCTGCTTTAGGATTATCATGAACCTTTACGTACTTATAAACTGTATCAGAACAACCAAACGTATTTACAGCGTATAATTTCACGTGATAAGAACCGGCTCCATTGCTAAAATAATGCGCCGGATTTTGCAAATTAGATTGATTTGCTCCTGAAGCCGCATCTCCAAACTCCCAGCCCAATGAGATAATCATTCCGGAAGAATTTACGGTTCTGTCAGAGAAATGAACCGAATCCGACTGACAGGCACTTCCGTAGGTAAAATCTGCGGTTGGATTTCCTGAGACAAATACTTTATGTATTATCGAATTAGTACATCCTTTCAAACTTGTTATGGTTAACTTAACCGTGTAGGTTCCAGGTACCGGATACTGATATGTTTGGTTCTGATAAATAGAAGTATCTCCATTTCCAAAGTCCCAATGCCATTTTGCAATATTTGTTGCCTGTCCGCTGAAGGTAATCTGCTCACCTAAACAAATGGAATCATTGCTCATAGTGAAATCAACTGCCGGTGGTGGCAACAAACAAACATCTACCGTATCAGTATTACTACAACCGTTGGTATCTGTTACTGTTAAAGTTACAGGATAACACTGATTATCAGCCGGGAAGTTATAACTCGGGTTAGCAGAATCCGAGACATCGCCGTTGTAAAAATGCCATAAATACCCATTAATGGGACTTCTGTCACGACTTTCCTGC
Organism: Bacteroidales bacterium; assembly: GCA_016936505.1. Lineage (GTDB taxonomy): Bacteria > Bacteroidota > Bacteroidia > Bacteroidales > F082 > Sulfidibacterium. Next base: position 25,706 of record JAFGXS010000032.1, on the reverse strand, counting down.
GAAGTATCTGCAAAGTTCACCAAAGTCCTTGGAGTACATTGTTGATCAAAAACAAAACCAGCCTTTGGGTTATCGTGAACTTTTACATACTTATAGATGGTATCTGAACACCCAAATGTATTTGTTGCATATAATCGCACATGATATGAACCGGCACCTCCGGTAAAGAAGTGAGAAGGATTCTGTTGGCTCGACTGATTCATTGTCGAAGTACTGTCATCAAAATTCCATCCCATTGATGTAATGATACCTGTTGGTGTCACTGTCTTGTCTGAAAAATATACAGAATCTGTCTGACAAGCTCTTCCATAGGTAAAATCAGCTTTTGGATTACCTGACACAAACACCTTGTGCAGCATTAAATTACTATAACCATTAACATCAGTTACACGTAAAGTAATTGTATATGTCCCTGTTGCCGGGTATTGATATGTTTGGTTCTGATACACTGAAGTGTCTCCATTTCCAAAGTTCCAGTACCAGCTGGCTATATTTGTTGCCTGCCCACTAAATGTAATCTTCTCTCCCAAACAAATGGAATCATTACTCATGGTAAAATCAACTGTCGGAGGTGAAACCAAACAAACATCAACAGTATCTGCATTATCACACCCATTGGTATCTGTTACTGTTAAAGTCACCGGATAGCATTGTCCATAATTTGGGAAAGTATATGACGGATTCGCAGAATCTGAAACATCTCCATTATATATATTCCAATGGTATGATATTATCGGACTTTGATCTCTGCTTTGTGCTGAAGTATCAGTAAAATCTACCCTCGTCATTGGGCTGGTCAATTGATGATAGCTAAACCCCGATACTGGGCTATCATAAATCTTTACATTTTTATAGGTACTATCCGAGCATCCATAAGTATTTGTCAACAAAAGACTTACTTTATAAGAACCTGAACCCTTGTTGAAATAGTGTTTCGGATTCTGTAAAGTTGAAATATTATCGGTTGAAGTCGTATCTCCAAAATTCCAGTGAAATGAAGTCAAACCTCCAGAAGAACTCGTTGTTTTATCCAGAAAAGCTACTGTATCGGTCTGACAGGATTTTCCATATGTGAAATCTGCTACTGGATTGTCAAACACATAAACTTTATGCTTCACAGAATTACTGAAACCATTCACATCGATAACACGCAATTCCACTGTATAGATTCCTGACTTTGTATATTTATAGGTTTGATTTTGATAAACAGAAGTATCACCGTTACCAAAATTCCAGTGCCAACTGGCAATATTTGTTGCCTGGCCGCTAAAAGTAATATTCTCACCCAAACAAATAGAGTCATTACTCATAGAAAAACCAACTGCTGGTGGAGGTACTAAGCAAACATCAACAGTATCCGTATTAATACATCCATTGGTATCTGTTACTGTTAACCGAACAGGATAGCATGAATCATAGGCCGGAAAATCATAAGTTGGGTTTTGCAGATGAGAAGTATCGTTCTGATAGAAAGTCCACAAGTACGAACTAATCGGGGCACGATTCACTCCTTGTTTTGAAGTATCAGTAAAAGCAGCCACAGTCATCGGGTTGTTCGACTGAACATAAGTGAAACCGGGTTTCGGCGTATCATATACTTTTACATACTTATACGAGCTATCCGAACAGCCAAAAGTATTTGTTGCAATTAATTTTACTTTATAAGAACCGGCTCCACCACTAAAGAAATGTAACGGATTCTGTTGGGTTGATAAGTTAATAACTGAACTAGGATCGCCAAAATTCCAGCTAAAAGAAGAGAGTCCCCCGGATGAAGTGGTTGACTTATCCTGAAAACTTATTGTATCAGTCTTGCAGGTACCTGGGCCATAACTAAAATCAACATTCGGATTAACCCAAATATATACTTTATGTGTTACCGAATTGCTATAACCATTTACGTCCGTAACAGACAAAGTAACTGTATAGATTCCTGAAGCAGTATATTTATACGTTTGACTCTGATAAAGAGAAGTATCGCCATTACCAAAATTCCATTGCCAACTGGCAATATTCGAAGCTATTCCACTAAAAGTAATATTCTCTCCCAAACAAATGGAATCATTGCTTATGGTAAAGTCAACTGCTGGCGGAGGTATCAAACACACCACAGCAGTATCCGTATTACTACAACCATTGGTATCCGTCACTGTTAACCGAACAGGATAGCATGAATCATAGGCCGGAAAATCATAAGTTGGGTACTGTAAATGAGAAGTATCATTCTGATAGAAAGTCCACAAATATGTACTAATTGGTGCATGATTTACTCCTTGTTTTGTAGTATCTGTAAAGGCAGCCAATGTCATCGGGTTATTCGACTGAACATAAGTAAACCCGGGCTTTGGAGTGTCAAATATCTTCACGTACTTATATGTACTATCCGAACACCCATAACTATTTGTCGCCAGCAATTGCACTTTATATGAACCGGCTCCACCACTGAAAAAGTGGCTAGGATTTTGCGCCGTTGACTGATTAGCTGTTGAAGTTGTATCTCCAAAATTCCAATTGAATGAAGTTAGAATACCTGAAGGTGTTGTTGTTTTATCAACGAAACTCACAGAATCTGTCTTACACCTTTGTGATGAATAACTGAAATCCACCGTCGGGTTATCCATCACAACAACGGTATCAGATGTACTATTGACACAACTCTTACTATCTGTTACCCGCAATTTCACAATATAGGTACCTGAAGAATCATATGTATAAGGAAGTGGATTCTGATAAGCAGACGTGTCACCATTGCCAAAGTCCCAATGCCAGCTAACCGTATCCTGACTGGTACATGAAAATTGTTCGGGCTCACCAAAACAGAGTTTACTCTTTAACATTGTTATACTTACATTTGGCAGCGAATCGATAGTTACATTTTTAGTAACACTGTCGCCGCAGCCATAAATATTTTGAACAACAAGTTTTACCGGATAGGTTCCGGGGTTTATAAACCTGTGCAATGTATCCTGAGCAGAGGAATAATAGCCGTCGCTAAAAATCCATTTCCAGGAATTCAAAGTTGTATCACTGGTTGTTTTATCCTGAAATACTGTGGTATCATAAGAACAAATTTTAGAATAGGAAAAATCAACCTGTGGTGGAGCGGTAATAGCTATATTTTTTGTCCTTGTTCTCGAATTACCGTGGGCATTATAAACTGTCAGTGATGCTGCGTAGGTTCCGGGACCTGCATAAGTATGGTAAACAACCGGATGAGTTACGTGAATATCAGATATCAATACAACAGTACTATCTCCATCACCAAACTTAAAAACCCATTTTTTAATTCCACTGGGTGAGTATGATTCATCTGTAAAAGTTGTTGGTTCACCCAAACATTGCCCGCTAAAATCGAAATTTGAATACGGAATTGTTTCTATAGAAACCTGATGAGTCACGGTTGTTGAACACAGATTTTCTGTAAGAACCGAAAGTGTAACATTATAGGTTCCATTAGAAGAGTATTGATAGGATGGATTTTGAATATTTGCTAAACCTCCGTCATCAAAATCCCAATGCCAGCTTACAACATTTTCATTTGAGGTTCCCAAAAACTTTAGCGTGTCATAAACTGAAGCGGGATTCGTACTTAGGGTAAAATCAATTGAAGGACTAACAACCTGGTATGGTTCAGTAACTGAGTTGGAGCATCCATTACTATCAGTAACATAAAGGGTAATGGTAAATGTTCCGGTATCTGCAAACTGATGTAACGGATTTCTCAAATCACTTGAACTTAGATCACCAAAATCCCAGTGCCAGGATGATATTCCTGTATTGGAAAAACCATAAAACTGGGTAGTGTCACTTAAACAAGTTGGAGAATTCGGATCAGAAGCAATATAAATTTGAGGAATCGTACTTATGTTAATCAACTTATTTATTGAGTCTTTACATATATCTCCGGAAGGATCCTGAGCAGTTACCACAAGTTTTACCGGTATATTAACTCCCGATACATTAGTTGCATAATAGTGTGAGTATGTCGGTCCGGAAGCAGTTTGCCCATCACCAAAAGACCACTCATATTTTACCGGAGTGTAGTTACTTGTAGTGGTGGTTGCCTGCGTAAAATTAACTATTCGACAGCCGCCGGAAGAATAATTAAAATCAACATTTAAGCCACATTGTCCGAACACGGTATGGCCTAATGTAAAAAAAATCAAAATAAATAGTAAAATTCTCCTCATCCACAGCACCTCCTTTCCTAAAATCCAATTCAGGATATTGGGGGTAAAAGTAGATATTAAGAATTGGCTCTTAAATAGGGAAAGTGCTGAACTTTAGGTTTAAAATACTGATTTGATTCAAGATTTTTAGTATAAAAATACCAGAAAAAGAACTATTTCTTTGTTCCTTTTGTTGATTGTTGTTTCATAAGTTCATCTAAAATCATTTTAAGTTGGTTCACAGAAAACTGCTTGGCTAAAATTTTCTTGTCCTTATCCAACAAAAACAATTGGGGGGTTCCATGAATGTCATAGGTTTTAGTGTAATCTCCTTTAATGCTTCGGGTAGCGTTTACATTAATCCATGGAAGTTTCCGGTCTCTCACGGCATTTTTCCATTCATCCAAATCAGGGTTAATGTTTATACCATAAACTGCAAGATCATAATGTCTGGCATACTTATTATAAAAAGGAACCAGCTCCTTCATTTCTTCTTTACATACACCACATTTATAATCCCAGAACAACAACAAAGTATAACGATGAGGCAACGATTCAACCCCAACATAATTTCCTGTTGTATCCAGCAATACCAGCTCCGGAGCCTTTTTTCCAATTAACAAAGGACGTAAGGCATCAGCTCTTTTCTTTAGCAACTTCAAAATAGAGGGTGTCGTATTTTCAATCGGTTCTTTATCAAAATATTGATCTACAAGATGAACAAAAACCTTATCGAACCCCATGTACTTAGGGTTCTGATAGTCCATGGTAAATTTCCACACTAAATAACTTACGCAGGCTGAACATCCTCTTGCCTTTGAAATTGTATTATCGATGGCAATATCGACTGAGTCAGGCTGTGTTGGAACAAAAAATTTAAAATATGTGTCAACTTTCTTGTCATAAAGCGGTGTTCTGAACAGTCGCGGATCATTTAATGCAAAATTCTTCCAGTATTTACTTTTCAGCTGATAAAAAGCTTCTTCTGAAGCCGGTTTCTCTGAACTTAAGTTTTCAAGTTCCGACATAGCCCTGAAAACCGATGCCACAAAGGTTCCTGGATTTTCTTTCATAATAACTTCCCTGTGTTGCTCCGACAATTTCTTGATGGAATCAAGTTGCTTCGTATAATAATTGTATTCTGAGGAACCTTTTTTAACTCCGGATCTTTTATTGACTATATCAACTGATGCACGATACTCCTTTTCATTAAACTTCATGTAATCAAAAAACAATTGGTTCTCAACAGAATTCTGAACCTTCATGTTCATTGAATAGTTTGCAGTATCTGTTGATAAAGTAAAATTCTGGTTCTTATTTATCACAAACTCAAACAACTTTCTCTTCTTAGGACTAACTGCCATATATATGCCTCCTGGCAGGTGTTCTTTGCCTTTAAATACAAACACCCCCTCACTTTGTGCCAAAGCAGTATCAGCAATCCTTATTTTATCTCCGTAATATGAAGTAAGCAAAAGTGACTTTTCAGGAAAATTTTTAATCTTAATCGTGATATTGTAATCGCTTTGTGCAAAAGCAAAATGACTTCCAGCCAACAAAAACAGAAACAGTAAAATCTTCTTCATAAGTATAAATTCTCATTAGCTAACACACTCTTACTAGTTATAACACACTTCAAAAACCCAAATCTTAACATCATCAATCAAATGCCTGCAGAACTTCTTTTGTCGATTTAACCTTGCCGATTTTCGGAAAAACAGTTCGCATGGGAAAGTTATGCTCTTCATCTGAACGCGCAGCAGTAGCATCTTCAACAAAGATTTGATTATAACCCCTTTCATAAGCATCTCTAGCCGTACTTTCCACTCCAATATTGGTAGATATTCCGCAAAGCAAAATAGTTTTAATCCCACGTCTACGAAGCTGCAAATCCAATTCAGTACCATAAAATGCACCCCATTGGCGTTTTGTAATATGAATATCTGAAGGCTGAACATCAAGTTGAGGAACATATTCTGCCCAATCTTCAGGTAAATTAGAAAAAGCCATTACATTATCAGCATCCGGCCGCAAAGCATCCTTAAAATCAGACGATGGGGTAACATGAACCAAAAAGACAGGCATTTTAGCTTCTCTGGCTTTCTTTACTATCAATACAGCATTTCCAATAACCTCTAAAGGAGTATAAGGGGCAGTTGGAAAAGCAGTAATTCCATTTTGTAAATCTATGACTACAAGAGCTGTTTGATCTTTTGATATTTTAAATTCCATGACCTTTCATTTTTTGATTTAAAAAGTGTCATGCAAATTAGAGATTATTCTCTAAAGCTGTCAGAAATTAAAGAATTCTTAACAAAATCTGTTTATCGAATCAACAACAAGGTACCATAAGGTTTCATGTTACCATCACCATTATCTGAACCCTGCCAGATCCTGCCATCAAGGAATTTGGCTTTTATTCTCCAAATGTATTCCCCTGCGGGCATAGGCTGGCCTTTATAAGTTCCGTCCCAACCCTCAACAGGTTCACCTTCGGCATTTAACTCAGTGCTCTCCCAAAGCAGGTTACCCCAGGAACTGAAAATCTGAATCTCATATTCTTTTAAATTAATCCCTTTAGGTAAGAAAACATTAACACCTTCTTTATCCACACCAGGGGCAAATGAATTGGGAACATACAATCCGGAAGTCAAATCATAAACAGTTGAAGCAGTATCTACACATAAATAATCGCTGGTGGCTGTCAGTAAGATGGTGAAAATACCAACCGATGAATAAGTATATGTCGGGCTTTCTTCAGTAGATGAATGTCCGTCACCGAAATTCCATAAATAAGTACTTGCATTTGTTGATGTATTTTCAAGATACACCTGACCGGTATTCCCATTATTATTAAACGTTGCATTAAATGCAGCCTCCGGTGTAATGTGAACCGTAACAGATTTTGTAACAGTATCACGGCAATTATTATTATCGATAACCACCAATTGTGCATCAAATGTGCCTGTAGAGTCATATCGATGTACAGGATTTTGCAAAGCAGAAGTATTATCAAGCGAATAAGGATCATTAAACGACCATTGCCATTGATTCAAAGGTGCATCATAAGTCTGTGTAGAATCTGTGAAATACACGTCTTTATTTGTACAGGCATTGGTAAAACCAAAGTTTGCAAGCGGGGGTCTGTAAATCTGTATAGTTGAGTCGTATGAATTAGAGAATGGGATACCGTTTACTGTCGCCGTAACAGTTAAAGTTACAGTATAAGAACCTGCAACATTGTAAACATGCAAAACAGAATCTCTGTATGTAGTATAGGTCAGCGTTTGTCCATCACCAAAATTCCAATCCCATTGATCAATGCTACCCGAAGATGAACCAAGAGATGTGTAATCCTTAAAGTAAACCGGATTCTCAGCACAACCTGTAGAAGTATTAACCGTATATGACACCTCAAGACAGCTACTTCTCACAACAGGCTTTGTAATGGAATCTTTACAACCATTATAATTCATTACAACAAGTTTCACCTGATAAGCACTATCATTTGAAGAATACAAATGACTGGGATTCTGTATAGTTGATGTATTATCAGCACCTGAAGAAACATCACCAAAGTTCCAGTTCCAGGTTTGTATGAAAGCACCTCCGCTACTCATCACTCCCTGAAACTGTGTTGCCAGGTCACAACTTTGAGTAGAATAGGTAAAGTCTGCTTTTGGTAAAGAATCAACCACAGCCTTATGAGTAACGGATACCGAACACCCATTGGTATCTATAGCACTTAACACAACATTGTAGGTTCCGGGATGTGGGAACACATGACTTATCGTATCATGATAGGTAACAACTTCAGCAGAACCATCGCTAAAATTCCAGGTATAAGCAGCAATTGAATCATTGGATGGACCATATGAAGCTGAAAAAGCAGTCCGGCTTCCAAGACAAACCCTCGGCATTGTAAAGTCAACCGAAAGAGTATCAGTTAAACAAACCTGGGCTGTATCAGCATCAGTACAACCATTTGTATCTGCAACTGTAAGAATAACCTGATAACATGAGTCATAAAATGGAAAATCATAATTCGGATTCTGCAAATGAGAAGTATCATCCTGGTAGAATTTCCACAAATACGAAGAAATCGGACTTTTGTTTATACCCTGGGCCGACTGATCGGTAAAATTAACTTGTGTATGCGGATCACAAGACTGCCTATAGGTAAATGCTGCTTTTGGATGCCCGTAAATATTTACAAAATGAGACACCGTATCAGTACAACCGTAATTATCCGTCACAACAAGCTGTGTTGAGTAGGTTCCTGTTGTAGTATACAAGTGAACTGGATTTTCAACGGATGAAAGGTTATTTGCAGAAGAAGCTTCACCAAAATTCCAATCCCATTGGGAAATATAACCATTTGAACTTGTTGAATTACTATAAAAATATGTGGAATCACCCAAGCAAGAAGCACCAACTGTAAAGGCTGCAGTAGGTTTATGATCAACAAAAAGTGTATCCACAGCAAAATTTGTACACCCATTAAGGTTCTTTACAGTTAAGACAACGACATAAGTTCCGGGTTGAGGGTATTGATAAACCGGATTCTGGTAACTTGAAGTATCGCCATTACCAAAATCCCAATGCCATGATACAATATTACTTCCAGTTCCTGTAAAACGCACTATTTCACCGTAACACATAGAATCTTTATTAACCGTAAAAGCAACTGCAGGTAATGAATCAATAACTACAGTACGGTTTGCCGTATCGGAACATCCAGTAGCATTGGTTACAATCATTCTCACATCATAACTTCCTGGGTAAGACATCACATGTGTTGGATTTTGCAATGTATCTGTATTATGTATTCCCGACAAAGGATCACCAAAGTTCCAATTCCACGCTACAAGCGCAGAACCTCCATCACTTTGTGACAAATCGGTAAATGTTGTAGGTTTCGTAAAACAAGTATCATTAAATGTAAATGCAGCCAGAGGCTTATGATCCACATTAATTTGCTTTGTCACCGTATCCGACTTCCCAAAGGAATTGATGGTAATCAAAGTTACATTATATGAAGTAGTATAACGATAAATATGATCGGCTGTCGTAGGATTGGTATTATTCACAATTAAACTGTCTCCATCACCAAAATACCATTTTCTGGTTATAATTTGACTGGTACCCGGTGTAAATGTACTATCTGTAAAATGCGTAACATCATCCATACAGGCATTGCTTACTCCAAAATTTGCATAAGGCAAAGAGTCAAAAATTATCAATTGAGTTATTGAGTTAGAACACCCTTCATTTGAGGTAACCGTAAGCGTAGCATTATAATTCGTATCCGGAACATAATAATGCTGTGGGTTTTGAATTGTATCGGTTATACTGTCACCAAAATCCCAGTTCCATGAAGAAATATAACCCGAAGGAACCGTTGAAGTATCCCAGAAACAGGTTGTATCGGCATTACATAAAATATTGAAATCAAAATTGGCGACAGGTCCCGGCCTTACATAAACCGTTTTAGAAGTTGCACTTGTACAGCCGTGCACATCTGCAACAGTTAGCGTAACCGTATCAAGTCCCGGTACAGTATATTGGGATGATGTTACCCGATAATTCGATGTATTTCCATTACCAAAATCCCAGTCCCATGTTGCAGCAGTTGAAGACTGCCCCGTAAACTGAATAGTACCATTCTGGCAAATAGTATCATTAGACATGGTAAAATCAACTGTCGGCAAAGTATCAATCACCACAGTCCGTTGAACCGTATCCCGGCAACCATCAGCATTTTGTATGTATAAATTAACATTGTAACTGCCCGGATAGGCATATATATGTGTTGTATCCTGAGCATTGGAAGTATTTCCATCACCTAAAGTCCAGTGCCATGAAGTTAAAGCAGAACCACCATTGGTTAAGGATCTGTCTGTGAATGTGGTTGGGGTTCTGTAACAACCAACCTGGTAATTAAAATTAGCCGTAGGCTTCGGTACTACTGTAACATCTTTTGTTACACTTCTTTCATATCCGCTTGTGGTAACAGTTACCAGCTTTACCCTATATGTATTTTGTGTGCCATAAACATGGGTTACATTGGGACTTGCAGGACTATTAACAAAAGTGGTATCTCCATCACCAAAAATCCATATCCAGGTTTGGATCGATGTCCCGGGTTCGACTACTGACGAATCAGTAAAATAGGTCATGTCATGCAAACAGGAAACCGAAGTTGTAAAATTCGGAATAACGTATGGGCTTACAGTCACCACCTTAGAAATTGATGACGTACAGGTTCCGTTTATCGTAACGGTTAAAGTAACTGTATCCTGACCGGCCACACTAAACCTGTGGGTCGGGTTTTGAACATTAGCCGTGTCTCCATCACCAAAATCCCAGTGCCAGGCAACAGATGTTGCTCCGGCTGCATCAGTACTGGTACCATTAAATTGAATATTATCTATCGTTGTGGCTGGATCGGGACTCCATGTAAAATCGACATTAGGATCAGGATTGATTCTCTGAACATAAGGCGGATTATTTTGGTTCTCACAGCCAAAAGTATCTACAACATGAAGGATAACATTGTATGATCCAGTATCCGCATAATGGTGAATCGGTGTCGCTGTATTTACTGTATCACCGTCTCCAAAAATCCATTGCCAGCTTTGGATCGGGTGATTGGAAGTCCCCGTAAACTGAGGAGACAACTGCAAGCAAGCCGGATTAGGTGTACTTGTAACATGAACGGTTGGTAGTGAATGAACCGTAATATCTTTAAATGTAGAGTCTACATATTGATTTCCCAAAGTATCTTCAGCAGTTACAAGCAAAGAAACCCTGACACTCGCTCCCGGCGTAAATGTGTGATCATCATTTTGACTTGTAGAAGTTGTACCGTCACCAAAATTCCAATGCCATTTTACTATCGTGTAATTAGGAGAAGCATAGGAGGAGTCTGAGAAATGTATTTGATTACAAGAAAGATAGGAATAACCAAATTTTGCTACCGGTATTGGATTAATGGTTATAGATTTTGTAATTGTATTGGTACATATCCCGTTGACTAAGACAGACAGTGAAACATTGTAGTTTCCTGCCGCAGGATAATTGTGCGTAGGATTTTGCACATTGGCGGTATCACCATCACCAAAATCCCAGTGCCAGCCAATAGACGTAGCCGTTGCAGAAGCATTACTGGAACCGGTAAACTGAATATTATCAGCTGTAGTTGCAGGGTCCGGATTCCAGGTAAAACCTACAGTAGGAATAGGATCAATTCGCTGACGGTAAAGTGTATCGTTAGCACATCCTGAACTATCCAGCACATACAATTGTACGTTATACCATCCGGTATCCGCATACAAATGAGCAGGGTTCTGCACATTAACAGTATCACCGTCGCCAAAAATCCATTGCCAGCTTTTTATTGGATGATTTGAACTTCCGTAGAATTGAGGAGCATAGTCCAAACAAGATGGATTGGGATTACTGGCAATATTAACTATGGGAAGTGTCCGAACAGTTATGTTTTTCGTTATAGAATCCTTGCAGATGTTCCCCAATGTATCTGCAGCAGTCACAACCAACTTCACCTGGACATTGGCTCCTGGCGAAAATGTATGAGGAATCGTTGAACCTGTTCCTGTGGAACCATCACCAAAATCCCATTGCTGGCTTACAATCCTGTAATTAGGTGACACTGTTTTTGAGGAGTCTGCAAACTGAATAACATTACAACTTGTGTAAGAATATCCAAAATCAACAGAAGATATGCACTGACCGAAAGTCGAAACAGAATAAGTCAGTAATATGATTAAAGAAAGTAAAAGTTTTCTCATTCACATCCGGTTTAATCTCAATTCTACTTGAGAATGCTAGCTAACAATGGTCAAATAACGGAAATATTTTCGAATTATTTTCTTAAAATCATTCTGAAAAGGGGTTTTAATTGCTGAATTTAATTACAAAAATACTGAGTAATTAAAATCGACTCTCTACCTAAGTCACTCTAAGTTCAAAAGCAATATAAAATTAACCTTCAAAACTCATTCCACAATCAATTAAGAAATACATTTGAGCCTTATTTAAAATGCATTAAAGTGAAAAAATTATTTTTATTATTATTCCTATCCATGTCTCTGACAGGCTTTGGACAAACCATTATAAAATATCACATTGTTAAGAAGATTCATTTGCCCGGAGATAATTTCTGGGATTATCTGACCATCGATTCTCACGGAAATTTGTTCGTTTCGCATGGCGACAAAGTGCAGGTTGTGAACACAAAATCAGGAAAACTTATCGCCACAATGGGTGGATTAGATGGTGTTCACGGAATTGCACTGGCTCCCAACCTGAATAAAGGTTTTATTACCAGCGGGCAAGATTCTGTAGTTGCTGTTTTCAATTTAAAAACCTTGAAAATCACCAAAAAAGTTAAGTCTACAGGAGCCAAACCCGACTGTATAGTTTATGATCCGTATAGCAATAAAGTATTTGCTTTTAATGGACACAGTAGTTCGGCAACGGTAATTGATGCGAACACAGATAAGATTGTCGCTACAATTGAACTTCCCGGCAAACCGGAGTTTGCAGTAACCAATGATAAGGGAAAGATTTATTTTAATATTGAAGATAAATCTATGATTGGTTGTATTGATACCAAAGATTTAAAACTAATTAACTCATGGTCTATTGCCCCGGGTGAAGAGCCCAGTGGTTTGGCTGCAGACTTTTCCGACAATAAATTGTTTTCGGTTTGCAGCAACAAAATGATGGTGGTGTTCGATATTAAAAAAGAAAAAGTAGTAGCTACTTTACCCACCGGAGGGCATACCGACGGTGCAGGTTATGATCCTGTTCTGAAAAGAGCGTACAGCTCCAATGGAAGCGGGACACTGACAGTGGTTCAGGAAAAAGGAGAGCATTTTAAAGTATTGGCACAGGTTCCTACGAAAACAGGTGCAAGAACTAATTATGTTGATCCCAAAACCCATCATATTTACCTGCCCACAGCCCAATTCTATCCCTTACAAAAAGGAGAACACTGGCCAAAAATGAAACCAGGAACTTTTGTCGTTCTTGATGTCGCTCCATAATATCGGTTCCAGATTAAAAACATAATCGTTTCACCCTCTTGCAAAGTTGCGGGAAGTTAAAACACAGATGTTTTAGCCTCTTGCAGCTTTGCAGGACACAAAAACACAATTGTTTCATGCTCTTGCAGCTTTGCGGGACACAAAAACACAATTGTTTCATGCTCTTGCAGCTTTGCGGGAGGCCGGAACACCAATGTTTCGCCTTCTTGCAAGCTTGCGAAACACCGCTGCACATTTGTTTCGACCTTTGCAGACTTCTATGGCAAAATGTTTTGAAAATTCACTCACTCATGTTTCATCACATACCGGGCATCCAGCTGTAACATGGAATCAATGGAAATATTTTTCTTTTTAGCTTTTTCCTTAACCAGGTTGTACCATTTAGGATCGGATTTTATTCTCCTGATTACGTCGTGAATAGTTTCGGACTTTGTTTGTTCATTAAGTTTTTCGGGCCTTCCAAGCAAAGCATCTTCGTAATCCGGAGTTTGCAAATATTGATTGAAATGAGCTGAAGGGTGAACTCTTCCAAAAGAATCAAAATATGCTTTTCGGGTCATTGAATCCCAATGGATGGCTCCGTAATAATATTGAACATTATAAAAGGCTCCCAACAAAACAGAAAAGAAAACAAGGCCAGAAAAAATTAATTTCAGGAATAGTTTTCTTGTACTAATCCATTGAAAAAAAGCTGCCATAGGAAATGCCATAACAGGATAAAGATCAATCAGGGCACGCTGTCCCAGACTTCCTCCATACCACCACGACCACCAGGAAGAAACAACATAAAGGTAAATCAGAAACAAAATTATAACCGGTAAGGCCAGCATTTTATATTTTCTGAAAAGGAAAATAATTCCAACACTAGCAAATAACATAACCGGAGTATACACATACCAGCCTTTACGAAAACTGAACAGTACATCATAAATATGCGGATGTAAAAAGAAAAAACTTTCCTTTCCATACGAATAATAAACCCATTGCCCGGTTATTTCCTTCCAGTAAACCAACTGCGGAATTAATACAATAAAGCCGGCAATGACTATCAAAATAAGTTGTAAATAATTCCTGATAAGATACCTGAACCTATATTTTAAATCTTTCAGATTCCAAACGTTATATAGCACAAAAAATGTAACGAACAAAAAGTTTACAGGCCGGATTAAGGTCAACAATCCTATGACCAGACCGAGCATAACAGATCTGAAAAATGTAATCTTCTTATACCAGGAAAAAGTCAAATAGATAAAAACCGAAACCAGAAAGAAATCATAAACATGTGCCATTCCCGGTTCAAACGTACTGTACCAAAAAAGATTGGTTCCCAAACCTACTGCCAGCAATACAAGAGCAGAATGAGATTCTGAAAAGAACTGCAATAACGATTTTCTCAAAAACAGCAATCCCAAGGCCAGATAAAACAAGGCGGCCAAAACAATTGCTAATCTGTAAGGTGTCGAATAGCCTCCATTATTATACCCCAAGGGAGTTGCCAGTTCATTAGCCAAAAAGAAAAAAGGAGCATACAATAAAGCCGGACCCATGGTATATTTAAAAACACCGTTTCCATTCGGTAAATCGGTTGCCCAGATCACGAACTTTTTTTGTCCGTAATCCTCTCCCCTGAATTTCAAAGTAAGATCATGATAAATAAAAGCCGCGGGAAGGTATCCGTAATATTCAATTACATCAGACTGAATGACCCTGTTTGAATCGGTCCAGATTTTCTTGCTGAAATCGGTCCAGACAACAGCGAGCAACACCACAACAATAGTAAGATATGTGAGATGTTTTCGCAAAATTTTTGAATTCGTTATTTCTGGTATTTTCTATCAAATAAATTGTATTTAAAAATACAATAAATAGCCCTGAACCCGTCCTGCCAGTTAATTTTCTTTCCTTCTTCGTAGGTGCGTCCGTAATAGGAAATACCCACCTCGTAAATCCTGATTTTTGGAATTCGTGCAATTTTGGCCGTTACTTCCGGTTCAAAACCAAAGCGCTTTTCCTTTAATGTCAGCGATTTTAAGTGCTCAGAACGAAATAACTTATAACAGGTTTCCATATCGCTCAGGTTCAGGTTGGTGAACATATTAGACAAAGTTGTCAGCATTTTGTTTCCCACCGAATGCCAAAAAAACAGTATCCTGTGAGGGTTTCCCCCCATAAATCTCGAACCGTAAACCACATCGGCAAAACCTTCAAGAATGGGTTTCAGCAGTACATTGTACTCCCGCGGATCGTATTCCAAATCTGCATCCTGAATAATGATAAAATCGCCGGTTGCATATTCTATTCCCCTATGGATAGAACCGCCTTTACCCAGATTTACCTCATTCTTGTAATATTTGATATTCAGTTCAGGATTCTCCTCCATATATTTTTGCAAAACCTCCTCAGTTTGATCTGTAGAGCAGTCATTTACAATGACCAATTCTTTTTCCAGATCATTTATCAGTTGAACCGATTTGATCTTATCCAGAATCAAATGGATTGTCTTTTCTTCATTATACGCAGGTAAAACAATGGACAGCTTCATTTTAGGCAAATTTATTCTACTTCTATCAAATATTTTTTAGTCAGGGCTTCTTCCCTTGTCTTCTTCAACAAAAATGTCGGGTTCAAATGGGTTACCCTAAAATCAGGGAAAGTTTTAATTATTTTAAAAGGCACCTTCTGATCCACAATTTTTTTCAGCCATTGCTCACTTACAAAGATATAATCTCCCTGTTTTGCATCGCTAAAAACAGTATCGGCAGGTTGGTAAGTTTTGGCATAAAAATCAAAGGAGTAGCATTTATCACAGGGCTGAGAAACCTTTGAAAGCGGAATTTTGTGTTCTGTAATATATCTTCCGGCTTGTGAGTTTGCCTGATAA
This sequence comes from Bacteroidales bacterium, assembly GCA_016936505.1. GTDB lineage: Bacteria > Bacteroidota > Bacteroidia > Bacteroidales > F082 > Sulfidibacterium. The sequence goes on along the minus strand of JAFGXS010000032.1, from coordinate 9,585 downwards.
TTAAGTAGTCTGGGATAAAAATTAACTGCCATCAACAAGTTAAGGGCAACGGCGGTTATTATGGTGGGAACCATAATCCGCTCATCAAATTTCAACTTTCTGAACACGAAAACAAATACCAAATAAAGAACGAAGATTATGACTGGTAATACCGGATTTTTAGGCGGAAAAATAAACAGAAAATCAAGAATCATCAGCAACCAGAAAGCATGCATTAATCCAAATTGAATTTTTCCCAATCTCGACTGCCAGCTTTGGGAAAGCCTTACAAAAAAGTCGGCAGTGATGATGGCAGCAAAGGGAAACAAAACAAAAATATAATGTGGCAGTTTATAATGAGAGAATGAAAAAGCAATAAAAAACAAAACAAACCCGGCTAAAGTCATGTATTCTTCAGCTACCGGTGGTCTGAACCTCTGAATAAACAGTTTTCTGATTTTCAGAATTAATGCCGGAATAAATAACAATACCCAGGGCTGAAAATCCCAGATAATAGTATGAAAGAAATAAAAATGACCGGAATTATCCTGCCAGTTACTCTGACCGGTAATTCTCCCAAAACTCTGTGTCCAGTAAAAAAATTTAAGTCCGGAAGGCCCTTTCAATCCATATACAGTTTTCTCAGGATGCAAATCAAATTGAGTGTAAAGCCCATAACTCATGGGCACTAAGATAGCAGCCACAATAACGAGCATTATCAACCATTGATACTTAAAAATATTTTTCCACTGGCGCTTGAGCAACAAATCGCTGCCGACAGCAGCAGCAGGAAGAACCAAACCCAAAGGTCCTTTCGATAGCATGGCGCCACCGATTCCCATAGCAGCTAAAATCAAATTAATCCATTTTTGTTTTGCCAGAAACTCACTGATTTGCCATATGGCAAAAATGGAAAATCCCAACAGCATGGTATCAGTTCTGATATCGTTAACCAACAAAAACATAGCTTGTGAAGTTGCCAGTATTAAAGCGGCATACAGTGCTGTTTTTTTGGAATACCAACCTTTTGCCAGGCGATAAGTACTGTAAATACCTAAAATAGCAATCAGAACAGAAGGGAGCTTATAGGCTATATTGGAAACCCCAAGAATCATAAAAGAAAAGGATGAAAGCCAAAACAGCAAAGGAGGTTTATCGAGGTAATCATGGGTAAGCTCATACACATGCAGGAAACTTTTTGTAAAACTCATTTCCATGGATATGAGTGCATACTGCGCCGCATCCACCTCCATTATATCTACAAACTGGTAAAGAAAATACACAACACCAATAGCAACAAATAACAGGATGTATTTGTTTTTAGCTATAAAATCTGAAATTGCAGTTTTATTCAAAATCCTATTGTTAATTTTTATAACATTGAAAGCAAAGTAAATACACCCGAAGCACCTTCTAATTTTCTGTTTTGTAACAGGTTGCGAAAGTAATCATTTTTTTGCATTCCTTCTTTTCTTGTTTCCAAATCAATCACGGGCTTTTGTCTGATCTCATTTTACCTTCTCTTTCAAATACCAATTGATAAACTGCCTCATGATTCACTTGATTTTCAAAAATCAATTCCCTTTGTACGGAATATCCCGGAAAATCTTCGAATAACTTATGAATAGTTCGATTATAGAGTTCTTCCGTATTTTTCTCAAGATACAGATAAACCGATTTCCCGGACTTTATAATCTTTTCAGGATCAAAAGGAGCTCCCCAATATTTCAATGTATTATCCCAGGTGAAATACTGATAGGTATCAGGATAAAGTTTACTCAGATCCGAACGATAATCAACACCATTTCTTCCTGCCATACAAAAACCATACATAACAGCATATTCCTGCAAAGGACTCCCATAATCCTGGCTCACAATAATTTTATACCTGTTTGCGGGCAGAGTTCGCAAAACAGCCCGGGTTTGTTTTCGGGCTTCCATCTGACTTTCCACATTTACAGATACCAGCCGCATGTACGGAATGGTTTGAACCAACCGGGTTCCCATAATCCACAACAGTAAAATCAAAATCAGCGATTTTACCCATGTTTTCTTAATAAAAACTTCTATATTTTTTAAGAGTAAAATCAATAAAAAGGGAAACATTAGCCATACCGGAATAAAATATCGTTCGCCGAAGTTTTTACTCAGAAGAAATGTAAACAGTCCTAAAACCACCAAAACACCAAGGTCAATGCTCATCATTAGGCGGGTTCCACGCTTCCTTATCAGTTGTGCTAATAATGCAACCACCAAAACACCAATTGTAATAACTACCAGCGGATATGCAGAAAACAGTCTTTGAAAATTAGCTGTAAAAAGTGTTGTATTGATAATAGTTTGAGCACCGGACTCATAACTTCCGCTGTGCAGAAAAATGCTTTTCATCCAACCAAAAAACCGATTAAACTGCACCAAAACAGGAACAGACAAGATTGAAAACGAAACTAAAACTGAAAGCAAATATTTCAGGTATTCACTTCTTTTCTTCAAAACAAAAAACGGAAGAAAGAAAAAAGGAAAGAAAATCATTTTCAGCGATAAACCCAGACCAATGGAAATTCCATATGTGATTGTTTTATTTCTGAAAACATCTTTTCCAGGATAGAATTCAGAAAATAACAACACCACAATCATGAGAACAGGAACAACAAAAAGTAATTCGGTGTAAACCCTTCCAAATATATCGTACCAAATAGGAAACAAAAACGGCGACAACTGGATCATTAATGCATAGACAATATTTCCGCTGATTTTTTCAATCATCTTACCCGACCAGAATAGACTAAAAGATATAATTGCTGTGATCACTAAGTTTGCAACCGATAAATACAAATCTGAATTACTGATAACATCATCGAAATAAGACAATGTATGGGGTCTGAAAAAATAAACCAACCTGAAAACCAGAGCCAGCAATAAATGCAAAACAGAAGCAGGATGATCAATATTAGCCTGACTGAATTTTCCAAAAGAAACACTGAGCCCACTGATTAAATGCATATAATCAGGATCAACCGAACGCAACGACAGGTCACCAAAAATCTGACGAAAATAGAAACCTGCCAGCAAATAAACGGCGGGCAAAACAAAAAGCATAGCTCTTTTAAATACAGTCAGACGATTTGAAAAGGTATCCATTGATGAGTCTTATTCATTCAGTTTGTACACAGCTATTTTCTTAAACTGCCCTATTTTATCCTGCACATAAGGTTGTAACCATGTTTCATGAAGTTCGGTTGTATCTAATACAATCATATAATGCACTCCTGATTTTTCGAGCTGTTTCATTTTATCATCAGAAATAACCTTTCCAAGGCCAAAATTGGTGTACCCTCTTCTGTCGATCAGATAAAGAGAAATATTAATGCTTCTGTCACCCAAAACCAAGACCTTATCATCTTGCTTTACCCCTATTGAGCTTAAATAAGGCGACATTTCTGCTAAAGTGTTTGTTTGCTCAGCATGATCATTCATCCAGCTGCCAGAATTGTAGCGGTCAGCAATATTATGAGCACAAACTTTCACATTATAAACCAACAGTACCAACAGGAGGATTCTAAAAACCAGGTTATAGAATATTTTTGGATATCGACTTTTCAGCAAATGAAAGAAAGCAGTAAAAATACTCAGCATAAAAATCAACTGGTTGATCATATAATAGTCGTGGTTGTCGAACACCTGGAAAAACAAAAGAATGAATGACACAAACCCCAGGAAAAGGGTAACCATAAAAAACCACAAAAACCTGTTTACCTTTTTGTACTGCGATAAAACAAAAACAAAAACCGCAATGGAAATTTCCTGCATCAAAACAGACTGATAGCTGTTAAACCATAATACGTGTGCGAAATCAACAATCTTTTTAATATGATCCCACGAAATATCCCAAATGGGTAAAATTCCTACAAGGAAAAAACCACTATCATGTTCATGATTATACCAGGAAGCATAAGTATACCAAATACCTATGACAATAAATACAAGTATAAACGGAATAATCTGCCGCCGGGGATTGTTAAAAAGCTTTCCTTCTTTACCCAATTTAACATTACTCACCTGTTCGAGCAGGAAAAGCACAAAAATAGCTGCAAAAGACATCAGAGCCGGGGTCTTGAGTAATCCTCCGGCAAAGAAGAATAAGAAACTCAGATTATAAAACCGGTTCTTACCCGACAAATAAAAACGAGTAAAGAAATATAACCCAACCAATGCCAGACTGAATGCCGGTACATTCATCAAAAAATTATTGGCATAATAAGTAAAAATGGTTGAGCTCCATAGAATTAATGCAACAAATATTGCCAGCCAGGTATCTTTCAGAACCATTTCAACCGCTTTAAACAAAGCTGAAACTCCTGTTAAAGCAAACAATAAAACTACAATACGATACACCAGTTCGTGATGCCCTGTAATATGCCACAACTGAGCTATTCCATAATAAAGCAATGGAAAATCAGAAACCGTTTTTCCTGTTCCGTCTATGCCCAGGTTATGAACCTGTGGGGTAAAAAAATCAACATTTCCATGATAAAAATTCAGGGTCATAGAAAGGCAGTCGCATTGCCTCCACTGATGTACGCCCTGGGGATGCAGAAAAAGTATGCTTTGGAAATCATAAAAATAGAACAGGATAAGCACCAAAGCAAAAAATACAAACAAAGAGTACTTTGGAAAATAGTAAAGTTTTCGGAGCATCATAAACCAGAATTTAGGGCATATTTTATTGATATTATTTTTTCAAATATCGTAAAAAACACAACTCCTACTCGTGATAATACACTCTTTTTACCCTGCGTGAGATCCTGCTCAGAATTTCATAAGGAATAGTATCGGCTGCAACCGACAAATCTTTCACCGGATGAGCCGAATCAAAAACTGTTACCAGATCGCCTTCTTTTGCATCAATATCTGTAATATCAATCATACACATATCCATGCAAACATCGCCTACAATCGGAGCTTTTTTGTCGTTTACCCAAAGTGAAAATTTTCCATTTCCCAACCTGCGGCAGAGCCCGTCAGCATAGCCCACAGATACCGTTGCAATTTTCCTGTCAGAAGGCGCAATATAACTTCTGTTGTACCCAACCGATTCGCCTTGCTTTACATTTCTTATCTGCGCTATTTCAGAACGAAGACTGGTAACATTCTGTAACTGATTTTCTGCTTCTTTTTCCGAAGCTACTCCATACATACCAATTCCCAACCGAACCATATCATATTGAGCCTCGGGGAAACGAACAATTCCAGAAGAATTCAGAATGTGCAACAATATAGGATGATCGGCAGCTTTTTTCAACTCCTCTCCCATCGTGTCAAAACGCGCAATCTGCTGACGGGTAAAATCATCCAGTTCAGACTTATCACTACCTGCCAGATGGGAAAACGCCGACTGAACATATATCAACGGGCTTTTCTTCAGGCGCTCAATCAATTCGGGCATATCTTCTTCCTGAAAACCGAGACGATGCATTCCGGTATTCAGTTTAATATGAATCTTTACAGGTTTATTTGGAGGCAAAACGTTGCGCTCAATGGCATTCTCCAGCATTGTCAATGCCCTGAAACTGAAAATTTCCGGCTCCAGTTGATGAGCAATCATCAAATCAAAAGCATACTCCTCGGGGCTCATTACCATAATGGGCAATGTAATGCCTGCCCTGCGCAGTTCAACACCCTCGTCGGCATAAGCCACAGCCAGATAATCTACCTGATGAAACTGCAAAACATTGGCAATTTCAAAGCTTCCGCTACCATACGAAAAAGCTTTCACCATGGCCATTACTTTTGTATCGGTTTTTAATATCGACCTGTAATAATTCAGGTTCGAAACCAGTGCGTTCAAATTGATTTCAAAAACAGTTTCATGTACTTTTTGCTGCAACAACCTGTTGATGCGTTCAAATTCAAATACACGCGCCCCTTTAAGCAGAATTGTTTGATTGCGCAGAGATACCAATGAAAATCCGGACAAAAATTCACGGGTCGATGGATAAAAAACCTTCTCCATTTCAAATGCATCAGCATGTCGTGAAATAATCGGACCAATTCCTATCAGCCTGGTAACCTGTTTTTGTTTCAGCAACTGAGCCACATCTGCATATAAATCGGCATCGCTCCTTCCACTCTGCAAAATATCGGAAAGAATAACAACCCTTTCTTTATGCTGTTGTTGCTGGCTCATAAAGTCTAAAGCAATGGCCAGTGAATTAAAATCAGAATTGTAGGCATCATTAATAATGGTGCAATTGTTAATGCCTTCTTTCTGCTCAAGGCGCATGGCAACCGAAGCCAGCTTTTTCATCTCCTTTGCAATAATTTTCTGATCATAACCGTACAGCAGCATTGCACTCCAGCAATGACAGGCATTTTCATACGAAGCCGAATCAGTAAAAGGGATTTCAATAGAGAGGTCCTTATTATCGTAACGCGCTGAAACCCGTGTTCCTTTTCCGGAGATTTCCTTGCCAACAATTCTAAGATCACAGGTATCATCTTTTCCCCAGGTAAACGACTCAATATTTTCCAAAATTCCGGTTCGGATAATGATTTCCTGAAGTTCTTTTTGATCACTGCTATAAATCAGGGTTTTAACCCGTGTGAATAATTTTAGTTTTTCGCCTATTTTTTGAGCCTTACTGATAAAATTCTCACTGTGTGCCTCACCAATATTTGTAAAAATTCCAACCGATGGTTTAATAATATTCTGCAAAGCATCCATTTCATCAGGTTCAGAAATTCCGGCTTCGAATATGGCCATCTCATGCTGTTCATTCATTTGCCATACCGACAAAGGAACACCAATCTGGGAGTTGTAGCTTTTAGGACTCCTGACAATGGTTTTATTTCCGCTCATTAGCTGAAACAACCACTCTTTTACAATAGTTTTTCCGTTGCTGCCTGTGATACCAATAACCGGAATATCATAAAAAGCCCGATGTGCCGCAGTTAGCTGCTGCAGTGCCTTCAGGCTGTCATCAACCACAAAAAAAGACGCATCGGCATATTGGGTTGACAACGCTCCAAGATCCGTAACAACAAAGTTTCTTATACCCTTCTGGTATAATTCTCCAACGTATTTATGTCCGTCGTTTCTTTTGGTCTTAAGCGCAAAAAATAAGGTTTGAACCGGAGAAATCAACCGACGACTATCAATCAGAATATCACGGATCAATATAGATTCCGGTCGGGAAGAAACCAAATTTGATTTTAAAATCTTTTTAATTTCCTCTCCGGTATAAATTCGGTGAAACATAACTTAAAGTTTACGGATACAAAAATATCCGGTTAATCTGCTAAAGAGTCAACTTCAGAATCGGATGTTGAATACCTGTTGCTTCTGTCTTCCTGACCAAAAGACAAAGGATTGGCATTCATTTCGGCCCATTTTTTTCGGTTGTTAAAAATATCCACAGCCAGATATAAAGCCTGTCGCATTGATTCTTCCGAAGCTTCGAATTTTCCGGCAATTTCATATGCCGTTCCATGGTCAGGTGAAGTTCTCACGTAAGGAAGTCCGGCAGTAAAATTCACACCTTTTTCGACACCCATTAATTTAAAGGGCACCAAAACCTGATCGTGATACATTCCCAGAACAGCATCAAAATTCTTGTATGAACCCATACCAAAAAATCCGTCAGCAGGGTAAGGCCCGAAAGCCAGAATTCCATCTTTTTCTGCTCTTTGCAAAACAGGATGAATAATATCTTTTTCTTCTGAACCAATCAAACCATTATCTCCGGCATGGGGGTTCAAACCCAAAACTGCAATTTTTGGTCTGTAGATTAAAAAGTCTTTTTGTAATGACTCATTAAGAATCTGTAATTTTCGATAAATCAGATCTGATGATAACCTGCCTGAAATTTCTTTTACCGGAATGTGATTGGTCACAGTAGCCACCCGAAGGTCATCAGTAACAAGCAGCATCAATGAGTCCTCAGCATGAAAACGCTGGGTAAGGTATTCAGTGTGCCCCGCAAAGGGGAAATCCTGCGAATGAATTCCCGCCTTGTTAATTGGCGCTGTAACCATAACATCAACCAGGTTATTTTTTAAATCAGCAATGGCGGCTTCCAAGGCTTTCAAAGCCATTTGCCCCGCAACATTCGACTGTTTTCCGAATTCAATTTTAAATTCATCATTCGACATACTGACCATATTAATTCTCTGCGGGGCAATCTGTCCTGCATGGTCAATCATCTGATAATTAAAATCAGTCAGGTTCATGTTTTTTCTATGGTAGCCCATAACCTTTGGCAAACCGTAAACTACGGGCGTAAACATTTCCAACAGACGTGCATCATTTAAAGCTTTGACAATGATCTCGTAACTGATTCCGTTAAAATCGCCGTGAGTGATCGCTATTCTGACTATTTCCTGGTGTTCTGATTGTGTCATGATTATAAAAATAAATCCCTACAAAGGTATAATTTTCCAGCTACCTCTGCAGGGATTTATCAGGGAGTAATTTCCCAAAATTATTTAAAACAGAAACTTCCGGGAATAATACCGGCAGTAAGGCTATCGCTGATTTCACCATCAGGCAGATAAATCAAAACTTTCCCGTTTTGCTGATAATCCAGCGCATCCGAAACGTAAATGTGGCTGTTGTGTGGATTTATTCCTAAACCATAAAACGAATGTGTTCCTGAAGAAACAACAGGTATGGTTGGAAGTGAAGTACTGTTGACAGGCATAGCATAAACTCCGGGATTTATCAAACTTCCGGCCGAATATGAAGTGTACAGATAAAACAGCGTATCTCCGGCTGCATTCAGGCTCAAATGATCAGGAGAAGCGTTTATATCGCTAAAATCAAGAACCTGCTCAACCTCTCGTGTTGCCGGATCAATACGTGTTAACGCAGGCATCGCTTGTCCGTAGGGACTACCCGACCATCCTCCGTCTGAAAGCACCCACAGTTTATTGTTTTTATCCAGAACCATGCTGTTAGGCTGTTTTGCCACAGTAATCGAATCTATCACTTCATCAGTTTGCGTATCAATAACCATTACTTTATCGTCGTACGACCAACTGTTGACAAATGCTTCATTGTTATAAAAAACCATTTGTTCTGAATTGTGCTGAGAAAAATCAGGATTATGGTTATCCAGCGAAATTTGTCCTGTAACCTGATTGGTCTCGGTATTGACAATAAAAATAGCTTTTGAATACAGATCGGTAACGTAAGCTTTGGTTGCACTCAAAAAATAAATATGGCGCGGCGATACCAGGTTTGTTATTTTACCCACATACTTAAATGTATTAACATTGATCACGTAAATTTTTCCCGAATTATTTACGACAATATACCCGAGAGAATCCTGATGAATCGTCATTGATGTCGCCACATCGCCCAAAGGAAGCCCGTTGGTGTTGTAAAACACATTGTTGTACATCGAATCATTAATGGGGTTATAATATGTCAGCGAAGAATTTCCGTAACTAAAGTTTCCCTCGTTCACAATAAACACTCCGTTATTTTCCTGGTCCGGAATTTCTGGTAGAGGTCCCGGATTTTTTATACAGGATGAAAGTAATAATGATATTGAAATTAATAATAGTGTAATCTTTTTCATAATAAATAAGTTTAAAATTGATAAT
>JAFGXS010000031.1 GCA_016936505.1 Bacteroidales bacterium | reverse complement strand
TGCCAGTATCCAGATCCTCAAGTGGGGTGGATTCTGCTGCTACAGCTACATTCTGTTGTCGCTGGCTTTTAGTTCATTATTTTGTTTTATCGCATTATCTGCAAGTAAATTGTAATTTTCAAATTCGGTCTGTGAAAGAGAACCTTTTATCTTAAGGTTTCTTAAATACTCAAAATCTCCGTTTATTATAATCTCAGAAGGTTCAAGCCAGAGGAATTTTTGGTCTCTAAAAGGATATTGATTTCTTTTGTTGTGCAGATAGAATTTTTTAGCACAAGTCAATGGAAATTTGTAATCTAAAATTCCATTGATAATTTGGAAGGAATCCAATAATGTTTCTTTTTCCCAGTCCGCTAGAAAAAGAGTTGTTGTGTCAGGAGCATTTTCTATGAATCCTGTTAAATGACAGATTTTCTCATCATTTCTACATGAAACAATTAAGAAAAAAAGGATTAATAATGTTAGTTGTGCTTTCATTGGTTCTCTTTGAAAATGGTTTGTAGCGTTTGATGGTATGGTGTCGTACGGGATTACGAGGCTAAAACCTATCATTTTACACCGACTTTTTTTACGAGCCACAAACGCTCGAAAATCACTGAAACCCGCATGCACTATACCATGTGTTGTGCTTTCGTGCTTAATGTACTTTCAACTTATAATCATTTACTACACAAAAATTAGGTGTAAAAAAACTTAACATCTCTTATTTGGTAGATCAAAATTAAAAAAATTAAAAAATTATTTGGTTGTTAAACAAGAATGATTTTAATTTGTATTCTATATATAAACTATATTTAGTATGAGTTATTCATTGTCATTTTCAAAAGCTATTTTGGTTGTCATATTCATCTCAGACAAGACCAGACAAAATCAGTTTGAGTTTTTGTCTACAGCTTCATTGTCAGAAATCCTGAATATACCAAAGCCGACTTTGGTTAAAATTCTCCAAAGTCTCACTGCTGAGGGAATAATCGAAACAAAAGAGGGAAAATACGGTGGAATCAGATTAATCAAAGATCCATCAAATATTAGTGTTCTCGAAATTTTGAATGCTGTCGAAAAAGGCAAGTCTCTCTTCAATACTACTTTTGATATTAAAGCTAAAGGACAAAGACCGGATAAAGCTCAGATTTCGTTGTTAGACTTGTTTGGTGCGGCTGAAAATAAAATGAAAGAAGAGCTAAGTAAAAAGACAATAGCTCAAATCCTTGAAGAGATGAATTAATATTTTTTTATTCTTAACTAAATAAACGATATATAATGAAAATAAATATAAGCTTTAGCAGTTTCTTTTCCAATGTACAAGAAGCACCTTGGTATGTTGAATTCTTAGAACCGGTTGTTTCACAGATTCCTTCATTAAGTAAAGTGCTGGATATCGGAACAGGTTCCGGTAAATTACTTCAGCTATTACTAAATGAAAAAAAATCGGATTGCACCGGAATTGATACTAGTAAATCAATGTTAGCCGAAGCAGAAAAAAAATTAAAAGGAATGGACGTTTCTTTAGTTCAAGTCACTTCGGGAGCAGCTTTTCCATTTCAAAATGCTGGTTTCGATGAAATATGTATCTGCAACGTTTTGTTTAATCTGAGTTTCGATAATCAGAATTTTCTACTGGATCAGGCATTAGATGTATTGAATGATGAAGGAAGAATAATTATTCTTTCTCCAACCGGAACAGGAAACACGAAAGCAGGTTTCCAAAAGTTTCTAAAATGGAACAATAAAAGCTTTGGCTTATGGTTCATGCTGACAAGACAAAGCGCAAGAAAATATTATGCCCAAGGACACATCCAAGATTTCTGTAAAGAGAAAAACCTGGTTTGCAGCAGAAGAATCGTGTTCGATGGTTTTGGCTTATTAGAAATAGTTGAAAGAAAATAATTTTTTTATCATTATCTAAATATACGCAATATCATGTTTAACAATTTAAATTTAATCTTTATGAAAACAAAAATCAGTTTTTTAGCACTCGTAGTAATTTTTGGGATGTCAAATTACAAAGCTACAGCCCAAAGCACAGATCGTACCGATGGAAAAACAAAATTTTCTATTGAAATCGACCCTGCAACATTTGCCTTTAAAGGATATTCGGCTCATTTAAGAATTCAACCGAAGTCATGCAATCATCTTTTATATGGTGTTGGTATTTATGCCATGGATATGCCCGCATTTTTTGTAGACATAAACAGCAACAATGCCGACAAAGGTTGGCAGGTGCGCATTAACAACGCTATTGGAATCTTTGGAGAACATCATTTTTCCGAAGTTAATAAAGGATTTTTTGTTGGTTCACAGATTAGTGCACAGCAGTTTTTAATTGAAAATGACAACCAAAGCGGAAATGAGAAGTTTACCAACGGATTAATCATGGGTTACGGAGGTTACACCCTCCAACCTTTTAAATTCCCACTTTATTTTAAAGCATGGGGAGGTGTTGGGTATACATCCAAAATAAGCGGAGAAAATGTTCTTGGTAGCAATGAATATGATATTTCACCAATATCTGTTTTTGCTACTTTACATGTGGGTTATACTTTTTAATTATTTACTCTTGGATTTCAAAAGGCTTGAGAAATGAATAATCAAGCCTTTTTTTTAGGAAAGTAGTTATTTAGTGAAATGGTTCATCAGCATGAAGCACAACGGCAGTCTGTCTAAAAACCCATTCCCGGGGCAGTAAAATTGAACTTTATTAAGCGGCCAGGGATGCGGATTTCATTACAGATGGTTTTTATTGTTTTGTTGAGTACTTGGTTTATCTGCCTTAAAAATAGCTTTAAAAGATCGATTTCTGAACATAAAACACGGAAAAAGCTACCAAGCATTACAAGTAACTTGCTTATCCCTATCGTATTGATGATTCGCCTGAGGTTATAGGCTGTCATAATAAAACCAAAGTCGGCTTCGGCTCTTTCGATGTACTTTTTGGTGATGATGTAATTAAAGCCCCATTGTCTTTTTATTGTTCCAAAGGGGTGCTCGACAATGGCCTGTCGGCGTTTGTATAGTTTCAGGCTGTTGCGAACCCTTTTTTTGTTGTTTTCAACGTTGTCGGCAAACTCGCTTCGCCTGACCTGCTTGCCGTTTGCAGCGGATTTTGTGCACAGTGGGCGGACCGGGCATGATTTGCAAAGCGGAGTGGTATAGTTTCTGAAACGGTAGGCCAGCTCGCCGGCATCGTTCTTTGCGTGGTGCCAGTAACCGGTAGTTCTCAGGATGTGTCCCTGGAGGCAGGTGTAGGTATCGGTTTTCGGGTCGTAATCAAAATGTTCCACATCGTAGTTCAGATCAGGGGCATGTGAAGCACCGGAAAACGGGGGAATGGCTACGATTGCTGCAATACCCAGTGCATCGGCTATGGCGAGCTCACTCCCGGTGTGATATCCTTTGTCGTAAAGAGCTGTGAAATCATTGTTTCTGAGTATTGTTTTCGCCCTACGGAGCATTGTTCCCAGGGCTTTCTTATCGTTGCTGTTGGTGATCTTGTAATCGATCGGGAGGTTGTTTTTTGCATCTACCGATGTTTGGGCCGAGTAAGCTACCTCGGTAATGTTGTTGCGCGTAATCTGGTGACGGCTGTCGGGATCGGAAGTGGAGATTTGTCTTTGTCCCGATTCTTTAAGCTCTTTTTCAATCTTCTTGTAGCCCTGTTTTCGCTGGTTTTGCTTTTTAATTTCGTTCTCAATTTCCTGTTTTTCATCCCCATCACTTTCGGCAAGGGCTTTTTCGTATTCTGCCAGTTTGTTTTCGATGTACTCCAGGTGCCGGTCGATTTTCTTCTGGTTGTAATTGTTCTTTTTGCTGTTCTGTGCGCGCAGCTTTGTACTGTCGCCTGCAATCAGGGTTCCGCCAATCAGGTTGAAGTACCGGGCTATCCTGACCGTTTCGCGGAATACTTTTTTGATGGCTTTGGGATTATCTCTGCGAAAGTTGGAAATGGTGTTATGGTCGGGTTTCAGGCATTTGAGCAGCCACATTGCCTCGATGTTCCGCTTGCACTCTTTTTCCAGATCGCGCGACGAACGTAACTTGTTCAGATAGCCGTAAATGTACAGTTTCAGCAAATCAGCGGGATGGTAAGCCGGGCGTCCGTTATCCTGGTGATCTACCCTGAATCCATACTCTTCAATTTTCAGACTGTCAACAAAAGCATTGATGAGCCTGACTTTGTTTTCGGCATCCACGGCATCGTCGAGCGAAACCGGAAAAAGGTAGATCTGGTCCCTGTTTTGTCCTTGAATGTATCTCATGCCTGAAGGTAGCGAAACGTTGTATTTGAAAGTGTTAACAAGCGCCGGAGTTCTTAACAAAATACAGTTAGGTTTTTAGACAGTCTGACGGTTGGTGCAAGTGGAGTGCGGGATTTTGAAATTCATCACTGTCAAGCTGCCACTGAGCCAAGCCGGCTTTTTATTAAACATCAT
>JAFGXS010000030.1 GCA_016936505.1 Bacteroidales bacterium | reverse complement strand
CGTGGACCAATGCCATCTTTCCAGTGGTAGGTGTCTGCAAAACAACCACCTGGCCAGCGAAGAACCGGAATTTGCATATCTTTTAAGGCTCCTACCACATCGTCGCGAAATCCACGAACATTGGGTATTTCAGAGTCTTCACCTACATAAATTCCACCATAAATACAATGCCCAAGATGCTCTGCAAAATGACCATAAATGTCTTTGCTGATTATATCTTTTGCCTGATCGGTGTGCAGGATTACTTTAGTTTGAGAGTTTGCCGCTAATATGAATAACAGCAATAAATTTGTCAGAATAGTTGATTTCATATGGTTATTATTAATGTTTATTTTATGATTTGAGGATAAAAATATGTCATTTGTATGAAACAACCATCCAATTAAACGTCTAATCTACATTTTATTTTATTTTACTTTTGAAAAATACCTAAATTAGGGCTTTTCAAATCAACTAAAATTTAAACATGATTCCCGCTTCTTTAGTAGAATATATTTCTAAAATACCTGAAAAAGGCCGTTTCTTACTACCACTGCTTCTTTTTGGGATTAGTACACTGATTTCGGCACAAACACTTCAAAACGATTCGCTGGATATTGAATCGGGTGTGCTTAAATTTCAGACTTCAGTTTTTCAGCTCGAAATATTAAAAAACTCGCAGACAGTTTCTGCCTTGCGACCACAATCTGACTCCAACTTTGACTTTACTCCGGGAGAATGGCTGCCACAGCGAAAAAAAGCAGGGTACTATCACCTGGGAGAGATTAATCTTCGGGTGCGAACAGCAAAAGACAGCAACTGGAAGACCTTTTCTTCGGCTTTTAATCGTAAGCCAGTTGTAAATCTAACTACGAAAAACACAACTACACTGGCAAGCGCCGATCTTACCCCTTGTTTTCCTGAAAACATGCCGCTTCGGGTTATCCGGTTCTGGAAAGAACAGGAAGAAAACCTGGTTCTTCATTTCGATATTGAGAATATTACAGACAAGGAAATTGAAATTGGTGCCCTCGGAATCCCGATGATTTTTAATAATAATCATTCAGACAAAACATTGGACGAAGCGCATACCGAAAATGTTTTTTACGATCCGTACATTGGGATGGACGCCGGATATTTGCAGGTAGTTCGATTAAAAGGAACCGGACAGGCATTGCTGGTTGTTCCTGAAGAGTATTCACCTTTCGAAGCCTGGCGGCCACTACTCGACGATCCAACGCGTAGAGGAATTACTTTTGAAGGATTTCATGAGTGGATGATTTACAGTAAAGCTTATGCCGAAAATGAATGGAAAGAAGCAATTCAATGGAACAAGCCAAGTTCGGTAGTTTTGAAACCTGGTGAACAGAAAAGTGTTGGCGTTAAATTTCTTTTAGCCGATTCGATCCGGGATATTGAAAATACCTTGATTAGCAACAATCGTCCGGTGGCAGTCGGAATACCAGGTTATGTACTCCCAATGAATGTTAAAGCCAATCTATTTTTGAAATATCCGAAAAATATAAAAGAGATAGAAGTTGAGCCAGCAGGATCTTTAGGGTTGAAACCACTGGAAATAACAAAGCACGGTTGGGCGAAATACCAGGTTAATGGTAAAAAGTGGGGAAGGGCACGATTAACGCTGGTTTATGAAGACGGCACCCGGCAAACGATCAATTATAAAGTAATAAAAGCAGAAAGCGAAGTAGTCGCAGATAACGGACATTTTCTAACTACCAAACAATGGTTCAATCAAAGTGATGACCCGTTTCATCGCGCACCAACGGTAATTACTTACGATTATGAAGCTCAAAAAAAGGTAACACAGGACAGCCGTGCATGGATTTGCGGACTTAGCGACGAAGGCGGTGCAGGTTCATGGCTCAATGCGATAATGAAGCAACTGGTGCAACCCAACCCGGAAGAAGTTACTAAACTTGAAGATTTTATGCAGCAAATACTTTGGGGAGGCATTCAATACAAGGAAGGACCACTAAAATATGGCGTTCGGAAAAGTATGTTTTATTATGAACCCGATTCGATGCCTGCCGAAACGTACAGCGATAGTATAAATTTTAAAACCTGGGCAGCCTGGAACAAGAAACATGCTGAAACAGTGGAACGTTCGTATAATTATCCGCATGTTGCCGCCGCACACTGGGTAATGTACCGTTTGGCAAGAAATTACGATGGACTGGTTAAACAGCAAACCTGGGACTGGTACCTGGTGAATGCCTATCAAACTGCCATGGCCATGACTGAACTGGCACCGTATTATGCCCAGTTTGGTCAAATGGAAGGTAGTGTATTTATTCATATTCTCGATGACCTGAAAGCTGAGGGGATGTGGGAGTATGCACGAAAACTGGAGGGAAAAATGAAAGTCCGAACCAATCACTGGGCTTCATTAAATTACCCTTTTGGGAGCGAAATGCCCTGGGATTCTACCGGACAGGAAGAAGTGTTTATGTGGTCGGATTACTTTGGATATACTGATAAAGCGCAAACTACTTTAAATGCCGTCTTGGCTTACATGCCAGCCATTCCT
>JAFGXS010000029.1 GCA_016936505.1 Bacteroidales bacterium | reverse complement strand
TTTGAGTACATCCAGTATCCCTTCTGAATAGAGCATGTATTTTCTGTCATGTTTAACCGACTCACGGTAAAAAGCTCTTTGAACAAAAGAATGATTTGGATAATTCTTCTTTTTGGAAGCAATTGCCAATCGTACAATATTCTCGGCAAACAACCCCCTGACTATGACTTCCTGCAATGGAATACTTACCGATTTCAAAGGATATACCGTAAATTCGGATATTCTGTTCAAAGGAATTTTAAATGTTTCGTAACCAAGATAACTGATTAAAACCGTATCGTTTGATTTGCGCTTGTCCAGTTTCAGAGAAAAGAAACCATCTTCGTTGCTAATAGTTCCAATTGTTGAGTTCTGCAATGAAATAGCTGCAAAAGAAAGTCTTTCTCTGGTATCAGCATCCTGAACCTCTCCACTAAAAGTAAAATGCCCTGTTTGTGCTATTGAGTCTGATTCCATTGGCTCAGAAATAGAATCCGGCTTCTGTTCATAAACAACAAGCTGGTTTTCGATGATTTTATAATTCAAATTCGGATTCTCAAACAAGCTGTCCAGAATTATGCACAAGGGAACATTTTTAAATTGTGCATTTATCCTTTCATTATTTTGCAATAGATCCGACCTAAAAGTAAAATGCAAACCACTCTGGATCTCGATGATACGCAAAGCCGAATCAACCGAAATATTCGAAAATGATAAACTCTCTGGCTGATCCAAAATCAGATTTTGTCCACTGGCACATGTGCCAATAAAAAGAAACAAAAATCCGATGAACCAGTGCTTTTGCAAAACAATTAAGGAGTTGATGAATAAAGTATGATTCGATCACCATCTGCTTTTTGATTCAAATGGAATGTCAGACACATGGCCTCAAGCAACGCATCCACATTCATCCTGTCGTAGGTAGAAGTTAAATGCAAATCACCTAAACCTTCATTGGCTAAATCAATTTTAACCGCATAAGCATGATTGAGCGTTTTTACAACTTCGCTCAAAGGGGTATTGTTAAAAACCAGCATTTTGGTTTGCCATGCCAGGTAATTCACATCGCTTAATATATTGTATTTAAGCTCTTTGTTTTTCAGGCTTGCAAAATCTCCCTTTTCTAAAATAAGCAGATTCTCCGGATTTTCTATATCCTGGAAAAACACCTTTCCACTGGTTACCAATATCTCTACATCACCTTTGGAATCGGTTGATCGCACATTGAAAGAGGTTCCAAGAACCCGTATCCTTGCCTGCTCAGTTTCAATGATAAAAGGGTGATTCTTATCGGGTTGTATATTAAAATAAGCTTCGCCGACCAGTTTAACCAAACGACTTGCCCCTTTAAATTCTGCAGGATATTCAAGAGAGCTGTTTCCGTTCAGAAAAACCTCACTCCCATCGCTAAGAACCAGTTGTTTCTGGTCCATCTCAGTATGGATGCTTTCCATTTGCTTCGTTCCCTGCACCATACGATATACTCCGTAGCCCACGCTAAACATCAGAATCAGGCTGGCTGCAACTCCGATTAAATTTCTGTGCCGCGAAAAAAAGCTAATTTGGGGCTTCTCTGCCAGCTTAATTCTTAAATTAAGTTTATTCCAGGCCTTATCTGTTTTATCACTAACCATATATCCGGCCTTTTCTACCTGTTTCATCTTTAATTTGATATCATTTAGCAATTCCTTCCCATCCTGAATCTCAGCCCATTCTTCAATACTTTCTTGCTCTTCTCGATTGAGTTCGCCTGAAAAATAAGCTGTTATTTTTTCCCAATATGTGCTATTTGTATTTGTATTCATTCTTCTGTTAAATTAATTGGCTGCGTAGTTATTGATATGTTGCTTTAAATATTTGAGTGCTTTGGTCATATTCGCCTCCACTGTTTTAATACTGATGGCTAGTTTTTCTGCTATCTCACTGTTTTTTAATCCATGGAAGCGATTGAGCATAAAAATTGTTTTGCAATTTTCCGGAAGCTCATCAACAATCCGATTTATTTCATTGTATAGTTCGTTGTATTGAAGCACTTCTCCGGGACTTAAACTTTCGTATTCATTTTCTATTTGTCGATCCTGTTGATAATTCAATTTTCTTTTCTGATATCTTATTAATTGCAAACAATTGTTTTGCACTGCTTTATAAAGGTAAGCCGAAATAGAACTGTGAATAGTGAGCGACTTCTTGTTTTTCCAAAGAACGAAGAATATATCCTGAACAACTTCTTCGGCATCAGGTTCTGACTTAATTATAGCCATTGCATAATTTAACAAAGGTTGATAAAACTCTCTGAACAAAAGCTCAAACTCCTGAATATCACCTTTTTTTATGGCTTCTAACCGTTCTATTTCCCGACTTGTCAAGACTTCAATTTTAATTCGAATTTACAAAAAAAATCAGAGGGTTGGAGGCTTTACTCCTTCCCCCTGAAAACCAATTGAAAATGGTCTTACCTACTCATAGCTCGATTCAACTTCCGTATGGCCACTTCAATCGATTTATCCGGTTCAATGGTATTGTATTT
>JAFGXS010000028.1 GCA_016936505.1 Bacteroidales bacterium | reverse complement strand
TATTATCGGGATGTAGCGCAGTCCGGCTAGCGCACCTGCTTTGGGAGCAGGGGGTCCCAGGTTCGAATCCTGGTATCCCGACAGATTAAAAATCAAGGAGTTAGATTAATATCTAGCTCCTTATTTTTTTGTATGGGTGCAACATGGGTACAACAAAAGAACACTCCAAAAGAAGTATTTTTTTTTGCTTTGGGAATTGTATTGACTGCAAGTGCATTTTTTGATTTTAAATAAAAGCAAGGTCGATCAAATTTAAGCTTTGGCCTTTCCGTTAATCCTTCCATCACATAATCAGGTGGGCCCTGGTTCAAGCCCAGGTGGGCCCACACTAATAATCAAGGCACTTTCAACGATGAAGGTGCCTTGCTGTTTTTTGCATGGGTACAACAGATATTGACGACAGATGGCGGAAAATAAAAGACAGTGTAAAGTTTAGGCCATTGTAGATTTTTTTCATGACGAGTTGTAATCCTCTCTATAGAGGAGGTCATTGTTGACCGGGTGCTAGCCGAAGATGGCAGCAATTTTTTTAGATCATGCGCACATGACCAATACCACCACTATCTGGTCATTGGCGGGCTTATTGATGTAGAATATTATTTTAAAGCTTGAATATTAGGAAGGCTAACGATGCCATGGATACTTAGCAGGTAACTCCGAAGAGGAACAGCTTGTGCTTCGTTGTTCTCATAATCAAATCATTCGTGTGATTGTGATGCCTGTTTGAAATTATCGTTTCGGAAAATGAGTTTTAGTGTTTATATTTCGAGCAATTTGCTAATCGGATGGTGTCTTGAAGAAAATAGAACTAAATAGGGAGCTGGAATTAGTCAGAAAATTGAGAGCCGGTGACGCTTCTGCTTTTGAATTACTATTCGAGCAGTATAGTGGTAAACTCTTTCATTTTGTGAATACGCACCTGGATATTAAAGAGGAGTCTGAAGAGATTGTTCAAGATGTTTTCTTAAGTTTATGGAGGCATAAAAAGGACATTAAATCTCCTGAAGCATTTAAATCATATCTCTACAAGATTGCGCTGAATAATATCCGAAACTACTTTATCAAGAAACAAGTCAAGGAGAGACATAAGCAACTAATTGCTCAAGAATATTTGATTAAGAGTGAATTATTTGCCGATGAGTCAGACTATGAATCTCTGATCAAGCAAGTCGATCTTTTGATCCAACGTTTGCCAGCGAAAAGAAGAGAGATATTTTTGCTGAGCCGAAAAGAAGGGCTTGACATCGCTGAAATTGCAAGTTACCTGAAAATATCTGAATCTACGGTGAAGAATCAAATTTCTTCAGCCATTGCTTTTCTGAAACAAGAAGCCAAAAAAGGTGGACTTTCCAGCACGTTACTCCTTGCCCTGTTCTATCGTTAAGGTCACGGACCGATTTAATATTTCCCGTATCGCCTCTATCCCAAATTGTTGAAGACTCGAAACAGGACACTAAATGATTCGCAGTACTTAGAATAGATTTTTCAATTTTTTTTCTCAAAGCGTAGTACTTTTTTATTCGAGCTTGTCTTAGACTATGTGACTCGCATAAAAATGAATTCTGATGGCAGATAATAAAAAGGTATTTGAGGACTTATATAAGGGAAATCGTTCGTTTTCCGTCCTAAGTAAGGTCATGGCTTATTTTAGCCAGAAGAAGATGGATGCTGATGTTGAAGCGGTTCACAGGGATGAGTGGAATTCGATTGTTTCAAATGATCAGATACCAAATTTAAAATCAAATCATTTATTTTACAGGCTTAAGTATCAGATTCTTCTTGAAAAAAATCAACGCCAAAAGCGCCTGATGGCACGCGTATTACAAGTCGCTGCAGTACTTGTTTTGCCCCTGGCGCTCTTCTTCTTAATAACGACTACTAATGACAGGACTCCTGTTGACAGCAAAGCCAGCTTGATTGAGATGCATTGCCCGGAAGGAGTTCGTACAAAGTTTACTTTGCCAGATGGATCAAGCGGATGGTTGGCAGGGGGAACTGTGATGAGCTATGAAGCGAACTTCGAAAAAGGACGCAAGGTGTCAGTTGAGGGAGAAGCTTTCTTCAAGGTCATGCGCGATGAAAAGCGTCCGTTTACCGTGCGGCTTGGTGCCTTGGATGTCGAGGTTTTGGGCACCCAATTTAATGTGCTCAACTACCGTAATGACCCAGTTTCGGAGGTTGTTGTTTTATCAGGCTTAGTCGAGGTTTCAGGAAACACGAAGAATTTCACCACTCAGCTGGCTGCAAATAAGAAACTACAGTTTGAAAAAGAAGGGAGTAAAGCCTATTTGTCTGATGTTGACGCCCAAAGTTATACGTCCTGGATTGACGGAAGATTAGAATTTAATAGTGAATCTCTGGCGGCTGTCGGTCGAAAAATTGAGCGGTTTTACGATGTAGATGTTGAACTGAATATGAATGGACTGGAAAACAATGCGTTCAGGGCAAACGTGAAAATCGGAAGTCTGGAGGAGTTGTTGAATTATATGACCTTGGCTTTACCCATAAAATATGAGTTGGTCGATGCTACACAGTTGGATAGTGGGAAAATTGAACGGAGAAAATTAATCATATCGAGAGAGTAATTAAAAAAAGAGGAAGTGCTAGAGACACTCCCTCAGACATTTAGCATATAGAGAGGTTATTAACTATTACTAAACAGTTTAAATTTATGAAAAAAATCCATGAGAACAGGGTATTGACGTGTCATACCCTAAAAAAAACATTTCGAATTATGCGTATAGGCTTATTTATTTTCCTTGTGAGTGTATTTCAGGCTGTTGGCTCAGTGGGATACTCTCAGAGTACAAAAATCACTTTAAAAAGTGAAGCGCTAAGTTTGGTAGACGTGCTGAGTAAGATTGAAGATCAATCAGAGTATCGATTTATTTATGATAAGAGTCAGATTGATTTGGATCGGAAAGCTCAGATCGATTTTGAAGAGGTAACCGTAAAAGAGGTGTTAGAAGAGTTGTTTGTAAAAAATGGTGTCGATTACCAGATGGTTGGTAATCAGGTAATACTAAAAAATTCAAGGAGTCACCTCTTGCAGCAGCAACGAACCATTTCAGGGAAGGTGACGGATAGCTCAGGCGCTCCGCTCCCTGGAGTTACTGTTTTGGTGAAAGGAACGATGCAGGGAACGGTGACCGACTTTGATGGAAATTATTCGATTTCAAATGTTCCCGGCACTGGCACTTTGGTGTTTTCGTTTGTGGGGATGCGAAGTCAGGAGATTGTTATTGGCAATCAATCTTCGATTGATGTGGTGATGGAGCAAGATGCCATTGGGATTGAGGAGGTTGTGGCTATTGGGTATGGTACCATGAAGAAAAGTGATTTAACCGGTTCGATTGCATCAGTGCAAACGGAGACACTGGAAAATGCTGCATCACCCAATATCGTTCAGGCATTGCAGGGTGTTATGCCTGGTTTGTCGGTTTCAATTAATTCCTCAAATGCCGAACAAAACGCAATATTAAGAGTTAGGGGAGAACAATCTATTACCGCAAGCAACAATCCATTAATTATTCTTGACGGAATTCCATGGGACGGTAATTTATCAGAGATTCCTACCGCTGATGTCCAATCTATTGATGTGTTAAAAGACGCATCATCAACTGCAATTTATGGGGCAAGAGGCGCTAACGGTGTAATCATAATTACTACGAAAAAAGGTAAAATAGGAAAAACAACCGTTTCTATCCGATCATCGTATGGAGCACTTCAATTAGCGAAGAAACCAAAAGTATATAATGGTGATGAATTTTATAATTATAAGTTAGATTATCATCAAGCAGACCCTGAGGTCGTCTTTTCGCAAACGGAATTGGATAATTATGCTGCTGGTATTTCAACCGACTGGGTTGATCTTGTCACCAGAACAGGGCAACAACAAGAACATACCTTAACCTTATCTGGGGGCGGAGAAAATCATTTGTTCTTCATTTCAGGTAATTTCATGAATACCAAGGGCATAGCAAAAAACGATGATTTTTCCAGGTATTCTTTTAGGTTAAATTTTCAAAAGGACTTGTCAGACTGGCTACGGTTTGCAACCAATACCTCTATGGTATACCTTGATCGTGATGGGCGTCCCGCTGAGTTTGACGATGCTATTAGGATGAACCCTTTGACTACACCATTTAATGAAGATGGCTCAATAAAAATATACCACTGGCCTGAGGATCCCTTTTTCACTAATCCGCTTGGTCCTTTAAATGTGCAAGATTTAAATCGTGACTCTAAGTTGTTTACCAATAATTATTTCGATATAGATATCCCATTTATTAAGGGATTAAATTATCGATTAAACACAGGATTAACTTTTCGGTATGCAAATCAGGAAACGTATTGGGACGATCAAACAGTTCAAGGTTTCACAGCCGGAGGGGTTTCTGATGTATCAAACCGAACTGATATTAGTGCATTGGTGGAAAACATCATCAACTACGAGAAACTAATTGGAGATCACTCTATTAAATTTACAGGATTATATAGTTACCAGTGGGATGAATACAAAACAAGGAGAGTAAGAGCAGAAGGATTTCCCAGCCATGTTTTAACCACCTACCAGGAAAGTTCGGGAGCCCTGATAAACCCCACATCAAATTTAACGCAAACGGGATTGGTTTCTCAAATGGCAAGACTAAACTATAGTTATAAAGGTAAATATTTATTCACATCCACAGCAAGACGAGATGGATATTCAGGTTTTGGAGAAAACACAAAATATGGCGTTTTCCCATCTTTTGCGCTAAGCTGGAACCTGTCAGAAGAAAATTTTATAGCAGAAAATTTTGATTGGATTGAACAATTAAAGTTAAGGACTTCGTGGGGTGAATCTGGCAACCAGGCTATAGGTGCTTACAGTACACTTTCCAGATTAGCCAACAGAGACTATTTAACAGGTAGCACAGGAACCACCACTGCTACAGGATACGTACCCAGTAGATTGGCAAATCCTGGGTTGGGATGGGAGACTACCAAAAGCTGGAATGTGGGTCTTGATTTCATTATTTTCGATGGAAAACTAGGTGGATCCATGGATGTATTTAAATCAAATGTAAACGACCTGCTTTTGAATAGGGAAATTTCTCCCGTTTTTGGCATACCGGGTTCAGAAATTACTGAAAATATTGGTAAAACCGAAAATAGAGGTTTGGAAATTAAGTTATACGGAACACCCGTTAAAACTCAGGATTTTGAATGGAATTTGTCACTAAATTATAGTGCTTCCAGAAACAAAATTGTTGACTTATACGGAGATGGTAAAGATGATTTATTGAACAGATGGTTTATTGGAGAGCCAATAAGTGTTTATTATGATTATGCTTTTGGCGGTGTATGGCAATTGGATGATAACATTGAAGATAGTGCGCAACCCTATGCAGAACCTGGATTTGCGAAAGTCATTGACACAAATGGGGATGGAGAAATAACTCCGGAAGATCGAATGATTCTGGGCCAAACATTTCCTGATTTCGAAGCAGGGTTAAACTCTAACTTCAAGTATAAAAATTTTACACTCAATTTGTTTTTCTCAGGAGTTGTGGGTATCGAAAAACCCGTTGATTTTAGTCATCTTGCAAATGCCTGGGATTATAGGAAAAATCATTATGACTTATGGGATTTTTGGACACCAGATAATCCTTCCAATGAGTATCCTGCCAATAGGCTAAATGTTAATGCGAATCCCCATGCACCAATATTCAAAGATGCCAGTTTCGTTCGGCTAAAAGATGTAAGATTAGGTTACGACTTAAGCCAGGTTGGCAGAGAACTGATAAACTTGAGTAAACTTAGCATTTACTTTAATGTCAATAATGTATTTACGTTAACTAAGTGGCCAGGGATTGATCCCGAACTTAGAAATCAGGAATCGATTCCGCTTCAAAGAACATATGTTATCGGCTTAAATGTAGAATTTTAAATAAACGAGAAATGAAAAATTATATAAAACTCTTATTGGTAGTCAATATTCTAGTATTTAGTTCTTGCTCGGAGCAGGACTTTTTAGAAGAAAAACCAAAAGACATCATCTCCGCAGACAACCTGTACCAAAATTATGATGGATTCGAGACAGGGATAAATGGCCTCTATTCCTATGTATTAAAAGAAAGACAAGGAGCAGGAACTACACAAACCTATGTTTTTAATATCCCCATGATGAGTGGATTAGATATTTCTTTTGTTACCAGATGGGGAGACCCTGGAACTCTTGGTTTTGTTGAATTAGAACTTATCGATTCAGAAGTAGTAAACTTTAGAGAACTGTTTGATTGGCTTTATCAGGTTATCAATGCCGCCAACACGATTATTAATCGAGCCGAGAATGAAAATGTTGACTGGCAAGGCATTAGTAGTGCTGAAGATAAAGCAAGAAAAAACCGCATTTTAGCCGAAGCAAGAACTATAAGGGCATGGGCTTATCGTCATCTGACAAACCTCTGGAATGATGTTCCGCTCGTAACACAAGAATCAAAAGGATCTGATATTGGCATTAATTGGCTGCCAACCCCCAGACGAGAGGTTGAAGAGCAGATGGAAGCAGATTGGCTTTTTGCTATGGAACATCTCCCGGAAGTACAGGAAATACCAGGCAGAATATCACAAGCAGTGCCAATGCACTATTTGGCAGAATTGTATCTTATCTGGAAGGATTATAGTTCAGCAGAGACAATGGCCAGGAATCTGATCAATAACGGCAACTTTTCGTTGGTCACCGAACGGTATGGTGTTCAACAAAATCAACCGGGCACTCCATTCACCGATATGTTCATTGATGGAAATGTGAGCAGAGCTCAGGGGAATACGGAAGTATTTTGGTCATTCCAGCGGGAGTATCAGGTTATGGGAGGAGAGATTCATTCGAATATGCGAAGATTGTATAATTTTGCATATTGGCTCAAATACGATGGCGTTACCTTAGGGCTTAGCGTTGACCGGGGAGGCCGGGGACACTCTGCAATTAATATGACAAGATGGGCCATTGAAAATTTTGGAGAGGAAGATGACCGGGGTGGTCCGTTTGCTCTTCGAAAATATTATATTCTCAAGCAAGGAGATAAAATAGACAAGGGGTCAGGATATGCCTTAGGCGATACGCTGTGGCTGGATTGGAGCGAGGACAACATGAACTTTGCAAATTCCGGCTGGCCTTCTATCACCAAATATGATTATGGAATTGAAGAAAACATAAGAATGGGTGGGAGTTATAAAGATGAAATCTACCTGAGGCTGGGAGAAACCTATTTACTGCTTGCCGAGGCGCAAATTATGCAGGGTAAAACAAACGATGCGGCTGAAACCATCAATGTTCTTCGTCGTAGAGCTCATGCACCGGAAATTTCCCCCGGAGAAGTTACGGTGGACTTTCTTTTGGATGAGCGTGCCCGGGAACTTATGTTTGAAGAACATCGCAAGTATGTGCTTGTACGGCTTAATAAATATGTTGACCGCGTGAAGGCACATAACCCATTGGTATCTCCGATAATTTCAGAAAAGTATCATTACTTGCCTGTACCACAACATGTAATAGATTCTTCACCCGGATATCCTCAAAATCCTGGTTTTTAGCCTATGAAATGCATTAAGTAAATAAAGTTAACCATCTGTTTTGACAGATGGTTAACTGTTCTTCATATTCAACGTTAAGGGTAGCAACATCGGATAATGTACAAAACCCTGGATGGGAAATGGGCATTCGCATTGGAGATGCACATTTTGGATGGGTAGACCATTTCATTAAATTACAAACCGGTGATCGCAACAATAGAAGAACCAACGGTGCTGAATTTGTTGCAGTTGATAAATATGGAAACATTTATGGCGGTGAACCCGGACCACGGGAATTACAAAAATATGTTAGGGTTAGGTAAAAAAAGTGATATAAACAAAAATAGTAATCACTGTAACAATAATCATGAGAAATTTTTTTTTGAGTATCGGTTTGTTATTTGCGATTTTACACACATCTGCAGTTCCTAATCAGGGTAAATCCAAAATTGATTCCATTTTTAAGACGAATCACGATTTAGAAGGGTACATAATGCCGTTATATGAGCACAGAAACGATGCCAACAAATTTCAATTCAATTATTTCCGATTAAGAAGCAGAGGAAAAATAAACAGGCAACTAAGCTATTTTATTCAACTGGATTTAGGAGATGAACCAACAATAAAAGATGCTTCAGTTGATATTAAGCTAAGCGATTTTTTTATCATCAGAGCAGGTCAATTTCAGTATCATTTTGGTGTTTTTGAAGATCCCTGGAACTTTCCAACCGTATTTCTTCCACAAATCACGAGGTTTATGCTAGGGGATCCACGAGACATGGGAATTCAATTTAACGGAAGTGGTAGAAAACTGGATTATTATGCCGCAATTGTTAATGGAAGTGGGCGCGGAGTAAGTGAGGATGATAAAAAAAAGACTGTGATATTTTCCTTAGACTATCATATCAACGACAACTTAAAAATTGGGGCATCCCAGTATTGGGGCACAAGAAATTTCATGGAAGAATCGGAACTTATAAGTGGTGCCAAACGAAACAGGTCGGGTGTTTATTTTTGGTACGATGATAAAAAGCTGATGTTTCGCGGAGATTACATGACGGGTATTGATCATGTGTACAATCAATCTGGTTATTATTTTATTGGTGGCTATTTTATTACAAAGAAACTTCAGCCGGTATTCCGGTATGACTATTTTGAATCGGAAATAAATGATGTTTCAAACCTGATATTGGCTCCCGGATTAAATTATTTTTTCAACGAAAAATTTTATATCAGAAGCATCATGGAGTTCGATAGAATAAACAACAATTTTGAATACGGAAGATTTGTTCTGGAACTAGGAGTAATGTTTTTGTAGCTAGAGTTAAATCAAAATAAATTTAAAAAAATATGAAGGAAATAAATAGATATTTAGCACTGGTACTGATCTTCTTGTTTATGGCAACTTCGACATTTAGTCAGGCAAATGATTTCGGGAAAAATAAATCAGAAATTAGCCCGGATGAGTTGCTAAAATGGACTATAATGGGAAAAGGGAAGGTAGAAAAATCCGGCTCCCAGGTTGCGATGCAGGAATCGGATGATTCCAAGGGAATAATGCTAGTAAGTCCCGATGTTTATGACAACGACGTGGTTGTGCGCTACAAGGTTATGGCATTGACTCCCGCCACTGTTCTGGTGGCCTTGTTATCGGTTTCTGATGTTGGTGATTCAGATCAATTAACAGTTCCTGAAGATTTTGATGGCAGTCTTGGCTTGTTTACCAGCGAAAAAGAGAATTATTTTTTTGCCTTTAAAAATGGCCCGCACAATGTTACTCCGTTTGTAAAAAAATCGCCCGAAGGAAAAACCCTTGGTTCGGCCAGCGAAAATACCATGATCGCCGGCGTGTATTACGATATTGAAGTGGGGAAAAAACAGGGTAAGCTTTGGCTAACCGTAGATGGTGAAAAGTTATTTGAAACCACTGATCCGGAACCATTGAAGGGGGGCCATATTGCTTTGCGGATTAGAGGGACTGCCGGATTTAAGGCGGGTTGTTTACTGAAGGATTTGGAAATATCAAGCAATTAACATTTTGTAGGATAATAAAACACATAATTCGGACTGAAATAAAAAATTATAGAATGAAGAAGTATAGCCTCATTACGATTTGTTTTGTACTGGTTTCCATTGCCACTATTGCACAGGAAAATCAGGTACAAGTTGATGTGAAAAGCACTAAGCTGCAATTAACAAAGCAGGGAAAGGAATTATTGATTGAAGCTTATATCCCTCGAGGAATAACGGAATTTGAACTCCGGATTGAATCGGACAGAAACAACCCGGTTTCGAGTGCCCGCGACATCATTTCATCTGATCCCGACCCGGCAGCCCGCGCTGCAAATTTTGAAAGATCGTCCCTTGATGTTAGGTATCCTGTTGTAGATGTTGAATTGGAATACGGCATGGATGGAGTGTGCGTATTTGAGCAAGAACCCGAAGGTGAATATATTTTTGGAGGGCCGTTTTTTAGGGAAAGCCTGCCTCTAAAAAAAGAGATTCCTTTGCCCACCCATAAATTGGAATACTGGGAAAACTCCTTGATGTTGGATTACACAGTCCCAAAAATTGAGAAAATCTATTTGCGAAAAACATTTCCTGTTATTCTGAGGGATTTTAATCACACTTTTAATTTGTTATCTGAAGACTGGTCGGGGAAAATTACTATTGTTGCCCAGGTTAATAATGAAACGGTGGAATTGGCCACTTCTCGAATTGAGAAAACCACCCTTACTTACGAAAAAGCAAAAAGGCTTGAGCAGATGAAAGGAAGTGGAATCTCCAGAGAGCGACTAATTTCTTCATTGGAATTATTAATCGATGATGGATTACGCAGACAAAACAATAATCCTTACAGTCCCATGTATGGTAACCTGTATTCTTTTTATGATTTGGAAGCAAAAGTTCATCGAACGAATTACTGGAACTGGGCCAGCACCCAATATGTAAAAATGGTGTTGGACGCAATTGAAGTACCTGAAATTCAACAATTATACAATACAGATGAGTTAGTAAACGCAGTGGATAAAATTGGGCGAAATATTCTGAGATATCAGTTGCTGGAAGAAGGCCATCCAAGCGAAGGCTCTTTTCTGGTTATCTGGTCGCGCCGTTTTAACCGATATACCAAATGGATTGGCACTTCCGATTCCGGTGTAATGATTCGCTGGGCCTTGATCCCCTTGTTTCAGGCAACCGGCGACAGCACCTACCTGGAGGCTTCCATACACTGGTGCCTGCAAAAAGGTTCTATGCTCGATACTTTTGATGTACTGCCGCATTACTACCGATACGATGAAGACCGTTTTAATGAACGAATACTGGATGAAACCGGATGGGATCCCGAAGGGCATGCAGCTCTCTACGAAGTAACAGGTGATGACCGTTTCAGAAAGATAGGCAAAGAATTTATGAACAAACACATGAAAGCATTTCAACGAGAGGACGGACTTTGGCATCGCGCCTATGACTGGCCAACCGGAGAACATATAGAAACCATTAAAATGACCCGGGGCCTGGGCTGGGCAATGGAAGGACTGCTGGCAATGAATCGTATGTATCCCGATACCATTTATCTGGAATATGCCGAAAAAATGGCAAAGCAATTTCAAAAGAATCAGAATGAAGATGGTTCCTGGTCATACATATTCGATGGCGATGCTGAGGAAGTTGGTATTTCTGAAAAAGGTACAGCTCTTTGGAGTTTATTATTTTACCAGCTTTACAATGCCACAGAAAAACCGGAATACTTAGAAGCAGCACGCAAAGCACTATCCTGGTGTCTGGAAAATCAATACACAGGTCCTGATATTGAAGCAATTGGAGGACTGGTAGGAGCAACTCCTGCCTCAATGGTTGGAATCCGTGAATACTTCCCTTCCAGTTGTGCATACACCACCGGATTTTTTGGCATGGCTATTTTGGAGGAGTTAGAGATTTTATCTAAAGAATAAAGATAATTATTTGTAAAATTGAAAAGGATACTAAAATGATACAAAAACACATTTTTATCCCGGCACTACTATTGTTATTCTTCTTGCATAGTTTCGGGCAGGAGACAATACATTGCGTACAAACCACTTATCCGGATTCAATCATGCTGGAAGGGGAATGGATAAAGGTTACTAAAAAGAAGTTTGAACCTACCATGCGTGATGTGGCATACGGACCACATGAAAGGAACAAATTGGATTTCTGGAAGGCTGAGTCAGAAACACCTACTCCACTTGTTTTTTATATTCACGGCGGTGGTTGGGGAGGCGGCAGTAAAGAAAAAAACGAAGGGCCGCACCTTAACCTGCTAAAAGAAGGTGTTTCTTATGTGAGTATCAATTACCGTCTGGCCCGGGGCAATAATAAGTTGCCATGCAGCCTTGTTGATGCAGCAAGAGCGCTTCAGTTTGTTCGAAGCAAAGCCAAAGAATGGAATATTGATCCTGATCGAATAATCGCTACCGGTGGATCAGCCGGGGGTTGCTCCAGTCTATGGTTAGCCTTCCACGATGATATGGCCAATCCAACGAGCGAAGACCTTATTGAAAGAGAATCTACCCGGCTTTTGGGTGCTGCAGTACTTTGGGCACAGACAACCTTGGATGCCATGTTAATACAACAACGAATCGGGTCCTCAGCTACCGATCACAGCATGATTTGGAAGTCGGTTGGCGCAACAAGCCCTAAGGATTTATTTGACAATTGGGAAAAGTACAGGGATTTGGCGATCGAATGTTCGCCCCTTACACATTTGAGCGAAGATGATCCTCCAATTTATATGAGTTATGGCAACAATAGTCCAAAACCCATTACAAACGACGGTATTCATCATGCTGAATTTGGGCGCATATTAAAAGAAGCAGCTGATTCCATAGGTGTAAGTTGCACATTTGAAATACAAGATACAGATACACGACAAGAGGAACTGGAAAAATTTATGTTCCGCATTTTTAATGAGAAAAGCGAGAAAAAGTAGAAAATTGCTTTCGAATTTAAAGTCGGAAAAACCGAAAGAAATCTATTACAATAAAATGATAAGAAGATCATGAAACTATTTCAAATAGCATTAATTGTCCTGCTGTTTATAGGTTGTAAAAAAGAAACAGAAGTAGAAAACATATTTCATGATAATTGGGATGTTTCTCCCAAAGAGGGTGCCTTTAGAATGGACGACTGGATTGTTTGGGGTGGGTCGGTAATTAAAGCTGATGACGGCAAATATTACATGTATGCAAGCAGATGGCCCAAAAAACTTACCATGAGTGCCTGGATAACTAATTCTGAAGTTGTCGTTGCTGTTTCAGATGTACCGCAAGGACCTTATACATTTCAAAAAGTAGTTTTACTGGCTCGGGGTGCAGCTTACTGGGATGGATTGGTAACTCACAATCCAAATATTCAGTACCACGATGGTAAATACATTCTGTTTTATACTGGAACAACATATGAGTTTGAGCAACCAAAAGATTCAATTCCAACAAGGCAGATGTATGAACAGGCCTGGAATGGGAAAAGAGTTGGCATTGCCGTTTCAGATTCTCCATTAGGTCCATTTACACGCATGGATAAACCCATATTAATCCCACGAACCGATAACTGGGATGCAGCCATTACAAGCAATCCGGCACCCTTTATTCACGACGATGGAAGTGTATTGCTGGTATATAAAAGCGCTCCTGTCCCCTATCCCGAGCGTAACCAAAATCGAACCCTTCAGTTTGGGATTGCCCGGGCAGACCATTATTTAGGGCCTTATAACCGGGTGGGTGAAAACAACCGGATTGAATTTACACCAATAGATACTGATGTGGAAGATCCTTATATCTGGAATGATGGTGATAAATATTATTTACTCGCTAAATGCATGAATGACCAGATAACTGGTGAGGCCCAATCCGGTTTTCTCGCAACATCCGAAGATGGAATTTCCTGGGAAATTGCTGAAAATGCACTGGCTTACAGTAAAACCGTAAAATTTTCGGATGGTACGAAAGAAGAATTGAAAAAGCTGGAACGTCCACAGGTGTTGTTTGAAAAAGGACACCCAACACATGTGTTTTTTGCTTCCCGGAATTCAGAAGACGAAATATTCAACTTGGTAAGACCTTTAAGAGTTAAGTGATCCGGAATTAAAAGATTTCTTAAATGGATTGAAATACGTGCAATTGGAAACGCCGATTTTCTTCTTAAAAATATATCAGAATGAAATTAAAAAGTAATACAATAATACTGCTTGTTTTAGTTGCAATATTTTTTGCACAGGGAATAAATGCACAGAATAAAAAGACGGAGCAGGGAATGGATGAAATGTGGGGCGAAACTACTGTAGCCCTGGATGCGCTAAAGGCCGGGCGCGGTAAGTTGTTCGACGAAAGCAACTTTGGAATGTTTATTCACTTGGGATTGTTTTCGCATCTGGGTGGGGTGTGGAACGATAAAACCTACTATGGTATTGGTGAATGGATTATGAATCCAAGAATGGCAGGAATTCCTGTTGATGAATACGTGAAAATTGCGAATGAATTTAACCCGGATGAATTTGATGCAATGGCAATTGCCAAATTAGCCAGAGATGCCGGCATGAAGTATATAATAATTAATAGTAAACACCACGAAGGATTTGCCATGTTTAAATCGCAGCATCCTTTTAACATCGTTGATGCAACACCATTTGCACGCGACCCTATGAAAGAACTTTCGGCTGCATGTAGAGAATTAGGATTGGGTTTTGGCTTTTATTATTCGCACAACCAGGATTGGACAGAACCAGGTGGTTCAAGGGGGCCGGAGAACTATCCCGATGGCACACCGGCTTCTTTTGAAGATTATTTTTATAAAAAGTGCAAGCCGCAGGTAAAAGAAATTTGTACCAATTATGGCGATTTAGATTTTGTATGGTTCGAC
>JAFGXS010000027.1 GCA_016936505.1 Bacteroidales bacterium | reverse complement strand
TACCAAGATACCCATTAACAGCGCCTTTTTGAACATAGAATAAGCTCTTTTCATTTTTTAATTGTTTGATAATAATTTTCAAATATAATAAATAAAGGAATTCCATGCAAAATATACATAGGACTCAATTACTTAGTGCAAAGGTAAAAATTTATTGTTGTTGAGAAAATTTTAGTTGAATTTATTACGAACAGAGTAATTCACACCTAATGACATTATAAATTATTGATTTTAAATACATAATCCCACAAAACCACCCCTATACTTACCGATATGTTCAACGAATGTTTCGTACCAAATTGAGGAATTTCTACCACAAAATCAGAATTTTGAACCACTTCCTGCTCTACTCCTCTCACTTCATTGCCAAAAATCAGGGCATATTTTTGCTCTTTTTTATAGCGAAAATCCAGTAAATTAATGCTATCATCCGCCTGTTCAACAGAAATAACCTCATAGCCATTTTTCTTAAGGTACGATAAAGCTTCTCTTGTAGAACTAAAATACTTCCAGTCGACAGACTCTGTAGAGCCTAACGCTGTTTTATGGATATCGCGGTGTGGCGGACATGCCGTTATACCGCAAAGAAAAATAGCTTCAATAAGAAAAGCATCTGATGTTCTGAATGCCACCCCTATATTATTCAGGCTCCTGATATTATCCAAAACTATTATGACAGGATTCTTCTCCGTTCGTTTATACGCTTCCACATCAAGTCTGTTCAATTCTTCATTCAAAAGTTTCCTCATAATTTTATTCACTTAATTTATGACAAAAATAACTATATTAATTCTTTGTAAAATATCAGTCTCAGCTAAAAATAAGACATTTGCCAACCCTGCAAATGATAATCTGTTGATAAATTACCACTTCAATACTTCCACTCATTTGTTACATTTGTAAAAATTTTCATCGATGGCTAAACAAACAGAAACACCTTTAATGAAGCAATATAACGCTATTAAGGCAAAATTCCCTGAAGCCCTTTTACTGTTTCGTGTAGGTGATTTTTATGAAACCTTTGGTGAAGATGCAATAAAAACATCTGTTACGCTTGGTATTGTTTTAACCAAACGCAGAAATGGCGCTGCAGCATACATGGAACTAGCAGGTTTTCCGCACCATGCTTTGGACACTTATCTCCCAAAACTAGTCAGAGCCGGTTACCGTGTTGCCATATGTGACCAGCTTGAAGATCCTAAAACAACCAAAACTATAGTTAAACGAGGGGTTACAGAACTTGTAACACCTGGTGTTGTAATGAACGATAATATTCTGGAACAAAAGGAAAATAATTTCTTGGCCGCCATTCATTATTCTGAAGGAATTTCGGGTATAGCCTTACTTGACATTTCCACAGGAGAGTTTTTTGTTGCTGAAGGTAATCATGAATATCTTGACAAAATACTACAGGCCATGTCTCCAAGCGAAGTTGTTGTTCAACGCCAGAAACGAGGAGCCTTTATGGATTCTTTTGGAGGGAAATTTTATCTGACTTTTTTTGACGACTGGGTTTTTTCTGAGGACTTTGCTACAGATATCCTGACAAGACAATTCAAAACCATTTCCCTAAAAGGCTTTGGAGTAGCCGATATGAAAGCCGGCATCATAGCTGCAGGCGCTGCATTATATTATCTCAACGAAACTCAGCACAAACAACTGGATCATATTACCGGAATCCGCAGAATGGATGAAGGAAACTATGTTTGGCTGGATCCTTTTACCATAAGAAACCTTGAATTAATTTACCCGTTATTCCCGGGAGGGAAGTCATTACTGCAAACTATTGACAAAACAAAATCTCCCATGGGCTCAAGACTTTTACGCAGATGGATTACCTTACCACTGAAAGACAAGAAGCAAATTGACCAGAGACTCGATGTTGTTACCGGATTTAATAATCACAATAAACTCAGAGAGCAACTAAGCGAATGCTTTCGGGAAACAGGTGATCTTGAGCGATTAATATCCAAAGTAGCAGCTCTAAAGGCTAATCCGCGTGAAATGGTTCAGCTAAAACGCGCTTTGCATTCAGTGTCCCAAATCAAAGAATTCTGTGCTTTAAGTGAACTTGAGGAGTTAAAAAAGAAATCAAATTTCCTTGATAGTTGTTCTACATTATCCAACAAACTTGAACTTGAACTTTCTGATGAACCACCAGCATTGATTAACAAAGGGAAAGTAATTGCTGAAGGCGTTTCAGATGAATTGGATGAGCTCAGAGCCATAGCTTATTCAGGTAAAGATTTTTTACAGAAAATTCAGGAAAGAGAAAGTGAGAAAACCGGCATTCCTTCTCTTAAGATAGGATACAACAATGTTTTCGGATATTACCTTGAGGTAACCCACACACACAAGGATAAAGTACCTGAAGAATGGCACAGAAAACAAACATTAACTAATGCTGAACGTTACATTACACCAGAGCTAAAGGAATACGAACAAAAGATTCTGGGAGCCGAAGAAAAAATTCTGGTTCTTGAACAAACCATTTTTAACAAAATAGTTGCTGAAGCAGCAAAATATATCCAACCGGTTCAAACCAATGCACGCATTATTGCGGAGCTTGACTGTTTACTCTCCTTTGCAGAAACCTCAATCGAGTTCAAATATAAGAAACCGGAGATTTCTGAAGAATATGAACTGGAAATAAAAGAAGGACGACATCCGGTTATTGAAAGAAATCTTCCTGAAAGTGAGTTTTATGTTGCCAACGATATTTATTTAGACAACAAGAAACAACAAATTATTATTCTTACCGGGCCCAATATGTCAGGTAAGTCTGCCCTGCTCCGACAAACAGCATTAATTACCCTAATGGCTCAAATGGGAAGTTACGTGCCTGCAGAAAAAGCTAAAATAGGCCTTGTTGACAAGATATTTACAAGGGTCGGAGCTTCAGATAATATATCCTCCGGAGAGTCCACTTTTATGGTCGAGATGAATGAAACAGCCAGTATCCTGAACAACATTTCCAACCGAAGCCTGATTTTACTGGATGAAATCGGCAGAGGAACCAGCACTTATGACGGGATTTCCATTGCATGGTCAATGGTTGAGTTTTTACATAATCATCCGGCTTTCAGAGCAAAAGTCTTATTTGCGACCCATTACCACGAGCTCAACGAGATGTCGGCAACCATGACAAGAATCAAGAACTTTCATATTTCGGTAAAAGAGATGGGGAACCAGGTGATTTTTACTCGCAAGCTGAAAAAAGGAGGAAGCGAACATAGTTTTGGTATTCATGTTGCAGAAATGGCCGGAATGCCTCAAAAAGTACTTCAGAGAGCAGAACAGTTGCTCATAGCACTCGAAAAAAGCCATACAAGTAACGCATTAGAGGATATTCAGAAAAAAACTAAAGCTACCGACGACTTTCAACTTAGCTTTATTCAACTTGATGATCCTTTGCTTCATAAAATCAAAGAAGATATCCTAAATATTAATATTGATACTCTCACACCAGTTGAAGCACTCATGAAACTCAACGAAATCAAAAACTTACTAAAAAGTATTCAGTAACGCTGAATACAGGATATTTTATTTTCGAATATTTCAGTGAAAAAAAATCTTTTTTTCTTTTGAGATTTAAAAAATGTTTTACATTTGCACTCTCAAAATTCAACGCGGGAATAGCTCAGTTGGTAGAGCACGACCTTGCCAAGGTCGGGGTCGCGGGTTCGAGTCCCGTTTCCCGCTCAAAAAATCCCGAGTCCGAAATTATCGGGTCGGGATTTTTTCTTTGCGTGTTGCCCGAGTGGTGGAATTGGTAGACACGTTGGACTTAAAATCCAATGACCATTGCGGTCGTGCGGGTTCAAGTCCCGCCTCGGG
>JAFGXS010000026.1 GCA_016936505.1 Bacteroidales bacterium | reverse complement strand
GAACTCGGGACCTCCGGGTTATGAATCCGACGCTCTAACCAACTGAGCTACCTCGCCGTTTCGAGGGTGCAAAATTAAAAAAATATGTAATAAAGCAAGAGGAATATGAAAAAATATTGAATAAAGATTTCTCTGGTGTAATGCTCTTTTTTTAAAAGTTATTTTACTTTTATGCGCATTGAAAATGAATATTTATTTAAAACGATAGATTATGACTCTTAATTCTTTGCAAAAAATGAAAATCAATGTAAAGTCAAAAGTTACTTATTTTTTGTTTTCTCAGTTTTTTTATAATTATTGTTTTTTCATTTTGTTAAACAGAAAAAATAATGTTTCGAGAGGTTGTTGGAAGGAGGGGAGATATTATTGGGTGTCTCCATTATACAAGTCTTACAGGGTAACATTAGTTTCATGGAGAGATAAGTTTTTTCATTTATGGCAGGTAGTGCATATGAATAATTTTTCTTTACCTTGGTTATCCTTAAAGGGGAATATAAAATCACATTGTACAACGATTAATATTTAATTTAATGAAAAATGTAAAAGTAGTTTTGATATTGGGATTTCTTGTGTTCTCAATATCTCTCCGCGCTCAGATTAAAGTGGCAGGAAGGCTGGGAATGAATATGTCGATGATGATTGTTCACAATCCAACCCTTTCTGACGCCAATATTACATATAGTACCAATCCAGTTCCCGGATTCAATATTGGTTTGCTGACAGAGGTTCCTCTGTCCAATTATTTTGCTGTTCAACCGGGGATAATCCTTACATCAAAAGGCGGAAAATATGTTTTTAATGATGGAGAAAAGGATGTTATTGTTCCATGGTATTATGAGATTCCTGTAAATTTTTTGTACAAACCTTATTTTAACGATTTGCACAAGGACAGGTTTATTTTGCTGGCCGGGATTTATTATGCGAGCAGATTCAGCGGGTTCGGAAAATTTACATCTGATAATGGAAAGATTGGTTTTGATACCAGCTTTAGTGATATGCAAAAAACTGATTATGGTATGAACTTAGGGACAGGGTTTGAATCAAGGGGAGTGGAATACATATTACAGTACCAGTTGGGGTTCAAAAATATTGCTCCGCCAAATACTTATAAAATAAAAGCTTTTACGAGTAGTTTTAGTTTTACACTTGTTTTATTATTTAATTAAAAAACTTATGAAGTTATTGAAGTTTTTTCTGGCCTCTGTACTGGTATTTATGGTTATGTTTTCAAATGCACAAACAAAGTTTGGCTTTGAAACCGGTATTAATTTTTCAAGACTCAGTTCCAATTCATCTGGTTATCCTCCGGAGGGTTCAAAAGGAGCTTTTCAGTTTGGTTTGGTTACCAGTTTTTTAATTAATAAGCATTTGGAAGTGTCATCAAAAATTATTTATGTTTCGAAAAATATGACCTTATACACTGGTTTTGAGAACACGCAGATCTCTCCAAAATACCTCGAGTTACCTGTTCATGCTATTTTGAAAGCAAGTATGAAGGGAACAAATTTTTTATTTATTGCAGGGCCATATGTAGCTGTTGGGTTTAGTGGACAATATTCAGGTTCTATACAAAGAACTTTAAATTTTGGTTCGTCAGTTGCCGATGATTTAAAAAGATATGATTACGGACTTGATCTTGGAATTGGATTCGAAAAAAACAATGTCAGAGTTACTTCGACATTTCAATTTGGGTTGGCTAATTTGAGTCCTACCCATGGTTCAGGATTAACTAGCAAAGCTTTAAATTTAAACCTGATTGTTTTGTTTGGTGGAAATAAATGGAAAGAGGAATAGGTAACCTACAATTGTCGGGTTATATTTTTTGGCTTTTTGATTTATTAGGAAATTATTTGTGTTTTGTCTTTTATCTTTGCGTTAAATATATTTAGTCATGAGTTTTGATGATGATGCCCGTAATTGGGATAATGATCCGGCAAAGGTGGAAAGAGCCGGACTGCTGGCTCAGGAAATAAGAAATGTTGTTCAACCCGATGGTACAACAGATGCCTTTGAGTTTGGTTGTGGAACAGGTTTGCTCAGCTTTTTTCTAAAAGACGATTTCAGATCAATCACACTGGCAGATACTTCTCAGGGAATGATTGATGTGCTCAGGGAAAAAATTACCTCAAGTCATATCGATACAATGCATCCGTTGTTGATTGATTTGCTGGAGGAAGAGAAAAACATCAGTCCGGTTCAGACCATTTATACATTAATGACTCTGCACCATATTAAAGAAGTTTCCTCGTTGTTGAGAATCTTTAATTCGATGCTCCTTCCGGGCGGTTATTTGTGTATTGGTGATTTGGAACCCGAGGATGGAAGTTTTCATTTCCGGCATCCTCATTTCGACGGACACCGAGGATTTGAAAGAGATGTCTTAGAAAATAAGTTTAGGGAACACGGATTTGACCCTGTCTATTACAAAACTTTTTACACCATTCGCAGGATTGTGAATGGACAGGAGAGATCATATCCGCTGTTTGTTTTAATCGGTAGGAAACTTTAGAACGAGAATAAATTCGACAGAACAGTCAGATATAGCTGTATTTTGAATAAAATATATAGATAATTCGTATATTTGAACCCTGAATTCTGAAGGGATGTTTCCCTTTTTTTATAGAATTTCAAGTGGTTAATAACCAATAAAATATTTTATGAAAAAGAGCTGGTTATTGATGCTTTTCATCTCCTCCGTAATGACAGTTCTGGCGCAATCACCTCGAAAGTCAGATACTCTTAAGGGAGCTGTCATTTCTTTTGAAAAAACAGACCATGATTTTGGAAAGCTTTTTCACGGTGGAGACGGTTCAGTTAAATTTATGTTTAAGAACACAGGTAGTGAACCGTTGTTGTTGATGCAGCCCCGATCGTCGTGTGGTTGCACAG
The DNA here is from genome assembly GCA_016936505.1 of Bacteroidales bacterium. GTDB lineage: Bacteria > Bacteroidota > Bacteroidia > Bacteroidales > F082 > Sulfidibacterium. Next base: position 25,613 of record JAFGXS010000026.1, on the reverse strand, counting down.
TAGCATCTTGGCCTAAAGCCCCTGTAATGCCGGGCGATACCGCATCAGTTACTGTTTCCTATAACACACAGCTTATTGGGCCTTTCATTAAGTCGGTTACAATTATGTCTAATGCCAAAGCTCCTGTGGTTTTGAAGATCAAAGGCAAAGTTTATCCCAGACCTCCGGCTATGATTCCGGTAAATAATATAAATGATGCTTCAGCTCCTGTTCGAAAATGACCTTAAAAAATTATAAATATCATGCCTGAAATTTCGTTAAAAGGGCGTAAGATGCCCGAATCTCCTATTCGTAAATTGGTTCCTTATGCCGAAGAAGCCAAGAAAAAAGGGAGAAAAGTTTATCACCTGAATATAGGTCAACCCGATATTGAAACTCCTGAAGTGGCTTTGAGTGCTGTCAGAAACTACGATCATAAGGTAATTGAATACAGCCATTCGGCTGGTATGCTTTCGCTTCGCGAAGGACTTTCCGGATATTATAAAACTTTGAATATTGATGTTAAATCAGATGAGATCATTGTTGGGGCTGGTGCTTCTGAAGCTTTGCTGTTTGCTTTTCAGAGTATTATGAATCCGGAAGACGAGGTGATTATCCCTGAGCCTTTTTATGCTAATTACAATGGTTTTGCCATTAATGCCGGAATCAAAGTAAGGCCTATTGTTTCCAATATTGACGATGGATTTGCTTTACCTCCGGTAGCAGAGTTTGAAAAAAACATCAACAAAAATACAAAGGCCATTTTGGTTTGTAATCCTAATAATCCAACAGGTTATTTGTATTCGAAAGAAGAACTTGAAGTGCTGCGCGATCTGGTAAAAAAATATGATCTGTATCTGATTGCTGATGAGGTGTATAGAGAATTTACCTATGATGGTAGAAAACATTATTCGGCAATGCATCTGGAAGGTATCGAAAACAATGTAATTCTTATTGATTCCGTTTCCAAGCGCTACAGTGCCTGTGGGGTTCGCATTGGCTGGATGGTTTCTAAAAACAAGGAAGTAATTGCCACGGCTTTGAAGTTTGCTCAGGCCCGTCTGAGTCCGCCTTCATTTGGCCAGGTTGCTGCTGAGGCTGCTATGAACACACCTAAAGATTATTTTGAAAAGGTTCAGAAAGAATACCTGGAAAGAAGAAATACAGTGGTTGACGGCATTAATAAAATTCCTGGGGCATTTTGCCCGAATCCTTCCGGCGCATTTTATGTTGTAGCTCATCTGCCAATTGATGATTCGGATAGGTTCTGCCAGTGGTTACTCGAAGGTTTTTCTTTCGAAAATCAAACCGTTATGATGGCTCCGGCATCAGGTTTTTATGCTACTCCTGGTAAAGGAAAAGATGAAGTTCGCATCAGTTATGTACTGAAAGTGGAAGATTTGAAGAGTTCGATGAAAGTACTAGAGGAGGCTCTTAAAGTATACCCGGGTAGAACTGAGTTTAAAGTAAAAGAGGAAAAAGTTCAGAGATAAGAAATATTTTATTATATCTGTTGAAAAAAAGGTCATTCGTCATTGGTGGATGACCTTTTTTATGACTTCTTGTTCAAAGAACTATTCTTAGATAACGTATTGCTAACTTAGGGAAATAACTTTACACAGTACAATTCGCCGGTCTTTAATCAAGATATACATGGCCTTTGATTAGATTCGAAATACCTTGAATGTCTTCCGGGGCAAACCAGTGTATATCCTTATCCTTTCTGAACCATGTGCGTTGGCGTTTGGCATAACGGCGTGTGTTGGTTTCAATTTTTTCTACGGCTTCTTCAAGAGTGAGTTTTCCTTCAAAATAGGAAAATAGTTCTTTGTATCCTACAGTATTTAGGGCGTTGAGGTGTTTGTGAGGAAACATGATTCTGGCTTCTTCCGTCCATCCGGCTTCCAGCATGGCATGTGTCCGCATATGAATACGACGTGCCAGTTCATCCCGGTTCACATTCAAAGCAATTTTAATGATGTTGAAATTGCGTTCTACCGGCTGATTGGAGCGCAGTTCGCTGTATTTCCTTCCGGTTCCTCTGCAAATTTCAATGGCACGTTGCAATCGTACAGGATTATTGGTGTCCACTTCGGCATAATATTCAGGGTCAAGTTCCTTCAGGATGTTTTGCAAAGCAGATATCCCTTCTTTTTTGAGTAGTTGGTTTAGTTCTTCCCTTAGTTCAGGAGTTGGATCTGGTAAAGGGTCGATACCATTGCACACCGCATTGATATACAAACCTGACCCCCCTGTCATAAACAGGATATCTTTTTCTTTGAACTTTTCTGAAAGCAGTTGCAACACATCTTTCTCATACATTGAAATATTGTATTCATCAAAAACCGACAGATGTCCGACAAAATGATGAGGAATCAGTGCCTGCTCTTCGATTGTTGGAGCTGCAGTTCCAATTGGAATTTCACGATAAAACTGCCGCGAATCGGCAGAAATGATTTCTGTATCAAAAGCCTGTGCGAGTCTGATGGTCAGCGTAGTTTTCCCCGAAGCGGTAGGCCCGGCAATAACAACCAGTGTTTTGCCTTTTGTACTCATGAGAGTTTTTGTTCTTTGTTTTCTTCAGAACCGGACCCGGATGTATAGTGGCTGTCTTTTACTTCCAGTCCCATTTCCCGTGCAATTTTCAGCATATAAGGATAAGCTTCTTCGTAGGAATTATGAATGAGTCCGTCGAGGATGGCTTCGCGGATACCTGTTTTAATATCGCCAACTGTTTTGGAAGGAGACAAACCAAAGGTTTCCATTATGATTTCCCCGCTAATGGGAGGCTGCCAGTTACGGATGCGATCCTTTTCTTCTACTTCTTTAAGCTTTTGCCGAACCAACTGGAAGTTTTTCAGGTAACGCTTTACTTTTACCTCATTCTTGGAAGTAATATCGGCTTCACAGAGCAGCATCAGGTCATCCACTTCTTCACCGGCGTCGAAAAGCAGTCTGCGTACTGCTGAATCGGTGACAACGTCCTCTGCCAGAATAATGGGGCGCAAATGAAGCAATACCATTTTCTGAACATAATGCATTTTTTCGTTCAGGGGAAGTTTAAGTTTTTTAAATAAACGGGGAACCATTTTGGCTCCGACAAATTCATGACCGTGAAAAGTCCAGCCTGCTTTATCATCGTAGCGTTTGGTTACCGGTTTGGCAATATCGTGCATGATAGCAGCCCAGCGTAACCATAAATTGTCGGTGGTCAGACAAATATTATCCAGTACCTTTAGTGTATGGTAGAAGTTGTCTTTGTGTGCCCTTTTATTGATGACTTCAACTCCTTTAAGATCGGTAAAGGCCGGGAAGATAAGTTTCAGAAGCCCTGTTTTTTCCAGCAAAAGAAATCCTACTGATGGTTTATTTGAACCTACTATTTTATTTAACTCATCGGCTACCCGTTCACCTGAAACAATTGATATCCGGTTTTTATTTCTTTCAATGGCTTTCAGCGTATTCTTTTCGATGGAGAACCCCAGTTGTGTAGCAAAACGAATGGCACGCATCATGCGTAAAGGATCATCAGAAAAGGTAATATCGGGATCTAAAGGTGTTCTGATAATTTTATTTTCAAGATCTTCCAGTCCGTTAAATTCATCATGCAGTTGCCCGAAATCTTCTTTGTTCAGGCTGATAGATAAGGCATTGATGGTGAAATCACGACGCTTTAAGTCATCCAGTAAGGTGCCGTTCTCAACAATGGGTTTGCGCGAGTTCTTACGGTACGATTCTTTTCTGGCTCCGACAAATTCAAGTTCCCAGCTTTTGTAACGAATCATTGCAGTTCCGAAGTTCTCAAAATATTTGGCTTCTGTGTCGTTCCCCATGCTTTGAGCCAGCGATCTGGCAAAATCTATACCACTTCCCGCTACCACAAAGTCCACATCTTTCGACTTTCTTCCCAAAAGCAGATCGCGCACATAACCCCCTATAACATAAACCGGTGTATTGAGTTGCTGAGCCGTATTAGCCACGGCTTTAAACGGTTCTTTATTGATATTTTGTTTGTATTCTGACATTTGCGGCAAAAATACTAATTCTCAGGCATCAATCGAAGGTGTAGAATATATAAAAAAGTGTCTTTGCATTGGGAAGACAAAGCAGGGTACGACAAGTCAAACTGTTATTGAGTCGGAATAATTAAAATAGAAGGTTGCTCCTTCGGTAAACCGTGATTGCAATAACACAAGCCTGACAAACTATTCTTCTTCAACGGCATCGCCCTTCACAGCAAAGTAAGCTTCAAGTTCGCTCAGCGTATTGGGATTGGTTTCCAGATCGTGAACTACTTTTCCTTCGTGTAAAACAACAATTCGTTTGCATACCTCGGTAACATGGTTCAAATCGTGCGAAGAAATAAGCATACACATCTGATGTTTATTTTGCCATTCTTTCAGCAAGGTCTTAAGTTGATATTGTGATGTGGGGTCGAGGTTGGAGAAGGGTTCATCCAGAATTAAAACTTCCGGACGAATCATTAATGCAGCGCCGATACCCACTTTCTTTTGGTTTCCTTTGGATAAATCACGGATGTAGCTTTTGTTGTTTGTGATGTCGTTTCCCAGGAAACTTTTCATGTCGTCCATGAAATTTTTCACTTCGGTGGGGTGTATTCCGTTGAGTCTGCCTACATAATTGAAGTATTCAACAGGAGTCAGGTATTCAATCAGGAAGCCCTCATCAAGATAAGAACCGGTGTAGGTTTTCCAGTGTTCGCCTTTTGCAACATCTTCTCCTCCGGAATGTACCGATCCGCCGGAAGCCTGAATAAGATCAAGAATGAGTCGGAAAAAAGTGGTTTTGCCTGCACCGTTGTTTCCTACAAGACCAAAGCTTTCTCCTTTTTCGATGTTGATTTCGGGAATGTTCAGTACGGTTCTTCCAACATATTTTTTAGTAAGGTTGTTTACTTGTATCATGGTTGTATTTTTTTCTAGTTTAACTGTTTCTATAGCCTTCAGCAATCTGATAACGACGTTTTCTGAAGAAAGCTGCGGCCCATTTAATTAATTGTTGATGTAATAGTATACCTAAAATTCCCAGTCCCAGAATAATCAGTAAGGCAATGTTTTTCCCGACAAGAGTATCAAGCAGGACATAAATCAAAGCAGGTCCACCCATCAGTGGAATGATAATCAGGAAATTGTTGATTCCTACGCCCTGGTAATTCATCATCTGTCCTTTATCCAGTTCGAGTCGTTTCCGGTTAAAACTGGCTGAGAACAACAGCAGTGGTGCGTTGATGCCCAGGTTGTAAAACAGGAAAACGAAGTTCAGCTCGAGTATGATTCTTCCGTAGTAAACATAGGGAATTGTCAGCAGGAAAAGCAGGGTAGTGGGAATAGTCATTAAATAATACTTAGCCTTAAAATATTCTTCAGTGTGAATATTGGAAGCCAGAATGAAGTCAAACTGTGTGCTTTCCCAAGCCAGAATGTACTGACCGTAAATAATCAGGAACCCGCCGGATATAAAAGTGGCAACAAAAACCAGTAATCCGATGTGATCCATATATACCTTTTGAGGATAAAAAAACATTCCGTACAACAGCGACAAGGGCAGGCTGAACAGAAGCATTTGTTTGGATCGCTTGTTGCGCAGCAAAAGCCTGATTTCATTGAGGATCATAGCTCCTGTTTTGCCACGTTTTTCGAGCCCCGAGAAACTACTGCTGATCTTTTCTGACCGCTTTTTCTTTTTTACCAGGTTTTCCAGATATAGATGGTTCACAGTATAGCGATGGTTCTCCCAATAGGCCAGAAGCATGGTGAAAAGTGGTAACAGGATCAATAAAGGTTGTTTGATAAGGTTTCCGAAATACCAGCCTGAAATTTCTTTTAATGGCAACAGATTATAATAATTCAAAATACCAATTACCGCTGCAACAGACAGAAGGATTAGTACAACAGAAGGCGTAACCGATGACTTTCTTTTGATGCGAACCAGAAGGAAGTTGGAAGTGAATTCAAAAAAGTAGATGCTCAAAAACCAGCTTATGGCTGAGAGTGCCGAAAAATGTGCTCCCATATAGATAATTGTAAACGGGAGGAACAAAAACAACGGCAAAAAATTAAAGAAAGAAAGCAGTGTTCTGAAGTTTAGATAGGAACTGATTTTTGTCTTTTTAATCGGAAGATGCAGCATGGGAGTTACTTCCATTGTGGGCAGTTCCTGAATAAAAAAACGCATCATGAAAGTAACCAGAAAATAATAAATCAGACCCTGGTTGAGCAAAACTTCAGGAGCAATATCCTTGGCTGACTTTTCTAAAATGGAAGGCAGAAAGATACCCACAGCCAACAATTCGAATAACAACAAAAGCATCAACAGCCCAATAAAAATATTGGTAACAAGGCTTTTTTGCCAGAACGATGAACGCTGTATCCTTTTTATTTGTAAAGCGGTAAATTGATAATTCATAAGTATTTATTGAGGTTGATGTTGTGATCGCAATAAATCGTTGATGGTTTTTACTGGATTAAAAGTAATTAGTGGCACTTCAACAAATAAAGTGATCCAGTCGGCCATTGCACCATTCCAGAGTCCGGGTAATTCCATTGCTTTCAGATCGCGCCCATCCTGCGATTTTTGAGCAATGAAACCGGTTTCAGGATCTACAAATTCGGTTAGGTCAAATTTGGCGCCTTTGAAATTATAAACGGCACAAACCAGGTCAACGGGATTGAAATGTGTGGCTTTGGCAACAATACTTTTTTGTGTTTCGTCGGTAAGGTCCATCTGCGAGGACTCTACAATCTGAAGAGAATGTTCGTCTTTTTCGTTCACAATCCAGAAGGGTCCGCCACCGGGTTCTCCTTCGTTTTTTACCATCCCTGCCAGTCGCATGGGGCGGTTCAGTTTGTTAAACAGAAAATCAATTTTTTCCCATTTGTTGTAGGTTTCATAAACAGGAGGGAAATAGATTTTTAATTCGTTTTGAGCAAATTTTCTGATTTCAGACAGTTCCAGATCATTTACTTCACCATCGTCGAGCAAATCGAGATAATCAAAAGTTTTTTCCTGAAGCTGTAAAAGTAAACCTCCCAGAACTTTTTTATACAGGTAGGTTGTGTCGCGAAGTCTGTCAGGAACAATGTTGTCAATATTTTTGATAAAGATGATTTCTGCATCCAGGTCGTTCAGGTTTTCAATCAGTGCACCGTGGCCACCAGGTCGAAATACAAGGCTTCCGTCAGTGTTTCTGAAAGGTTCATTTTCCATATCTACGGCAAGAGTGTCGGTGCCGGGTTTTTGCTGTGAGAACCCTATATCGTAGCGTATACCAAACTTATCCTCGTAGTATTTTCTGACCCGGGCAATATTGTCTTCAAAAGCACTCTGGTGTTCTCCTGAAACGGTAAAATGCAAATGTGCTTTTTTGTTTTCGTCAGTAGCATAGTGTGCTGCTTCTACCAGATGCTCTTCAAATGCCTTGCGTGCTCCCTCCGGATACTGATGAAAGTGCAATAGCGCTTTGGGGAGCTTTGCGTAATTCATCCCTTTTTCGTTGAGAAAAAAGTCGAGTAAGGTGTTATAATCATTTTTTTTCAGCAACTCTTCCAATACCAGGTTGTGTTGGCTAAGAACCTGTTTTAGTTCTTCATAAAAAGCAAACTTTTCCAGGTTTCTGAAAAAATATCCTGTAGAATTGAAATCTTTGTCCTGCTCGAGCTGACTTATTTCCTCCTGAGTGCCCTTATACTGTTTGCGAAACGAAAGCAAATGCTTGAACATTCGGCTGGCAGCCCCTGATGCGGGTACGAATTTCATTACCTGGTAATCGTTTTTATTGGTGTCGAAATAGTGGGCGAGTTGTTGTGCCTCTTCATCTGAGTAAGTCAGTATACCGTTGCCCGGAGTAGCCGGTGCTGTGAGCTGTATGAAAGGAAAACCGTTTTTAAACGTGCTGATCTGGTATTCCACGTTTTCGGGTTTAATGCCTTTGGTTTCCATTTGTAGGATATCTTCTTTTGAGAACATAAAATGAAATTTGTGTACAAAACAAAAATAGAAAAAAAGGAAAAGGCTTTTGTGAGAGGATTAATGAAATAAGTTTTTTTTCTCTTTTTAAGACTAATTAACACTAAGTAATCTGAAAAGTTCAGGGTCTTTGCTAAATTAGCTCACGATAAATTCATTACCAACAAACTCATTTCTAATGAAAAAATACTTTGATTTTACCTTAACGGGAAAAGTTTTGTTCCCTTTATGGATGTTGTATTGGTTGTTTTTTCTGATGCCAAATTATTCAGTCCTTGTATATAGGAATTATTTATTGAATGATCATCCGGTGTCGCACTTTAAATTGATTACCGTGTTGGTTACTATTGCCATTATGGCACTTTCTGTTGTGTTTCATTATTACTTTAACAGGATTTACATTAATTATTCGGGTTTTGGTGGGCATTCTTTTCGTTTTACGGGAAAGCTTGGTAGTTTTTTGGAAATGATATTGCCTAATATTTTTCTTACTATTATTACACTTTCTTTTTATTTTCCATGGCTTATTAAAGCATATGCTAATTATTTTGTAGAACATACAGAGTACAAAGACCATAAGTCTTTTTTTCTGGGAAGCGGGAAAGGTATTTTTGGTATTTACATGCTGGTATTGGTTCCAACTATAATTGCTTCGATATTTTTGGTTGTTTTTAAGTCCAATTATACAGGCGATATTCCTACCTATAATTGGGTGAATCTGGTGGAGTATATTTTTATGATCCCGGCTGCCTATTTATTTATTAAATGGTTGTTGAACTTTAAGTACAAAGAATATCATATTTATCTGGCCAGCAAATTTTGGCCTTCACTATGGAAGATTATGGTTCAATTGTTTTACAGTATGATTACTATTGGGATTTATATACCGGTAATGTATGTAAAATTATATGAATATTTTGTTGCGCAGATTGTAGTGGAAAAGTCGGATTCAACATTCAAGCTCGGGTTCGAAGAAGATGTTATGGATGATTTCCTGTTTCTTTGGGCACAAACATTATTAAGCTTGGTTACTATTGGAATTTATACGCCCTGGGCGATTTCAAAAATAGGTAACCGGTTTTTCAGAAGGACATTTATTGTTATTGAAGAACCTGAACAGGTTATTCTTTCATGAGATAATTTTCCATTTTTTTGACTTGGCAAGCCTTTTTAGTCTTCTGTCTGGAAAAACAGCTGCCGGATGATCGCAGAGTTCCATAACGAAATGGTCGGAAAATGAGTCGCCATAAGCATAGCTGTCGATCAGGTCAAAACCTGTATTGTTTACGAATGCTTTTGCACGTATTGCTTTTTCCTGTTCAATACAGATATTTCCTGAAGGATTCCCTGTAAAAAGCCCGTTTTCAACTTCCATTAACGAGCAAATAACATCATCCAGATTTAAATGTTGGGCAATGCGGTTACAGGTATATGGAAGCGAAGCAGAAAGCAGCACAATATGTGCGCCATTGACTTTGTGATGGTTGATCTCATTCAGAATTTCAGGGCGGATTTTTTTAACTAGTTGTTGTTTAACGACATGTTCTGAAAGTTCATCCACTAAATTTTCAGGTATACCTTTAAGCCAGAAAGCCATGGACTTTGTAATACTGATGGGATCACTAACGTTGAGTTTGTACACAATGGAAAGCCAAATGGCTTTCAGTAATGAGAAAATGCTCATCAGTCCCTTCCGAAAAGCTATCAGGATTAGTGGTACACTACTGTTGACACTCAGTAATGTTTTGTCGAGATCAATAAAGACAACGTATTTTTTCTGCTGATTCATCATTTATGAACCTTTTATTTCAGAAAAATAGTGTTCGGTACCGGGATTAAAAATAGTGGTAATCTTTCCGGGATGAATCCGGATGTCAAAAGTGTTTGCAAAAAACAGTTCTCCGTCCAGATGATAGGCTGCTTTTTGGTCGAGTTCAATTTTTAAATGTGTTGTCTGAAAATAGTTGACCTTTTTGTGGGAAAGATGCTCTCCTTTGGGGACTTTCGTTAAAATGTTTAATCGTTGGGGAATATTCACCGGATCAACCATGCAAACATCCAACAGCCCATCATCGGCCATAGCTTTTGGAGTAAGGTAGTAACCCCCTGCGTACCGTCTGCCTATACCAACTGCATTCAGGAACGACAGCTTTTCTTCAGGCTTTCCGTTTAAAGTAAGCTTCATTTTTTGAGCCTTGTAAAAAAGCAGGTTTTTCAAAATATGCCATAAATAATTTCCTCTCACTTTTTTAAGTTCCCCGTTGGGTAGGAAATTTTCAGCAGCTACCTGGGCATCAAACCCCAGTCCCATGCCATTAAAAAAATAGTTCTCGTTGCAACTTCCCACATCCATTTTCTTTACATGTGTTGTAAAGAATTTGTCCCATGTTTCCGGAGAAAAGTCGGGTTCAAATCCGAGCATCTTGGCAAAATCGTTTCCCGTTCCTGATGGGATGACCCCAAAAACACATTCAGGATAGTTGGCTACCGACCGGGCTACTTCATTCATTGTTCCGTCGCCACCAACTGCTACAATGTGGGTAAAGCCTTTATGAGCCATTTCTGAGGCTAACTTTGATGCATGTCCTTTTTCAAGGCTCCTCACAATTTCAGCGTCCAGTTTACGCAGATCAATCTGTTTTTCAATTTCTTTTTCTGTTATTAAAGCGTGTCCGCTTCCGGCAACAGGGTTAATGATGAAAGCCCACTTATTGGGAGAATTGTTTTGCATAGGTTCAGTTTTATTAAAGTGCCGATTCAATTCTTGATCTGACTCTTGAAATAATTTCTTTGTCCTCCAGATTCACCAGTTCATGATAGGGTATAGGAGGATGAATTTTTGCCGACAATTTTACCGGATAGTCGAAATAAAACCTGTTTTTAGGTTTAAACTCATAAAATCCATTGAGTGTAACAGGTAAAATATCCAGTTTGCTGGCTTTCATCACATGTATGAACCCTTTATGAAACCGGTTAAGGTTTCCATTGGTGGTTCTCGTTCCTTCAGGAAAAATTGCGACGGTCTGACTCACTGAATTTCTGATCATCTGGCCTACCATATTTTTAGTGTTATTTATGTTGGTACTTTGCATGGGAATATAGTTGATAACCTGTAGCAGACTTCTGAATACAGGAATTTGCATCAGGTTGGCCCTGCCAAACCAGGAAATATTAGCACAGATAGCCATAATTCCCATGATATCAAGTAAACTGGAGTGATTGGAAAGCAGTATATATTTTCTGCTTTTATCAAAGTTTTCTCTTCCTTCAATCGTAAAATATTTGCCAATCAAAAGGAATGAACTATGTGCCCAGAACCAGATGACTGCGGGAATTTGTTTTCTTAATCCTATGTGATACATAACCAGAATGGTAATTGTAGCCAAAAAGGTAAAAGGATATAAAACCGCATAAGAAAGCAAGGTATATGTGTAAAGTATGGGATACTTCATGCGTCTTATTTCAGAAAAAAACAGCGGCAATATTACACTTTTATTTCAATGTTTTATTAAATAATTGTTATTGAGTAAGTTATATTGTTTTTGTATGGAGTTTAGTTCAACATTTCAAATTGTTGAAACATAAATATGAATAATATAATATCCATTCCGGCATTCCGATACATAATTAAAATAGAAACACTAATTTTGCAGGAATTTTTTGAAATGACTTCGCTGTAATGAAAGATCCTGTTGAACTTCCGTATTTTACTGGTTCCTACCTCGAAATAAAAGGTGCCCGTGTACACAACCTGCGCAACGTGGATTTGTCTATTCCACGCGATAAACTGGTGGTTTTTACCGGTCTTAGTGGAAGTGGAAAGTCATCATTGGCATTTGATACGATTTATGCCGAAGGACAGCGCCGGTATATGGAAACTTTTTCGGCATACGCCCGTCAGTTTATCGGTAATATGGAGCGCCCGGATGTGGATCAGATCAACGGACTGAGCCCTGTTATTTCCATTGAACAAAAATCGGTGAGCCGCAATCCACGCTCCACGGTGGGTACCATCACTGAAATCTATGACTTTCTCCGTCTTTTGTTTGCCCGGGCATCGGAGGCTTTTTCTTACAATACGGGAGAAAAGATGGTTCAGTATTCACAGGATCAGATCGTTTCTTTGATTGTGGATGTTTACAACGACAAAAATATCATGCTGCTGGCTCCTTTGGTTAAAGCCCGCAAAGGACATTACCGTGAATTGTTTGAACGGATCAGGCAGCAGGGCTATTTGCGTGTACGTGTGGATGGCGAGGTTCAGGAAATAACATACGGCATGCAACTCGATCGTTATAAGGTTCATGATATTGAGGTGGTTGTGGATCGTTTGCCGGTGAAAGGTAAATCTGATCGTCTGGTGAAATCGGTAGGTACGGCAATTAAGCAGGGAAAAGGCGTTTTGATGGTATTGGATGAAAATGATCAGGAAGTAAAGCACTACAGCCTGAAAATGATGTGTCCGACAACTGGTTTGGCTTACGATGATCCTGAACCCAACCTGTTTTCATTTAATTCGCCTTATGGAGCTTGTCCGCGTTGTAACGGACTGGGTGTGGTGAGTGAAATAGATCTGGATAAAGTTTTTCCTGATAAAAACCTGTCCATTAAAAAAGGTGGAATTGCTCCTTTAGGGGAATACAAAAGCAGTTGGATATTCAATCAACTGGAAACTATCGGGCTCAAATACGGCTTTAATCTTAACACTCCGATCAAAGATATTCCAGAAAGAGCCGTTGAAATCATTTTAAACGGAACGCAGGAAACTGTGGAAGTGAAAAAGGAATATCTTGGTATCACTTCTTCCTATTCGCTCACTTTTGAAGGGGTGTTGAATTATATTGAGCAGTTTAATGGCGAGAACACTTCGCAGACTTCCAAAAAGTGGGCCGAAGGTTTCATGAATAAAAAAACCTGTCCCGAATGTAGCGGTAATAGGCTACATAAGCAGGCCATGTATTTTAAAATTGACGGCAAGAATATTGCCGAACTCGCACGCATGGATCTGAATGAGCTGAAGTTCTGGCTTGAGCATGTGGAAGAGCAGATGAGCGAGAAACAACGGACTATTGCACGCGAGTTGTTGCGCGAAACCCGTTCGCGGCTTAACTTTTTGCTTGAAGTGGGAATTGATTATGTGCATCTGAACCGTTCTGCAAAGACTCTTTCCGGTGGTGAATCGCAACGTATCCGTCTGGCTACTCAGATAGGTTCCCGGTTAACAGGTGTATTGTATATTCTGGATGAACCCAGCATTGGTTTGCATCAACGCGATAATCATAAGCTTATTGAATCGCTTAAGGATTTGAGGGACATCGGTAATTCGGTTGTTGTTGTTGAACACGATAAAGATACCATACTTGCTGCTGATTATGTTGTGGATATTGGTCCGGGCGCAGGACGTTTGGGAGGTAAAATTGTGGCCCAGGGCAGTCCCGACGAGATTCTGAAAACCAATACACTTACAGCTCAGTACCTGAACGGAGAAAAAGTGATTGCTTATCCTGAGAAAAGGAGAGAAGGCAATGGTAAGTCTATTGTTTTAAAAGGGTCAAGGGGTAATAACCTGAAGAATGTGGATGTGGAGTTTCCTTTGGGAAAATTTATCTGTGTTACAGGGGTTTCAGGGAGCGGGAAATCAACACTGGTGAATGAGACTCTTTACCCTATTTTGAGTCATCATTTTTATCAATCCTTAAAAGAACCGCTGCCTTACGATTCAATTGAAGGAATCAAATACATTGATAAAATCATTGAAATTGATCAGAATCCTATTGGCCGTACTCCGCGATCCAATCCGGCAACTTACACCAAAGTATTTGATGAAATACGCAAACTTTACGGGATTTTGCCTGAATCAAAAATCAGAGGGTACAAACCGGGACGTTTCTCTTTTAATATCAAAGGAGGTCGTTGCGAAACCTGTAAAGGTGCCGGGGTTCAGACCATTGAAATGAATTTTCTGCCCGATGTTTATGTGCTGTGTGAAGATTGTCAGGGAAAGCGATACAACCGGGAAACTCTTGAAGTTCGTTATAAAGGGAAATCTATCAACGATGTGCTGAATATGAGTATCAGGGTGGCTGCAGAGTTTTTTGAAAATATTCCGGCTATAGCCTATAAACTGAAAACATTGAAAGATGTAGGGCTTGGCTATCTTACCCTGGGGCAATCCTCTACCACTTTGTCGGGTGGAGAAGCACAGCGGATTAAACTGGCTTCCGAGTTGTCAAAAAAGGATACGGGAAAAACATTGTATATTCTTGACGAACCTACCACAGGTTTGCATTTTGAAGATGTGAAAGTATTGCTTGATGTATTGAACCAACTGGTGAACAGAGGCAATACGGTACTGGTTATTGAACACAATATGGAAGTAATCAGGGTAGCCGATCATATCATTGATATGGGCCCCGAAGGAGGTTCAGGTGGAGGAACAGTAGTTTGTACCGGAACACCTGAAGAGGTTGTGAAAAATAGAAACAGCCATACCGCACATTATCTGGCTAAAGAGCTTTAGTCTGAATGATCCAAATAATTAAGTATTTTTTTGCGAGAGTATAGTTTATTTCTTTCTATATTTGTCACTGGCATATTTATGTTAAATTGAGTTAAATCATACCCAAATGAGTCAGCATACATTTCTTACTTTAGATGAAGTAGCAAGTAATCTTAAGGTTACAAGGCAGACTGTATCAAAGTATATTCAAGCCAAAGAACTTAATGCAGTTAAGATAAACAAAAGTTACAGAATTACTATAAAAGACTTTGAGAACTTTGTCAATTCTAATTCTACCTCACAGGAACCTTCTATTTCATATTTAAGAAAGACAAAGAACTGTACTCTGCAATATTCAGATAAATCTGATGATTTTGAGGTTGTTCATGGCATCTTTCATGGAGAGTTAAGAAGTCTTAGTAATAATGGTAAGTTAACCCCCAATAAGTTCATCTTTGGAGACAATTACTTTGTAATGAAGAAACTTTTAGAAACTCACAGAGGAAAAGTTGATTTAATATATATTGATCCACCATTTGGAACCGGACAGGATTTTAATTCAATAGATGAACATCCTGCTTATTCTGATAAACTTGTGGATGGTGAATTTCTTGAATTTATAAGGAAACGATTGTTCCTTATTCGAGAATTGATGTCAGATTCAGGTAGTATTTACTTACATATTGATAAGAAAATAGGCCATTATGTTAAAATTGTTATGGATGAAGTTTTTGGTTATCAGAATTTTATTAATGACATAACCAGGATTAAATGTAATCCAAAAAATTTTGCTCGTAATGCTTATGGTAATTATTCAGATATGATTCTCTATTATGCAAAGCATAGAGATAATCAAATTTGGAATGATATTAGAGAATCTATGTCTGAGGAAAAGAGAAAAGAATTGTTTCCTAAGAATCATTCAAAACTTGGATATTATACTACCAATCCAATTCATGCACCTGGCAAAACACTTAATGGGGATACCGGACTTGAATGGAAGGGGTTAAAGCCCCCAAAAGGAAGGCATTGGAGATATAGTAGGGAAGTGTTGGACGAACTTGATGAGCAGGGATTGATTGAATGGTCAGGTAATGGTAATCCAAGAAAAATTGTACTTGCAAAAGAACATAAGGGTTTCAAAATTCAAGATGTTTGGGAATTCAAAGATAAAGGTCTTTCTTATGTGGAATACCCGACACAGAAGAATCACGACATGCTTGAACGAATAATTAGAAACTCTTCTCACTACAATTCCATTGTACTGGATTGTTTTGCGGGTTCAGGAAGTACTTTGAGGGTGGCTGATAAGCTTGGTCGCCAATGGATTGGAATTGATAATTCTACTCATTCACTCAATGTTATTCAAAAAAGCTTCAAAGAGGATAATATCAATTTTGAGCTGTTGGAATATGTTCCGCTTGATTAAAGAAATGATCCCAGATAATCAACCAGCAATAAAGAACTTACAATATCGTATTCTGATTCCTGCACTTGGACAGCAGCTTTGAAGTTTATTATTGTGTCATTTATCTTCTTTATTGACCAGGGAAATCCGTCGATTATACCTGCTCTTATAACATCTCCTCTTTGGTTTCTGCAAAAGTCAAGAACTTCTTCAACTTGTTTATCTTGATTTCCTCCTGGCGAACCAATCCATTTTGCTTCTCCAACAATATAGGTTTGATTAACTTTGGCAACCAAATCAGGTCTTTTTTTTAGGTCCTGATGTAATTCTTCATTTACAAAAGTCTTGCCTTCTTCTTCTGAAGAATTTAGAACAAAAATACCCTCACTAGATTCTCGAAATTCATTAAGTTCCAATGTTTCAAAATTATTTTTTAACCATACTGTAAACATAGGTCCCATTTGAGTATTTAGCTTAGGTGCAGATTCAAGACGAATTACAGTTTCTTCCGCAGTCATTGCATACAAAGAGTCTGCAATTCTTTGCACCTGTCTTGGGTTGTTTTGAAGACAGCCATTGATGTTTTTTATCAAAAACCAAAGTGGTTCATCGTAAGGAAACTTAATTTCATTTTGAAGAATCTCTATTAATTCATGTGTCCTTCTGCCTTGATGTGCAGAAATTAATCTTCGCCTCAATCTATCTTCTAATCTTTCAGGACGGGCAGTCTGCAATGGATACAAGGATGTTATCGAGGTATGGAGTGTTTTCAAAAAGCTCAATACTCTTCAAAACCTAATCATTGAGCTCATCTCTTTCATTTACAATATCTATAGTTCTATCCATGTATCAAATAGTACTGATTTTTTTATTTAACACGATAGAGCAAAGTAGCTTTGATCTGAACTTATTTCTTAGCTGTTGCCGATTTCTTAGTGAATTCAATCATCTTTTTAATCGATGTCGAAATATCATGAATCATTTTATTAATGCTTGATATTTTACCTTTTGATGAAAGAGAAAAAGAACCGATAAGGGCATCTTTTGATGGATCCTGACTGGTGTATACAATATTAATTTCAATAGTTTGATCCTTTGAGACTCCATCAAAGTAATGTTTAACATGATCCCAGTTGATTTTTGAAAGTTGGGAAACACTATTAGTTTTTATAGTAAACGAAGTTGTTGAAGTAACATTTCCGCCTTGTTGATTCCCGGCTAAGGAAATCTTTATGCCAGAAAATAAAAATAATAGTGTTAAAATCAGGATGTAATAATTCTTAAAGTTTTTCATAAATGTGGTATTTATTTAGGTTAGTAATAAGAACTAAAGTAAAAAAGATTTTTGTTTTCCCAAAGAGATTCTAAATTTTATCCGAATGCCAGCGGATCAACCCTTCCATAGGATCTTTCATAATAATTCCTGATATCAGATGATTTTCTTCCAGTACTTCTCTTAATTCATCCTGATAGAACCAGGCTACAGATCCTGTAAAAGAAAGGTCCTGTTTATCAAAGCCGGTATAGCGGGAAACCTGTTCGTATATAAAATCGTTGAAGTTTTTCTTAATGATTTCCTGAATGTCAGGATGTTTTTTGTGGTTTGCAGCAAATTCAGCCAGGCTCGCAATCCAGCGGTTCGGATTTTCTTCTTTATAGATTTTATGTAGTATTTCAGCGAAATTCATTCTTGTAAAAGTAAAAAAGGCATCTGAAAGTTTAGGGTCGGCTTTTTCGCTTAAAATCATTTTCAGTAAAAGTTTGCCCAGATAGGTCCCGCTGCCTTCATCTCCCAGCATATAACCCAGCGAGGGGGCATTTTCAATAATCTGATGACCATCCCACAAACATGAATTGGAACCGGTTCCCAGAATACAGGCTATTCCTGGCTGATCATGCAACAATGCCAGAGCAGCTCCATAAAGATCGTGATGTACAGTAATGGAAGCCTGACTGAAAAAATGTTGTAAGACAGATTGAATGCTGTTGCAGTTTTGCTTGGTCGAACACCCGGTTCCGTAAAAAAAGATTTCTTTTACAGGTTCTCGGAGCAGTTCTTCAGGAAGTTCACGCAAAAGGGTCTGATGAATAGTCTCCACAGTCATGTAATAAGGATTTAGCCCCCGCGTGTAAAAATGCTGAGCCTCTTTTCCGGTCATCAGCGACCATTGAGTTTTGGTAGCTCCGCTGTCAATAATCAACTTCATAACAAGGCAAGAATTCGTGGCAGAAAAATAAGAATACCCACTACTATGGAGGCAATAGCGGTAATTAATACAGCTCCGGCGGCCAGATCCTTTACCCATCCTGCCTTAGGGTCATATTCTTGTTGAACCAGATCGGTAAGCGCTTCGATGGCCGAATTAAAAGTTTCTGCTGCCAACACCATACCAATGGTTAACGTCAGAATCATCCATTCACCGCGACTGATTTCCAGGGCAAATCCCATCACAACAGCCAGTATTGCTATACTAATCTGAATCCAGAAATTATGTTGCGAACGAAGCATATTGTAAATGCCATGAAAGGCATAATCAAAACTCCTGATTCTCTTTTTGGATGAAAACAATTCTTTATCCGAAAATTTGTCTGACATACAGCCTTATTTTTTTTGCTGATCAAATAACCAGTTCATCATCAAAGGATCGCTATAAGCAGGAACCCAGGAAAAATGTCCTACACCGGGATAAATGGTTAGTCCGGGATGAGCGCCTGCTTTGATTAATGCCTGAGCCATATCGTAACTGAATTGAACTGGAACTACAGGGTCGTCAGCACCGTGGAAAATCCAGATGGGGATTTTAGCTATTTCCGTTGCTTTTGAACTATCGCCTGCTCCGCAAACGGGAACAGCAGCAGCAAAAAGGCCGGGTTCGCGTTCTATTGCATCGTAGGTTCCAAACCCACCCATCGATAGTCCGGTGATGTAGATCCGGGTTGTATCAACCGGCATGGTTTTGATGAGTTGATGAATCAGTTCCAACACCAGTTTCATAGGTTTGGTTGGGTGTTCAGCCAGGTCCATTTCTCCGTTCTGATCCGGTTGTAAATCAGCCCATGTCTGGCCTTTCGGACACTGAGGTGCCACAACAATAGCCGGATGTTCCGACATGGCTTTATCTGTTGCAAACTGCATTACTCCCCACTTGAGTTGGGCCGTATTGTCGTTCCCTCTCTCGCCGGAACCATGCAGAAAGATAACAAGAGGGTATTTACGACTTAAATTATAATCTGGCGACAAAATACGATAGAGTAATGTATTGCCCTGATTATCGGTGTATACTTCTTTATTGAACCGGTTAATTTGTTGGGCAGCTATTGCTGAGGTAAGTACTGCAAATACAAAAACCAGGGTAATTCTTAAAAATTTCATAGAGCAGGTGAATTTATCAACTCAAAGGTACATTATATTTTTTTTCCGTTTCCGGAATATTCTTTTATAATGGAGGGGATTTTTATATTTTTACATTTCATAAAATATTCTGTTATGCGCATTACAACCTGGAACGTTAACGGCATCAGAGCCGTGATGAAAAAAGAATTTGATGAATCAGTAATTAAAATTGGTGCCGATATGTTGTGCCTTCAGGAAACCAAAGCTCAGGTGGATGAAGTGGATGCTGCCCTGAAACATTATGCAGGAAAGTACGAGATATTCAGAAACTCGGCCGAGCGAAAAGGTTATTCAGGAACAGCCATTCTCACGAACCAAAAACCTTTGAACGTAACCTATGGTTTAAACCTTCCGGAGTTCGACACCGAAGGGCGAGTGGTTACCGCTGAGTATGATGACTTTTTCCTGGTTACGGTTTATACGCCCAACGGTGGTGAAGGGTTAAAGCGGCTCGATTTTAAAGAGCAATGGAATAAAGTTTTTCAGGAATACCTCGAAAGGCTGGAACATACAAAACCGGTGATTTCCTGTGGCGATTTCAATGTGGCCCATCGCCCTATTGACCTGAAAAACCCTGAATCCAATTACAATAAAACTGCCGGTTATACCCAGGTGGAAATTGATGGTATGGACAACTTGCTGGGAGTAGGTTTTGTGGATGTTTTCCGTCATTTAAATCCCGATAAGGTGGAATATACCTACTGGAGTTACCGCTTCAATGCCCGTGCACGCAATGCGGGTTGGCGTATCGATTACTTCATCATCAGTCCAAAACTGATTGACAAAGTGAAAGACATCACCATTCATCCTGAAATTTATGGTTCAGACCATTGCCCGGTAAGTTTGGATATGGAGCTGTAATATTGATTACTTCCTTTTAAATAGTCTTTTAAAGAAGTTGATGATTTTGTTTTCTTTTTTCTTTAATGTCGTAGTATCTGCGGGTTGCGTTTTTTTCTGAATTAGTCTGTTGAAGAATCCTTTAACTCCTTTTTGTCGGTAGGGATCGCATTGCAGGAACGAATAGGTATCGGTCGGAAGGTTGAATGGAGTAAGATATTGCCGACTTAGTTCGCGATTTTTTTCAATTCCAACAATAACCT
This sequence comes from Bacteroidales bacterium, assembly GCA_016936505.1. Taxonomy (GTDB): domain Bacteria; phylum Bacteroidota; class Bacteroidia; order Bacteroidales; family F082; genus Sulfidibacterium. The sequence goes on along the minus strand of JAFGXS010000026.1, from coordinate 5,244 downwards.
CACCGGCTACAGGCAATGCCAGCGCAGCCCCCGATCCATATCCGTTATCGAAATGAACATCGGGTGTTCGGGCACCTACCCAGGTTCCTATAACTATATCGGGAGTGTAAGCCATAAACCAGGCATTGGAGTAGTTTTGTGATGTGCCTGTTTTCCCTGCCAGGTCAGCTTTGATTCCATAACGGCTTCTGATACTTCTCCCTGTTCCCTGATTAATTACCTGTTGCAAAATGGCTGTAAGTATTTGGGTGGTTCCTTTATCAAAAATATCTTCTTCTTCTGTGCTTTTGTGCTGATAAATAACCTCTCCCGAAGCATTGGTAATCTTCTCAATCATGAACAAGGAATTCATTTTTCCCTCATCAGCAAAAGTGCCGTAAGCTTTGACAATTTCTTCCAAAGATAAATCCATAGATCCCAAAGCTATAGAGGGCATATTATTTGAAACTTCAGGAAAACCTAACTTTTTACAAGAGTTGAGCAGCTTTTCGTTTCCGACTTTGAAATACAAATCCACGGTGGGAATGTTCATGGAATGAGTGAGTGCATACCACAGGGCCACTGTGCTGTCAGGAGTTGACTGATGGCTGTAGTTTTCAGGTTTCCAGCCGTCATATTCAGGATAGGTTTTTTCTGTATTGTTCAGGTAGGTGCAAGGGCCATAGCCGTTTTCAAGTGCTGTGGCATAAAGCACGGGTTTAAACGCAGAGGCAATTTGTCTGTGCGATAAAACCATGTCGAAAGGCAAATAGTTGTAACTGTTGCCCCCAATCCAGGTAAGAACAGCCCCGTTTTTAGGATTGGTGATTAAAACAGCGGCGTTCAACATGGAATAATAGTGCCAGAGACTGTCCAGCGGAGTCATGTTTTTTATTTGGGAACCGTTCCAGTCAAACACTTCTGTTTCATGTTTCTTCTGTTTTCCTTTCTTCTGCTGCTGATACCATTCAGTTTTGAACCCATTGTCAGTTAATTGCCTGTTTAATATGGGCTGTATTGCAGAAAGCTGTTTTTTTACAGCGTCTTTGGCTAGTTGTTGAAGATGATCGTTCAGTGTTGTATAGATTTTCAGTCCGTCGGTTTTAAGATCGTATTGAACCCCTGTGTTATTTTGAATAGAATCGAGAATTTCTGTTGCTTTTTGTTTTACCTGATATATAAAATAACCGGCAGGAGGATCTGAATTGATATTTTTGTAGTTCAGATTCAGGGGTAGTTTTTTCAGACTGTCGGCCTCTTTATCTGATAAATAATGTTGTTTTTCCATCAGACTCAAAACAACATTCCGGCGCTGTAATGAATTTTTCGGATTCAATCGGGGGTCATAATAAGTATTGGCTTTGAGGAGTCCCACCAAAACTGCCGACTCGTCGGTGGTTAAATTACGGGCAGGTTTGTTAAAGTATCGGCGTGCAGCTGATTCAACACCGAACACATTTTCCCCGAAAGGAACAGAGTTCAGATACAACAATAAGAGTTCCTTTTTATTGTAAATATCTTCCAGTCGCGAAGCAATAATTACTTCCTTTAACTTGTTAATGGGTAAACTTAGCCGCCCGTAGTTTTTTCGTCCATAAAGATTCTTGGCCAGTTGTTGTGTCAGTGTGCTGCCGCCTCCGCTGTTTTGACCCAGGATGATGCTTTTAATCAAAACTCTGAAATAACTCCTCAGGTCGTAACCCTTGTGGGAGAAAAAACGTTTGTCTTCTGTAGCAACCAATGCATTTACCAGGTTCTGGGGAATATCGTTCCAGCCTACATGGGTTCGGTTCTCAGCAAAATATTTTCCAATGAGCACACTGTCGGAAGTAAATACCAGCGAGGCTTGCTCATTTTTGATGGAGCTTAGTTTTGCTTTTCCGGGCAAAGGGCCGAAAGCCCCGTCAAAAACCAAAAAGAAAAACAAGCCGCCTATAATGGCAATGAAGAGGAAAAGAATGATGAGGTATCGAAAATATTTTTTGAACCGGGTTTGTTTCTTTTGACGCTTTTTTGATTTACGGGATTTGGCACTTTTGCTTACCATTAAAATTATTTTTTTGAACAGGATAAAAACGGTAAAATAAAGGAAAAATTATAAACCGGAAGTAAAACTGCAAGGGACAAATACCCACCGAAACAAAAGGCTCCCGTATCCCGATTTGTTTTGAGTGAGAATCGTATCTTCATTATGGAAACAAATTTCTTCGGAAAGCTTGTTCCGGAAAATGGATAAATATTGCAAATTTCCCCTCCCTGGAGGGGATTAAGCTTGCCTGTCCGGCAGGCAGGAGGTGGGTTATTCCCAAAACCCCTATTCCGTAACCACTGTTTTTCCTACAAACTGACTATTGGAAACATTGACGGGGTCTTTCCTGTGCAGACTGCCGTCCACATCCTGAAAAAACAGGAAAAAGTAAATTTCATCACCCGGTGCTGTGGCGAAGTTTAATTCCATTATGGTTTCTCCCTGACGTCTTAGGTTGTTCTGCTGTTCGGTGTACCTATGCCATCTATTACCGCTATTGTTTAAAGCTACTACAAAAACCCGGTCATCATGGTTTTCATAAGCGCCTGCTGTGGGCTTGCCCCAGGAGATCCTGAACTTCTTACTTTCCAGTACTTCCAGTTGCAGGTCTTCCGCCCCGGCACGATTGCCTTCACTCAGTTTGAGCCACTCAGCGCCTTCAGGTCTGCCGGCAGCTTTATAAGCTTTTAGGTTAGCCGACAGAGCCGAATGATATGCAAAACGGCCTTCAGTTACATCATAAAAACCCGTGTTGATGACCCGTTTCAGGCTTCCCATATACCGCATAACCAGGATAAAATCATCGCGGCTCTGCTTTTGCCGTGGGGTGGGTTTTCTTTTGGTGGTGTTGGGACGGATGCGCATCACCGTTTTCCCGTTGAGTTTATAAACAATAATGTTACCGATACGTCCGGTAAAGTCGCCTAAAATACTTGCATCAGATCTTGCCATAATTCAATAGTGTTTCGCAGGAAGCAGCTCCGGCCTTCCTCCTACATAAGTCATAGGTTAAAATTAAGTAAAAATGTTATTCATACGAAGTTAGTTCAATTAAAATTGAATAAACTACGTATGAACTTCGAGTTAACTTCGAAGGAACTTCGAAGGAACCCCTGACCTGGGTCGGAGGAAGGCCGGAGGAAGAGCGGTTGAAGTGCGAAAAAGATCACAGATCAACCCACTTAAACAAGTCTGAAATATAGAGGGAGATAAATCTCTAAGGTAAATTCTCTGAAAATATGGAGTGAAGCAAAGCAAGTAAAACCTATTGTATCTTATTTGGCTTCATATTAAGGTTTGTTATATTAAAATAATATAAATGTATCATAATCAATGATTTTATCATGATCACTATAGTTACCTTTGTAGTCTGTTTGTAATTAGTCTAATTTAATAAAACTATGTATTATGAAGAAAAATAAGAAAGTGTTAGTACTGGGAAGTAATTTCGCAGGACTTACGGTATCGCGCTATTTGCATAAACATCTGAAATCTGCTGCAGACATTACGGTTATTGATCGTAAGAACTACATTAGTTTTATTCCTAATATTCCGATTGAAGTATTCAATAATAACAATCCGGCAGACCATCTGGAGTTTCCTTTTTTAAAACACTACCATTCTGATGGAACCGCGTTCATACAGGGAGAGGTTTCTGATATCGATCCTGTAAACAGGGAAGTACAGTATATACCAAACGAAAGACCTGGCGCTGCTCCGGAAAAAATCAGTTATGATTATCTTGTTATTGCATTGGGTAATAAACTGGCCTATGATGACATAGAAGGATTTGCCGAATACGGGCATACTTTTTCTGATACTTTTTATGGAAATAAAGTAAGGGAATTTCTTTTCGATGAATACAAAGGGGGGCCGATTGCTATAGGTTCAGATCTTTTTAAACAAGGTAAAAGTCCCAAGACACCTAAGCTCATCCCTAATGCAGAAGCCGCTTGTGAAGGACCTCCGGTGGAACTGGCTTTTTCTCTTCTCGACTGGCTTACAGAGCATGAAAAAGGAGATGCCAAAACGATTACCCTGTTTACACCTGGTAAAATCATGGCAGAAGATGCAGGAGAAACTATTTTACATAAGCTTCTCCCGATGCTTTCCGATATGGGATTTGGTTATGTTAACGATACCAAAGGAATTAAGCGGCTTACCAAAGAAGGTATTGAGTTTAAGGATGGAAGAAGTCTGGAAGCTGAACTTAAAATTATATTTCCTAACTGGGAACCACACAGTTTTATGAAAGGTCAGCCTTTTGCAGATGACCAGGGATTTGTGATTACTGATATGCATATGCGAAACCCTGATTTCCCCGAAATATTTGCTGTAGGAGATGCTGCAGCCGTTACTGTACCTAAACTGGGCTCGTTAGGTCATATGGAGTGTGAAGTAGCTTCCAAAGTTTTGTCTAACGAAATATTGGGAATAACAGAAGAAGTTGCACCTGTAAGCCCTGCTATTGTATGTTTTGGTGATATGGGTAGCCATAAAGGTTTCTATATGTATACCGATGAATGGTATGGAGGCGATACACACATTTTGCGTATGGGTTACACCCCATATATGTTAAAAATGGGCTTTAAAACAATGTATCAAACCCTGGGAGGAAACGTACCAGGCTGGGGTATGCCCATGGCTGAATTTATTAATGATCATTCCGGTATTTGATAGGCACTCTATCGGGCTGATGGTTAAAATATTTAAAAGGGCTAAGCCTACTTTAGTAGGCTTAGCCCTTTTATTTTTATTTCAATCGGCCTTTGAAACCATAGAAATAGATTTTATTTATCTTATTAAGAAACTGAATAAATAGATTGGATATCAACAAAATTATGTGTTTAATTTTTAATTTAGCTGCTTGTAAACACAGATGAAAATCCCTGATGTATATTATCTGTTTCATGGAAGACCTTGTGGGAGCCCGATGGTGACAAAAACCGCTATAGTTTTAAAGGAAAGCGGTATAAATAGTCCTGATAAAGTTAGTTGTGTTTCATGCAAAGAGAGACCCGTACAATTAAAGCCAACGCACATTTGGCACATTTGCAAGCCCCGACGCAAAGGCTGACACTTCGGCTTGCAAAAGAGCTGTTTTCTTGCCGACGCACCAGCGGAAATTGATACATTTGCGTTTATTGACAAATTGAATTAAAGGACAAATTAAAATATGAGTTTAAATACACAGAATCTACAACCAATTATAAACTTCATCTGGACAGTTGCAGACG
>JAFGXS010000025.1 GCA_016936505.1 Bacteroidales bacterium | reverse complement strand
TCCTGATGTATTTAATATTTTATTGCAGGTTCTGGATGACGGACGATTAACTGATAACAAAGGAAGAATCGTCGATTTCAAGAACACGATCATTATCATGACATCCAATATCGGTTCACATCTGATTCAGGAAAACTTCAGTCAAATGACAGAAGGCAATGAAGAAACAGTTGTTGATCAAACCCGGATTGAGGTTATGGATTTGTTGAAGAAAACCATTCGTCCCGAGTTTCTGAATAGAATTGACGAGATCATTATGTTCAAACCGCTTTCGCGAAATGAAATCAGTGGCATTGTCCGTTTGCAATTTGAACATGTTAAAGCTATGTTGAAGAAAAATAATATCGAATTGCAGATTACAGATAAGGCAATCAAACGAATCTCTGATCTGGGTTATGATCCGCAATTTGGTGCCCGTCCTTTGAAAAGGGTTATGCAGCGCGAAATTTTGAATGAACTGTCCAAAATGATTCTGGCAGGCAAAGTAGATATTGCAAAACCCGTTCGCATTGATTCGGATGATGAAAGGTTTATTTTTGAAAACTAATTCATCAAAAAACAGTCAACGAAACCCCGGAAAATCAAACCGGGGTTTTTTATTTCCCATAACAAACAGTTATATCTCATAACAAATAGAGATAAACCTACTCCAATCTGCTATTCTATCTTTGCCAGGTGAAACAAGTTAAATAGTATAACTGTTTTTTTTTGTTTCTGAATAATTAATATGAATAATAAAACAACAACTATAAGATGAATAACGCAGTTAAACATATTCAACCCAAAGATGCCTTTGAAAAAATTACAAATGGTGATGCTTTACTGCTGGACATCCGTGAATGGGAAGAATTTGAGATCTTTGCTTATGATGTAGAACCTCAATTGGTTTTACCACTCAGTGAATTAAACATGCGATTTCACGAGATTCCAAGAGACAGGGAGGTCATTATTGCCTGCAATAGCGGATCAAGAAGTTTTCAGTTGGCACAATATTTAACAGGGCAAGAATATCGCAATGTTGTTAATCTGCTCGGCGGAATCCAGGAATGGCTGGATCTGAATTTACCTGTAAAATGGGATAACCTGATTCCTGAAGAAAAGAAAAAAAGTGCTTAACCAAAAACCTAAAAATGTTATTGACCTATCTCTACGCATTACTCAGCGGGGCACTATCGGGGGGAGCCCTTGGACTAACGGGCGGCGGCGGTTCCATTCTGGCATTACCTCTGCTGGTTTATTTTGTCGGTGAAAACATTCACCTGGCCATCGGCACTTCATTGGTAGCTGTTGGTGTCACTTCACTGATTTCATCCATAAGTTACATGCGCCAGTCGTTGGTGAAATTCAAAATTGCATTTTACATGGCGGCGCCCGGTCTCATCAGCACCTATTTGGGAGCCTTAATTAACAAACAAATTAAAGGACCTGTTTTGTTATTGTTTTTTGCTTTGCTGATGATATATATCGGGTACCTGATGATAGCAAAGAAAAAGCAGCAGGAACAACAGAAATCTGACAGTTCAAAGATTAATTATCCCAAAATCCTTGCACTGGGATTTATTACCGGATTGGCCAGCGGATTTTTCGGAATTGGTGGTGGTTTTCTTCTGGTTCCAGCCCTTTTCCTCGGAGCCAGACTCAAAATGAAAGAAGCCATCGCCACTTCATTGTTTATTATTTTCCTTTTCGGGATGTTTGGACTGGGAAGCTACATTATCCAAGGTCGAGAAATCAATTTACTTATCAGTGCTGTGTTTGTAATTGGCGGATCAATTGGAGGCATTGCAGGAACTTTTTATGCCAAACGAATCAATCAGGTTATGCTGCGTCGCATTTTTTCAATTTTCATTATTCTTATTGGGATTTCGATATTTGTAGAAAATCTGCTTCAACTGATTAAGTTATGAATTTGTTAAGTTAAACCGAACATCTTCAAGGTTGAACTTCCCGTAACAAAAATCACCGTCAGGTTTTTCCCAAATGGCATCTGCTTTCGAAGGTAAACGGAATCCGTTAAACTCACCGTATTCCAACACCGGAGTCTTCCAGGGATAGTTATGATATGATGTTCCATCAGCCGATTCGTATCTGTCATAACTGATGAAATTAACCAATCGCCCCTCGTCATCAAAATATAGGTAAGCCGTAATAGTAATATTTCCCACAGTAAAATCAGCCTTTACATGAGTTTCATTCATTTCTTCCCAGCTGATATTGGAATCAATCAGAGTCGCGGGTGCCATCAGGCACATATCATTAAAGAAAGTTACAGTTTCACTTTGGTTCATCTCATCACCCCTGGCATCTGCAATTTTGAACAGTCCGCCCAACTTAATCACCATTGATGCCATACCGTTTTCATAATGATGCAGTCCTGAAACCGGAATACCATTCTTTTTTGCTTTAATGTAAAACAGACGGGTCGGAAAATCCATGAAATTATATTGCTCACAATTAAAAGTCATCCATTCATTCTCCCCTTCTTTCATACGAATAGTCCCCTTTGCTTGTACCATCATGCTATTTACTTTCTCGCACCCGACTACTCCGGTATATCGAAGATATTGTCGAACCTTCTCGGGTAAATGCTCCAAATCAGCTTCAGAAATTAGGTCCGTACTGAGCTTTTCTGTTCTGGCTATCCCTTTTTTGAGGCCAGAGGTATAAATTTTTTTCAGTTTCAATGGAATATCATTATTTGTAATGGAAACAAATTTAAAACTTATCTTTCTGTTTTACAACACAAAACAAATTAATCCAAATCTTTTTTTCATAAAAAATGGCATTCATAATAAAAAGTATATACTTTTGTAAGCAAATACTTACTTACATAATATGAAAAAACAAAGTACAGAAATCAGACAAGAGCAAATTAAACAGGCCGTACTGGACATTATTTATAAAGATGGCCTGAAAAACTTGTCCACGAGGAACCTCTCCAAACAAATAGGAATGAGTGAAGGAGCTATTTTCAGACACTTTACTTCAAAACAGGATATTATTCTCTCTATTATAAAAGATGTAAGACAGGATTTTATCGGACCGCTGGAAATTATTGCCAACTCAGATGAAATGCCGGAAGCTCGTTTGAAATCCCTTTTGTGTTTTACAATCCAATATCTGATGGAAAATAAAGGCATCACCATGCTCATGTTCTCGGAAGCTTCACACAATAATGATGCGGATTTAAAACAAACTCTTCTTCAAATTTTTAACAGCCAGAAAAGTCTCGTCAGCAAAATCATTCAGGACGGAATTACCCAGGGGATATGGAATAACAACATTTCTGTAGAAAATATTGCTATGCTTTATATGGGGATTCCGGTTTCATTGAACATCGAGTTAATACTGAACGGGGGCAACTTACAGGCCGAAAACTTTTGCCAGAATATGTTGCAGTTACTTCTAAAGATCCTTGAAAAATAAATATCATGCTTTACACAATTGTTTTTTTCATCATTACCATCGCCTCATTTATTTTCGCCATGCTTGGACTGGGGGGAGGAATGGTATATGTTCCGGTTCTTAACTGGGCCGGATTTGATATGGTTTCAGTCGCAATTCCTCTGGGACTTCTACTAAATGGTCTGAACACTGCGCTGGTTCTGATTCCTTTTGCACGCAAAAAAATGGTAGACTGGAAAGGCGGTGCAGTTATGGCTGCAACGGCACTGATTGCTTCTCCTTTGGGCGCCATGACCAGTGAACATGTACCGGTTCACACGCTAAAAATACTGTTTGCAGTGATGGTAATTGCCGCAGCGCTTCGAATTCTCTGGGCATCAAAAAAGGCAGAACCTGAAAAAATGATATCCATGAAAAAACGCAGCATCATTGGGTTTTTTGTGGGGGGATTTGCAGGATTTATTGGCGGTATGCTGGGCCTTGGCGGTGGATTCATTATTGCTCCTATCTTAATGATGATGGGTTACAAAACCAAAGAAGCCGCTGCAACCACTGCTTTCGTTGTTACTTTTTCGTCCTTTTCAGGTTACCTGGGACACGTGTCACAAGGGCATATGAACTGGGGGCTTACCATCATTGTGGTAATAGCCGTTGTTATAGGTTCCCAACTCGGTGGACGATATATGACTCAAAAAGCAAAATCAAAACAAGTAAAAATAATTTATGCCATTGTGTTGCTGTTAATCGCAGCCAAAATGGTTTATGGTGTAATTGCGTAAGAAATGAACTCAAAAAAATTAACCTTCATTATCGCTTTGTTGATTTTTTCAACCGGTGCTTTTTCACAAGAAGCTACAACAAACAAAGTAGACTGGAATGGCTATACCCAGGCCAGTTTCACCACAAATTTCAACGATGTGCATTCTTTTGCCATGCGCAGAATGAAACTATGGCTGTTTAAGAAACCCGGAAATGGCAACAACTGGGGATTTAAAGTACAAACAACAATTACCAGTCTTCAGGATCAAAAGTTTTTTCTACAGGATGTTGAGGCCTACTATGTTCACAATAATATCAGAATAGACTTGGGTCAATTTATTCCTGAATACAGTTTACAGAGATTCCAGCCCGACTATATTATTCCGTTAACCGACAGAGCTCCTGTGATTAATTACCTTATTCCCAATGGCAAATTGGGAGTCAGAGATATTGGTGTACAGCTCAGGTTTACAAGCAAAAACAAAAACTTCAAAACCTGGATTGGCCTCTTCAACGGCAATGGAATCCAAACCTACAAAATAAACAATGGTGGAATTATGTTAACCAACAAATCCCAGTGGAATCTCATAAAGAACCACGTTTTAATTGGCTATTCATTTATGTTTAGAAAAGCTGACCAGCTTTCCATGATGAACATACTTCCAAACGATGTGATTTTTACAGGAAATGACATTCGCTATAATCTTTTTGCAAAATACAGCACCCCGAAATTCGAAATCCAGGCTGAGTATCTGTATGCAAATTTAGGAGGTCAGGTTGCAAGCGGATATTATGTATTAAGCACCATCAATTTAGCAAAGAATCAAATTGCTGTCTCGTGGAATCAATACAACGATTTGATTAACTCCACCAGCGACGCTCCCTGTGTCCATCTGGGATACAATTATCTGATGAAGGGGGATAAACTGAAAATCATGTTCGACAACGGGATCCAGATTGAGAACGGCGGTTTAAAAAATTATCTGGCAACAATACAATTTCAGTATTTCTTTAAGTAGATAACCGATAATACATTGAAATAATTCAATTAATTAACATTAAATTTTAAGAAAATGGTAAATCCACAAGAGTGGCTCGAATTCGGGCAAAAATTTCACGGACATAAATGTCCTGCCATGCCCAATGGTTTAAGAGTAGCAGCTGCTGCAATGAACAAACTGGGTGTTGAAAGAACCGGTGACAGTGCAATACATGCAATTCTTGATCTGGGAGAAAATCACTGCGCTACCTGTTTTGCCGACGGCGTTCAGGTCATTACAGGTTGTACTTTGGGAAAAGGTAACATCACCAAATCACATAAAGGGAAATGGGCATTGACGCTGATTGACAAAAAAACCAACAGGGCTGTTCGGGTTACACCAAAAGCCGAAGCCATGTTGGCTAACAAAAAAACTGAGTTTTTTACCGAATACCGCGAAAAAGGTGTGGCTCCCACCAAGGTTCCCGACAGTGTTGTTGAACCTTTGGTTCAAATGGTCATGAATGCTCCTGACGAAAAAATCATGGACATTTCTGAAGTCTTTGAATATGTATGGGTAGAACCTGCACACACTTTCAACGGTTTTGTTTGTGAAGAATGTGGTGAAATGACCGTCATGGAATACGGACGTATTAAAGGCGATAAAAAAGTATGTATCGACTGTGCGGCAAAGTAAAAACTTTGCAAGTTTAATCTGAAGGCCGGGCTGTAGTCCGGCCTTTTTTTATTGCATCAAGTTTTTTGATAATGTATTTTGACGTATATTTGCGTCAAAGCAAAAGTTATGGTCCAAGCCAAAACAAGTTTATTTGAGACAGACTTGAGCAGAAAAGCTCTCATTTTTAAAGCTCTTGCCCATCCCGCCAGGTTAAATATTCTACAATTTTTAGCTCAAACGCAAACCTGTATTACGGGAGATATTTCAGAAGAACTGCCATTAGGAAGAACTACGGTAAATCAACATATCAAAGAGTTGAAAACTGCTGGATTGATAACCGGGCATAAAGAGGGTACAACAACAAAATATTGCCTGAATTCTGAAAAGATTGAAGAAATCAGTATAATGTTGGGAAGCTTTTTAGGTCAACTGAACATTAAAGATTATAAATGTGAATAATATGAAAGTACTGATATTATGCACCGGAAACAGCTGCCGCAGCCAGATGGCTCATGGCTTTTTACAATCATTTGATCAGAAAATTACGGTCTGTTCAGCCGGAACGGAACCGGCTGAAAGAATAAATTCCAGGGCCGTTCTTGTGATGAAGGAACTGGGAATTGATATCAGTGACCACACTCCTACTCTGGTTAACAACTATTTGGATGAAACCTGGGATTATGTGATTACCGTTTGCGACGACGCCAACGAAACCTGTCCGGTTTTTCTCGGTCAGGTCAACCGGCGGTTGCACATCGGTTTTGAAGATCCTTCAAAAGCAACGGGCAGTGAGGAATTTGTCATGAGTGAGTTCCACCGCGTCAGGGATGAAATCAGGGCCGCCTTTTACGATTTCTATATCCACAACATCAAAATCTAATACCATGCCTTCACGAAAACGTCTCAAATTTCTCGACCGCTACCTTACAGTCTGGATCTTTCTGGCCATGCTTTTGGGTGTTTTATCGGGATATTTCTTCCCGGGCATTGCCGGTTTCTGGGAATCCTTAAAACCGTCACCCGACAGCACCACCAATTTGCCCATCGCTATTGGTTTAATTCTGATGATGTACCCACCGCTCGCGAAGGTAAAATATGAAGAACTGGGGGACGTTTTCAAAAATGTCAGGATACTTTCGCTGTCGTTAATCCAAAACTGGGTTATTGGCCCGGTTCTGATGTTTGCTTTGGCAATTATTTTCTTCAAGTTATTCCCCGGTGAAAATAATGCCAACCTACCCTTCATGTATGGCATCATCATGATTGGACTGGCCAGGTGTATTGCGATGGTTATCGTGTGGAACGATCTGGCCAAAGGCGACACGCAATATGCTGCCGGACTGGTGGCTTTCAATTCGATTTTTCAGGTATTGTTTTTTTCTGTTTATGCCTGGTTTTTTATTGCCGTTTTACCGGGATGGTTTGGTGTTCCCACCAACACAGCCGTTGAGAATATCACCATCGCTCAAATTGCAGAAAGCGTTTTCATTTACCTGGGTATTCCTTTTTTAGCAGGATTTCTAACCCGCTTGATTTTAATCAGGATAAAAAGCAAAGACTGGTATCATCAAAAATTTATTCCCAAAATCAGTCCGCTCACATTGATTGCTTTACTCTTCACCATCATTGTCATGTTTTCACTAAAGGGACAATTCATCATCAGCATTCCCATGAAGGTGGTTTTAGTTGCTATACCTTTATTGATCTATTTTGTAACCATGTTTATTTTGTCTTTCATCATGAGCAAAAAGATCGGCGCCAATTACGAGCAATCCACTACCCTGTCGTTTACAGCAGCCAGTAATAATTTTGAACTGGCCATTGCGGTTGCTATTGCAATCTTCGGCTTAAACTCAGGAGAAGCCTTTGCAGCGGTAATCGGCCCACTTGTTGAAGTGCCTGTAATGATCGGCTTGGTTTCTGTTGCCTACCGGATTAAAAAAAGATATTATCCACAGTCACGGTAGAAGCGGGAATAAGAGCGCTTTTTGTGTGAAATTTTTCTGAATATCTTCCGTCAAATCTCAACCGTTTTCATAACGGAACTCGTATATTTGTTACAAAATTACAGCTTTGACCAATTATTGTCATAATTATCATTTGACCAGGAAATTTGATAAACAGAAACCTATGGCCCCAAGAACATTCGTTGAAAAGATTTTCAATGCTTCAACAGGAAGTATTGTTTTTCACAAACCCGATCTTATTCTGACCCACGACAACACCGCCTCCATTTTCAGCACATTCAGAAAAATGAATGGCGAAAAAGTGAAAGACCCGAACCAGTTGCTCATTGTACTGGATCACAATGCGCCTCCCACTTCAGCCAAACTGGCCAATCAATATCAGCAGATCAGGGATATTGTAAAAGATCAGGGAATTTCAAAGTTTCATGATGCTGGAAAGGGAATTTGTCACCAGATTATGGCAGATTATGCCTTGCCGGGAATGGTGATTGTCGGGAGCGACAGCCATACTTGCACTGCCGGAGCATTCAACGCCTTTGCAGCCGGTATCGACCGTACCGAAGCTGCAGGTTTATGGCGTCAGGGAGAAACATGGTTCCGGGTTCCTGAATCCATGAAGATTACTTTACACGGAAAACTAAATCCGGGAGTTTATGCCAAGGATCTTTCACTTTGGATTATTGGTATGATTGGAGCCAGCGGTGCCGATTATATGTCTATCGAATATCATGGCGAGGGAGTTAAAACACTGACTGTTTCACAACGCATGACGTTGGCCAATCTGGCTTCAGAGATGGGAGCCAAAAATGCGGTATTTCCTCATGATGATGTACTCAAAGAATTTCTCGGGAACCAATACAACGGTAAAGGATTATGGGCCGACGAAGGCGCTGACTATGCCAAAGAAATTGAAATCAACCTTTCTGAAATTTTCCCGGTGGTAGCTGCACCTCATCAGGTAGATAACGTGAAAGCTGTTTCTGAAGTTGCCGGAACAAAACTCCATGAAGCTATGATTGGAACCTGCACCAACGGAAGACTGGATGATTTGCGTGAAGCCGCTGCTGTTTTAAAGGGAAAAAAATTACCCGACGGTTTCCAGATGGTCATTGTACCGGCTTCACAAAAGATTTATCTGGAAGCCATGAAAGAAGGACTGATTGAGATCTTTCTGGATGCCGGAGCCAATGTACTCGCTGCTTCCTGTGGACCATGTCTGGGAACAGGACAGGGAATTCCTGCCGATGGATACAATGTAATTTCCACGGCAAACCGCAACTTTAAAGGACGTATGGGTAACAGTGAGTCATTTATTTACCTGGCTTCGCCCGCTACGGTAGCTCATTCCGCTTTGGCAGGAGAAATCACTGATCCGAGAGGAATTGTTTCCCATGACAAATTCCCCTATTCAACTCAAGATGTTACCACCGTCACCATCGATGAAAAAGATAACCGTCGCCTCAACAACATTTGGAATTACAGCGACATCAACGATTTGAATACGGACCAAATGTTTGCAGGAAACCTTACCTATCAGGTATTAAGTTCTGAACCGGATAAAATCATGCCACATTTTTTCAAAGGTTTCGACGTCAATTTCACCGATAATGTTCAGGCAGGCGACATCATAATTACGGGTTCCAATTTTGGTTGCGGCAGTTCACGAGAGCATCCGGCTGTTGGTCTGGCACATGCAGGAGTTCAGGCAGTAGTATGCAAATCTGTAAACCGGATTTTCTATCGTTCTTCCGTTAATCAAGGACTTCCTATCATTTTGATACCCGAAGCCGTTGATGCCTATCAACCAGGCGATGAAGTATCCATCGATTTTAACAAAGGTTTAATCTTTGTTGGCAATAAAAGTTTTACTTTTGCACCGCTTCCGGAAAAACTAATGGAAATATTTCGTGCACGGGGCCTTGTAAATTACATCCGGGAGCATGCTTCGTAAAGCACGTTTCAAAAAATGCAAAAACTGCTCGCTAACAAAACACTCATTATTCGCCTCATTTCTGCACTGCTACTCATTGCAGGATATTTTTTACTGGCATACGAATTACCTCACTTCAAACGTGAATACGTACTCTTCATCATTTTACTTTTTGCCGATCTCTATCTCTGGTCAGCATTAAGGAAAAGTATTTTCAGTCATAAACTCTGGCTCAAAACAGTCGTCACCTTTTTATTCTGGTTGCCTTTGATGATGGTAATCTTTTTCATCATTGGTGCAGCGCTGGTTCCCATCATCAACTGGAATGATACATTCAGAACATTCTGGATTGGATTCATTGTTGTATTTTACACAGCCAAAACACTTCCTCTGGTTTTTCTTTTACTGGCAGACCTGGTTCGCATTATCAGAAAGATTCCTTCTTTTTTCACCAAAGAAAACCGGGAGGAAATCCGGAGTCAGAATGAGGGAATTTCCCGAAGCAAATTTCTTCAGTACATGGGATACCTTTCCGGGGGACTTGTTCTGGGAACCATGCTTACCGGTATGTTTAAATGGGTTTACGACTTCAATATTGTTAAAAAACAACTGCGTTATAAAAGACTCCCATCCGAATTTAACGGGTTTAAAGTTGTACAGATTTCAGACCTGCATCTTGGGAGTTGGGATTCGCTCAAACCCTTGGAAGAAGCCGTCAGAAACATCAATAACCTGAAACCTGATCTTGTACTTTTTACAGGTGATTTGGTCAATTTCTCAACCCGGGAAGCCTTACGCTTTGCTCCGGTTTTAAAAGGAGTTAAAGCCCCCTATGGTGTGTATGCCACACTCGGAAATCATGATTATGGTGATTATGTAAGCTGGCCCAGTAAAGCTGCCAAACAAAAAAATCTGAACCAGTTGTTTATGCTTTACAAAGACATGGGCTGGAAACTGATGAACAATAAGCACACTTTGCTGGAAAAAGATGGCGCTAAAATTGCTTTGATCGGCGTTGAAAATTGGGGAGCACATGCCCGTTTTCCTAAGCGTGGCGATATCAAAAAGGCAACAGAAGGTCTCTCCGACGACATTTTCAAATTGTTAATGAGTCATGATCCAACACATTGGGACAATATTATTGTTCCTGAAAATTATGACATTGACCTCACTCTTGCCGGGCATACTCATGGGTTCCAGTTTGGAATAGAAACTAAAGGCTTTAAATGGAGTCCCGCACAATATTTATATAAAGAATGGGCAGGTCTATATACTGACACTGACAGTCCCCGTCAGATATATGTAAACAGAGGGCTTGGATCAATCGGATATCCGGGACGTATCGGTATTTTACCTGAGATCACACTTTTCGAATTAAAAAGTGAAGCCTAAAATCTAATTCTTCTCTTTACAGTTCATTACTAATATTGTATCTTCGCTTTTACATCAATTCCAAACAAAAAAGATGAAAAAGCTATTTATATTTCTGGCATGCTTACCCCTGTTGGTAAATGGTCAGACCATGCTATCCAAATGGGCCACCCAGCCCGTTTTAAAAACTCCTGAATCCGTATTATATGTTCCCAAAAGCCATCAGGTTTTTGTGTCAAACATCAACGGAGACCCCTTTGCTAAAGACGGAAACGGATTTATTTCTTTACTTTCATCAAACGGAGAAATAATCAATCTCAAATGGGCCACCGGGCTGAATGCTCCAAAAGGCATTTACATTTCAGGTAATTATTTGTATGTTTCAGATATTGACAGAGTCGCAAAGATCGACCTGAAGCACCCGGACAAAATTCAGTTTTTCCCGGCTTCCGGAGCCAAATTCCTGAATGATTTGGTGGCCGACGACAAAGGGAATGTGTACATCACCGACAGCGGATTAGGAGCCCTGTATAAACTGGAAAAAAGCGTTGCCAAAATTTGGATTCAGTCCCCTTTGCTGGCCGGGGCCAACGGACTGGCTATGGAAAACGGCAAAATCCTGCTGGGAGCCAATGATCATCTTTTGCAGATTGATCCCGAAACCAAGTCGGTAAAAACTCTGGTGGACAATCCGGGTGGTATTGACGGGCTGGTCCCCCTGGGAGATCAAAAATACCTTGTCTCCGATTGGGCAGGTAAGATTCAAATTATTTCTCCCGGCAAGGAGCCTGTGGTTGTCAGCAATACAACAGATGAAAAAATCAACGCTGCAGATTTAGGTTACATTCCTGAGCAGCATTTAGTTCTAATCCCCACATTTTTCAACAACAGAGTGGTTGCAAAGGAGTTGATTTTAGCTCATTGAAAAAGATTTTTTTCATATTTTTGAGAAAAATCCCTCAATTATGAATCATGCTTGCATTGAATGCGGCGAAAAATTCTATGGCCGTACAGATAAGAAATTCTGTTCTGATCAGTGTAGAAATAGTTACAACAACAGACTTAACAAAGACGAAAACAGTTTTATGCGGAATATAAACCGCACGTTAAGGAAAAACAGAAAGATTTTAAAAGACCTCAACCCTTCGGGCAAAACCAAAGTTGCCAAATCACAATTAGCGGCAGAAGGTTTTGATTTCAAACATTTCACTCATGTATACAAGAACAAAGAAGGCAGGATTTATTACTTCTGTTATGAATATGGTTACCTTCCCATTGACCACGATTATTTTGCGTTGGTAATCAATGATAAAATATAAAGTGCCTGAGAGTAGTTAAAATATTTTGAGCAATAAACTACTTCAGGCACTTTAAAATTCAGACTTTTTAAAGCTTATATCTTAAGTCTGTCTTTGAATGGCAAAAAAGTCATGAAGTCTGCATGATGAACCAGGATGGCCTCTGTTGTTCTTTTAACCATATCTCCTTCACCGGCGTGGGTCGCGATGATGTGGCAGATTGCTGCGGGGACACCGGCTTGTTCAGCCAAGGAAACACCGGAAAATGGATGTCTCAGATATTTTCCGTAATTACCCTGAACGGCCTTTCCATTAGCATCCAGCTCATATTCCAGTAGTTTTCCAACATCAGCCAAAATTGCTCCTGCTATAAGTACATCCATATTAACCGGAAGTTCGCCATGATACATGGCATTTATTTTAAGTCCGGCATCACGGGCAATATGAATCACGGAACGTTTATGCTCCATGAAAGTAACGGTAAGATCTGGGCCAACCAATAGTGTAAAGGGAATACGGTTCAGATCATCAGGAGTCAAAACACTTTTTTCAAGAGCCAATTCCCAGGTTTTAGCAGTTTTTTCCCTCAGATCATCATCGCTGATCCATTCAAGTTCCGGCCAGAGTTTTAACACTTCTTCAGTCATAACAAATCACTTATAGGTTAATCAGGCAAGTTTAGCAATAATTGCATCGGCCATTTCATCTGTTGAAGCAGCACCACGTTCTATTACATCAGCTCTTCCAGACATTTTTTTCATGTCATAGGTTTGAACCTTTCCTTCTTCAATCACAGCAGCAATAGCTTTTCTGATCTTGGAAGCCATCGGTTTTTCATCAACAAAATCCAACATCATACAAGCTGACTCAATCATGGCAATTGGATTCACGATTGACACAGGATAATCAGCATATTTTGGGGCAGAACCGTGAGTTGGTTCAAAAACGCCGATTCCTGTTTCATTATTAAATTGCGCAGAGCAGGCAAATCCCAAACCGCCAATCAAACCGGCAAAACCATCGGAAACAATATCGCCAAACATATTTCCGGCAACAATTACGCCATAAGTTTCAGGATTTTTAGTGAGCCACATCATCTGGGCATCAATATTAGTATTCCACAATTCAATTTC
>JAFGXS010000024.1 GCA_016936505.1 Bacteroidales bacterium | reverse complement strand
TACTGATTTACCATCTTTTTGTTAATTAATTGATTTATAATTAAAAATTTCGGAGTGCAAAAGTAGTAAATATTTGATAATTAATGTGGTTTTAAATAAAAAAATACAGTTTAATTCTGAGACGGCTGAAAGCCGACGTGAAAATATGCTATCGTAAAAAACATTTCTTGAATTCATGCAGAATCTCACGTTCTGACTAACGACAGAACTCAGAGTTGAGACTGTTTTTTGTTTTGGTCCAAGCGGACATTTGAACGAGCAAGAAATTCTTCATTTCATTCAGAAAGACAACTTTTCATCGATTCACGAATTACTGTTGTAATCCGCAGCAGCGATAGGAACGGCAGCACCCGGCATCGCAGGCCGATGTGGAGTGAGAAGGCAAGGGCGACCGGAGGATGCCCTCTGTGAGTTTTTTTACGGAATATGGCCTGCGATGCCGGGACTAAAGTGAATAGCGCGGTTGCTGCCCAAATCGTAGTTACATTTGACAATATTTTGTAGTTTTGCCCCCTTAAATAAATGTGAAAAAGAAGATGGAAATTCCCAGCAAATACAGCCCTGCCCAACTGGAGGATAAGTGGTATCAATATTGGATGGAAAAGAAATATTTTCATTCGGAACCTGATGACCGTGAGCCTTATACGATTGTGATTCCGCCGCCAAACGTGACGGGTGTGCTGCACATGGGACATATGTTGAACAACACGATTCAGGATGTGTTGGTTCGCCGTGCGCGTATGCAGGGAAAGAATGCCTGCTGGGTTCCGGGAACTGACCATGCCAGTATAGCTACTGAAGCTAAAGTGGTAGCTAAGCTGAAAGCCGACGGTTTGGATAAGAACAAGATGAACCGTGAGGAGTTTCTGGAACATGCTTGGGAATGGAAGGAAAAACACGGGGGAATTATCCTGGAACAGCTGAAAAAACTGGGTGCTTCGTGTGACTGGGACCGTACGAGTTTTACTATGGATGAAGCCTTGTATGATTCAGTAATTGACACATTTGTCGATCTGTATGAAAAAGGGTTAATTTATCGTGGTGTTCGAATGGTAAATTGGGATCCACAAGCCAAGACTGCTGTTTCGGACGAAGAAGTAATTTATAAAGAAGTACAGTCGAAGCTGTATTATTTGAAATATCAGGTGGAAGGGGAGCCGGATTTTATTACGATTGCAACGACCCGTCCGGAAACTATTTTGGGTGATACCGCTGTGTGTGTTCACCCTGAAGATGAACGCTTTGCGCGTTTTCATGGAAAAAAAGTAATCGTTCCGTTGGTGAACCGTGCAGTACCGATTATTGTTGATGAATATGTGGATCGTGAGTTTGGTACCGGTGCTTTAAAAATTACCCCGGCGCACGATGAAAATGACTATATGCTTGGTGAAAAGCACAAATTGGAAAGTATTGATATTTTCAACAGCGACGGAACCATGAATGCTGTGGTCGGACTTTATGTTGGACTGGATCGTTTTGAAGTTCGTAAGCAGATTGTGAAAGATTTGGAAGCTGACGGCAGCATGCTGAAGGTGGAAGATTACACCAATAAAGTGGGCTATTCAGAACGAACCGATGCTGTGATTGAACCGCGTTTATCGCCGCAGTGGTTTTTGAAAATGAAGGAATTGGCAAAACCTGCTCTCGAAGTAGTGGAAAGCGATGAGTTGAAATTCCATCCTGCCAAGTTCAAAAATATATATCGTCACTGGATGGAAAACGTCCGCGACTGGAACATTTCCCGTCAGCTGTGGTGGGGACATCGAATTCCTGTGTATTATTTACCCAACGGCGAATATGTAGTGGCTAAATCTTTGGAAGAAGCTTTGGAAAAAGCCAACAAGCAATTTGATGCTGAATGGCAGCTTTCCGACTTGAGACAGGATGAAGATGTGATGGATACCTGGTTTTCTTCCTGGTTATGGCCTATTTCTGTTTTTGACGGCATTCGTTTTCCCGATAATGAAGAAATCAAATATTATTATCCCACCAATGATTTGGTAACAGCTCCTGAAATTATTTTCTTCTGGGTTGCCCGTATGATAATTGCCGGACTGGAATACAGAAATGAAATTCCTTTCAAAAATGTATATTTTACGGGAATTGTTCGCGATAAACTGGGACGCAAAATGTCCAAGTCGTTGGGCAATTCACCCGATCCTATTGGCTTGATGGAGCAATATGGTGCTGATGGTGTTCGTGTAGGGATGTTGCTGACTTCTCCTGCCGGAAACGATCTGCCTTTTGATGAATCGCTGTGTGAGCAGGGAAGAAATTTCAGTAATAAAATCTGGAATGCCCTGCGTCTGGTTAAAGGCTGGCAAGTGGACGAGAATCTGGAAACTTCTGAAAACAATAAACTGGCCGTTAGCTGGTTTGAGTCACGGTTCAATAAGACCTTGTCTGAAATTGAAAACAACTTTGAGCAGTACCGTATTTCCAATGCTTTGATGGATATTTATAAGCTGGTTTGGGATGATTTCTGCAGCTGGTACTTAGAAATGGTGAAACCGGCCTATCAACAACCTATTGATGCTTTTACTTTTGAGAAAACTGTTTCTTTATTTGAACAGCTGATGAAAGTATTGCATCCTTTCATGCCTTTCCTGACTGAGGAAATCTGGCATTTATTGCGCGACAGAAATGAAGGTGAAGATATTATCATCGCTTTGATGCCTGTTGCCGGTTCTTACGAGGAAAAAATGCTGGCCGGATTTGACACTGCCGTTGAAATCATTACTTCTTTGAGAAGTCTTCGCAAAGAAAAAGACATCAAAAACAAACAGGAACTGGAACTTTTGGTTCAGGAAGGACCATTATCCGATTGCATTTTTTATCCTGTGGTATCTAAATTAACGAACCTTTCAATTATTGAAAAAGTAAATGAAAAGCCTGAAGGTGCCGTTGTGTTTACAGTCGGTGCACAGGAATTTTATGTTCCTTTGAGTGGACAAGTTGACACCGAAAAAGAAATTGAAAAGATTGAGGAAGAACTCAAATATACTCGTGGGTTCCTACAATCTGTGGCGAAGAAGCTTTCCAACGAACGTTTTGTACAAAATGCTCCAGCCGAAGTTGTGGAGAAAGAGCGCCAGAAACAGGCCGATGCCGAAGCCCGCATCCAGGTTTTGGAGGAGCAGTTGAAAGCTTTTAAAGGATAATCACATCCATGGGAAACGGGGAATGCGTTTCAGCTTGGTGTTTTTATAGTAAAAGCCCCAGGCTTTCTTCATCCAGTGCCCCAGGATTGGTAAGGGGATAATTAAATCTTTTTTATGGTTTCGCATGATGAAAGCGCCACCATCCCCGGAATCCATTAGGCAAACGATGTGTAATTTTTCCCAGTAACTTTTTCGTTTGCCAATTCCGGAAATCTCATTATGAAGATTATAGCTGGCTACATCGGCCATCACTTCAGCAATGTGGCCCTGTTTGGCAGCCCACATGGGGCCTGATAATTCGGCTATATCGCCAATGGCATAAATGTTTTTATAACCCTGAACGCGGCACAACTCATTAATTTTGATAAAACCGGCTTCATTAACCGGCAAGCCTGAATCAAGGATTACTTTATGCCCTGCACCCGCTGCAATGAAAATAGTTAAATCGCTTTCCAGTTTTGAACCGTCAGTAAATACCACAGCATTTTCTTTAAATTCTTTTATGGGAGTTCCAATCTTTTTGTTGATTTTATAATGGTTGAAAAACACATCCATCTTCTTATAGGGTTTTTCCCCCATTTTTCTGCCCGGTTCTTTCATGGGAGCAAAAAAGGTGAGCTCAACTTTGTCGCGTAAACCCTTACTTTTTAAATAATGACTGAAGTTAAATAGTAACTCAAATGCCGGACCTCCGCGAACTGCTGTGGCACTTGTGTCTGCAGGGTTGCCTCCAAAACCAATGGCTATCCTTCCTTCTCTTTTTTCAACAATTTTATCCAGTTCGTCTCTGATTTCAATAGCTTCTTCAGGCTGCCCGCAAATAGAATGTGTGTATTCCATTCCGGTAGCTTTAAGTTTATGCATCCCCATGGCAATTATTAAATAATCATAACTGACTTCGGCATGAGTAAGTTGGATGATTCGGTCGTCTGTGTTAATTTTCTCAACTTTGTCTACAATAACATCAAACTTGTGCTTCTTTTGTAAATGGGCAAGATTAATTTTTACCTGATCAAAAGTTTTCTTTCTTGTGGGAACCCATATGGAAACAGGATATACAAATAAGTAATCCCGGTCTGAGATAAGTGTTACTTCGTGTCCGTATGATTTTAGTTTAATGGCTGCTTCAACTCCGGCAAAACCTCCTCCAAGTATTACTATTTTGTTCATATATAGTACTGGTAATTAGTTAGTTTATTATGTATATAATATATTTATATAATATCTATTTATTTTGCAAATGTAAATAAATTTTAATTATTTGGTAATTAGTTACCAAAAAACACATTTAATAACTCACTTAAATTATCCATTTTAAAAAAACGATCCCATTGATACGGGTTTTCATTGGTTTCTTCGTGAACCCATGTGGTATGAAAAGGGATATGAATACCCCATCCACCTAATTTTAAAACGGGTATAATATCAGATTTAAGAGAATTGCCCACCATCATAAATTCTTCTGGTTTAGAGTGTATTAAGTCCAATAATTTCAGATATTGGTTTTCTGTCTTTTCGCTGACAATTTCGATGTGTTCAAAGCATTGGTCTAGCCCTGATTTCTTTAATTTCCGTTCCTGATCAATAAGATCTCCTTTTGTAATCAGGATGATGGTATATTCGCCCTTTAGTTTTTGCAGAACTGGTTTCACACCATCTAACAGGGTTACGGGTTTGTTTAGTAATGCTCTCCCAATCTTGATAATTTTCTCAATTTCACTAGCCTTAACTTGATTATTTGAGAGGGATATGGCAGTTTCGAGCATGGAAAGTGTCATGGATTTGGCTCCATAACCATATATTCCAAGATTCTTTATTTCGGTCTTGGTAAGCGTTGGAAGCGAAATATCTTCTGATACATAAGGTGCCATAACTACAGCAAAATGTTCTTCAGCTTCCCTATAATAGGTTTCGTTTACCCAAAGTGTATCATCTGCATCAAATCCAATAACCTTTACACCTTGAAGAATAGTTTTAATATTATCATTGGTGAGAGTCATAACTCAATAGTATTTAAAAAAATCACGTGTGCTGATTGTCAGCACACGTGATAAATATCGGATCAAAGATATGAATTAGTGAACATCAGTTGTAATAAACTGAGGTGTTCTTCTGTAATGTGTGCCTTGTTCGTAAGAATATGCCAGTTCAATCAGTTGCGGCTCGCTCCATGCCTTTCCAAAAAAGGATAATCCAACAGGAAGTCCGTCAATTGATCCCATTGGAACCGTAATGTTGGGATAACCTGCAATGGCAGCAGGTGAAGAACTGCTGACAGAAAAATTATCTCCGTTTACTAAATCTGTTTTCCAGGCAGGACCACCGGTTGGAGCAATAATTGCATCCAGCTTGTATTGATCCATCACTTTGTCAATTCCGTTTTTACGGCTACCTTCGGTCATAATCTTTAAATCCTTTTTGTATTCAGGAGAGTTCAAATCTCCTTTCGCTTCTGCTTCCAACATTAGCTTCTGATCAAAGTATTCTAGTTCTACAGAATCTGTCTTGTTAAAAGCAATCACATCTTTCAGGCTCTTAACAGGGGCATGGGGACCTAAAGACTTGAAATATTTGTTTAACCCATCTTTAAATTCATAAAGTAAAACCTGAAACGAAGCCGCTCCCACTTTAGGTTGGAGGATATTATTAATTTCAACAACCTCAGCTCCCTGACTTTTTAAATATCTTACTGCACGATAAACCAAAGTATCAACTTTATAATTTCTTCCTAAAGGAGCCCTATACAATCCGATTCTTTTTCCTTTCAGGCTTCCTATTTTCAGGAATTGGGTATAATCAGTATAATAATGACCTTTGGAAGCCTCAGTTTTGCTGTCTGAAGGGTCAACACCTACCATTGTTCCTAAGGCAATTGCAGCATCAGTAACGGTTCTTGCCATTGGTCCGGGAGTGTCCTGAGTAAACGATATAGGTACAACACCACTTCTGCTTATCAGACCCACTGTAGGTTTAATCCCAACAAGTCCGTTTGTACTGGAAGGGCATACAATTGAGCCATTGGTTTCGGTTCCAATGCCGAATAAAGCAAAGTTGGCAGAAACAGCAGCACCGGGACCTGAGCTTGAACCACAAGGGTTTCTGTCAAGGATATAGGGGTTATTGGTTTGACCACCAACACCACTCCAGCCACTGGAGGAATAACTGCAACGGAAATTGGCCCACTCACTAAGGTTAGCTTTACCCAGAATAATAGCACCAGACTGACGTAGCTTTTCAGCTACCCAGCTATCAGTTAACGGGTGAGAACCTGCCAGTGCTCTTGATCCTGCTGTTGTGCTCATTTTATCGTGAGTGTCAATATTGTCTTTTAGCAGAACGGGTACTCCGAACAAAGAGCCAAATTCTTTTCCTTCTGCCAGAAGTTTATCCAATGAATCAGCAATGTTAAGGGCTTCAGGATTTACCTCAATGATTGAGTTAACACGTGGTCCGCTTTGATCAAGGGTTTTGATCCTGTGCAGGTAAGATTCCACTACCTGACGAATAGTGAATTTCTTTTCTTTAATTCCCTTTTCAAACTGATTGATGGTTAGTTCTTCAACATTAACATAAACGGGTGTCTTTTCTTTGGCTTGTTCTTTACAAGAAGACAGTAAAAACCCTGAAAAGACAAAAAAGAGTAATAAGTAAAGTTTAGACAATGATTTCATTATTAATGATTATGATGATTAATTTTCAAATATCAGAATTTTTTTAAATGTTATACTATATCAGAGGCTCTGCAATTCTTAAAATTATATTCGGATTTAAATTTCTTACATTTGCAGACATTTCAAAATGGGTTGAACCTGAAAAAGTGAGATTGATGGATAATAGAGGACAGAAAGTTGCAAAAGAGTACAATGTTTTACAGTTACGAGCTTGTGAAATAGTCGAAAAAGCTGAGGGAACAACAAAGTTTGTTCATCATGACTGGACAAAAGAAATAGGGTCGGGCAATAGCGCTGTACTTCAAGGGGGCCAAAGAATAGAAAAAGCAGCCATTAATTTTTCCCAGGTTTCAGGCAATTACACCGAAGAAATGGCAAAAAGTGCAGGTATGAAGCCAGGTAAGTTTTTTGCTACTGGTATTTCTTCAATTATGCATCCTATAAATCCCATGGTTCCTATCATTCATATGAATGTTCGTTATTTTGAGTTGGAAGATGGAACTTCATGGTTTGGCGGAGGTATTGATTTAACACCTCATTACATTGATAAAAAAGAAGCTGCCTGGTTTCATCAGCAGTTAAAAGCTGTTTGTGATCGTTTTGATGTTAATTTTTATCCGGATTTTATGAAACAGGCTGATGATTACTTCTTTTTGTCTCATCGCAATGAAACCCGTGGAGTAGGAGGTATTTTTTTTGATCATCAACAACCTTCCGGCGAAGAGGTTTTTGAAAAGCTTTTTGAGTTTACTACAGCTTTGGCAAAATTGTATCCTGAGATATATGTAGAAATACTGGAGAATAAATCTGACAAGGCATTTGGAGAAAAGGAAAAAGAGTGGCAAAATATTCGCCGAGGAAGATATGTTGAATTTAATTTGATTCACGACAGAGGAACTAAATTTGGTTTGGTTTCTGGTGGGAACACTGAGTCAATTTTACTGAGTATGCCTCCGTTAGCTGAGTGGAAATATCAATTTGTACCTGAGCCAGGAAGTGCAGAAGAATATACATTGCGTATGTTGAAAAAAGACATCGACTGGATTCATTTAAAATAAATTATGGCTTACAAGAAAGCAGTTTTTTTAGTTAATGTCGGAACTCCCGACCGGGATGATGTTCCTTCTGTAAGAAGATTTCTATCGCAGTTTTTGAATGACCGCAGAGTGATAGATTTGCCCTGGTTGTTGCAAAAAATTTTGGTTAATCTGATTATAGTTCCGTTTCGTGCTAAAAACTCAACAAAACTATACAAGAGGTTATGGACTAGCAAAGGTTCGCCAATTTTAATTTATTTAAATAACCTTGCATCACAAGTTGAGCGTATTCTGGGAGATGAATACAAAGTTTTTCCGACTATGCGTTATGGAAAGCCTTCGTTGTTAAAAGCGCTGAAAGAAGTTAAAGAGACTCAGGTTGATGAATTAATTGTGTTTCCTCTTTTTCCGCAATATGCTTCATCAACAACAGGAAGTGTTGTTCAGTTTGTAATGAATGAGGTAAAAACATGGAATACGATTCCTGAAGTCAGGTTTGTGGGGCAATTTTATGATAATCCGGGTTTTTTGGCCGCTTTTACACGGCAGATCCTTTTTTATCATCCTGAAAAATTTGATCATGTGGTTTTTTCCTATCATGGTTTGCCTTTAAGTCAGGTGAACCGGGTTCATCCTGAGATTAAAGAAAACACTTGCAGCTGTTCTGTTGAGATGCCCTCACATGGTTCTTTGTGTTATAAAGCAATCTGTTATCAAACCAGCCGATTGTTAGCTAAGAATGCAGGAATAGAACCCCAGAATTATACTGTCTCATTCCAGTCTCGTCTATCTAAAAATTGGTTAGAACCTTTTACGGATACGGTGCTTGAAAAGCTGATTAGAGAAGGCAAGAAAAAAGTACTGGTTGTTTCGCCCGCATTTGTGGCAGACTGCCTTGAAACTACCGTAGAGATTGGTTACGACTATAAAGAATTATTTTTGAAAAATGGCGGTGAAGAGTTGGTTCTGGTTGAAAGCCTGAATGACAATATTGATTGGGCCAAGACTGTTGCTTCTCTTATTCGATAAATTTCTTAAGTTGCTCAAATTCGCTTTTGGATAATGCGAACCGGCTTCCACCGATATCTTCTGGTACTTCGCAATATTCTTTTCTTCCAAAGATCTTGAACCGTGATTTCGCAACCATATCGTAAATAATATCACGAGGTCTTCCCGGAATATAAAGAAGATGAGATAAAAAAGACCATTTATCAAGAAACTTAAGTGTATTTAATACGGCTGTAGATTTTGTGTAAACTCCAAGGTAATTGATGTATGCAACTGAATTACTTTCTTTCTCATTCAGGTTCAGAACCTTAATAAGTTCTTTACCTAAATCTGATTGAAGTGCAATAAACCTGAAGAGCTTTTTTTTATCATTCCGTATTAGGAAACGAACTGTTCCGTCGCAGAGATTGCATTCTCCATCAAACAAAACGATATGAAAATGTTTAGGTAGCATTCAATGCTCAGGCTTCCCTTTTTTTTCTGGCGTCAATGAAGCTTTTAATAAAAGCGATGATTGCCCAGACACTGGTGATCATCATAGCGGTTACTCTTGAAATAGCCATATAATCTGTTTTTTCAATAGCTCCGTATAATGGTTTGAAAAGCCCTACAAACAGTAGTAATGTAATGGTAACAGTAATATGTGCTATAAGCTTATCTTCTCTTTTTGTACCGGGATAAAGAAAGATCAGAATAAAGCCTCCAACAACCGGGATAAAGGCAGTATAGGATGGATTTACAGAACCAAAGTATCCCCAAATACCAAAAATTATGAGTGCTATTGCGTTAATAAGGCTGGCTGTATGTGCTTTCATTTTGTGCGATATATATTATTTCAATAAGGGTTCAAATATAGGTGAAATCAAATAAAAAAGGACTGAAACCTCAGTCCTTTTTTATTTGGCTTACTGAATTTGCATCACAAAGGGAAGTCTTGCCTGAACTCCTTTCATTTTTTGTACCGTTTGCATTTGATCCCAGTAAATTTTCCAGTCGCCAAGTGCAGTTTTTACAATTCTGGTTTGGGCATCTCCGCTTATTTCTTCCACCAATTGCTGGAAGAAGTCTTTGCGAATAGGATAATTTACAATACGGTAATTTTCTCCAAGGTCTGCTTTCTTCGAAGCATAAGCAATTGCATCCTGAAGTCCTCCTAATTTATCAACCAATCCTAACTTAATTGCATCGGTTCCTGACCAAACCCGGCCTTTGGCAATACTATCAACATAAGTCTGTTTTAAGTGTCTTGTTCGGGCAACCAATGCTGTGAAGTCGTTATAAATACCGGTAATGCTTTGATTTAATCTTTCTTTTTGCAGGTCGCTCATAGGAGCCATTACATCAATAAAGTCTGCATTTTTATTTGTCATTACTTTATCGAAAGTAATACCAAGTTTGTTGCTCATAAATTTCTGGAAATCGGGTATAATTCCGAAAACTCCGATAGATCCTGTTATGGTTGTAGGATCTGCAAAAATATAATTGGCATTAGTGGAAATCCAGTAACCACCGGAAGCAGCCAGGTCGCCCATCGAAACAATAAAGGGTTTGGCTTTTCCTGCCAATTCAACTTCGCGTCGAATAATATCAGAGGCCAGGGCATCACCTCCCGGTGAGTTAACACGCATCACAATTGCTTTAACATTTTTGTCTAAACGTGCTTCTTTAATGGCTTGTGCTAATGTGCTGGATCCAATAGTGTTATCGTTACCTTTTCCCTGAACGATTTCGCCAAGAGCGTAAATAACAGCAATTTTATTGCGGCTGATTTTTTCTTGCTTATCGCTTAGTTTTACTTTGGCATATTTAGAAAAACTAATCATGTTTAGATTTTCATCCATTGGTACATCAGTATACTTTTTTAGACTGTCGATGACTTCATCGCGATAGGCAGCCTGATCAACCAGGTGATATTTTTCGGCTTCTTTGGCATTGGAAATAGTCAGGTTATCAGCCAGCAGATTGAGCTCTTTTAGTGAAACACCTCGACTTTCTGAAAGTGCGTCTAATATTTTCCCCCAGAAAGATTGAAGCAAAACCTGCATTTGTTCTTTATTGGCAGCACTCATCTTGTCATATAAGAAAGGTTCAACAGCACTTTTGAATTTGTTGTTTGGTCCTCGAATAATCTGTGCCTTAATGTCTAATTTATCCATCAGGTTCTTATAAAACATTACTTGGGCTGATAGGCCTTTCAATAAAACTGTTCCTTGAGGATTAACAAAAATTTTGTTGGACAAACTTGCCAGATAATAAGCTTTTTGGTCGTAGTTGTTGGCAAAGCTCACAATAAACTTGCCTGACTTTTTGAACTCAAGCAGCTTATCTCTGATTTCTTCTGTAGTTGCCAGCCCGGCAGGAACTGACTCCATATTCAGGTAAATACCTGCAATATTCGGGTCCTTAATAGCTTTGTCAAGATTACTGAGTATAGTGTTCAGACCAACGGGCTTTTCTGACTTCATGGTGTTGAAGTTGAAATTTGCCAAAGGGTTCTGGTTGCCTCTATCAAGAATTGGCGTTTTCCAGTTAATGTACAAAACTGTGTGCGGATCAATTGTAACTTCATCTTTACTGGCAATGCTTGCTAATGAAGCCATCATTCCTGCAAAAATGATCAGCAATACGATTAGTGTAAGTACCATGCCTGCAAAGGAGGCGAACATAAACTTAAAAAATTGTTTCATAACCTGTTATAGTTTAATTATGTAAAATATTTGTGTTCATTAGGTGTGAAAAATATGTAACCAATTCATTTTCTATCCATTTGGCTTATTATTGGTTTTCTATTACAATATTAACAAATATGTGTTTAAAATTATAAAGTATAAAATGTTTTTTTTTCGCGCAGTCGGTGCATCTTTAGAGTATGATAAAAAATTCCGGTTTCATATCAAAAAACAATCGCATAGTAAGGGTTTTCATGATTTTGTTTTTTGTCATGTTAACAGGGAAGGGGATTTTTTCAGAAGAATCCAACAATGTTATTCCGGTAATTCTTAAGCAGCCAAATCTAAAGAATCTGGTTCTTATTCAGAATGAATTTTTTCCTTTGGCTAAACCTTTTGATTATTTTGTTAAGATTCCTGTTTTTACAGTTAGTAAAAAGACATTTAAGATACCATCCATTATGGGAAAAGGAAGATTAACGGCAAAGGACCTTGCGCAGTTTTTGGAAAGTAATAATGCTAAAATTCAACCGCTCAAGGCGGATGAGATAGCTTCTATTTATATACAAGAAGCCAGGCACGAAGGTGTAAATGCTGATGTAGCTTTTAGTCAGATGTGCCTGGAAACAGGATTTATGCAGTTTAACGGTGATGTAAAACCGGGTCAGCATAATTTTTGTGGACTTGGAGTAACCAGAAAGGGGGCTCAGGGACTTTCTTTTTCAAACATCAGAATAGGAATAAGGGCACACATTCAACACTTAAAAGCGTATGCTTCTACTGAAAAGATTAACCACCAGATTGTGGACAAAAGGTTTAGTCTGGTTCGTAGAGGCGTTGTGAAAAATATTGATGACTTAAGTGGTCGTTGGGCATCTGACAAACAATACAGTAAAAAAATTATTTCGCTGATGAAAAGGTTGTATTCAGAAAACAATCTTTAAAAAGATTACGCTTTTTTCTTTTTGTATTTTTTCCAAATTACAACATTCCTCTTTCATACTTTAGGCTTTTTTCTAACTTTGCCCAATGGCAAAAAAAGAGACTGTTTTTTTGTTGCTGGGGAGTAATATTGAACCAAGAGAAGTTTATCTGGATAAAGTAAAGGAGCTGATAAACAGAGATATATCACCTATTGATTATATGTCTTGTGTTTATGAGTCAGAACCCTGGGGTTTTGCTGCTGAGGTTGCTTTTGTGAATCAGGTTGTAATATTACAAACTGAACTTGAGCCTTTGTTGCTTTTGGAAAAATGTAAAGGAATTGAACAAAAACTCGGAAGAAAGCAGAAGGTAATGATGGGTTATGAATCGCGTATAATTGATATCGATATCTTGTATTATGGAGATATTATTTTTGCTGATGAAAGATTACAAATTCCGCATCCTCAAATTCAGTACAGAAGATTTACCTTGATGCCATTGGTTGAACTGGCTTCGGATTTTACACATCCTGGTTTAAGACTGAATCAGAAGCAGTTGTTTGAGGCTTGTGATGATAAAGGAAAAGTTTGGAAATTAAACAATCGGGCGGTTTTATGAAATATAATTTTATAGCGATTGAAGGAAATATTGGAGCCGGAAAAACTTCTTTGGCAAACAAAATCGCTGCTGATTTTAACGCCCAGCTTATTCTGGAACAATTTGAGGAGAATTCCTTTCTCCCAAAATTTTATCAGGAGCCTGATAAGTATGCTTTTCCACTGGAAATGTCGTTTATGGCAGCCCGTTATCATCAACTGAAGAACCAGTTGGGTACAATGGATCTGTTTAAGTCGTTTACAATCAGCGATTATTTTATTGTAAAGTCATTGATCTTTGCCAAAAAGAATTTGCCGGATGATGAATATAAGTTGTATACCAACTTCTTTAACATTATTTTTCAGCAATTGCCAAAACCCGATTTAATGGTTTATCTTTATGTAGATACTCATCGGCTTCAGACCAATATTAAAATGAGAGGCCGTCCTTATGAACAGGATATACAGGACGATTATCTGAACAAAATTCAGGAAGGCTATCTCGAGTTTATCAAACAGCGTAACGACATGCGCATTTTGATTATGGACACAAATTCTTTGGATTTTGTTAACCGGCCTGAAGATTATGAAAAAATCCTGCACCATCTGGAACAGGATTTTCCCCTTGGGGTTCATCGAATTACTTTCTAAGAACTAATTTCCCGGATTATCTTTTGTAGTGTTTTGATCTTTTGGAGGGAACACAAAGTTAATTCCAAAACCTGCCTGAACAAATCTTGATCTATCCCATTGCACACCAAAAATATTGTCGGAATAGATGTAAACCTGTAATGGCCTGAACTGGAATGAAAGGGCTGCTCCAACGTTAAAAGGCGACTCTTTCATGTATGTGTAACTGGCTTTAAAGGTTACATGTTTAGAGAAGTTCCGACTGTAGCTCAGAGCAGAAGCATACATAAAATAATTTTCATAGAATCTTCCTGAGAATAAAAATGAGAATTGATTTTGCTGGTTCTTTGTGAAATAATCAGCAGCAACCATTAATCTCATCGGTAGCGAAGCTGAATAACTCGCTGAGGTTTGCTGGAAGTTAAGGTATTGCTTTATTGAATCGGCAAAAGATTCGACAGTGTTCCCATTTTGAAAATCGAAAGTATTGGAGTTAATTGTAACATTGTTTGCCTTGCTGGAAAAATTCTGATTGTATGCTTTGTAGTTGATTTTTCCCATGTCAAGCAAACTGGCACTTACTTTGAGTTGCTTGTTAACCTGAACTTCAACTCCTAAATCAATTCCAAATCCAAAATTCTGAAAGTTTAACATGTAATCGGGTTCAAATCCCAAACTGTCTGGTAAGCCTGATGTGTTGATTGTTAGATCTGTATTGGCGTATAACTCAAAGTCGTTGTTTGTGCTGGTTGTGGAGAAATTTAGTTTGTTGTTTACAGTGTGAATATTTGATAACCCCTGGAATATATGTAATCTGGCACCTGCACGTATTTTATCTGTAATTGGAAGGGAAGCGCCAATGTGGTAATCAAGAAAATGATTTTCATTTAAAACAGTATTGCTCAGATCATATTGTGCATTGCTGTTCAGTGCATCAGCATTATCTATCAATTTAAGCAGATCGTTACTTATCAGCATCTGAACCATCAGACGTTGCCTTACACCGAAAGTGATAAATGCTTTGTTGGCTCTGAAACCGGCAAAAAGTAAATCCTGATTAAAGTTAACACCGAGAAAATGTAGTTTGTTCGTGCTGCCGATCAGGCTCGATAGATCGAGGTAAATTGAATCTGTTCCGGCTTTTTTGTGAACAATGTCATTGAAGGCTCCTAATGAGTTGGCTGCTCCAACCTGAACTTGCGAAAGTGCTGGGAAACCAATAAAGAAATTTGCATTAGGATTGGTGGCAGGATTCAGATAAGTGCTTTGAGGAATGTTGTTTATTCCATACAAAACATAGCTGTCTTGTGCATAAATGATTCCTACAGTAAAAAATAACAGGACTGACAAGAATTTTTTTGCAAAAGAGGGGTAAAAATGTGTACTCATTTTACATAAAATTTAATGTGAATTTGGAAACTGATAAATGATCTCAAAAATTTGTAACATATATTTTTTGAATATGAATCACTAAACATGGAATATGTTATTATAAAATAAGTATCCGTGTTTTCTTAAAATACTTAACGATCCTTCTTCAAACTCAAATATACAAAAAAATTGATTTTGACAGGGTTAGACCCTTATAAAACAAAATATTTACTGTTGAGTATGGTTCTCAGGAAGCAGCGGTGATGGATGGTTCATAAATCCGGGGTTGGAAATATTGTAGAGCTGCATGTTTTTAATCTGAAGTAGATACCAGAATGAATTTTCAAGATTTCCATTAGCTCCTTCGGGTTTTAATTCAAAATGAGAACTGATTCCACTGTAGGGATAATTTGGAGCACAGGTTGTTACCTGATTTCCCATATAATATAAAGTGTTCAGAAAATAGTAGGTAATATCGAAACCCAGGTTACCAAATTTCTCAGGAAGACTGCCGAACTTCTTTACAAAAAGACTATCCATATCTTTGGTTTCAGAGGCAGAATGGTTCACATAATAACTTGATGGATAAACCAGTTTTAGATTATTCATTTGGTTGTAATCCATTTCGGTAAAGTCTTCCCAATAGGGCATGCCGATAAGCCTTATGTTGAAAGTATCGCGAATTACATTTAACCGGTTCATAACATCCATCACAAAAGCTTTGCTGGTTCCGTATACGATAACAAGATTCTTTCTGAGTACTGATGCATTGTTTACGAACGGATGCAAACTGTCGGCATCATAATTTATATTGATCAGCTGATTTGAAAAGGTTGTACTGTCAGTGTTGAATAATTTCAGCGAGTCGGGGAAAATAGTGGTGTTTTCAAAGACGTAGGGCTGTAATGTATCTGTAAGTGTTGTTACAACGGGAGGTAAAACGGTATCGGCCGGATAAATCTCATGGTTCGGATCCGCAGCCATTAATTTTAAAAAGTCCTGACGCGCTTTTTCTTTTTCACGCTGGTTAACAGCTACTCCCAGGTTGGCTAACTCTGTATTTGAAAATTTAACCTGTTGGGGAAGTATTTTTGATATTGTATCGCTTATTGCAAAGCTAATAGAATCGTCAGTTATATTTCCCTGATGAATTACGAAGATTTTATCAAGATCCTGATTTTCCTGAATATATTTTCGGATAATGGGTAATTGATACTTAGTACCGGGTTGTACCTTTACTACGCTATGATCCTGATCTAATACTTCATTACGAATGGTTAAAGGATTAATAATCGGGATTCCGTTTGCGGATGCAAATGCAGAAACCATGCTAAATGGTCTACTATAAAAAGGACCAATGATCAGGTTCATATTTTTTAGCTCAGGATTTAAAAGAACACTATCAGTTTTAGAAAGTTGCTGATCCACATCAAAAACATACAACTGAACATCCATTCCCTGTTGTTTCATTAATTCAGTGGCCAGTAATCCACCTTGCAGGAATTTGATAAAAGCAAAAGGAGCATAGTTTTTCTGATCCTGCATTAAAAACTGTGCCGGATTGATGCTGTCTGAAAGATTTAAGTAAAGGGGAACCATCAAAGCAACTTTAAATTCTGCTGTGTGGGGTATGGGAGTGCATCCAAGAGTACTCTCCTGCTGAGGCTTTTGTTCGGTTTTTGTTTGAACCATTTCTTCTTTCCCTGGAGAGAGAGGAGCTTTTTCTGAGTTAAATGTTTCTACAGGAATTTTAACGATTTCGCCGGGTTGAACCCTGTTGCCCATTGTAGGATTTTGTTGTTTTAATAAATCAAAATCAATTTTATAAAGACGGGCAATTTTTTTTAAGCGTGTATTTGATTCGGGTGTAAAAAACACATAAGGTTCATTCATTTTTTTTTTTGGAATCAGAATAACCTGACCGACCTTGATATTTGTTGTGAGATTTTTATTCTCTTTATAGAGGTCGTTTAAACTGATCCCGTATTTTCTGGAGATGCTATATAAGGTTTCTCCTTTTTTAACTGTGTGTTGAATGAACTGATTTGAGTTTACATCTTGAACAGTAGGTTTGTTATTTTTTTTCTTACTCTTTGTAGTTTGAACCTGATCGCTTATAGCGGGATTAATTTTTGCCGGTGTAGTAGGTTGGTATCCGGGTACCTTAGCATTTGTGGGTAATCGCAACCGTTGTCCTTGCAGAATCATTACAAGACCGGGATTAACAGATTTTAGTTCGCTTACAGTAATGTCATACTTTTTAGCGATGCTTTGCATTGTTTCTCCGGGGATCACCACATGCTGATAGTTTTTGATGAATGGGACTTCGGTTTGTGTTTGTGCAGTTGAACTATTTTGTTTCGCCTGAGTTGATGAACTTTCTGGAAGTTTAAAAGTTGTTTTAACAGGTTTAGGTTTTGGGGGGGCAGGCACCTTAATATGAGTAACGGTGTTAGAGATATTGGAATTAGTTGTTGCTGTTGTTCCATTAGCTTCAGCATCAAGAATTTTGTAAGCATCCTCAACCGGGATCTTAATATATTGCCCTTCTTTAAGCGGGCCTTTTAAACCCGGATTAGCCAGTAAAATATACTTTTCAGGAACCAGATATATTGAAGACACATGAGCTATACTTTCTCCAGGAGCGGCAACGTGATAGAAAAAATCAAAACTTTTCAGAGTAACTTCCTTTGGTTTATTGTTTTGAAGGCTGGTTATTGTAGTTGTACTTCCTGAATTTGGCTGGTTGTTGTCAGGGATTGTAAGCTGTTGTCCGATTTGAATTCCATTCCTTGCGTGAGGATTGAATTGATAAAGCTGGGCAATAGAAATGTTATAAGCTTTTGAAATAGAGTAAACGGTCTGCCCCTTTTGAACCGTATGAATATAAAATAGTTTACCTTCTCTGGTTTGAATATTTGTACTGATAGGAATATTAATAGTTTGAGCCACTGAGGTTAATGAAGCAAACAACATGATCAGAACGAAAAACTTTTTCATATTCAAAAACAACTTTGGTAATTATTATATTTTACAAACGTAAACTAAAGTAGCTAATTATTGCAACCCAACAAAAAATTGTTTTACTCCCACTCAATTGTTGCCGGTGGTTTGGAGCTGATGTCGTAAACTACCCTGTTAACTCCTTTTATTTTGTTTATGATTTCGCTTGAAA
Source organism: Bacteroidales bacterium (assembly GCA_016936505.1). Classification (GTDB taxonomy): domain Bacteria; phylum Bacteroidota; class Bacteroidia; order Bacteroidales; family F082; genus Sulfidibacterium. The sequence continues at coordinate 84,674 of JAFGXS010000024.1, read as the reverse complement.
CTTTAGCTAAAAATTCATAAGGTAAATGCGACCAGTCGGCAGTCATGCCATCACTCGAACTCACTGCTCTCAAAGCCACAACGCTTTCGTAAGTTCTTTCATCACCCATTACACCAACTGATTGTACAGGAAGTAAAACGGCCAATGCCTGCCATACCTCATTGTAAAGACCTTCTTTTTTAAGGTTACTTATAAAAACATCATCAACTTCTTGTAAAAGGTGCACTTTTTCAGTTGTGACTTCACCCAAAATTCTGATTCCCAGTCCCGGACCAGGGAAAGGATGTCGGTTCAGAATGTTTTCAGGCATTTCTAATGCATATCCCAATCTTCTGGCTTCATCTTTAAATAAAGTTTTTAAAGGCTCCACAATTTTCAGCTTCATATAGTCAGGTAGGCCGCCCACATTGTGATGAGATTTAATGGTTGCTGATGGCCCGTTTACAGAAACCGATTCAATTACATCAGGATAAATTGTTCCCTGGGCCAGCCATTTCACATCCTGAATTAAATGAGCCTCCTTGTCAAAAACATCAATGAAAGTTTTTCCTATAGCTTTTCTTTTTTGTTCCGGATCAGAAATTCCTTTTAAAGCGCTGTAAAAAAGTTCAGAAGCATCAACACCTTTAACATTTAACCCCATATCCTGATAGGAGTGCAAAACCTCTTGAAATTCGTTTTTTCTGAGCAATCCGTTATCTACAAAAATACAGTAAAGATTTTTGCCAATTGCTTTATTCAGTAAGACTGCTGCGACAGATGAATCAACTCCACCCGAAAGTCCAAGTACTACTTTGTCGCTTCTTAATTGACTTTTTAGGCTTGATATTGTTGTATCGATAAATGAGTCAGGTGTCCAGCTTTGAGAACAGCCAGCTATATTTACTACAAAATTCTTAAGTAATTTGGTTCCTTCTAAAGAATGGTAAACCTCAGGGTGGAACTGAATGCCATAGGTTTTTTCTTCGCTGACCTGAAATCCAGCAACTTCTACACTTCCGGTGCTGGCAATAACCTGAAAATTATTAGGTAACTGCAAAATTGTATCACCATGCGACATCCACACCTGGCTATTTTGAGAAAGCCCTTGAATTAATGGACAATTCTGGTCAATATAGTTCAGGTTTGCCCTGCCATATTCTCTTAATTTGGACGGCATTACCTCTCCACCATTGTTCTGTGCTAAAAACTGTGCCCCATAACAAACACCGAGCAAAGGAAATTTATTTCGAATTTGACTTAAATCCGGGATTGGTGCCTCTTCATCTCTTACGGAATAAGGACTGCCCGATAAGATAACGCCTTTCACGTGCTTGTTAAGTGTGGGTATTTTATTGTAAGGATGTATTTCACAATAAACATTTAGTTCTCTTACTCTTCTGGCAATCAGTTGAGTGTATTGGGAACCGAAATCGAGAATAATAATAGTTTCCTGCATGGCAGCAAAGATAAAAGAATAGTGAATAGGAGTTTCTGAAAAAGTTTTAATTGATTATTAAGAAGTAGGTGATAATGGATGAATTAGTTATAACTTTAGTTGTGAATGTTCTTGTCAATTGCTTATTTAGTTTAAATCAAAATTCCGCGAGAGCGTAAATTGGCATTTAGGAATTTTTATATTTGTTTCAAACTTGATACAAAAGAAAACTTTAACCAAAATTTTACACTATACTTTATGAAAAGATTAATGTTAGCAGCCTTTTTTGTGGGATTAAGTTTCTCTTCTTATGCCCAAAAGGAACCCATTAAGTTTGGAAAACCTTCGATGGAGGATCTTGAAATGAAAGTTTATCCGGAAGATACAACTGCTTCAGCATTAATATTATGTGTATATGGAAATTTTGATGCACAACGTTTTATGTATGTGGAAACAACCCGCATAAAAATTCTAACTAAAGAGGGGTTAGAATGGGGAAACCGCACTTTTCGTTCACTAGCTCGCTCAAATGTAAGAGGGAAAACATTCAACCTGTTGGATGGAAAAATTGTTGCCGACAAATTGTCAAACAAATCAATATTCAATCAGGAGTTGTATAATGGGATTTACATTACTAAGGTAACTATGCCGAATGTTAAGGTTGGGTCAGTTATTGATATTGAAGTAAGTTATGATTTTTTGCCCCCATCATTTTATTTTCAAAGTACGATACCAGTTAAGTATGCCGAGTTGGTTGTGGGTTCAAGTTCGACCATTACCTATAAGAAAAATTATTTTGGCATTATTCCGTTTAATATTGTTGAACCCGGCCGTTGGGTAATAACAAATGTTCCGGCATTTCAGTCAGAACCGTTTATGGGAGCTAAAAAAACATACATGGCTCATTTTGAGTTTGATATACAAAGAATTTTTATTCCCGGGAGACCAACTATTGAATTTGCAACCACTTGGGATAAAGTAGCTCAACTCTACCTTTACTCAAAATATTTCGGCGAGTCTCTTAAGTCGAATAAGGCATTTTTCAGGCAAATTGCCGACTCAATTAAAGAGACAAACAAAACAGATGAAGATATAGTTAAAGCAGCATTAGCAAGAGTCCATAAAATAAAATGGAATGGAAGAAATAGTGACATGTCGAGTGTAGAATCAGGATTGCTAAAATATCTGATAGTTAAGAAAGCCGAGGGAAATTCGGCAGACATTAACTTGTCACTTATTAATATTTTACGTGCAGCTGGACTGGAAACTTATCCGATTGTTATGAGAACCAGAGATGAGGGACAGCTATCAATGTTTAATCCTACCTTTTACAATCTGAATTATGTTGTCGGATATGTTAAAGTAGGAGAGAATTTTTATGTAGTTGATGGCACAGATAAAAATATTCCTTTTCCTTTTTTGGCAGAAAGATGTTTGAACGGAAAAGGAAGACTCATAAAAAGTAAAGATGAAACATCGTGGGTTGATTTGACTAATAATGCTGTGAGTAAGAAAAGTGTTTTTTATGTTTTAAACTTAAAAAATGATTTGACACTTGAAGGGACAGAAACAAAGTTAAGAATAGGACATTATGCTGAGGATTTCAGAGAAGCCTATAAAACTTATACCTCACATCAGGAATACGTCGATCAATTAATGTCATCGAACAGTAATGTAACAATTGAAAAGGATACCATAAAAGACTTGAATAATGTTCAGAGTAACTTAGTCGAAAATATTACTGAATCTATAAAAGGGCAGGCTATGCTTGTGGATAGTCTTGCATATCTTTATCTTATTCCGGATAGAATGACTGAGAATCCATTTAAGCAGGATAAGAGGCTTTATCCTATAGATTTTATTTACCCTTATGAAAGATCCGGCATCATTGTTATAACTTTACCGGAAGGGCATAAAGTAGTGAAGCTTCCTCAGTCAGTAAAATATGCATTACCCGATCATGGGGCTAGTTTCCTGTTTCAGGCAGTTACTAATGGGAATCGTATAAGTGTAATCTATAAGTTTAAAATTAATAAAACCATGTTCCCTGAAACTGATTATCCTTTGATTAAAAGCCTTTTTATGCAAGCCATTGCTAAAGAATCAGAACCAGCAATTATAAAAATAAACTAAAGTGTCTTTGAAAAAAACTTTCGTCATTATCTTGGTTACTCTTTTTTCTGCTGTGAGTGCATTTGCTGGAAAAAAAATAAACTTTCCTGTAAATGAAATTCCTAAAGAATTGCTAAAAAATGCAGACGCAGTAATCCGGATGAAAGAAGATATTCTTGAAAGAAAGAGTGAAAAAAGTGCGGTTAGAACATTGCATTATGTAATTACAGTATTAAAAAAGTCTGGTAGCAGACATGGCTATTTCGTTCAGCCATATTATCGGTACAGTTCAGTTTCTGCTATTAAAGGAACCCTTTATAATGCTTCAGGCGAAAAAGTTAAAACTTTTAAGAATACAGATATAAGTGATGTTCTTGGGGACACAGAGTCGCTGTTTACCGATGAGCGTATAAAGTATATTGATCCTGATTACGATCATTACCCATATACTGTTGAATATTCATGTGAAATCAATTATTCAGGAACAATCAATCTGCCTTCATGGAGAGTTGTTCCCTCATATAACGTATCAATTCAAAGCGAAACCTTTAAGTTGATAACTCCCGACAAGGGCAATGCCAGTGATGGAATAAGCTATTATTTAAATGAGAAAGATATTCCGCTAAAGATTGAAAAAACTGGAAGTGATAAAATTTATTCTCTTCATGTAAGTAACATTAAGGCTTATGAAGACGAGGCGATGAGTCCTTACTTAAGTCAGGTTAGCCCGGTAGTATATTTTGCTCCTGTCTCATTTGAAATTGGAGGGTTTAATGGTGGAACCCGAAACTGGAATGAGTTTGCTTCCTTCATTAAAGAGTTAAATAAGGGCAGGGATGAACTTTCTGAAGAGACTGTAGAAAAGATTAAAAATATCGCAGCCTCTAAAAAAACATGGCGTGAAAAAGTGGATACTCTTTATCGGTACATGCAGAATAAAGTCCGTTATGTTTTAATTGCAAAGGGAATTCAGAGCTGGCAACCTATGAAAGCGAGTCAGGTTGATGACGTTTCGTATGGCGATTGTAAAGCACTGACAAATTATATGAAGAGCATTTTGAAAGTAGCAGGAATCAAATCTTATTACACACTTGTTTATGCAGGAAGGAATACACCTCCCATATTAACAAATTTTCCATCCAATCAGTTTAATCATGCCATTTTATGCGTGCCTAATGATGGAGATACCATTTGGCTTGAAAATACCAATCAGAATATTCCTCCCGGATATTTAGGATCATTTACAGATGATAGAGATGTTTTGGTTATTAAGAATGATACTTCGGAAATGGTTAGAACCATCGTTTATGGTTTGTTGCAGAACATACAAAGCAGGAATACAGATGTTACTTTGTTCGATGATGGAACAGCTGATTTCTCGATAAAACAAAGATCTCTAGGGATGTATTTTGATCAGATGTTTCCGTACACTCAGTTTGATGCCCAAAAGCAACGGAAAAGTCTTCTGAGAATGATTCATCTCCCAACATTTAATTTGTCAAAATACTCGTTAAAGGCAAATACTAGTAACAATGAGCTTCCAGAAGTAATAATAACAATGGATATAAATTCACCGAAATATGCTACTACTATGGGAAACCTGATGTTTCTGCAATTGTACCCGTTTCATTATGATAGTCAGAATGATTTTAGAGATAAAAATAGAAAGTACAATTTTGTCATAAAAAGGAGTAACCGTAGGATTGATAGTGTTATTTTGATGGTGCCAGAAGGTTATTCCGTTGCCAAATTACCGTCAGCTAAAGAAATTAGTACCGATTTTGGTAGTTATAGTTACAAAGTTAGTGAGCAAAACGGAAAATTAGTTTTAGTACGTGAGGTAACTGTAATGAAAGGGAATTATCCTCCAACCCAAAATGAAGAATTTTTCAAATTTCAGGACACAATGAATCAAATTGATGGCTCAAAAATTATTCTGAGGAAAACAAACTGATATTTAAAGAATACTCGCTGTAATAAATTTTTACCTTGTTCTAAATGTCTGTTATCTTTGTAAGAAATTAGACATGATGAACAAGGTTTTTTTTCATGAACATTTGATCACCTTTAAGCCTGATAAGATGAATGATGGATTAAATGTTAAGGTAACTGATGCAAAAGAACTCAGGGATTTTGTATTCAGATGGCTACAGGAAGACAGGCGAAAAGACATCCTGCTCTTTGGTTATGATGTAAAACAATTGAAAAAAGATTTTCAAAAAATTTTCCGTTTTGTTGAGGCAGCTGGAGGTGTAGTAACAAATAGTGATAAAAAAGTGCTGTTCATTAATCGTTGGGATCGTTGGGATCTCCCAAAGGGGAAGAAAGAAAAGAAAGAAACTATAAGTCAATGTGCAGTTCGTGAAGTTGAGGAAGAAACAGGTGTTCAGGATTTAAAAGTGCTTCGCTCTCTCCCTTCCAGTTATCATATTTTTGAAACTACAGAACAATGGTATCTGAAAAAGACTCACTGGTTTTTAATGGAAACTTCTTTTGAAGGCGAGCCCATACCACAAAATGAAGAAGATATTACTCTGGTTCGATGGATGAATAAAGAAGAATGTACCGGAGCTCTTTCCACAACTTATCGATCATTGCGTGAAGCCCTGAATGTGGAAATTTGTGAAATATTCAACTGAAAGACCCATTTTAAATAGTATAACTTAAGAAAATGAAAAAGATTGCTTTATTTCCGGGTTCTTTTGATCCAATAACTTTGGGACATGTTTCTATTTTGAAACGTGCTATTCCTTTATTTGATAAAATAATTGTTGCAATTGGGGTAAACTCTTCAAAGCAGCAAATGTTTTCTTTGGAACAACGTCAGAACTGGATCAGAGAAGTTTTTGTTAATGAACCTGCTGTTGAGGTTCAGACTTACGAGGGGCTTACAGTAGATTTTTGTAAGCAAGTTGAAGCGCAATATATTTTAAGAGGCTTAAGAACTGCCGCTGATTTTGAATTTGAAAGAGGTATCGGGCAGGTTAATAAGATGCTGTACCCATCGCTCGATACAGTTTTTCTGCTCACCGAACCTAAATTTACTCCAATCTCTTCATCTATTGTAAGAGATGTTTATCGTAACGGCGGAGACATTAGTAATATGGTTCCTGAAGTTGTGGTGAATTCATTGTTAAAATAGGTTTCTTAACATTCGTTCAGACCTGTTATACGAATCATTATTCAATTTTGTTTTTCTTATCCGAACCTTAAAAGAACCATGAAAAAGTATTTATTCGGTTTGTTGTTATTCTTTTTTAATTGGGGGCATTCATATGCAGGAAATGTAACTGTTTCAGGAAGACTTTCTGGTTTTAAACCCTATAGTTTGGTTCGAATAGTTGTAAATGCCGATCCTTTTTCCCGGTGGAAGGTTACTTTGGCCTCAACTCGTTCGGATGAGCAAGGGAATTATGTGTTAAACTTTCAGTCAGACCATCCTGTGTATGCACAGTTGGATGTGAACCTGAAAAAGGGTGATTTGTTTTTATTTCCTGATGGAAAATATCAGGTTGATGTGGTAAATGATACAACTGTAAAAGGGTCTGTGTTTGATAGCCGTCCATTAAATCTAAATGTGACTGCTGATGATCATGAGCGGACCGGAAATATGGATCGTTTTAATATGTTGTATAATAATTTCCTTGAAAACAATTACAGAAATATTTATCAATATCATAATCAGAGGCTTGTATATGATTTCAGAAAGAATGTCGACAGCCTGTTTTCTAAATCAGTTGGTCTTTTTTTAAAAGAATATATACGTTATTCAATCGCTTCATTGGAATGGGGAAGTCGAAAATATCCAGTTCAGGTTTTTGCCCGAAAGTATTTTGCCGAACAACCGGTTTTATACCAGAATATAGAATATGCGCAGCTATTTGATGATTTTTTTCGCGATTATTTCATTGTTCAACCAGCATCAGCTGTAACGATTGATAAAATTGCAGATTCTATTTCTTCCCGTAGCTTAAAAAAACTGGATAATTTATTCAAAAAAGATCCGGTTTTGAGTCAAAACGGCAGAGTTCGTCAATTGGCTGAAATGGTACTTATGAGAAAACTGTTTTATCAGAGTCCTTATCTTCAATATGCTATATTAAATATTTTGAAAGAGATAAGCCAGAAAGGTCAATATGTCGAAAACAGAAAAATTGCCGTAAATTGGATTAATAAGTTAACCTATTTGCTTCCGGGAACTCCGGCACCTGATTTAAGCCTTCCTGATTTTGATGGAAATGAAAGTTCCCTTAAAAACTGGAAAGGTAAGTTTGTGTTGCTCGCTTTTTACCAAACTCAATGTCCTTTATGTGTATACCAGTGGAATGAAATCGAAAAAATGCAGGAGAAGCTGGGATCTGATTTTGTTCCTGTTGCAATCATAAAAGGTAATGATTTGTCAGAATATCAGAAACTTTATGAGAATGAGAATGGAAAGTTTACTTATTTGCTTTTAGGAAATGATATTTTGTTGCCTGAAAAATATCAGGTTATTGGTTTTCCATCTTATGTGTTGCTCAATCCCGATGGAACCATAGCAATGGCTCCGGCCCCAATGCCACAGGATAATGCGCTGCAAAAATTTTCGTTATACATGCAAGAGTATAAAAAAAGCAAACAAAAATAGGTTTGCTTTCATACCTTTGCAAAAAATATGAACCGTACCGTTTAGGTACGATAATTGATTAGACAACCACACAAGGTTAAAATATTATGATTTCTGTATTTAAAAAACTCATTGGCGATAAAGCTTCCCGCGATCGAAAAAGCATTATGCCAATTGTCAATAAGGTTAAGCAGGCATACGAAGAGATTAAGACTTTAAATAATGATGAACTGCGTTCCAAAACTATTGCTTTTAGAAGTAAAATTGCTGAACATATTGTTGAAGAGGAAAATGAGATAAAAGAATTACAGCAGCAAATTGATGAGAATGCTGATCTTGACATTCAGGAAAAAGAAAAAATTTATGAACAAATTGATAAGCTGAAAACTAAAAGTTACGAGAAAACAAGAAATATTCTGGATGACTTGCTTCCCGAAGCTTTTGCTGTAATGAAGGAAACAGCCCGCTTGTTCAAGGATAATAAAGAAATTGAGGTTACAGCAACAGAATGGGATAAGGAACTTGCCTCAAAGCTTGATAACGTTACCATTAGAGGAGATAAAGCGTATTATAAAAATGAATGGATGGCCGGTGGAAATACGGTAATCTGGGATATGGTTCATTATGATGTACAGCTTTATGGTGGTATTGTTTTGCATCAGGGTAAAATTGCGGAGATGGCTACTGGTGAAGGCAAAACTCTTGTGGCAACTTTGCCTGTTTATCTGAACGCTTTGCCTGGAAAGGGAACCCATGTTATTACTGTAAACGACTATTTGGCAAAACGTGATGCTGAATGGATGGGAATGTTGTTTATGTTTCATGGTTTGAAAGTAGATTGTATTGACAAGCATGAACCAAGTTCGCCTGAACGCAGAGCTGCCTATTTGGCCGATATTACTTATGGAACCAATAATGAGTTTGGTTTTGATTATCTGCGTGACAACATGACAGGTGAGCCCAGCGAAATGGTGCAACGTGAACATTATTATAGTATTGTTGATGAGGTCGACTCTGTTTTGATTGATGATGCCCGTACACCATTGATTATTTCAGGTCCGACTCCCCGGGGCGAAGAACATGAGTTTGATGTACTGAAAACAGATGTGGATAAGTTGCATAAAGCCCAACGAACATTGGTATCTGAAATCCTGGCTGAAGCTAAGAAACTACTGGCTGATAAATCTTCAAACGAAAATACCAAAAAAGCCGGAGATTTGATTTTCCGTGCTTATCGCGGTCTCCCAAAAAATAAGGCTTTGATTAAACTTCTTAGTGAAGAAGGAAACAAAGCATTGATGCAGAAAACAGAAAGTTATTACCTTCAGGAGCAGGCAAAAAATATGCATATCATCGATGACGAGTTGTTTTTTGTTGTGGATGAAAAAAATAATTCAGCTGATCTTACGGAAAAAGGTATCGACCTGTTGACAAAGTCATACGATGATCCTGACTTCTTTATTTTGCCGAATATCGGTGAACGTGTTGCAGAATTGGATAAGCTGGAACTTCCTGAAAAAGAGTTTTTGCAAAAGAAGTCGGACATGATTACCGATTATTCTGTAAAATCAGAACGTGTTCATACCGTAATTCAGTTGCTAAAGGCTTACGCTTTGTTTGAGAAAGATGTGGAATACGTTATCATGGACAATAAAATTAAGATTGTTGATGAGCAAACGGGCCGTATTATGGAAGGCCGTCGATATTCTGACGGTTTGCATCAGGCTATTGAGGCCAAGGAAAATGTAAAAATTGAGGCAGCTACCCAGACTTATGCAACGATTACCCTGCAAAATTACTTCAGGATGTACAAAAAGCTGGCTGGTATGACAGGTACAGCTGAAACGGAAGCTTCTGAGTTGTGGGATATTTATAAGCTGGATGTGGTTGTGGTTCCTACCAATAAGCCTATTCTTCGCGATGACAGAGAAGATTTGGTTTATAAAACTAAACGAGAAAAATATAATGCCGTTATTGATGAAATAGAAAAGCTGGTATCTGATGGGCGTCCTGTTTTGGTGGGAACTACATCTGTAGAAACTTCAGAGTTGCTCAGTAAAATGATGAACCGCCGACATATCGATCACAATGTGTTGAATGCTAAGCTGCACTTTAAAGAAGCTCAGATTGTTAAGGAAGCCGGTTTGCCCGGAAAAGTGACGATTGCTACCAATATGGCCGGCCGTGGTACTGATATTAAGCTGGGACCTGGTGTGAAAGAAGCCGGTGGTTTGGCTATTGTTGGAACCGAAAGACATGAATCTCGTCGTGTTGACCGCCAGTTGCGTGGTCGTGCCGGTCGTCAGGGAGATCCGGGTAGTTCCCAGTTCTTTGTTTCTCTGGAAGACGACCTGATGCGTATGTTTGGTTCCGGAAGAATAGCCGGAATTATGGACCGTTTAGGTCTGAAAGAAGGGGAGGTGATTCAACATTCGATGATTACCAAATCCATTGAACGTGCGCAACGCAAAGTTGAGGAAAATAACTTCGGTATTCGTAAGCGACTGTTGGAATATGATGATATCATGAACTCACAGCGTGAAGTAATTTATAAACGTCGTCATCATGCATTATTTGGTGAGCGCCTCGCTGTGGATATTTCTAATATGATGTATGATTTGAGTGAACAGATCGTAACTGAGAACAGAGAGAATTCGGACTATGAAGGTTTCCAAATTCAGCTGCTTCGTTTCTTATCTACAGAGGCTCCTGTTGATGAAAAAGAATTTTTGACAACAAACTCAGAAGATTTAACTCAGACTGTTTTTGAGAATGTTTATAAGAACTTTATGTTGAAGAGGGAGATGCTGATTGAACAGACTTTACCCATTGTTAAAGATGTTTATGAAAATCAGAAGCAATATGAGAACATCGCTATTCCTTTTTATGACGGTCAAAAACATGTTCAGGTTATAGCAAACCTAAAACGTTCTGTTGATACCAAGGGTAAAGAAATAGCTTTGGCTTTTGAAAAAGGAATTGTGCTTTCAAATATTGATGATGCCTGGAAAGAACAGCTTCGCGAGATGGATGAATTGAAACAATCGGTTCAAAATGCATCATACGAGCAAAAAGACCCTCTGTTGGTCTACAAACTCGAGTCGTTTAATCTTTTTAAAAGAATGATTGAAAAGATTAATAAAGATGTGGTTTCATATTTATTACGTGCAGATATCTTTAATCCGAATCAGGCGCGTTTTGAAGAAGCTAAGATTGTTTCAAGGGGATTGGATCGTTCACAAATTCAGGAAGCCAGAGGTGATATGCTTTCTCAGGCAAACACCGATACTCAGGAAAGGGTGAAACCGCAGCCTGTTAAAGTAGAAAAAAGAGTGGGACGCAATGATCCTTGTCCTTGTGGAAGTGGTAAAAAGTACAAGAACTGTCACGGAAAAGGTTTGTAGTGGTTTATTAAATTCTATTCTCAATGAAATCAAAAAGCAGTATTATTCTTGGTTTGGTTTTGGCAGGGCTGATTTCACTACTGGCATGGCAGTGTAATACAACTCCGATTAATCCGGCTGTAAAGCAATATAGTTATTTAGATCCTGTGGTCAATCCTCCTGATACTTTTCAACTAATTTACAATCTGAGTACATATGGCGATAAGATGGCTTATGTTACATTTCAAGATAGTGCTGTGTGGCAAATTAAGGTATTAAGTGATGGTAGGGCATTATTTGGTATTATTGATCCTAAGGATTCTACATGGAAAGCCATTAGCGCAGTTGACACTTTAGGGTTTCAGGGAAGTACTCAGTACACTTTTGTGGCAAATAACAACAATATTGATAACCTTGGAAGTTATTTTGTCGAGTTTACAAAGCTTCCAATTACCTATAATGATTATTCGAAAAAATACTAGCAGAGAGTTTTTTCTAATTTCTTCAGTCTTATTTTTTGAAGTTTGTTTTAGCTTTTGTACTTTTTGTAAGATTAAATAATGTTTGAGACTCAAATTAATTTTGAAATCTCAGAAAAGTTTAACTTTGTAGGAAGTCAAAAGAATCTGAATTATTATGCATTCAGAAAATTCAAATTAACCTAAAAAATATTTTAATGGACAAACAATACAGTAAACCGATGTTTAACGGTAATGAGCTGAATGACAAGGTGATCGTTGTTACAGGTGGAGGCTCTGGTTTGGGTAAAGCAATGGCAACTTATTTTTTAAAGCTGGGAGCAAAAGTTGTTATTACTTCTCGGAACCTGGAAAAATTAAAAGCTACTGCTACTGAGATGGAAGCCGAAACCGGAGGTAGGGTACTTCCTTTATCTTGCGATGTAAGAAAGTATGATGAGGTTGAAGCAATGCTTGATGAAACGATAAAAACATTTGGAACCGTTAACGGTTTGTTGAATAATGCTGCAGGAAATTTTATTAGTCCTACGGAAAGGTTATCGGCCAATGCATTTGATACTGTGATTGATATTGTATTAAAAGGAAGTAAAAACTGTACGCTGGCATTTGGAAAATACTGGATAAAAAATAAAATTCAGGCAACGGTTCTTAATATTGTTACAACATATGCATTTACAGGAAGTGCATACGTTGTTCCTTCTGCTACAGCAAAAGCCGGTGTTTTAGCTATGACCCGTTCATTGGCGGTAGAATGGGCTAAATACAATATCAGGATGAACGCTATTGCTCCTGGTCCGTTTCCAACCAAAGGTGCCTGGGACAGGCTTTTGCCTGGTGATTTGAAGGATAAGTTTGATATTTCAAAAAAAGTGCCATTAAAAAGAGTAGGCGAACATCAGGAACTGGCAAATCTTGCTGCCTATCTGATGTCAGATTTTTCTGCATACATTAATGGAGAAGTGATTACTATCGATGGAGGCGAATGGCTTCAGGGTGCAGGTGAGTTCAATATGCTTGAAGAAATACCATCTCAGCTTTGGGATATGCTGGAGGTAATGATACGCTCTAAAAACAAGAAAGAATAGAATACTATTCGAGAAAACCGTTGTCAATTTTATTGATAACCGGATTGGCATATATTTTTAAGAATATACTTTCCGCAGTTTTATAATCGGATATTTGATTTCCTATTTTTTTTAGCGCTTTTTCCTTTCTTTCGTTAAATAGTTTAGCTGTTAGATCGGAATAGTTTTTATTAAACTTTGTAGTGTTAAACAATAGGTCATAAGCATAATAATGTGTTGGCCAAAGTTTAAAGCTGCGATATATTTCCAAATCAATTAAGCCCGAAACTTCTTTAAGAAGATCTTTTTGTGATAAACTTTCATGGTAATGATTTAACATGGTATTTATAGAGTTTCCAATAGAAATGTGAATGTGTCCTTTGTGTCCCGTAATCCCACCTATAATACTGTTCAGATCTTCAGTTTTTTCTTTAATGTACTTTTCTTTAATTGAAATATAAAGTTCTCTGAGTTTTAACGTGTCGCAAGGTTCCCATTCAAATGATATGGTTACAGGTGTGATATTGAGTTCTTTAATATTTTCGAGTAAAGAATCTTTTCCCGAAAGCATGAGCATTTTCAGAACTCCTATATCCGTTTTGTCATTTCCGTCTTTTGTGCGACCCTTACTTTGTGCTATCCATACTGATTTTTTCTTTTCAGAAATACTGTGCCTAATGTAAGCAGAAAGTCGCTGAGACATTACAAGCATTTCTCTTGGACTACCTTCACGGAAAACAGTTATCATTCTGTTTATCTTTCCAAAATCAACTACAAAAGGTGAAACCATAAGATTATCGCCCCAGGTTACCTCACAGGTTTCAAGACCGTGTTCAACCATTTGATTTGCCAGAATAGATGAATCAAGAGTAATGTCTCTGTGATTGGCAATAAATAATCTTGGGTCAACATTTTTAAGATTCTCAAAACCAGAAGCACTAACTCCATCAGTTGTTTTATTCTGAATATTTCTGACAAGAGGCCCCATAAAGGCTTTTTGGAATTCATGAATTGTTTTTGCCTCAGAAGCCTCTTTTTTCAAGAGGTTGTGTTCCTTTTTATCAAATATATAATCAAGAATGGCCTGAAATTCATCCTGATGAGTTATTCTCTGAATGGCACCTTTGGCCTCTTCTTCGGTGTAAGGTCTTATGTTATCAAAATTGAATTCTTCCGGCATTTGCTCCTTTTTTACAAAGGTAATGAACCATATGGTTTATTGATACAGATCGAACTTAAATTTTATTAATTGTATGATATGGAACCATCAGGGGAAATGTTTCCAAACATATCTTTGGACGGAAGAAAATCGTAAAAGCTTAATTAATAAAATGAGGAGTATTTCACCAAGTATTCCATACTGCATAAAAAATGAGGTATAGCGATCCTCATTTTTCTTATTTCGAATCAAATTACTTATTTTCTTTCTCGCCAATTCCGATTTGTTGTCTAATATTAACTCGGCTATAGCTGCACCTGAAGAAATTGCCGGTGCTATACCTTCTCCGCTTAGCCCTGATGTGAAACCAGCTGCTTCGCCTGCAAGATAAATATTTCCAAATTCAAATCCTTGATAATCAAATAATATTGGGAAGCTTTCAATAGGTGTGTTTCCAGGATCAATATCCATCTTATTTAACCATAGCTGGAAATTGGTTTTAAGTTCTTTGGGATGAATGGTTCCTGCAATACATCCGCAGCCAACGGTATAATAATTATTGTGTGGAAATATCCAGGCATATCCGGTTCCAAAGAATTTTTTATCGAAATAGAATTCGAAATCTTTCATTTTATCAGATTGGATAGTATACTGTAGTGTAACAAAACGTTTTTTTGTAGGGAGCTTCAGGTATCGCCTTACAATGGAATTGGCACCGTCAGCTCCGACCAGATATTTAAATCCAATCTCTGTATCTCTGTTTATTTCAATAAAATTAGATCCGATTTTAGTTACTTGCTTTCCCGTTTGAATTGCTATGTTGGGTGAGTTGATTCTCGACAACTGCCACTGGCCAAGCTCTTTTCTGCTTAAACTAAAAAGAAAAGGGTCATTATTTTGATAATCTGTATTATGATTGTTGAGGGCAATTTTACATACGTTACTTTGAAATTCAATCAATTGTTTGGGTGGGGTATATATTCTAAAAAAATCCTTTGTCACACCACCAGCACATATTTTTGGTCCTATTTCATTTTTCTTTTCTAAAAGGAGCACTTTTAAGTCATTATTTTGAAGCACCTCGGCGCAACGTAAGCCTGCAGGCCCGCCACCAATAATTATAACATCAAACTGTTCCATTTTTTTAAAAGTTACTGTTATTTATAATAGTTATCCAAACTTAATAATTTGCTAATTGAATAGTATGACAGGCTGTAATAGCTGCTGTTTCCGTTCGTAGCCTATAGGGACCGAGTTTCACAGGAATAAACCCATACGTTTTGGCAAGTTCAACTTCATCCGGGTGAAACCCTCCTTCAGGACCTATCAGAATCACTGCATTATTTCCTGGCTGATATGTTTTAGAAAGCTCTGTTGTTACTTTTTCATCAATATAGGCAATGAATTTTTGTCCGTCAAAAGGTTGCTTCACCAGTTCGGAAAAGGAAATTTCCTCTTCCAAAAGTGGATGAAAAGTTTTTAATGACTGTTTCATTGCAGCAGTTATTACCCTTTCTAATCTATCTGTTTTGATGATTTTTCTTTCGGAATGTTTTGCAAAAAAGGGAGTTATTGTGTCGACACCTATTTCTGTAGCTTTTTCCAAAAACCATTCATATCGACTGATATTTTTGGTAGGTGCAACGGCTATATGAAGATTGAAATCTCGTTTATCTTTTCCCTGTTCGGAACTCAGAATTTCAAATTTACAGGCTTTTGGATTGTCGATGGAAAGTACGCAATGAAATAAATTACCTTTTCCATCAGTAAAATCCATTTCGTCTCCGGGTTTCATCCTAAGTACACGAATAATATGCCCCGATTCTTCCTTGTCTAATTCAAAGCCTGACCCGATTATATTTTCATTATAGAAAAGACGTTGTTCCATCTAATTATGTTATTGATATCGCAAAAATACATGAAAATTCTATTTTCCATTTTCTAAACAATGAATTATAGCAAACCGTTCCTTTGAACCAACCAAAAAAGTTATTTTTGTTTTTTAAAACCTGTTAGCTGTTAAATGAAGAACAAAAAAAACAATATTTATATAAAGTTTCAGCTTTTTTACCCTATTCTCATTGCACTGATTTTGTCGCTGGTGCTTTTTACTTTTTTTATGGTTCGTATTGCAGGTAATTCTATTTATCATGTTGCTGGTAAGAATATGATGCTAGAAGTGCATACTATTAAAAAAATGTTTGAACTGGAAAAAGTTTTGAAGCTGGAAAAGGTAAAGTCTAATTTAAAAGTTGCCAATAAATTGTTTAAAGATGAGAAGATTTCTTTTTCAATAAATAAGGTTTCAATATCCGCGGTTAATCAGTTAACCTTGAATAAGCATAAAGTATTGATTAAACCAATGCTTTTTGGAGGCAAGTCCTTACTTAATTCAAATACTTTTCCAGATCAAGTACATTCACTGGTAGGAGGGACAGCTAGTGTTTTTCAAAAAATTGATTCGGGGTATTTGCGTATTTCTACAAATGTACTTTCTGAAGACGGGCAAAGAGCAGTTGGAACTTATATCCCTAATTCATCTGAAGTGGTTGCAGCAGTTGAAAAAGGTCAAGCATATTATGGACGTGCATATGTTGTAAATGAATGGTATATTACGGCTTATAAGCCTATTTGGTTTCGGGGGGAAATTGTGGGGATGCTTTATGTCGGAAACCGGGAGAAAAGCATTGGCAGCTTAAGAAACACACTGAAGACACTCACTTTATTCAAAACGGGTTTTCCTTTTGTTATGGATCGCCATTTAAATTTTGTTGTTTCACCAGTCAATCCAGACAAGTTAATTGTAACTGATGAAATGAAACGCAATGTTGCCCGACATGTGGGCTCAGTATTCCAGTATAAAAGTCAGGTTAATAAAATAAAATATTTGATTGCGTCAATAGCTGATGAGCAGGGTGATTACATTGTAGTAGTGGTTCCCACTAAGCAGTTAACAGAAGTACCGGTTTCTTCAATAATCTTCAGTTCAATCGTCCTGGGAAGCATTTTGGTGGTTTTGTTGATTGTATTAATGTTTTCTACTACCACACGTCGCGTACATCGATTACTGAATGCAATACGTTTAAGTAATGTAAAATTGCGCAATACTAAAGAGGCGCTTCGTCACAGCGAAGAAAATTTTGAAACAATTTTTGAGAATAGCAGTGATGAAATTTTTGTTACTGATATGCAAGGAAATATTATTGAGGTAAATAATCAGGCCGCAAAATTGTTGTGTTATTCAAAAAATGAACTTTTAAATATTAATTTTCTGGATTTAATGCCTCTTAAATTTGGGGAATTGTTCTTAACCAATCGTTCTTTAGTAACTCGAGAGAGCGGTTTCCTTTTTGACTCAGAATATGTAACTAAGGAAGGTGTTTTTATTCCTGTCGAAATCAATAGTAGGGTGATTGAATTTAATGGAACTAAAGTGATTTTGAGTATTTCCAGGAATTTAGCCCGTCGTAAAGAAATGGAACAGAAAGTATTAAGTGCTGTAATTCAAACTGAGGAAAAAGAGCGTGAGCGTTTCTCAAAAGATATGCACGATGGTATTGGCCCTTTACTATCTACTGTAAAATTATATGTAAATGAATTGGGTTCGTCTGATATTGGTACTGAAGAAAAGAAAGAATTTGTGAATCAAATTAATAAAATGTTGGACGATGCGGTGGGAAATATTCGGGAAATATCCAATAACCTGATGCCGAGAGTTATTCATAAATATGGATTAGTCAAAGCATTAGAAGCTTTTTGTAATAAAATTAATCAAGCAGGGAAAATTCAAGTCGAATTTAATGCTGATAACTTGAGTGAACAGTTGGATAAAAATGTGCAAATGATATTATTCAGGGTGATTAGTGAGTTGCTAACCAATACCATAAAACATGCTAATGCCCGTAAAGCAAATATTCATTTGCAGCAGGATGGAGAAAATATCCTACTGACTTTTACCGATAACGGTATTGGTTTTGATTCCAAAGAAGTGATGGTCAATAAAAATACAGGTATTGGTCTCAAAAGTATCATTAGCCGAATTAAGTCTATTAATGGTACTTGCGAAATTATAAGCGCTAAAGGCGAAGGATTTAAAATTGTTATAGAAATCTGATAAGAAATTTAATCTATCGTATATTTGACTGTGTTAATTGTAACTTTTGAAGTTAATAAACCATGAGTAAAACATTAAAAATAATCATTGTTGATGATCACGAAATTTTTAGAAGTGGATTGAAAATGGTTTTAGGTAAACTCGATTACGTTGAGGTTGTAGGAGAGGCATCGAATGGAAAAGAGTTTTTGAAACTTCTTAGGACAATAGAATGTGATATTGTACTCATGGATATTGAAATGCCAGTTATGACTGGTGTGGAAGCTACGAGAATAGCCTTGACTGAAAAACCGGGATTAAAAGTAATTTCTTTGACCATGTTTACTGATGATGACTATGTTCAGAGTATGATTGACCTGGGCGTTAAAGGTTTTTTAGTGAAAAATATTGATAAGGAAACCTTGCATAAGGCCATTACTGCTGTTGCTGGCGGAGGAAATTATTATTCTGAAGAGTTGTTCAATTTTTTTACTCGTAAACTGAATTCCCGTGAGGATAAAAATAACTCGGAGGATATTCAGTTTACTGCCCGAGAAAAGGAAATTCTTCAATTGCTGGCTGAAGGCTTAAGCAATAAAGAGATTGCCGAAACATTATACATTAGCGAACGTACTGTAGTCGGACATAAATCTAACATGTTGGCTAAAACGGGTTGCAAAAGTGCTATTGGTTTATTGGCTTACGCATTGCGTAAAAAGCTGATAATTATATAGATATTTTTCCTTTCTTTCTGCACCTTCCTATTGCTACCGGAACTCCTTCCTAAAAGTACTGGTTTTGAATAAAAAAAACAGTAATTCTATTCCTTCCAAAAGGGTAAATCCTTCCTGTTAAATATTTCACAATAAAAGTATTTTTGTATTCAGAAAAACACCTAAATACTTGGAAAAATGGAAATAATAAAAAAAATCGTGATCGTTGATGATGATATTGATATTATCAATGTGGTCAAATCTGTTTTAACTGCCAAAGGTTACTATGTTTCTTCTGCTACCAGTAAACAGGAGGGACTTGAATTAATTCGAAAACAAATGCCCGACTTAATCATTCTTGATGTGATGATGTCCACACATTTTGAGGGATTTGAGTTGGCTCATGAGATTTTATCCGATAAGCTTCTGAATAGGCTTCCTATTGTTATCCAAACTTCAATAGAAGTGTTCATTACAACAAAACCTGGTGTTCAGGCTATGGCTCGAGAATTTCGATTAAATCCCGATTATTCGGATTTAAGGGTCATTCTTGTGAAAGATTTGATTTCGGGGAACTCTGGTGTTGATTACCTCAACGAAAATAATCAGAATGTATGGCTCCCAGTAAACGCATTTGTAAAAAAACCGGTCAGGGCCGATGTGTTGCTTCCTGTTATTGAGAATCTTGTTGGAGTCGTTGACTAATTTAAAATTAGAAAACAGTAATGGGAAATATAAAAAACATATTGGAGAAATATCAGGAACCTTCAAGGGATAATTTGATTCCTATTTTGCAGGATATTCAGGAAAATGAAGGCTATTTGTCTAAAGAATCAGTAGTTCAGGTGGGGTCTTATTTAAATCTGCCTTCGAGTAAAATTTATGGCGTTGCCACATTTTACAATCAATTTCGTTTTCTGCCCAAAGGTAAATTTCATATACAGATATGCCGTGGAACTGCATGCCATGTTTTGGGTTCAGCTACAGTTCTGCAGGAGTTGGAAAAGCAGTTGAAAGTAAAAGCCGGAGAAACAACCCGTGACGGTTTATTTAGTGTTGAAGTCGTTGCTTGTATTGGTGCCTGCGGATTGGCTCCTGTAATTACAGTAAATGGTGAATTTTTTGCAAAAATTACCCCTGATTCACTTCAAGCAATTATCGAAGACTATAAAAATAAGGAGCAATAATGATGTTAGAAACAATGGAAATGAATGCGGACTTGCTCTTGAACAAATTGACAGGCGTATCGCTAAGCGAAAAAAACTTATCTCTTTTGCAAAGAAAAAAGGTTGAAAAACCTGTAGTTTATGTGGGAGCGGGAACCTGTGGGCTGGGAGCAGGCGCAGGTAAAACTCTTGGACGGATTAAGAATTATTTAATGACCAATAATATCGATGCCGAAGTCATTGAAGTAGGATGCATTGGCCTTTGTGCAGCAGAACCCATAGTGGATGTACAGATGCCCGGTTACAACAGGGTATCATTCAGTCATGTAACAGAAGATAAAGCCGGTCAGCTTCTCGATGCTGTGCTGAATCTTGAACTTCCTGAAAATATTGAAAAACTTTATCAATATCCTGAAAAAGAAAGCAGAAGCTGGGAAGATGTAGTTGCTCATTCTGCACATCCTTATTTTGCTAAACAACACCGTATTGTGTTGAAAAATTGTGGCGTGTTAAATCCGGTAAGTATTGATGAATATATAGCACATGGCGGTTATGTTTCTTATCTGAAAACTATTGGTTCGCATACTTCGGAAGAGGTTTGTGATTTGGTTGAGGAAAGTGGTCTGCGTGGTCGTGGTGGCGGAGGTTTCCGTACAGGTACAAAATGGAAATTTGCTCATAACACTGAATCAGATCAAAAATATCTGATTTGTAATGCTGACGAAGGTGATCCTGGTGCTTTTATGGATCGAGCTGTAATTGAAGGTGATCCACACAGACTAATCGAAGGGATGATGATTGCTGCTTATGGTATAGGTGCTACAAAATCTTACGTTTACATTCGTGCTGAATATCCTTTGGCTATCAAGCGATTGAAGATAGCGCTTCAGCAGGCAAAAGATTATGGTTTGCTCGGAAAAGATATCTTCAATAGTGGTATTGATTTTGAAATTAAGGTGAAAATGGGAGCAGGGGCTTTTGTTTGTGGTGAAGAAACCGCTCTTATTAAAAGTATTGAAGGCAAACGGGGTATGCCTATTCCACGTCCTCCGTTCCCGGCTGTTAAAGGGTTGTTTGGAAAACCCACAATCATCAACAATGTGGAAACACTGTCTTGTTTGCCAGCAATTATGCCCGACCACATCACGGATTTCAATTTGATGGGAACCGAAAACAGTAAGGGGACAAAAGTTTTTGCCCTTTCGGGAAAAGTTAATTTGACCGGTTTGGTAGAAGTGCCAATGGGAACCACAATCAGAGAGGTGATTTTTGGCATTGGTGGTGGAATTCCCAACAATAAAAAATTCAAGTCAGTTCAAATTGGTGGTCCTTCTGGTGGTTGTATTACAGAACAAAATCTAGATATTCAGGTTGATTATGATTCGCTTCTGAGTATTGGAGCCATGATGGGGTCCGGTGGACTGGTTGTTATGGATGAAGATACCTGTATGGTGGATGTGGCCAAATTTTTTATGGACTTTATTCAACGCGAAAGTTGCGGCAAATGTATTCCCTGTAGGGAAGGAACCCGACGTATGCTCGAAATTTTGGAAAATATTACTAAGAAACCGGTTCATGAAGATGAAAATGAGGCTCTTGAACGTATTAAAGGAGTTACTCAATTAGAAAAATTGGGAAAAATCATTAAAGAAACCTCTCTTTGTGGCTTGGGACAAACAGCCCCAAATCCGGTGTTAAGTACCATTAAATGGTTCCGCGAAGAATATGAAGAACATATTTTTGAAAGAAAATGTCGCGCCAATGTGTGCACCGATTTACGGACCTTTACCATCAATGTGGATAAATGTACAGGATGTACTGTATGCTCAAAAAAATGCCCTACAAATGCCATTATCGGAAGCCGAAAATCACCTCATTTTATAGTCAACGAAAAATGTATCAGTTGTGGTTCTTGTTATGATGTCTGCAAATTTGATGCAATAGTTATTTCCTGAAAAAGTATTTTGAAATGAATTATACCATCAACATAAACAACAAAGAATGCTCTGCAGAACAGGGAGAAACTATTCTGGATGTATTGAAGCGAAATGGAATTAAAGTACCAACACTTTGTCATCTCAAAGAATCTATGCCTACCGGAGCTTGCCGAATGTGTATTGTGGAAGACATGAAGAGCGGGAAGCTGATTACTTCCTGTTCTTTTCCTGCTGCTCCGGGTATGGAAATTAAAACGCATAGTCAGCGAGTGGTTGAAGCCCGAAAAACTATCATCGAACTGTTGCTTTCGAACCATCCTGATGATTGTCTTTACTGTGTTCGTGATAAGAATTGCGAACTTCAAAACTTAAGCGAAGAACATCATGTCAGAGAAAGACGAATTCGCGGGAAAAAGAATAAAGAAAAATTGGATTTATCAAGTGCTTCTATTGTAAGAGATCCTGAAAAGTGTATTCTTTGTGGCCGTTGCGTTACCATTTGTGAAGAAGTTATGGGAGTATCATGCATTGATTTTATTAACCGTGGTAATAAAGCGTTTATAGGAACCTCTTTCAATCAGGGGCTCAATACTTCAAGTTGCATTAATTGTGGGCAATGCATTATGGTTTGTCCGACAGGAGCGTTAACTGAAAAAAATCATTTTGCTGAAATTCAATCCGCCATCAACGATCAAAATAAAACAGTGGTAGTTCAGTACGCTCCATCCATAAGCGTTTCCATGTCTGAAGAGATTGGTTTAGAACCTGGTATGGATAATAATGGGATCTTAAATGCAGCTCTTCGCAAAGTAGGATTTGATTTTATTTTTGATTCCTCATTTGCTGCAGATCTTACCATTATGGAAGAATCAGCTGAGCTCATTCGTCGGATAACCAATGAAGAAACTTTGCCAATGATTACCAGTTGCTGCCCGGGTTGGGTAAAATATGCAGAAGAATTTTATTCTGATTTGATTCCCAATTTGTCAACATGTAAATCGCCACAGCAAATGATGGGGGCCGTTGTAAAAACGTATTTTGCTGAAAAGCAAGGTATCAATCCGGAAGATATTTACATGGTTGCTATCATGCCTTGTACAGCCAAGAAATTTGAGGCCCAACGTGAAGAAATGGTCCACAAAGGAATCTCAGATGTTGATGCCGTTTTAACTACCCGTGAGTTGACCAAATTTTTGAAACTCTATGGTGTGGATATGTTTAATATCGACCCGGAAGTTACGGATTCCCCATTAGGATTTCGTAGCAGTGCCGGAAAAATGTTTGGTGCCTCAGGTGGTGTTATGGAAGCAGCTATTCGCACAGCGCATTTTAAACTGACGGGTAAAGAATTAGTGAATTTTACTATTCCCCAAGTCAGAGGTTTTGAAAAAAGAAAAGAAACTCAAATTAAAATAAGTGATTTGGAACTTGGTGTGGCTGTTGTCAACGGAATGGCTAATGCCAAAGTCTTGCTTGATGAAATTCGTGCAGGACGTAAGGATATTCAATTTATTGAAATAATGGCTTGTCCCGGTGGTTGTATTGGTGGTGGAGGGCAGCACATTGGAACTGATGACAAACAGTTGGCCCAACGGATGAAAACCTTGTATGACATTGACAAAAAAGAAACCTTGAAAGTGTCGCATAAAAACCCGGAAATTATTGAGCTCTATCAGAATTTCTTAGGCGAACCTCTTGGACATAAAAGTCATGAGTTATTGCATACCCATTATCAGAAAAGAGATGTAATGATTTGATTTTTATGATTAAGAAAAAGAATTGATTCATAAGCATTTTATCAGACACGAACCCTAAAACAATGATGACGACAACAGGAAATAAGGAAATCTTAGTTTACACGGTAAAAAATCGCTGCCGTGTTTGCTATACCTGTGTGAGAGAATGTCCTGTTAAAGCCATTAAAATCATCAATGGACAGGCAGAAGTAATGCCAGAACGTTGTATTGCCTGTGGAAACTGTGTGCGTGTGTGCAGTCAGGGAGCTAAAACGTTTAATAATCAGATTAATGAAATCAGAAAACTACTTGCCGGTGATGGGGTGGTATTTGCCGCTGTCGCCCCTAGCTTTCCAGCCGAGTTTACGGAATTGGACGATTACCAAACTTTTGTCGGAATGCTCAAATCACTTGGTTTTAGTAAAGTATTTGAAGTAGCTTTTGGTGCTGATCTGGTTGCTCGTGAATACAAAAAATTAAAAAATAAGCCGGATGGCAAAACGTATATCTCCTCTGATTGTCCTGCAGTAGTAGCATGCATTGAAAAACATCATGCGCATCTCACTTCCTGTTTAACTCCGGTTGTTTCACCTATGGTGGCTATGGGAAGGGTTATAAAAAAGAAATATGGAAACAAAAATAAAATTGTGTTCATTGGCCCTTGTATTGCCAAAAAGGGTGAAGCTAGCGAACTAGAATTCGTCATTACTTTTAGTGAATTACGTTCTCTTTTTGAGATTGAGAAGATTACAGCTGAATCAATAAATTCTGATGATTTTGATGCCCCGTTTGCAGGTAAAGGATCGATTTTCCCTATCAGTCATGGCCTACTTAGTAACATTGAGCATAAGGTTGATATTACTGATAGTAAAGTGTTGGTAGCCAACGGTCATAGGGATTTTATAGATGCGATTACTGAGTTTGAAAAAGGAAATCTGAAAGGACAAGATCTTGAGTTATTGTGTTGTGAAGGTTGTATCATGGGGCCTGGGATGTCAAAAAACGGCAGTCGTTTTTCAAGAGCGAAAAAAGTAACAGAATACACAGAAAAGAAACTAATCAGGCTCGAAATCTCCCAATGGGATCAAAACATAAAAGAATTCTCAGATCTAGATTTAACCCGCAGTTTTAGACCCAATGAACTTGATTTATCAAAACCCGGTGAAGAAGAAATTAGCTGTGTTTTGCTAGGGATGGGTAAAAAAGAGCTTAAAGACCAGCTTAATTGCCGTGCTTGTGGCTATGATACTTGTCGTGAACATGCCATCGCAATTGTGAATGGATATGCCGAAACAGAGATGTGTCTTCCCTATACAATTGAACAAATGCACACGACGATTATCAACCTGAATATTTCCAGTGAAAAACTGGCCTCTGCCCGGCTGGCACTGAAACAAACTGAAAAGCTGGCCACTATGGGGCAATTATCTGCAGGAATTGCACATGAATTAAATAATCCTCTGGGTGTTATTTTGATGTATAGCAATATATTAAAAGAGGAAATGGCTCATGATGAGTCACTTAATTCTGATCTAAACCTTATTGCTGAACAGGCAGAAAGATGTAAAAATATCGTGGGAGGATTGTTGAATTTTGCCAGAAAAAATCAAATCAATCCTGAGGAAACCAATATTGTAGCTTTTTGCAAACGCAGTATTCAGTCTGTAATTGTTCCGGAGAATGTAAACTTTGAAGTGCTTTCCGATAAAGAAGTGCTGAATGTAGAAATTGATAAGGACCAAATGGGACAGGTTCTTACCAATCTTGAAAAAAATGCCATAGATGCCATGCCCGATGGGGGAAAGTTAAGCCTGATAATTCATGACTTAATGACTGATTTCACCATTACTGTAGTCGATGAAGGATGTGGTATCAGTAAAGAAAATATGGATAAAATTTTTACGCCTTTTTATACAACAAAACCTATTGGAAAAGGAACTGGTATGGGACTTCCATTGGTTTATGGTATCGTAAAAATGCACAGAGGCAAAATAGATGTAGAATCAAACACAGACAGAACAAAAGGGTTTGTAGGAACCCGTTTTATTATTCAATTACCTAAAAAAACAGTTCGATGATGTCAAAAACAGAAGCAATGTCGAGAATAAAGAAAATGATATTGATTGTCGATGATGACCCAGATTATTTATTTCAAATGAAGTACCATATTGAAAACTTCGGGTTTGATGTGATAACTGCTGAGAATATGAAAGAAGCTGAGAAAGCACTCGAAGAGAAGCCTGATTTGGCCATTCTTGATTTGATGATGGAAACCCAGGATGCAGGCTTTGTTCTGGCCTACAAAATCAAGAAACAACAACCCCGGCTTCCGGTGATTATTGCTTCTGCAGTAGCAGCCGAAAGAGGAATTAACTTCAGAGTAGAAACAAAGGAAGACAAAAAATGGATCAAAGCGGATTTATTTATTGAAAAAGGAATTCGAAGCGACCAGCTCCATAGAGAAATTAAGCGACTCCTGAAATTATAACCACATTGTTATGGAAAAGTTAAAGGTTTTAGTAGTGGATGATGAGCCTGGAATAAGGTCAGGTGTTCAACGTGTTCTGAAAAATTATACAGTGGGTTTTCCATTTATGGATGAAGATTTTTCTTTTGAAGTGATGGATGCTGAAACCGGAGAATCGGCACTTAATATGATTACACACCATGAAATTGATATTATTTTATTGGACAATAAACTTCCAGGGATACAAGGCATTGAAGTGCTCGAGAAAATTAACAAAATGTCGCTTGATATTGCTGTAATGATGATAACATCTTATGCTTCGCTGGAAATTGCAGTTAAGGCAACAACCCTCGGTGCCTATAATTTCATTCCAAAACCTTTTACTCCTGACGAAGTTAAGTCCGCAATTGAGAACATTAGTAAGCACTTGTTTCTCATGCGAATGACTCGCAAGATGAAGGAAGAAGGACGGCAGATTCGGTTTCGTTTTTTGTCGGTTCTATCACACGAACTAAAATCGCCATTGAATGCTGTGGAAGGTTATCTTGAAATTATGAAAGAAAAGCAAGCAGGTGAAAATATTACCGAATACATGAGCATGATTGATCGTTCGCTGGTTCGTATCAAGGCCATGCGTGGACTGATTATGGATATGCTCGATTTAACAAGACTCGAATCCGGAAAAAAGTCAAGAAAACTTCAAAATGTGAACCTTAATTATTTAGCAAGAATGGCGGTGGATACAGTTATGCCGTTGGCCATACAAAGCAATATCGAAATCATTACCAACCTGGAAGATGAGGTTCAGTTAACAGCAGATCCTGATGAAATGGAAATAATATTTAATAATTTACTTTCCAATGCAGTAAAATATAACCGAAAAAACGGGGAGGTTCAATTTGAAGTGAAGCAAAAAGGTAACAACCTGATGATTAGAGTTTCTGATACAGGCATTGGTATTGATCAGGAAGATTTGCCGAAATTGTTTGCTGAGTTTTCTCGCATCAAAACAAACGAAACACAAAATATAAATGGTTCCGGGCTGGGACTTTCCATTGTTAAGAAAATGGTGGATTTGTATCGTGGAACAATCGACGTAAGCAGTCAGCCAAGATTGGGAACCACATTTAAAATAACATTACCTATAATTTAAATCATCAGGCCATGAAATTTAATCCTGAAACATACAGCATACCGGACCAACGTGAAGTTCCATTTATTGATTCTGATGAAATTTGGTCTTACTTAAATAATGCCAAGTCTACCAATGAAAGGGTCAATGAAATTATAGCCAAATCGTTGAATAAAAAACGATTAAATCTAGAGGAAGTAGCGAACCTTATTCAAGCCAATACCCCCGAACAAATTGAAATAATTAAAGCCGCTGCCCGCAAGCTGAAAGAAAAGGTTTATGGTAAACGTATTGTTTTATTTGCACCTCTCTATGTGGGAAACTATTGCATCAATAACTGTGAGTATTGTGGTTTTAAAAGCTCAAACAAAGAAGCCATAAGAAAAACACTTTCAAAAAAGGAACTTATTAGCAATGTGAAAGCTCTGGAACAGAATGGTCAAAAACGATTGATTTTGGTTTATGGTGAACATCCTAAATATACACCTGAATATATTGCAGAAACGGTGAAAACCGTTTATGATGTAAAAACCGGGAACGGAGAGATCAGAAGGGTAAACATAAATGCAGCTCCTTTGACTATTGATGGTTTTAGAACCGTGAAAGAAGCTGGCATCGGAACATATCAGGTTTTTCAGGAGACCTATCATCCAGAGGCTTACAAAATTTACCATAAAGGGGGACGAAAGATGAATTTCGATAACCGATTAGTGTCGCTCGACCGTGCACAGGAAGCTGGTTTAGACGATGTAGGCATTGGAGCTCTTTTTGGCTTGTACGACTGGCGGTTTGAAGTAATGGGTTTGGTTAGGCATACCAATCATCTTGAAGCCTGTTATAACGTCGGCCCTCATACCATATCATTTCCACGCTTGCAGGACGCTTCAGAATTTAAACTGAACCCCGATTATCTGGTCAGTGATGATGACTTTACCCGTATCGTTGCTATTCTTCGGCTTGCAGTTCCATATACAGGTATGATTTTAACAGCTCGTGAGAAGGCACACATCCGCCAGGAAGTTTTGCAATATGGTTGCTCGCAAATTGATGCTGGGACAAAAATTGAAATGGGAGCGTATTCTGAAGTTGAAAACAACCATCAGGATTTAAAAAAAGAACAATTCCTAATCAATGATGATCGATCGCTGGGTGAAGTTATAGATGAACTTTTAGAGCACGATTATTTGCCCTCATTTTGTACGGCATGCTACCGTAAAGGCAGGACGGGTGAGCATTTCATGGAGTTTTCAGTGCCCGGTTTCATCAAACGCTTTTGTACCCCTAATGCAATTCTTACTCTTGCCGAGTATATTATTGATTATGCCGGAGAGGAAACAGCTGCCAAAGGTTGGAAACTCATAGAAAAAAATATAGAAAGTCTTCACGAAACTAAACTGGAATCCTCAGTTCGGATGCGGGTGGAAAGAATAAAACAGGGTGAGCGCGATTTGTATTTTTGATTCAATGTTGTGAACCATTTAAATGAATTGAAGCGATGCAAAAAGGAAAAGATTTAAAACCCCATATTGGTATTTTCGGACGTCGAAACAACGGGAAAAGTTCCTTTATCAACAGAATAACAGGTCAGGATGTGGCTATTGTTTCGGAAGTTGCCGGAACCACCACCGATCCGGTAAAGAAATCAGTAGAAATTTTTGGCGTTGGTCCTGCAATTATCGTAGATACAGCTGGAGTTGATGATGTTGGAGAGTTGGGAAGCAAGCGAGTCCAAAAAACAATGGATGTTCTCAATCATATCGATTTAGCTGTTTTGCTCCTTTCGGAAAATAATTTTGGTTCTTTTGAGCAAAAACTTATAACGGAATTCAATAGACTTGAGGTACCGTATGTTATTTTTCACAACAAGGCAGACCAGCAATCTCTGTTGGACGAAACCCGAAAAGTTATTGCCCGGGAAACTCTGGTAGAAACTTTTGATATTAGCGTTTTGGAACCGGGAAGCCTTGAATTTGTAACTGAAAAAATTAAAAAGGCCATTCCTCAATCGGTTTACATGAAACCCGCTTTATTCGATGGTTTATTAAAACCTAAAGATTTAGTATTGCTCATTACGCCCATTGATTCTGAAGCCCCTGAAGGCCGGATGATTTTACCTCAGGTGATGGCTTGGCGCGATGTCCTGGATCATCATTGTGTTTGTGTCACTGTTAGAGAAACAGAACTTAAGGATTTTATGGGGCTGGGCTTGAAGCCGGCCCTGGCTGTAACTGACAGTCAGGCTTTTGGTCTTGTTTCCAAATTAATTCCTAATGAAATTCCCTTGACAGGATTTAGTATCGTATTTGCACGAATGCGTGCCAATTTCGATAAATATATTGAAGGAACACCTAAACTTTCCGAACTTCAAAATGGTGATCGGGTATTGTTACTTGAATCCTGTACTCATCATGTAAGTTGTGAGGATATTGGAAGATACAAGCTACCAAGTTGGATTCAATCCTTTTCAGGAAAAGAAATTGAGTTTGATGTTGTAGCAGGTTTAGATCAGCTGAAAAGGCCAGTAACCGAT
Organism: Bacteroidales bacterium; assembly: GCA_016936505.1. Classification (GTDB taxonomy): domain Bacteria; phylum Bacteroidota; class Bacteroidia; order Bacteroidales; family F082; genus Sulfidibacterium. The sequence continues at coordinate 54,680 of JAFGXS010000024.1, read as the reverse complement.
TATGCCATGGTTATTCAATGTGGAGGTTGTGTTGTTACGCAAAAACAGTTAAAAAACCGTTTGAAACCAGCAATAGATTCTGGCGTTCCTGTTTCAAATTATGGTATGGCTATTGCTTACATGAATGGCATTTTTGAAAGAGCGATTCGCCCATTTATCAATTTAAACAGCGTAAAATAGTATGTCTTCTGTAGCATTAATATTGAAAGAAGAACGTTTAGATAAAGAGTCACTTGTAGAATTATTAAATAGTAAACAAACGGATTTGATTCTGAACAAAGCGGCTCAAATAAAAGCAAAATATATTGGGAATAAAGTTCATTTGCGCGGACTAATAGAGCTTTCCAATAGATGTAATAAAAATTGCTATTACTGTGGCATTCGGGCAGCCAATAAAAATGTGAAGCGTTTTATGCTGAGTGACGAAGAAGTCGATCGGGCTATTCGCTTTGCTGTTGCAAATAATTTAGGTTCTATTGTGATTCAAAGTGGTGAGCTGCAAAGTGAAGAATTTACAGAAGGTATTTCCCATGTTTTACAAAGAATTGAGCATATCGGTGAAGGAACACTAGGGGTTACCTTATCGTGCGGAGAACAAACCAAAGAAGTATATCAGCAATGGAAAGATGCCGGTGCCATCCGCTATTTGCTCAGGATTGAAGCATCGGGCAAAAATCTGTACCAAAAGCTACATCCCAACAATTCAAAGCATAGTTATGAAAAAAGGTTACAAGCACTTCATGATTTAAAACAATGTGGCTATCAAACGGGCACAGGTGTCATGATTGGTGCTCCCTTTCAAACTTTGGAAAACCTTGCTGATGATTTACTTTTTATGCGTGATTTGGATATTGATATGTGTGGCATGGGGCCTTATATTGAACATGTCGATACTCTGTTTTATCAATATCATGAAAGCCTCCCATCCAAAAAACAGCGTCTGGACTGGACCTTAAAGATGATTGCTATCTTAAGAATAATGATGAAAGACATCAATATAGCTTCCACAACGGCCATGCAATCTTTGGTGAATGGTGGACGTGAAATGGCGCTGCATGCCGGTGCTAATGTATTGATGCCAAACATTACACCGGGAATTTACAGGGAACTTTATTCTTTGTACGAAAACAAACCCGGAATTAATGAAGAAGCTAGTGATAGTAAACTGTCCATTGAAAATATCGTACAAAGAGCAGGAGGAAAGGTTGCTTATAACGAACAGGGTAATTCGAGACATTTTACAAAGAGGAATTAAAAAGCATTTTGATTTATCATAAATGTAGTTTGTAAAAAAAGCCGCTGATATTTATCAGCGGCTTTTTGTAGTCTTTCGTTTTTATTCTTGAGAAGCTTCTTCAACTTTCTCAAACTTTTTTAATGCTACCCGGGTCATTTTGTATGAAAACCAAATAATCACGGGCCATGTAAAAAACATAATTATTTCTTTCAGCATAGTAATACTTTTTTAAGTTCTAAATTAATACGCATGTGTATCTTCTTCCATTTCTTTGGCTGTTATATCCTGTTTGTTCATGGATGACCATGCATACCAGATATAAGCCAAAACAAAAGGAACTAGTAATGAAACGTATGACATTGCTGTTAAAGTGTACATACTGGATGAAGCGTTTTCAATGGTTAATGAACTTTGCAGATCAGTAACTGAAGGATAAAATGGTGTATGGTTGTAACCGACTGTAAGAAATAGCGCAAAAACGGTCAAAACTGTGCCAATGCCCGAGAACCAGATGGCTTTTGAACCGCATTTTTCATAGAAGAAATAACCTCTGATTATTCCCCAAAGTACTGCTACGACACCCAATAAAAGAATAATCAATACTACAGGCATTGCCAGTAAGTTATGGAGGTATTTATAAGCTTCCATGTTAACAACTCCGGTTTGCGGATCATAATTAAATCCTTTCATAACCAATACATTGATTAAGAAGAAAAGGAAGAAGAATAAGAAGGGAATGGCATTACCAAAAATAGCTTTCTTGCTTCTTTCATTAATTACTTTATCATCAATGCTGTTGATGAAATACATGCTGGCTAAAACTCTGGCAAGGAAAAATACTGCTAACCCTAACGATAGGTTGATGTAAGTAGCATATCTGCCAAAATCAAGAGCCAAAAGTAGTCCTCCAAAATCGGTATCCCAAAACGAGCTATGCATCTCATTTACATGGAAAAATGATCCTGTAAAGAAAGTTGCAACAGCGGTTCCCAAAAATACGGTTCCAATTAAGCCATTGATAAAAAGAAAAACATCGTAGGTTTTTTTGCCTAAAAAGTTTCCAGCTTTTGAACGATATTCATAAGATACAGCCTGAAGGATAAAAGCAAACAGAATGATAATCCAAACCCAGTAAGCGCCACCAAAACTGGTAGAGTAAAAGAGGGGGAATGATGCAAAAGCAGCACCACCAAAAGTAACAAGAGTTGTGAAAGTCAAATCCCACTTTCTTCCCAGCGCATTAACGAGCATTTTTACTTCGTTATCAGTTTTACCAAGTTTATATAACAATGTTTGTCCACCCTGAATAAAGAGTAAGAAGACAAGAATACCACCTAGCAGAGCAACAATAGCCCACCAATAATGTTGTAATGTAAGATATGATAAGTTTTCAAACATGATTAGTGTCCTCCATCTTTAAGTTGTTTAATTTGTTTCAACATAATACGAACCTCTGCAATAAACAGAACTGTAAATGTTACTGCAAACAGGAAGAAAGTAATCATTACTGATGTCGTGTTGATGTTTGAAATAGCAGTTGTTGTTGGCATCAAATCCTGAATAACCCATGGTTGTCTTCCCATTTCATTAACAAGCCATCCGGCCTCTGAAGCCAGCCATGCTAATGGGATTGTCCATAATGCTGTCAGTAAGAACCATCGTTTATCCTGAACTTTGTCTTTCAAAACAAAAACTAATCCAAGAATGAAAAGAATCAGGAACCAGAAGCCCAAACCGACCATAACATGGAATGAATAAAATACTAAGGGAACATTTGGAATAAGATCGTATGGATCATTATAATACCCATAACCAAAGTATTTGTAATTTTCTTTAAAAGTGGTCAGAGCTGCATTAGCAATACTATCGTTTTTGCCTCTTTCTTTCTGGTATACTTTAAGAGCTCCAATAGCTTCTTTGCCCATTTTAATGCGGTCGAAATAGGAAACTATGCCGTATTGTTCATTTCCTTTGATGAAATCATTGATTCCGGGAATGTATGAATTCGGCTTGAGGGTAGCCATTAAAGAGAGTAGCTTAGGAACCTCAAATTTATTGGTAAATACTTTGGGATTTTGATTTTCCATAGTTGGTTTGTGAATATCAAAAATACCGAAAGTAACTAGAGGAGCTGCCTGAGCACCATAATATAAACCCTCGAGCGAGGCAAATTTCATGGGTTGTGTACGGTATACCTCTCTTGCAGATTCGTCGCCATTAAATATGGTAACAATAATCATTATTAAACCAAAGGTTGACGATACGACAATACTTCTTTTAGCCAGAGCAATGTTTCTTTTCTTCAATAAGAACCATGCGCTTACTCCTAAAACAAATACTGCTGATAAAACATAAGATGATGTTACGGTATGCAAGAATTTATTGATGGCTGTGGGAGAGAATAAAACTTCCCAAAAGTCAACCATTTCGTTTCTGGCAGTTACCGGATTGAACTTCATTCCTACCGGGTTCTGCATCCATGCATTGGCAACCAATATCCACAGAGCCGAAAGGTTTGAACCGATTGCAACCATCCAGGTTGAAATAAGGTGGAATTTTTTGCTTACTTTATTCCAGCCAAAAAACATTACTGCAAAAAAAGTAGACTCCATGAAAAAGGCCATAATGCCTTCAACTGCAAGGGGAGCACCGAAAATGTCACCAACAAACCATGAGTAGTTGGACCAGTTGGTTCCAAACTCAAATTCGAGGATAATTCCTGTGGCTACGCCAATGGCAAAGTTAATGGCAAAAAGAGTCATCCAGAACTTTGTGATTCTTTTCCAGATTTCTTTTCCTGTTTTAACGTAGATGGTCTCCATAATTGCAATGATAAAACTGGTTCCCAGCGTTAGAGGGACAAATAACCAGTGAAACATTGCAGTTAGTGCAAATTGCGCCCGGGACCAGTCAACAAGTGCCGCGTTTAAAATTTCCATATGCAATTAATTTTTATGATTAGGTGTTGTTAATTGTTCCAAAACATATTCGCTTCGCTGATGATCATTATGGAAGCGGGTTTTTAAGAAGTTAGGAAAGAAAAAGACTTTAAAAATGGCAAACATGATAAACAACTTGATGGCGATAATTAACCATAAACGTTTACCAACTGTCATATTTCGAAAACCTTCGTAATAAAAGAAAAAAACTTTGCGAAATAATTTAGTCATTGAGTACTTAAATATGTGAAGAATACAAATTTATGACATAATTTATATTTTCACACATATGCTACTAATTTGATTTTATTCTAAATAAGGCTATTTTTTGATGGTTACGGTGCAGATATACAGTGTTATAATTGCTGTTTAATACTTGTCAACTATACAGGTGTTGAAAACTAATTTATAGCAGCGGGTCTATAATCATAGATAGGATCACAATTAATACAAAGTAATTTAGACGCATGAAATAATGAAAAGGCTTGAGTTCTTCTTCTTTTTTTAAGAGCCTTGAAAATATAAAAACAAGCCATAGTGCACCTATAATTACAAGCATTTTGAAAAATAAAGTTTGGAAAAGACCAGCTTCAACCAATAAAACAGCATTGATGGCAGTGGCAATGGTCCATACAAAGGTTACCCGTTTAATCTGAATCGTGTTTAGAGTAGTTGTGATGGAAGGGAATCCGGCATCAACATATTCCTGTCCGTACTTAAGCATAAGCAACCAAAAATGGGGGACCTGTGAGATGAAAAAGAAAAAAGCAATGATAAATAATCCGGGATCAGTTAGCGAACCGCCACCGGCTGCCCATCCTACAACAGGAGGAATGGCTCCAATCACACTACCTGGGATCACGGCAAAAGCAGTAACACGTTTTAAAGGTGTATATATAATATTGTACCATACAAATGCCAGAAAGGCCAAAAATGCAGCTTCAAAATTACTGCCTATATAGACAATCCATGTTCCCAGGATAATCTCAGTAAAAGCAATAATGAGTACCCAGATTGGTTTAATTCTGCCTGAAGGAAGCGGACGGTTTTTTGTCCTCTGCATGAGAATGTCTTTGTCTTTTTCCTGAAATTGATTGAAGGCAGCAGAACCACAGGCTGTAATGAAAATACCAATCAGGGGTAAAATAATATGGCTATCGATTGTTTTAGCGGCTAAAGTATAACCTGCCAAGGTAGTTAAAGTAACGGCAATGGTAATTCTAACTTTGTTGAGTTCAGCCAGAAGACTAAGAAGTGTAGATATTTTTTTCATATAAATTGTGCAATCAACAACTAAGTATAGGTACTTAGTTGTTGAAAGATAATTCGTTTCTGATGAGCATGCAAAAATCAGGATTTTTTTTGATGAAACGAATTTTTACACAAATTATATTACTGAGCTAGATGATACGGATATATTTGATCGTAGCGCTTTACTTTTCCACCGTTAATTCTGCGGTAGATATGTGAACGATTAAGTTCTTCGTGTTCTGAGATGCCAGCTGCACCAAGTAGTTCCACAAAACTTTTAATTGTGACTTCATGGAAATTGGCTACCCTAACTGCTTTGTCTTCAACAACAAGTCCTTTCATTAGCGATTTGTTTTGTGTGGCAACTCCTGTAGGGCAGGTGTTTTTATTGCATTCTAGTGCCTGAATACATCCGGTAGCCATCATCATAGCGCGGGCACTGTTGCACATATCGGCTCCAAGAGCCATGGTTCTTACCATGTCAAATGCAGAAATTACTTTGCCCGAAGCAATAAGCTTGATGTCTTTCTTTAAGTCGTATTTAATAAGTGTGTCATAAACAAAAGAAAGTCCTTCACGCAGGGGCATTCCCAAAGAATTTGAAAATTCAACAGGTGCTGCACCTGTTCCTCCTTCACCACCGTCAACTGTGATAAAGTCGGGTTTAATTCCGGTTTCACGCATAGCTTCACAGATATCGGTAAATTCGTCGGGTTGACCAATGCATAATTTGAACCCTACAGGTTTTCCTTCCGACAAATCGCGTAATTGTTTAATGAACAGGGTCAGTTCTTTTGCATTACTGAAGGTGGAATGCATTGGCGGTGAGAGAACATCTTTATGCGGTTCAACCAACCTGATTTTGGCAATCTCATCTGTGTTTTTACTTGCCGGCAATACTCCTCCATGACCTGGTTTTGCCCCTTGAGATATTTTAATTTCAATCATCTTAACCTGATCAAGTGTAGCTTTTTCTTTGAATAATTCAGGCGAAAACTTACCGTCTTTAGTTCGGCATCCAAAATATCCTGTTCCAATTTGCCAAATAATGTCACCACCGTGTTTCAAATGATAAGGACTTAATCCACCTTCTCCTGTATTTTGAGCAAATCCGCCAATTTTTGCACCTTTATTCATGGCCATAACTGCATTTTTACTTAAAGCACCAAAACTCATTGCAGAAATGTTTAGAATGCTCGCATTGTAAGGTTTTTTACAGTCGGGTCCCCCAACAATAATTCTTGGGTTTTGATCGATGGTTCCAAAGTTTTTGGCATAAATGGAATGTGGCATCCACTCGTAACCTTCAGCATAAACATCCATCTCGGTACCAAAAGGAGTGGTGTCGTTTACCTTTTTCGCTCTTTCATAAACCAGAGAGCGCATTATTCTGTTGATGGGACGACCTTCGGTATCGGTTTCCACAAAATATTGCATGATTTCAGGTCTAAAAGATTCAAGAATGTATCTTAAATGGCCAACAACAGGGAAATTTCTTTTGATGGCATGTTCTTTTTGGATCATATCGTATAGCCCGAGTAAAATTATAGGGCCGAATAAAATCATGAACCATAAAACAGGTTTCCATAGAAAAAAGTAGATCACTGCAATTGCGGCAAGAATTATAATTGATGTGGCGATAAATATTTTTTTTGCTTTCATTATCTACAGTATTTAGTGTTAATCGAAAAGTCCTTCAATTTCTTTTTTTACGTTGTCCCACTGTTTCTTGTCACCCTGAATGGCTTCGAATATTTCTTTTGCTTTTGAGATGCCAAAACCACGGGCCTCGTTAAAACCAATATGAGGAGGCATTGATAATTCCCCACTATTTACAATTGCATCGATAATGAATGGCTTTTTTGATTGTTTGGCCATCTTAATAGCAGATTCAACGTCCTTCGAATGTTCAACTCTGATCCCGTCACCGCCTAATAGTTTTGCATATTCTGCAAAGTTGAAGTTCTTTACTGTGAGCGCATCCAGATTGGGAGCCAGACCGGCTTCTTCCATTTCAATTTTTACAAATCCTAATTGAGAGTTATTAAAAACAATGAACTTTATCGGTAAATTATATTCTACTGCTGTAGAAAAATCATGGAGTGTCATATTGAAAGCCCCGTCGCCGATTAAAGCCCAGACTTCCCGGTCAGGAAATTGCAGTTGTGCACCAATGGAAGCGGGAAGGCCAACTGCCATGGATCCATGATTGAAAGAACCTATAATTCTACGATTTTTGTAAAAACTCATATAATTAGAAGCCCAGATTGCAGATGTTCCGGTATCAATGGTAAATATGGCTTCGTCAGAAGCTAATTCACTTGCTTTTCCTGTGAAAATCTGCGGATGTATAGGCTCCATTGCACGTTCAGGATTTGCCTGCTTTTTAATGGTATCTTTCCAGTTCAAAAATTCTTTCCTCCGATCTTTCATAAAACCATCATCGGTTTTTTCATGGCAAAACGGTTCCAATAGTTCAAGAGTTGATTTGATGTCTCCATGTAAGCCCAATGTTACAGGGGTTCTGTTGCCTATGTTTTCTTCCCTGATATCCAATTGAATAATTTCTGTTGATTTGGGAAGGAATTTATCGTATGGGAAGTCGGTTCCCAGCATTAATAATAAATCTGACTCCATTACTGCTTTGTAGCCCGATGGGTTTCCAATAAGTCCGGTTAAGCCTACAACAGGATCAGTATCATGGTCAAAAATATCTGATGCACGCAGTGTATGGGTTATTGGTGCTTTAATTTTTCTTGCGAATTCCAGAACTTCTTCCTTGGCACTTCTACAACCGGCTCCACCGAAAATGGCTACTTTTTGAGCACTATTAATCATATCTGCTGCTTTTTCAATACTCGATTTGGGAGGGATTATTTCTGATTTGGAGCGGAACACTTTTGATACAAAACCTTCGCTTTGAGCCTTCATCATAGCCACATCGGAAGGTAGTTCAATCCGGCACACAGCCTTTTTATTTATGGCAATTCGCAGTGCTCTGAGAACCACACGGGGTGCTTCTTCTGGAGAACGAATAATCGCCTGATATTCACAAACGTCATCAAAAATTTTCTGCAAATCAGCTTCCTGATGGTAATTGGTTCCGATATAACGAACAGGAACTTGTCCGGTAATTGCCAAAACAGGAGAACGTTCTTTTTTTGCGTTATATAATCCGTTGATCAGATGAAGTGCCCCTGGTCCAACTGTGCTGGCACAAACACCAATATTTCCATTTAGTTCGCCTTGTGCAAAAGCTGCGTATGAAGCATTTCCTTCGTGCTTAAAACGTACCCATTTGATAGTTTCCTGCTTTCCAATAGCAGAAATTAATGGATTTAAGGCATCGCCTGCTACCCCAAAAATATGTTTTACTCCTTCCTGGGTTAAAATTTGAAGTAGTTGTTCAGATACATTCATAAGTAGGTGTGTTTGATAAATGATAGATTATTGATTCTTTCACAAAGATAGAAGAATTAATTGGTAGTTATATCGAGATGTTTTATAAGTTACAAATTTTTAACACTTTAAGTGAAAAAATGTTTAAAAAAATATTGAAACCTTAAATAAAATAGGTCGAAAGAAATCAATCTTTAATTGTTTGTCTTTTATTGCAAAGATGAATGGGATTTTAAAAGAGCACTCTTCTGTTGATTTCCCCCAGTTTCTTTTGAACAATTTTTTCAGAATTATGATGAAGAATTTTATAGTTTTATAAATAGTTGAAAACTTATTTAAACCGTGTATAAATAGTCGTGCAAACGTTTCAAAAATTGTTGTAATATTGTCCACTGATTAAAAAACGAAGTTTTGGTAATTTAAAATTAATCATATCAGTAGTTTGTACTGTATTTCAGAAAATAATCAGCTTATAAATTCCCTTACACACTCAAATTTCCATTTTTGTTGTGGTTTAGTTTCATGTAAAGAAAGTTTGTTTCTATTAATACAACCTGAATACAGTTTATGTAAACTAGATATTGTTTCAAAAAGTTTGTTATTTTAGTTCATTATTGATTTGAACTTTGGTAGTTCATTTTATTAAGTGTTTGAATAAATATTAATTAAGTTAGAGAAGTATAATGAGGAAAAGAAGTCTTTACAATTTGTTCAAGTTTGGAGGGTTGTTGAGTATGGTTGTTTTTTTAAGCAGCTGCAGCAACCTAATTGTACTTGATTCAAAAGGGCCTATAGGACAGGAAGAAACCTTTCTGATCTATATGGCATTTGCTCTCATGCTTATTGTTGTTATTCCTGTTTTTGTTATGGCGTTTTGGTTTGCCATAAAATACAGGGCTTCTAACAAAAAAGCAGATTACCAGCCAAATTGGGCTCATTCTACAAAAATTGAATGGGTTATTTGGATGGTTCCTATTGCTATCATCGTGGCTTTGTCTTATTTAACCTGGACAAGAACTTACCAGTTGGATCCTTACAAGCCTATTCAGTCAGAGGTAAAACCTTTGCATGTTGAGGTAGTTTCAATGGATTGGAACTGGTTGTTCATTTATCCTGATTACAATCTTGCCACAGTAAATGAGTTGGTAGTACCAACAAAAACACCATTAAGTTTTAAACTTACTTCAGCTTCGGTTATGACTTCGTTCTTTATTCCCCAGTTGGGAAGTCAAATGTATGCAATGGCGGGTATGCGAACCCGTTTGAATTTGCTTGCTGACGAACCGGGTACTTATGAAGGACATAATCTTGAATTTAGTGGTAAAGGGTACAATACAATGCATTTTGATGTTCTTGCTAAGAACCCTGAAGAGTTTCAGGAATGGGTTAAACAGGCTCAGCAAAGTCCCGATAGTCTGACAATGCCTAATTATATGAAGTTAAGCGAACCCAGTACAAATTATCCTGTCACGGTTTACTCATTTGTTGTTCCCGGATTGTTTGATCATATTATGAGTAAATATATGGGTTGGATGGGCAGCCACGAAAATATGAAAATGGATATGCATATGCCTAAGGATCACAGCAGCGATCATAAAATGCATATGAATCACAAAACAATGGAGGATAAGTAATATGTTTGGAAAATTACAACTTTCTGATATACCATATAATGACCCCATCATAATGGGTGCGGTTGTCAGTTCAACAGTTCTGGCGTTGGTCATTATTGCGCTGATCACCTATTACAAAAAGTGGGGATATTTATGGACTGAATGGTTTACCAGTGTAGACCACAAAAAGATAGGTGTTATGTACATTATCTTTGCTTTGGTAATGCTGCTGCGCGGATTTGCTGATGGTATTATGATGCGTGCCCAGCAGGCTATGGCAGCCGGTGCAGATCATGGGTATTTAACACCTCACCATTATGATCAGATTTTTGGTTCGCATGGAACCATTATGATCATTTTTGTTGCAATGCCTTTTATTGTTGGTTTAATGAACCTTGTTGTTCCATTGCAGATTGGGGCTCGTGATGTTGCATTTCCGGTGATGAACTCAATCAGCTTATGGCTGACTGTTGCCGGTGGTATGATTATGATGATATCTCTTGGTGTTGGTGAATTCAGTAATACCGGTTGGACTGGTATTGCCCCGTTGTTTGAAAAAACATATAATCCCGGCGTAGGGGTCGACTATTGGATGTGGGCGTTTCAGCTCGCTGGTATCGGGTCAACGTTGACGGGGATTAACTTTTTTGTTACAATTGTTAAAATGCGTGCTCCCGGTATGAAGTTTATGAAAATGCCTTTGTTTACCTGGACAGCTTTGACAACAAACGTATTGATGATTTTATCGTTCCCCGTTATTACAGTTGCGCTTTTCCTTTTGACATTTGACCGTTATTTGGGAATGCATTTCTTTACTAATGCTTTGGGTGGAAATATGATGATGTGGAACAACCTGTTCTGGATGTGGGGACACCCTGAAGTTTATATTGTTATTCTTCCTGCATTTGGTGTTTTTTCTGAGGTGGTTGCCACATTTTCTAAAAAGAAATTATTTGGATACACATCTTTGGTTTATGCCACTGCCGTAATCATGTTTTTGTCGTTTACAGTTTGGTTGCACCACTTCTTTACAATGGGCAATACTCCTGATGTAAATATTTTCTTTGGTATTACGACCATGATGATTGCTATACCTACCGGCGTAAAAGTCTACGACTGGTTGTTTACCATGTACAGAGGTAAGATTACATTTACCACACCAATGTACTGGACAATGGGTTTTCTTACCATTTTTGTTATTGGTGGTATGACAGGTGTTCTTATGGCAATTCCACCTGCTGATTTCGTGGTTCACAACAGTTTGTTTTTGATTGCTCACTTTCATAACATGTTGATACCTGGTGCGCTGTTTGGGTATTTAGCTGGTTTGAACTACTGGTTCCCAAAATCATTTGGCTTTAAACTGAATGAAACTTGGGGTAAATTATCTTTCTGGGGTTGGACGGTTGGCTTTATAGTAGCATTTGCTCCATTATACGTTTTAGGATTTATGGGTATGCCCAGAAGACTGGCTCATTATGATAATATGGCCTGGCAGCCCTGGTTAATAGTTGCTGCTGTCGGAGCTTTAATTATTGCTTTCGGAATTTTTGCACAGTTAGTTCAGTTGTTCTTGAGTATAAAAGACCGCAAAAAGAATATGGATGTTACCGGTGACCCCTGGGATGGACGTACATTGGAATGGATGACGTCTTCACCTCCGCCCGATTACAATTTTGCCATTATTCCCAAGGTTGATGAACTGGATGAATTCTGGGCAATGAAAGAAAAAGGTGTTGCTTACAAGAAACCGAAAAAGTATTTTGATATTGTAATGCCAAAGAATCAGCCTCACGGAGTTGTAATTGGAGTCTTGGCAACAGCCTTTGCTTTTGCAATGGTTTGGTACATCTGGTGGCTGGCAATTGCAAGTTTGGTAGGTATGATTGTTACCGTTATTATGATTGGTGCCAATGATGATATGGAATACATTATTCCTGCTGACGAAGTTGAAAGAATAGAGAATGAGCATTTTGCAAAAGTAGCCTTGGCTCAGGCAAATGTTAATAAAAACGAAACGGAGGGTTAATTAATGAATACTGATATTACAAACTTAGATGCTGCAAAAGCGAGAGAGTTAGAGCATGCTCATCATTTGGAAATGAAGACCTTTGGTTTCTGGATCTATTTGATGAGTGACCTTGTAATTTTCTCTGTGTTGTTTGCAACTTTTGCTGTACATGGCAAAAACTATGCCGGTGGTCCAACACCACAACAACTGTACGATATACCTTATTTATTTGTTGAAACCATGTTTCTTCTGGTAAGTAGTGTTACCTATGGTCTGAGTATGGTGGCCATGCAACACAACAACAAAAAAATGGTATTGGTAGGTTTAGTTATTACTTTCCTACTTGGGTTAGGATTCGTTTCAATGGAAATACATGAGTTCTACGGAATGATTATGTCCAATGCAGGTCCTGACAGAAGCGGTTATCTTTCTTCCTTTTTTACTCTGGTAGGAACCCACGGAACACACGTGTCGTTTGGCCTTTTGTGGATGGGTATTATGATGTATCAGGTAGTAAAAAGAGGTTTTACAGCTGAAGTACGTTCACGACTGATGCGATTGAGTTTATTCTGGCACTTCCTCGACATTGTTTGGGTTGGAGTGTTTACAGTTGTGTATTTACTGGGTTGGATGGGCGTGTCCTAATCTTATCGTTGATTAACTAAAATAGGAGTAAATAAAATGAGTCAAGAAGCACACAATGAAAATATGGGCGCAGGTCACATCTCAACCAAACATTATATTGTTGGGTTCGTACTTGCCGTTTTGTTAACTGTCGTATCGTTTGGATTTGTAATGACTGATGTTGTTTCGAAACAGGTAGCAGTTATAGGGTTGTTTGTTGCAGCTGTTTTGCAGATGCTGGTTCACCTGCATTACTTTTTGCATCTCGACAGATCTTCCGAACAGCGCTGGAATGTTATTGCTTTAGCATTTACGGCCTTGTTGTTGTTTATTTTTGTGGCAGGAACCATGTGGGTAATGTATACATTGAATTCCCGTATGATGTAGCTATTAAAGTATAAATATAAAAAAAGCCGTTGAATAAACTCAACGGCTTTTTTTGATTTAAATGGGTAACTATGAATATCTTTCTACAGTTAATTGAGCTACTTTAACAATGACTTCCATTGCTTTTTCCATGGAAGGAACCGGAATAAATTCAAATTTTCCATGGAAGTTATGTCCACCGGCGAATATGTTTGGGCAGGGAAGTCCCATAAATGAAAGTTGCGCCCCGTCGGTTCCACCTCTTATAGCTTTAATATTGGGATCAACACCAACATCTTTCATAGCTTTTTCAGCAATTTCTATGATGTGCATATTAGGTTCAATTTTTTCTTTCATATTGAAATACTGATCTTTCATTTCAACATGAACCAAATTCTGACCATATTCCTTGTTTACAGTTTCTGCTGTTTTTAAGAATATCGCTTTCTTTTCTTCAAACAGTTTTTTATCATGATCGCGGATTATATAATACAACTCGGTGTCTTCAACAGTACCATTGATGTGGTTCAAATGAAAAAAGCCTTCATATTTTTGTGTTTTCTCAGGAACCTGATCGGCTGGCAATAAAGAAATAAACCTGTTGGCAACGAGCATTGAATTGATCATTTGTTTGTAAGCTGTGCCGGGGTGAACGCTAATGCCTTTAATATTTACTTTGGCTCCTGCAGCATTAAAGTTTTCGTATTCCAGCTCTCCAATTTGTCCGCCATCCATTGTGTAAGCCCATTGGGCACCAAATTTTTTCACATCGAACAAATGTGCTCCACGCCCGATTTCCTCATCAGGGTTAAAGCCAACTCTGATTTTTCCGTGTTTGATTTCAGGATGTTCCAGAAGATATTCCATGGCTCCCATAATTTCAGTAACACCTGCTTTGTCATCAGCACCAAGCAAAGTAGTTCCGTCGGTAGTGATAAGGGTTTGCCCTTTGTATAAATTAAGTTCTTTGAAGTCTTTTGGCGAAAGCACAATATTTTTCTCTTTATTTAAAATAAGAGCGCCACCATCATAGTTTTCGTGAAACAGAGGGATAACTTTTTCTGCGGTAAAATCGGGAGATGTATCGAAATGAGAAATGAACCCTATTACGGGAACATCCGCATCGGTATTGGAAGGCAGAGTAGCCATTACGTAGGCATTATCATCAATGGTAACGTCTTCCATTCCCATATCTTTTAATTCCTGAAAGAGCATGTTGGCCAGTTTCCATTGCTTTTCGGTGCTGGGGCATGTTTCACTTTCCGGATTAGATTGTGTATCAATTTTAGCGTAGCGAACAAAACGTTCTGTTAATTTTTCCATAGCTGTATTTTTTGTGCAAAATTAAAAAATGCTTTCTTAATAAAGTGTTGATCAGGGTTTTTTAAGAAAAACATGTAGTGTAGTTTTTGATTTGAGCTTATAATCAGGGTTCTGAAGTTTAAAATATTACCTTTGTGGCTCTTGATATAGCCCCGTTTAATCCGGAACAGAATGAATAAAATTTTTCTTATAATAAAGCGTGAATATTTGACCCGTGTGCGCAAGCGCTCTTTTTTGATTATGACTTTTCTGGGGCCAATTCTAATGGCTGCCATGATTTTATTGCCGATCTATTTTTCTCATCTGTCTGAAAACAGAGAGCAAAAAGTATTGGTTCTTGATGAAACAGGATGGTTTTACCAGAAATTTAAAGATCAGGATAATATTAAGTTTATCTATACTGATGAAGGGCTTAACGAGGCAAAGGTTCAGGCGATAAAGAATCATGAACTGTTGCTGTATATTCCTCTTACCCATTTAAATGTTCCGGTAAATGCCGAAATGTTTTCTGTTGATCAGTCAAGCATTGCCGTTCGTGCGTATATCAAAATGGTGATGAAACAGGTAGTGGAAGAAAAGAAACTGATGGCTCAGGGAATTAATCCTGAAGATATTAACTCTGCCAGGGTTAATATAAATATTGTAACAATCAAAATTGAAAAAAACGGTTCAGAAGAAAAGGTGAATACTGATATGGAGGTGGGATTAGCTGTTTTTTCAGGGATTTTGATTTATTTTTTCATTTTTATGTTCGGATCGCAGGTGTTGAGAGGGGTGATGGAAGAAAAATCGAACCGCATAGTTGAAGTGATCATTTCTTCGGTAAAACCTTTTCAACTGATGATGGGAAAAATTGTTGGAATAGCCTTAGTCGGTCTGACCCAGTTTTTGCTTTGGGTATTGTTTACGCTTTTATTGATTGGGGCCTTTCAGGGCTTTTTTGGTGTTCATGATCTTCAACAAAGTTTCGCAGGAGGGCATTTACCGGTTCAAAATTTAGAAAATAGTATTCCGGGCCAGGGACAGTTGTTTTCTATGCAGGTTTCAGATCTTCTTTCGGGAATAGATTTTAGTGTCATGATCGGAAGCTTTTTGTTTTACTTCCTGTTTGGATATCTGATATACGCTTCTTTGTTTGCAGGTATTGGTGGTGCAATTGATCATGATTCTGACGTGCAACAATTTATGCTGCCAATATCAGCTCCGTTGATTTTGTCTGTGGCATTAAGTAGTGTAGTTGCAGCTCAACCTGCAGGGCAATTGGCTTTCTGGCTCTCAATGTTTCCACTTACTTCGCCTGTGGTTATGATGATAAGGATTCCGTTTGGTGTTCCTTATTGGGAAATTGCACTTTCTGCATTTTTACTAGTGATTAGTTTTGTTATTTCTACATTTATTGCCGGTAAAATCTACAGAATTGGAATCTTGGTTTACGGCAAGAAGATAACATACAGACAGTTGTGGAAGTGGCTGAGATATTAAATCTGACAGATTTTTGATTTGAGTTGATTTCATAAGATCAAAGTATATAAAAATAGAATATCAGTTTTTTAGAAAGAAAATAATTAGAGGGTTATGTAAGGTAAGTATTTTGTTATATTTCAAATATTATTCTATTTTTGCACCCTCAAAAAAGAAAGTTAAAACATAAATTGTTAATTACAAATGCAAAACAAAGGAGCTATTAAGTTCATTGCCATTGCCTTTGCATTGGTTTGCCTCTACCAGCTTAGCTTTACTTATGTTGCATCTCGTGTAAAAAAAGATGCAAAAGAGTATGCAACTAATGGGGTAGCACTGGCAGAAGCCAAACATATGGCAAATGGGAACCACGCTTTGGAAACTTTTTACCTTGACTCGCTTTCCAAAGCTCGTGAAAGTTATTACCTGGATAGTGTTGAAAACAAACCGGTTTATAATTTACTGATTACACAATATACCTATAAACAGGTAAAAGACCGTGAGTTGAACCTCGGACTTGACCTTAAAGGGGGTATGAATGTTGTTCTCGAAGTTAAAGTGGAGGATATTATCCGCGCTTTGGCTGGTAGTCAGAAAAATAATCCTGTTTTTGTTAAGGCTCTCCAGGAAGCCAACGAAATGCAAAAACATAGCAATAAGGACTATGTTACTTTGTTTGGAGAAGCATTTCATAATATTGATCCCAACGCACGGTTGGCCTCAATCTTCTTGTATGAATTTAAAGACAAGGGTATTACCATTAATTCAACCAACGATCAGGTATTGAATGTTCTTGAAGAAGAAACCAACGGTGCCGTTGATCGTACTTTCCAAATTCTTCGTACCCGTATTGACCGTTTTGGTGTGGCTCAGCCTAATATCCAAAAATTAGCAACACAGGGTCGTATTTTGGTGGAATTACCCGGTATTAAAGATCCAGCCCGTGTAAGAAAACTTTTGCAGGGAACTGCAAAATTGCAGTTCTGGGAAACCTATCAGTTTTCTCAGATTCATCAGTATTTTGATGAAGCAAACAACAGGTTGCGTTCAGAAGAAGATCTTACAGATAATACTACTTCTACAACTACTACAAAAACAGGAACAGCTAAAGCTACAAACCCTGTGTCTGATTCAGCAAGTGCAAATAAACTGATTAACCAGATTCAGAAAGATTCCACAGCTCAACAGGATAAATCTTTTGCTGCTTATTCCAAACAAAACCCTTTGTATGCTTATCTGAACCCACAGTATTATAGAGGAAATAACGGAGGTATGGTTGCCGGCAATTCTGCAACTGTAGGTTATGCAGCTATTAAAGATACTGCAAGAGTAAATCATATGTTGGCTGAGGTAAAAGATCTCTTTCCAAGAGATTTGAAACTGGCATGGGAAGTAAAACCTGATCCAAAGATGCCGAATATGCTGGCATTATATGCATTAAAAGCCAGTTCACGTGACGGTAGTGCCGCTTTGGGTGGTGATGTGATTTCAGATGCACGTCAGGACTATGATCAGAATGGTAAAGTTACTGTTGACCTGCAAATGAACAGTCAGGGAGCTAAAGTATGGAAACGTCTTACCGGTGATAATGTTGGAAAACAGATTGCTATTGTTTTGGACGGTTATGTTTATTCTGCACCAAATGTTAATGATGAGATTCCTAACGGACGTTCGTCTATTTCGGGTGGTGGCATGTCTGTAGAAGAAGCAAAGGACCTTGCAAATATTTTGAAAGCTGGTAAACTTCCGGCACCAGCTAAAATTGTTGAAGAAGCTGTGGTTGGTCCTTCATTGGGCCGAGAGGCTGTAAAAGATGGAATGAACAGTTTTATTCTGGCTTTTATTCTGGTTTTGGCTTACATGATTGTTTACTACAATAAATCTGGTTTCGTAGCCAGTTTGGCACTGATCGTAAACGTATTCTTCCTGTTTGGTATTCTGGCTTCGCTGGGTGCTGTTTTGACTTTGCCTGGTATTGCCGGTATTGTTTTGACCCTGGGTATGGCAGTTGATGCGAACGTTATTATTTACGAGCGTATTAAAGAAGAGATGCGTGCAGGTAAAGGGTTGCAGCTGGCTCTGAAAGATGGTTACAATAATGCATATTCTGCTATTATCGACGGTAACGTAACTACCTTGTTAACAGGTGTTGTACTTTATATTTTTGGTACTGGTCCAATTCAGGGTTTTGCTACTACATTGATCATCGGTCTGGTATCTTCATTGTTTACTGCTATTTTCATCTCACGTTTGATCTTTGAGAACCTTATCAGAAGAAATAAGAAAATTACTTTCTCATTCAACTGGTCGGCAAATACACTGTCAAATACTCATTTCGACTTTATTAGTATGCGTCGTTATGCATATATATTCTCCGGTACCTTGATTCTTCTTGGGTTGGTTTCACTCTTTACAAGGGGACTGAACTTCGGTGTTGATTTCACCGGTGGTCGTACTTATGTCGTTCGTTTTGACCAGAATGTTAAAACCGAGCCAATTCGTAAAGAACTTACTGCTGTATTTGGTGGCCAGTCGCCAACTGTTACAACTTTTGGTTCTGACAATCAGATCAAAATTGTTACCAAATATATGATTGATGATGATCGCGCGGATGCCGATTCAATCATCCAGAATAAATTGTATAGCGGATTAAAAGAATTTTATAAAAACCCGATTAGCTTCAAGTCATTTACATCTGACACAGAAGGTGAGCATAAGCTTTTGGGTATTTTGAGTTCACAAAAATTTGGACCTACCATTGCTTATGATATTCGCGAAAAAGCATACTTTGCTATTTTCTTCGCACTGCTTATTATCTTTATTTACATCGCTATTCGCTTTAGAAAATGGCAATATGGTGTTGGAGGTGTGATTGCTCTGTTCCATGATACGATGATTACAATTGGTTTGTTCTCGATACTTTATGGCAGGCTTCCGTTCAGTATGGAGGTTGGGCAATCATTTATTGCTGCTATTCTTACTATTATTGGTTACTCTATCAACGATACTGTGATCATTTTTGACCGTATTCGCGAGAATGTGAACCTTTTCCCCAAACACGCCCTGAAACGTAACATGAATGAAGGGTTGAACCAGACTTTGGCTCGTACTATGAATACTTCTGGTACTACTATTGTTGTACTGCTTGTGATCTTTATCTTTGGTGGTGAGGTTCTTAGAGGATTTGTTTTTGCACTGTTAATTGGTATTATGATTGGTACTTATTCTTCAGTATTTACTGCAAGTCCAATTGCTTATGATTTCCTTCGTGGAAAAAAATCAGATGCTGTTCTGGAAGAAAAAGAAGCTAAGAGAAATAAAAAGAAATAATTTTTCTTTAATATGAAAAAGCCCGGTTTTTGCAAAAACCGGGCTTTTTTTGTGCTCATTTCAAAATATAAGTTGACTTAAATATCTGATTGGTTAGAAATGATTGGAAAATTCTATATTTACAAACAAAAGTAGTTTTCTCAAATCTTCTTAATCTCTGCCGCATGAAAAATATTTTTAATCTTGGAATCGCTTTTAGTAAGAAAGTAATGAACCCTGTATTTGGTGTTCTGATATTAACTTTTGTATTTTCAACAGCAGCTTTTGCCGGAAAAAAAGAGAAAAAAGAAACTGCTCCAAAGGCAGCGGTTTATGAGATGTTCTTTAATAAAATGCATTATCGGATGATTGGGCCATTCAGAGGTGGAAGATCGGTAGCTGTTGCCGGAAACGTGAAACAATTGCATACTTTTTATTTTGGAGCAGCAGGTGGAGGGGTATGGAAAACAACAAACGGAGGAATCAATTGGCAAAATATATCTGATGCATATTTTAAAACAGCAGCTGTCGGTGCATTAACAGTTGCTCCGTCTGATCCTAATGTTATTTATGCAGGAATGGGTGAATCTTTTATTCGTGGGAATATGGCTACGGGTGATGGTGTTTATAAATCTGAGGATGCCGGTCAAACATGGCAGAATGTGGGGTTACAGTCGACACATGTAATTAGCAAGATTGTTGTTGATAAAAATAATGCAGATGTGGTTTTTGTTGCTGCTTTGGGACATGTGTTTGGAGATAATCCTGAGCGCGGAATTTACCGTTCCCTTGATGGGGGCAAAACATGGAAAAAGGTGCTGTATGTGGATGATAAAACCGGAGCTTCTGATATTGCTATTGACCCATCAAATTCGCGTATTCTATTTGCTGGTATGTGGCAGGCTTTTCGTAAACCATGGACCATGTCAAGCGGGGGAAAAGGAAGCGGTTTGTATCGGTCTGCAGATGGTGGTGATACCTGGAAAGATATTTCAAAGGCACCCGGTTTACCTGAAGGAATATGGGGTAAGGTTTCTGTAGCAATAGCTCCCTCTGATCCTAATCGCATTTATGCGTTTATTGAAGCTAAAAATGGTGGCATTTTTCGTTCAGACGACGGAGGTAAAACATGGTCGAGAAGAAATAATGAGGCCGAATTAACGCAGCGTTCATGGTATTTTGGGCGTATCTATGTTGATCCGCAAAATAAAAATATAATCTATATGCCTCAGGTTGATGGTATTTTTAAATCAAATGACGGGGGAGATCATTTCAAACCAATGAGGACACCTCATGCTGATAATCATGTAATGTGGATTAATCCAGATCATCCTGAAATAATGATTGGCGGAAATGATGGAGGAGCATCAATTTCTTACGATGGAGGAAAATCATGGTCCACGCAGGGCAATCAACCTACGGCTCAGTTTTATCATGCTGCGGTGGATAATCAGTTTCCATATCATATTTTTGGGGCACAGCAGGATAATTCAACTGTTGAGATTCTGAGTCGTTCATCAGGTTGGGCAATAACTGATAAGGACTGGTGGCCCTCTGCAGGTGGTGAGAGTGGCTTTGTTATTCCTGATTTATTAAATCCGAATGTTAGTTATGGGGGTAGTTACGACGGACTATTGATAAGATACAACAGGCTTTCAGGTCAGAAACAATTTATTGATGTATGGCCAGACTTAGCTATGGGGCACGGTGCTAAAGATTTGCGGGATAGATTTCAATGGACTTTTCCTATTTATCAATCGGTTCATAACCCGAAGCAGATTTATACCGCATCGCAGTATGTTTACAGAACAACAAATCAGGGTATGAGTTGGAAAAGAATTAGTCCTGATTTAACAAGAAATGAATTGTCAAAACAAGAGCCTTCGGGTGGTCCGATAACCAAGGATAATTCAGCTGTAGAATATTATAATACAGTTTTTGCTTTTGCCGAATCTCCGGTAAAGGCCGGTATTTTTTGGGCTGGTTCAGATGATGGATTGGTACATTTATCAACCGATAATGGTAAAACATGGACGGATGTTACACCAAAAGATTTAACACAGGAAGCCACAATTAGTATCATTGAACCTTCTCATTTTGACCCTGGAACAGCATATCTGGCTGCCCGGCGTTACCGTCAGGACGACTTTGAGCCTTACATTTTTAAAACCACTGATTTTGGAAACCATTGGATAAAAATAACCAATGGTTTACCTGTTGATGAGTCTTCGTTTGTTATTCGGGAAGATCCTTACGAATCTAATCTTTTGTATGCAGGTACTATGGGAGGTGTTTATGTTTCATTTAACTCAGGGAAACTTTGGCAACCACTTCGTTTAAATCTTCCGCATGTTGCTGTACGTGACATAGCCATTCAGAAGCAGGCAGATGAGATGGTTTTGGCTACCCATGGTCGTGCATTCTGGATATTGGATAATCTGGGTGTTTTGAGACAGTTGAGTTCTGGTTCAGACACTGCGGATGTTCGGTTATTTGAACCGGACACAACTTATTTAACACACGGGAATGGATATTATAGCCCTCAAATGACTGCGGGAGAGAATCCTCCAAATGGATTGGTGATTTATTATTATTTGCCTGAGAGTGCAGTTGGGGAAAATATTGAACTTTCAATTTCAGATCAGGCCGGAAATGAAATAGTAAATTATTACAGTAATAAAACTTCTACAGGTAAAGTGTTGCACAATGATAAACGCTTTAATCCCGACAAGAAAAAGTTGAAGGGAGGCGTGCTTTCTGTTCATCATGGTTTGAACCGTTTTGTTTGGAACTTAAGATATCCTTCAGCTACCAGTGTGCCCGGTGCTGTGTTGTGGGGTGGGAGTTTAGCAGGTCCAAAAATTGTGCCGGGAACTTATCAAATGGAACTTAAGGTTGGAGATAATAGCAAAGAGGTGCCTTTTGTAGTTACAAAAGATCCACGTTATACATCCTCTCAGTCTGATCTCGAGGCTCAATTCCAGTTGCAGATGAAGGTTTACAACAAGATAAACGAAGTGGGAAAAGCAATTTTAAAGATTCGTTCTGCAAAATCAGAACTGAATCAGGTTCTTGCTAAGCTCAATAACTTTACATCAGGCGATAGTTTAAAGACAGAAACAAAAAAGATAATAAATGAACTGGATACCATCGAACAGGCTCTTTTGCAAACAAAGTCTCATGCTTCTGAAGACCCGTTGAATTATCCTGTAAAATTATCCAGCAAGCTCGTGTATCTGTCAAGTGTTATAGGTTCAGCTTATCATAAACCAACTCAACAGGATTATGAGGTTTATGAAGAACTATCAAAACAAACTGATGAACAACTGAATAAATTGAATCCAATTCTAACAGATCAAATTAGTGAATTGAATAAAAAGGCTGCTGTAGCTAAACTTCCGGCAGTATTAATTCCGGATGAACAATAGCTTGTTTGTAAATAGAGGGTTTGTTATTTTTTTTGATGCAATTCAATGATATTCTTAATATTATAACACTCATATTCAGAAAAAGACTTAAATTTATAGCAAGTAAAAATTATTTGCTAATTGAAAGTTCAATTACAAAATATCTCCTTTTCATTTTCAGGAAAGATGGTGTTTTTGTTTTGGATGTTGGTGGTTTCTTTTTCTGTTGATGCAAAAACCTTTCCTGAGATCAAGGGTATAAAGAATGATGTTTATGCCCGCTTCTTAGATTTTAACCCTAAGTTTGCTCATCCTTCAACTATTATCGTCGATATTGAACAGGATCGATACGGTTATATATGGCTGGCCGGAACCGACGGACTGTATCGTTTTGATGGAAATAAAATCCGGCACTTTATTAATGACTGGACTCCCGGTGCTCTGCCTTCTACCATGGTTTATGCACTTTGCAATGATGCTTACGGAAGGCTATGGGCAGGAACACGAAACGGATTGTGTTATTACGATTATAAAATGGATGAATTTGTAAAAGTATTGGTTACCAATCCGGGTTCAAACTTATCGGACAGCCTTTTTGTTAGAAAATTGCTCAATGATGGTGACAGTATTCTGTGGGTGGATACTCATCAGGGTTATTTATATAAGATAGATTTAGGAAGCCTTGAAATCAAAAACTTTTATAAACATTCAAAGGGTAATCAGCCGTATTATTATTATCATGCACTTTATAAAGTTGGCTCCGATGTATTATGGCTGGGAGGCAGAGGTAACGGACCACATAAACTTAATTTAAAAACGGGCACGTTTGAATATTTTGGAAGCAGTAACTACAAGTCTGTTCCGGGAAAGAAAAGAGGAAATGATGTTTCCTATTATCATATCGATAAAAAAGGAAATTTCTGGATTGGTTCTACCGACGGAATTTATGTGTTGGATACAGACAGAGGTTATTTCCATTTGTTTTATCAAACCTCATCCTGGACAATGTTGGAAGATTCTCAGGGTAATTTGTGGTTTGGAGTTTCAGGTGGCCTGGTAAAATACAATATCGATAACCAGTTGATGGTGTTTTATGAACCAAATGAGGAAGATAAACAGTCTCTGTCTGGTAATTACATTTATGAAATTTTTGAAGATGATTATCATCAGATCTGGATCTCATCGGCCAAAGGGGTTTCTGTTCTAAAACAAGGTTCAGAAGGGATTAAATATTATTTTCATATACCAGGTATTGATCAAACCCTGATATCTTCTTCAGTGAGTGCTATGGTAAAAGATCAAAGCGGCGTTGTTTGGATCGGTACAACGTCAAGTGGAGTGGATAGATTTGATCCTTATAAGGAAGAGTTTATTCATTATAATCATAAAAATACGAAAGGGCTACCGTCAGATCATGTCAGAAATCTTCATGTAAGCCCTGACGGAAAGATTTTTCTTAGTCTTTGGGCCGGAGTTGGCTTTGGTATGTTACATCCTAAAAACAGATTGTTTAGTTTATTTAGTTACGACCCAAAAAGTACACAGTACGATTGGTATAATGATATGGTTTTCGATAAGAAAGGAGATATTTATCTGGGTTTTTGGGGGGCACATGGTCTTACTAAATTTAATCTGAAAACAAAATCGATGCAGGAGAGTTTTCAGAATAAATTCTTCAAGCCATATGAGTCAAGGTTGATTACTTCTCTTGCAAAGGATAAGAATAATCATTTGTGGATGGGAACTACCACAGCCGGATTGCACTTGTTTTTGCCTGAAGAGGATACATCAGTCTGTTTTTTAAAAGAGCTAAATCCAAGTGGAATAGAAGAAAGTATGATATATGATATTGAAACAGATGTTGAAGGCAACGTATGGGTTGGTGCAAAGGGTCTTTATTTTGGCAATTCTGATCTTCTGAGTATAAACCCTGTAGACTTGGGTTCAAAATATAAGAATATTCAGATTTATGGATTGTTTCCTGAAGATACTTTATCGGTTTGGCTGATGACAGATCTTGGACTTTTAAAGTTTCATCGTAAAGAGCAAAGCATAATAAACTATTCTCCAGCGGTACACTTAATTTTCAAAGAAAATAATGCTTCAGCAGCAAAACTTAATGATGGAAGGATGATGTTTGGCGGCGATAATGGCTTGGTTCTGATAGATCCATCAGAAATAAAGTTAGGATATGATGTGCCTAAGATTTTTCTGTCTTCATTGCTTGTTTTTGACAAACTGAAAACCCCAAATTTGTCGGGAACAGATAAAATACAGTTGTCGCACAATGAAAATTTCTTTAGGATACAAATTGGTTCAAATCTTTGGGGACAACATATTCCGTTCAGGTTTTATTATAAACTTGAGGGTTTTAATAAAGCTTGGGTGGAGATTTCCTCATCAGATATGGAAGCAAGATTTACAAATGTTCCACCTGGTGAATATAATTTTCATATTAGGGCTGAAGATGTGCAGGGTAATAAATATCCTAATCTTGTTGAATGTAGCATTGTGATTACTCCCCCTTTCTGGAAAAGGTTGTGGTTTATTGTTTTGTTTTTTATGGCGATATTTTTAGTATTGTATTTCATGTGGTGGAACAGGATGAAAAATCTGAAGCTTTCACTTTTTAATCTGGATCTGAACCAAAAGCTTCTTCGGGCACAGATGAACCCGCATTTTTTCTTTAATGCTTTATCAGCTATTCAAAGTTACATATACTCAAGCGAACCTCATAAAGCCGGTGAGTACCTTTCTGATTTTGCCCATTTGTTTCGTCGGATTCTAAAAAACAGCAGAAAGGATTCAATTTCCATTTCGGAGGAACTTGAAACCGTAGAATTGTATATGAAGTTGCAGCAATTACGTTTTAATGAGCAATTTGTTTACAGAATTATTGTTGATCCGAAGTTACTTGATGAAAACTATTCTGTACCTCCTATGATTTTGCAACCATTTTTAGAAAACGCCATTGAACATGGTATTAAAAATATACAATACCTAGGGGAGATATCAATAGATTATCAACTTAGAAGAAATGTGATCAGATGTGTTGTTAAGGATAATGGGATTGGAATAACAGCAAGTAAGCAGCTTAATGAAGCCAAGGGTACAAATCACGAATCTGTTGCATTATCAATTGTAAAAACACGTTTGGAAATATTAAGTAAAAAGCAAAAAGTTCCGGTTACGTTCTCTGTGGAAGAGATTAAAGATTTTGCCGGAAACATTAAGGGAACTATAGTAATTTTTGATATCCCGATTTACCAGTAGCTAAACATAAATGGTTATGAAAATAAGCACAGTAATTATTGAAGATGAAATAAATGCAAGGAAAGCTCTGAGTAATATGCTGTCTTTCTATTGTCAGGAAGTTGAGGTCAAAGGAATGGCATCTTCAGTAACTGATGGATTAAAGTTGCTGCACGATGAGCAACCCGACCTTCTTTTACTTGACATTCATTTAATGGATGGTACAGGTTTTGATTTACTAAAAAAATTAAAGAAAAAGGATTTTAAATTTGTTTTTACAACCGCTTATGACCAGTATGCATTAAAAGCACTTAAACTAAGTGCGCTGGATTACCTTCTAAAACCAATTCAACCAAAGGAATTAAGGATTGCTATTGATAAGGTAAAACAGGCTTTGGAGAATGATGAACAACTTAACCTGCAAATTGATACCTGTATTCATAATTTTAGTCAAATGAATCAGGACAAGAAAATAATCTTAAATACAAATGACAATGTTTATGTAGTAGAGATAAAAAAACTGGTTCATTGCGAAGCCGACGAAAACTATTGCAATATATATGTAACCGGAAAGGATAGGATTGTTATCTCGAAGCCTTTAAAAGAGGTTGAAGAAATGCTCGGAGGCTTTGGTTTTTATAGGGTGCATCAATCACACTTAATTAACATGAGCTATATTGAATCGGTAGATAAAAAGGGAAGCGGTTATGTGATTTTATCTACTGGCGATCGAATTCCAATATCACAAAGGAAAAAACAAACATTTTTGCAAATATTAAAGACCCTAACATAAGTTGCATCTTTATTTTGTGGCCTGTAAAATGATCTAATAATCATCAATAGCTATCAGATAATAATTATTCCCCTTCGCTGATCAGTAAATTTTTTTGAAAGCGACTTTCGACGTTAATTTTATAAGACAATTATTTAGAATAAATGTTTTATAAAATTATTAGCCATGAAAAGAATAATCTTGAGTTTTATTGTGTCCACAGCATTTATAATGCTTTCGGGTTGCGAATTTTCTGCCACTTCGGCTCATGTGGAAAATGTAAAAGTTTGCGTTCAGGGGAACAGTAACAAGTGCAATGCTGATAACCCAAACTTTTCAAATACTACACCAGGAATTTTGCTCAGTTGTGAGTTAAAGAATTCGCCAGAAAATACTAAAGTACAGTTCGCCTGGTATTATATCGGACAGAAAAAGATTTTAATAGATGCAGTAACTGTTGATACGGGCAATCGGTTTGGAACACTTAATTTGCATTCAAGCCTGTCAAAACCTACTAATGGGTGGCCTAAGGGTGAGTATGAAGTTGTCATCACCATTGTTGACACGAAAAAAGAGCCGGTAGTGAAAAAGTTTACCGTTCAATAAGACTATAAACGATTAAAACCATGAAACGGATAACTATCGTTGTTTTTGCCTTAACGATTGCAATCGGCTTTAACGTTAGTAAAGCCTGTGCTCAATGGCAAACGGATTCAAAATATGGGTTTAAGATTAAACTTCCTCAGGGTTGGACCCAGAAATCTCACATGGATGGTTCAGATAAAGTATATGATTATCAGAGTGCAGATAATAATGCGGCTGTTCAATTGCGGGTTTTTGATGCCGATTCACGTGTAACTACAGCAATGCTGGCCCAGGTTTATGAACAAAAGATGTTGCCGCAGGGAACACAGAAACAAAGTCTGGTAAACCATACCACTACAAATGGCATTCCTGGTATGATGGGTTTGTATGTTTTGAAATATAACAATGTGGATGTTAATATGGCGGCATTTTATACTGTGCAGAATAGTAAAGGCTATGTATTGACTGCTATCATCCCGGCCAGTATGATAAGCCAAAAAGGCCCGGAGGTAAAAAGTGTAACACAGTCATTTGTTATTGACGGATTTCCAAAACAGACAGTTGCTAAACAGAAAACAACACAACAGCCCTCAGGGTTAAATTCGTTGCTCAATAAAGCATCACAAACAGCAAATACGACGGCTGTGACAGATATTGGCAATGAACCCAGTATGGTAGGGCATTACAATTTTGTAAGTCGGTCGGATGGAAAAGACCTTCTGAATTACTGGTATATAATATTAAACAAAGACGGTACTTATATAGACCGGCATCAGTTGAAAGAGGGAAATTATACTACCGGTGATGAAGGAACATGGAAGGCTAGCGGTAAGCAGGTTACATTATATAACAAGTATCATCCGGCTGTTAATACGACTTATACCATTGAAAATGGCCAGATGAAACAAGTCTCTTCAAGTGGTACTGTTTTTTATTTCAAAAAGCAGTAAAGACAGGTTAAATCACCGCTGTCTATCTGGTTCGGAAGCAGAGTGTTTATTGGCAGAAAGGATGAGAATTTAAGAAATTGGTTCCAAACCAGATAGATTATTCCCTTCCTCCAGACTTTAATGTTTCTGTGCTAACAACTTCATACCTGTAAAATGGCAAGCCTGAGTTTTTTGAATTATTGATTTGCATGATAAATTCAGAAATGATTTGAAAGTCATTGTTTATAACGGATGTTTTTAATTTCAAATAATTGTCCGATGAGAACAAATAAAATATTCTTTTCGTTTGCATTAATAGTACTTATAGTAACCCCTTTATTTTCAAAAGACTATATTGATAAACAATACAAGTTTAGCATTGATGTCCCGGATAGTTGGAAGGCAAAAGTGTATATGGATGGAACGGATAAAGTGTATGACTTCACCAGTTCTGATGAAAATGCGTTTATTCAGCTTCGCTCTTTTCAGGCAGGATCGAGTGTCTCGATGGATATTTTAGTTCAGGTGTTTGAAAAAAACTTCCTGCTTGCTGGTAATCAAAGGCAAAGTCTGGAAAACATAACATCTACCAATGGAATTCCCGGTAAACAAGGATCCTATATCGCTCAATTTAAAGGGAAGCAAGTAGCAGTAAGTGTTTTTTATGTCATTCAAAAAGGGCAGATCTATACCTTGATGGGAATTGTTCCAACTTCTATGTTTCAGCAAAAGCAGGCAGAAATAGCAATGATTTTGAAATCATTTATTATACCTGGATATCAGCGCAAAGTGCAATCTCAACCTTCACAATCAAGCAAATCGGTAGGAATATCGGATAATGTTGAAGATAAACGAACACAACCACCAGCCTATACAAATTCATCAAAAGATCAGGTAAACCTATTTGCAGGAATGAAGGCAAAAGCAGCATCCAGCATAGATCCTGCTTCAATTAAACAAGACAAGGAAAATGAAACTGCACCAAAGTATAGGACTTCAAAGTACAACAAAAACGTAGATAATCCCTACGATTATGGTGCACAAGTTCGCTTTTGGGCTGATGAAGAAGCTTCTGATGCTAAATGGAAAGAATTGCCGCTAAAAAGCAGTTTGATTATAAGAAGTCTCTCATCTAATAAAATGGATTGGAAAGTCTATGCTGCAGGTACCCGTAAAAGTTCGGCTTATGCAGCTCATATGATGGGAGTGAGTGATAATGATACTTATGCAGAAAAGAATAGCTTTTGTTATATGCTCGATAATAAGTATTATGCCGTAGACGATGCCAATGATATTTTCAGTTTGAGTAACAAGTATACCTGGATGTGTGGTAGAAAAGGAATGATTATGTTTTCGAATAATGGCGGTACGACATGGTACCCGATGAACACACCCACGA
Source organism: Bacteroidales bacterium (assembly GCA_016936505.1). Taxonomy (GTDB): domain Bacteria; phylum Bacteroidota; class Bacteroidia; order Bacteroidales; family F082; genus Sulfidibacterium. The sequence continues at coordinate 24,803 of JAFGXS010000024.1, read as the reverse complement.
GAGAAAACTTAAACAGTATCAGTTTTGCAAATACGAAAAACGGAATTGCCGTTGGCAATAATGGAACTATTTTAGTGACAAATGATGGCGGTCAACAATGGAATAAAGTTAATTCTCCGGTATCAGGGCATCTGAAAAGTGTTGAAATGACGGATGCCAACGTAGCCTATATTTTGCCCTTGAAAACAGAATATCTAAAAGGATTTGTTTTGAAATCTACAGATGCCGGCCGTTCCTGGGTAAAGAAAGAATTTCCAAGCCAATTTCAAACTTCTGTTATGATGAGCAGCTTAAGCTTTATGGGTAAAGATGAAATATGGATTTGTGGTATACTTGGTTTGGTTTTCAGGTCCAAGGATGGTGGTGATAGCTGGGAATATCAAGAGTCAGCCAGAGGAGACTATAACCTGGAAGACATTCATATGGTAACGCATGATGAAGGCTGGGCCTGTGGTTCAAAAGGAACATTGCTCCATACCGAAAATGGAGGTAAGCGTTGGCGCAAAGTTGACTTGGGGGTCGACTATGATTTGTACTGTCTTGAGTTTAATGGCCCATACATGGGATGGGTTTCGAGCAGGCACAATATTTTCAAGCTATATGATGATACCTATGGTAAATTTTATGGAGATTTCAGTAGAAAGTATAGAGAGCCAGATAAGAAGTGGGAAATACAACCAGTACCTCCCGATAATATTTATGTAATGAAAGCGTATGAGCGTTTTGATTTTGCAAGTCGTAGTGTAGTCCCGGTGACTGAATCTTCAGGTTATGGATTTTACCTTTTGCCGGCTACTGATAAAATTTTGGTGATGGGAGGATTACTGCCTACAGAATATACTGATATTTATGCAAATGTCCCTTTCAATCTAGCTACACTATATCGTCAGTCGTCAAATAAGTTTATCACAGTACAGCTTAATAAAGTAAATATTTGTTATGCCCCTGGAGCTAAAGATCAACCAAAGTTGGTGGTTTTGAAACATCAACTGATTAATGAAAATGGGGAACAAATCCCGCAAATTACTTTTAAAATAGTTTACCCGGGAGAACAAAGTACTAAAGCAAATGCAACCTCAAAAATTTCTTCATCGGGTAAAATGGAATCTAAAGGAGGTTGAAGAGTGGTTTCAACAGAAGGAAATGCATAATAAGCTTTTTTAGGCTAAATCTGTAAATGATCAATAACTCTAAGAATGAAAATAAGACTATTATGGATTTTATTTCATTTTTCTTTTTTGATTTCATTCCAGTCTTGCACAATGGTTCAAAAAAAGAATAGGAAAAAGGAAACACAGCTTAGTGATGCTCGTTTATGGTGGAATTCGTTAAATAAAACCTGGCAGATAGTTTTTTTACGAGAGATTGATAAAATCGGAAAGAAACCAACTGATGAAGATTTAGAAAGAATACTAAACCTAGAGCAGGTTAGTTGTGATCATTTTCCTTTAGGCGAAACTAATTTGGACCCTCTCCGAAAATTAAAACAACTGAAGTCTGTTTCTGCCGGATCCTACTTTATTCAGAATATTGATGCACTTGCCGATTTGGATAGCCTTAAAACAGTTATTCTACCCGATAATCATATCAGTAGTATTGAAGCACTAAGAAAACATAAGATGTTGGAAGAGTTATACATCCAAATGACGGATGTTGACAATCTGGAAGTGCTTTCTAATAAAACTAACTTGCAGGTGTTGGTCTGTTTCGATACAAAAATTAAATCCATTGAAGCAATTATGAAACTTTCAAGGCTTAGCATAGTTCAATTTCCTAAAACCATTGATTTGGAAGAAATTAAAAAATTTAAAGAATTGAATCCAGACTGTGACATTAATCTATAATTCTATCATCATGAAATCTTTTCTCCAAGTACTAATCGTATTACTCAGCTTCCTGAATATGGCTTTTGCTGGGACCTCTGAAGAAGAGGTTAAAAAAGCCATCCAGAAAATTAATGCCGATGTACAACAGATAAATTCCCTGGCGCAACAAGGAAAAATTGATGAGAGCCTTGATCTGCTAGATAAATTAAATTCATTTATAAATACTGAAATATCTTGGGGATCCATTAGCTATGATATGCAAAAAAAAGCTAAAAAGGAGAATCCAAATTTTACCTTCTCGCTTAATATCAAATTACCAGAACAATTTTCGACGACTCTTTACGAAAATAAGCTCAGCTTGTGTGAAAAGCACATGAAGCTTACTGAAGAAACAAAGGAAGGCCTTCAGGCGATGAAGGACCTGAATAATATGGATAAACTTTATGCTTATTTACAAATGGCAAAGAAATCGTATGATGCTGCTAAAGATATGATGGAGGATTATACTACGGGGAATGTTCCAAAAGCGATATATGATGTTTATAATAATTCGAAAGAACTCTATGAAGGAGTAAAACAGATTTATGAAACATATCAGGAGGATAAAAATATTAAGTCTTTTCAGGAGAGTGTGAAAATGGTTGTTGACCGGGCTGAAAAATCAAAGAAGAAATATGAATATCTGATATTTAAAATCAATTTGTGGAAAAAAGATATTAATCAGTTTCAAGCAAACATGAATAATATCTTAAAAATAAAAAATCAGGTGGACAATGAACCTGTTACCGGTATGTCATTTGCCGATAGAAAATATAACTGGGATTATGGTCCTTTCCAGAAAAAGGTGAAAGGAGCTTGTGATGACTTTGAAAAATATGATATTAAGTGTCCTGAATTTCAGAAGAACTATGACGAAATAATAACGGGAGCCAAAAACAGTTGGAAAGAAATTTATAATAATATTTATAACAGTGACGACAAGGACAATAAACCAAAATTTTTAACAGAGCACAAAGACAAGTGGACCGAGTTTGAAGGGGTAGTTAAACCGATATTTGAAAAGACGTACAATAAATATTGCGGTGCATTAGCTACAAAAACGGAAGAAACAAAAAATACTCCAACCGCTACAGATGGAAATAATAGATCATTATATATAAAAGATTTGACACTCGGAAGTCCCTCCGGAATGGTCAAACTGTATTTTGAACCCAGAGCAGAAGTGAAAGTTTCCTTCAAAGCTATTTGGGATGGAAAGTGGATGGACCGCGTCAAAATGAAGATTCTGATTGATAACTCTGAAATCGTGGATGAGATGTTAGAGTTTCGTGATAACATGGGGAAATTTAGAACCGACTTTTCAAAAACAATACAACTTCCGTCATCTTTGGAAAACGGTTCGCATACTCTAAGCCTTGTGATGGAGCGTGATCCGAAAATCATCAATAAAAGTATCACACTATCCTGTTCGCCGAGGCAAGTCAACTTTAAAGTAGGAGAGGAAACCAGCGCCTCAACAACCAAGTCAAACGTAACAGCTGATATGTTTAGTGGTGCCAGTGCAAAAAACAAAGTTGAAGTTGTCCCGGAGAAGACACCTGCAAAGAAAACTACTGCATCAGGTAAATCAACCTATAAAGTAACAGATAAATACTGGGAAAATACCATTCCTGAGAATGCTCAGGTAGAATGGATCAAAGAGGGTATTAAATACGAGGTGCGTTTTACAGTGAATGGAAGAACTGTGGGGTACAGAACTTACAAAGATGATAATTTCAGAATTCCTACATATGAAGCGGTGCTCGATAATCTGTTGGTGACTCATGGTGCTGTCAGGTGGTTTGAGGTTGATCGTAAAACAAAGAAAGTATCACTGACCCGTCTTGCTTTTTATTGTGCAAATATTGCATCGGGTCCCGACTATAGGGTTAATTTAAAAGACCATAGTGTCAGTGTGAATTATTATATCGATGGTAAAAATGTATCGGAAAGCGAATACATACAAAAAGCAAAGTCCGGGGCTAACCTTCCTCCTTATGACATTTATAATGAGGAAAAGTGGCATAAAATCCCTTATGAGAATATTCCTAATCCGGTGAAATCAATTAATGCAGATAATCTGGCTTTTGACAAACTGACAGTTCCGGATGATGTGGTGAAGTATATCAGTGCTAGATATTTGGATTCTGGTGATATACTAGAATATACAGAGTATTATTATACAAAAAAGAGTCCTCATTTTAATGTGGGGATGAGAGAATGGGATATCAAGGGAGGAAGAGCTGTGCTGGTACGCGAAAGTATAATGCTTGGGAATAAGGAGGTTCACAGGTTTTGGGACAGAGAGACAGGCAAACTCAATAACTTCTATATAAAATACAGAAAATTACAAAATGGACAGTATGCTGATAAAAAGATCGTAGGACCCCGGCTTGTCAATAATGGGTCAAAAACTAACTATTATAATCTGGACGATCGGGCCTATACATTGAATGCATACCAGATATTGTTAGGGCAATACCCAGAATTGCCCCCGTCAGATATCATTGATAGACTTCGGGTTGCACCTGGTATTGCTCCAAACTCTGTTCCTGATCCCGGATGGGCCGGTTCTGAATTGTCAAAACTGAATATTCCATCAAATGCAGCTGTGTGGAGAGTATATTATGATAATGACTTTGCAATAAGGATGATCTTTTATGTGGATCACGATATAGTTGGAATGAAGGGTTGGTATGATCGTGAAATGAAACTACCAAGGTACAAAGTGCTATATTCAGAAGGTCAGGAAATTTACTCTGCTTACTGGAATCGTGACGGTCAATTGACGAGCTTAAGGATCAATGGCAAGCTTAAATCTTATGGATTGGGATTACGTGTGAATCAGGACGGTAAGGTAATACATTCATTTGGAGGAAAAGAAGATGAGAAAGGAATTAAGCTGAATCAAAAAGCGTATAGCAACTTTGATAATATTCCTTCCATTGATAATTATGATTTGTCTTCACTAAAAAGATATATGGGCCTTGTTCAAATCCCACAAAGTGAAAAAACCGAGTTGTTCAAGGCTGTATGGAATAATTACAATATAACAACCGGCGCAAATACTAACATTGCTTATCAGCCGCAAAATAATTCTACAACTAGAATTGACCAGCCGGATAATACGAATGTAACGGACGAAGCCGATTACAAAAAGTTGCAACGTGAGGAACTGGAAACGCTAGGCAAACAAGTGAGCGAAAAAATGGAGAAAGCTGATAAAGCCTTTGATAAGCCTTACTGGGAAAATAAGAGTGCACCTCAAACGACATTACAGGCAAGCAATCCCAAACAGGAGAGTTTGGATTTGATGCATCAGGCTGCGCAAATAGCCAGCAGGGCAAAATATTCTGAAAACAGAATATTCATGAATTATTCGCTGGCCTATAAATTATTAAACTATTCAGGCCGGGTCTTTTCGAACAAAGCTAAAGAGGACTTTTTCCAGCTAGCGGCCCAACTGGTGAATACCTCTGACCAGTTCGTATCTCAAATCAAGAACTTAAAAACCAAGGAAGAACTCTCGGATATGTATTGTACTACAGCAGAGGTATGGCGTGAAATGACACGAAAAGCACAATGGGGAAGTCATGCTTATAATAAAATGGAGTGTGATAAAAAAGTGATTCATCAATATGAAAGGGCTTTGAGTATTGATCCCAACAACGCCAGGGCCAAAAAAATGCTGGAACAGCTTAAAGCGCCAAAAAAGGCTGTTCCTGAAGCAGTTGCCAAGTTTGAGGAAATAAGGCCTGAAACATGGAACGAAGCACAAACCCTGGTGGCAAAACTGAACGATGAGGTTGTCGAAAGTGAAACACAAACCAAGGGTAACTTTTTGGAAGTAGCCGAAATGACCTTAAATACCGGGGCGGGAAAAGTTTATATGATGCGGATGGGCAGTTCAAAATGGGAGGAAGTGACCGATAGTCACATTTTAATTTTTCCCGGTGATAAAATCAAAACGAGTAGCGATGCCAAAGATGTTTCTGTCACATATACATCTGACAAAGCTTACCTGGCTATTAAACCTGATGCTGAGGTAGAATTTTACAGTGAAAATAAATTACTGATTAAAAGAGGTGATGCTTACGTCGATGTAACCAAAAAAGGAAGCAAATTTCTGGTTATTACACCCACCTGCGCAGTAGGCGTTCGGGGAACAACATTTGAAGTTAAAGTGTCTCCCGACAAAACAACAGAGACCTTCTTATATAAAGGTGTTGTCGAAACACGTTCAGGAAGTGATGTTGGTTACCTGGTTCCGGGACAAAAAATGGTGGCCAAAAAAGGTGCTCCAAAACTGGAACAGACAGAATTTAACGTTCAAAAAAGATTAGCTTCAGACTGGCGCGATGTGGAAAGTCAGAGAAGAAATCATGAAAAGCTAAAACTTGCTGCAGTAAAGAAAACAGGTACACCCACGGCACGTGCAACAGTAAAACCTCGTACATCAAATACAAGTTTAGCTGTTTATCCGTTGCATGTCAGCCCGAGTCCTGACGGGCAGTACCATGAATTGCTTTCAAAATCTGCTGTGGAATACGGTGATGCTTTGTTGGTGGCTCGTTGTCCTGTGAAGGTGAGCCGTAATATGCCACTAACCGTCAACTGGTATCTGAACAATCAATCTCAACCTATTAATGTAGGGAATTATCAGATAGTGCCGCAAGCTACATTTTTTGATGCTGCTATCATTTCGTATGATGCTCCTTTGAATCCGGGAAGCTATAGGGCAGAATTTGTAATGGGAGGGAAGATTATAGGAAGAAACACCATACAAATAACAGTTCCAAAACGCCTTGATGCAAAAACTGCTCAGGAATTTTATGTGGAAACTGTCAGAGCTTTGGATTTGTCCATTACCACTCTGGGACAGGGGAACTTTGCCCAGGCGGGCCAGTTATGCAGTGAGGCTATGCCATTACTGAGAGCTGCTTTGTACAGTGCCCCCAATTTGCCTGATATTTTCACAGTGATGCACGCTACCCGTTCGGTATATGCTTTGGGACAAGCTGATGCTGCTTTGCGTAAGTCGGACAAACAGCGGGCCTTATTGTGGGTAATCATTTCGAGAGGATATGTGGACAGGTCTTTAGAAAAGTGTCAGGATGAACAGCTAAAAACTTTACTACAAAATTTGCAAGCTCTAATCGGACAAATTCAGTCCAAACTAAATTAACTAATTTAACTGTCATCTGAAAATCCCGATAACTTGATTGTTGTCGGGATTTGTTTTAATAGTAATTCAGATTCTTGCGAAAAAAAAACTAATATTTTTAGAGTAACGCTTGCGAATTCAAATTATATTCTTACCTTTGCACCCCGATTTAATAGCGATTTGTAAAAAGTTATTGAATCTGACATAGTTAAAGGAACCTGATAAGGTAAAACGGTATAGGTTTCAGCAGCAGGAATAGATATAAACTCTTGTTGATGTTTTAAGATACCCTCCTTGTCAAATTTCCTTTCGAATTTTTTTTAACAGAAAGTAAAGTACTTACAAAATAATTTTGTACTTTTGCACCTCCAAAAAAATGAGGTTTAAAGATTAATAAATTATTGTTATGCCGACAATACAACAGTTAGTAAGAAAAGGTCGTAAAAAACTGGTGGATAAAAGTAAATCCCCGGCATTGGACTCCTGTCCTCAACGTCGTGGAGTTTGTGTAAGGGTATATACTACTACACCTAAAAAACCAAACTCTGCTATGCGTAAAGTAGCCAGAGTACGTTTGACTAATGGTAAAGAAGTGAATGCTTACATTCCAGGCGAAGGTCATAATTTGCAGGAGCACTCAATCGTAATGATTCGTGGTGGTCGTGTGAAAGATTTACCTGGTGTTCGTTACCACATTATCAGAGGAGCGCTTGATACATCAGGTGTAGATGGTCGTACGCAGCGTAGATCAAAATATGGAACTAAACGTCCTAAGAAAAAATAAGGAATTAAAAAGGATTATTTAATCTCAAAGATACAATGAGAAAGACTAAACCAAGAAAAAGAATCATTCTTCCCGATCCAAAATTTAATGATGTTTTGGTGACGAAATTTGTGAACAATATTATGATGCACGGAAAGAAAAGTGTAGCTTATAATATTTTTTATGATGCGATGGAAATCGTATCCGGAAAAATCGGTGAAGAAGAAAATGCATTGGATGTGTGGAAAAGGGCTTTGGCCAATGTTACACCTGCTGTTGAGGTTAGAAGCCGTAGAATTGGTGGTGCAACATTCCAAATTCCTTCGGAAATTCCTGCAAACAGGAAACAATCCATTGGCATGAAGAATATGATCAATTTTGCCCGTAAACGCCATGAGAAAAGCATGGGTCAGAAACTTGCCGGTGAAATTATTGCTGCTTATAAAGAAGAAGGTGCTGCTTTCAAGAAAAAGGAAGATACACACCGTATGGCAGAAGCTAACAAAGCATTCTCACACTTTAGATTCTAAAATAGCATTTGCGAGAAAATACAATGGCAACAGATAAAACAAATAGCAAATTGCAATTGACCCGAAATATCGGGATTATGGCTCACATTGACGCCGGTAAAACAACAACTACCGAACGCATACTTTTTTATACAGGTAAAAATTATAAAATTGGTGAGGTACACGAGGGAGCAGCTACCATGGACTGGATGGTACAGGAACAAGAAAGAGGTATTACCATTACATCTGCTGCGACTACTGTATTTTGGGATTTATTCAATAAACGGCATAAGATCAATATTATTGATACTCCTGGACACGTTGATTTTACCGTTGAGGTAGAACGTTCTTTGCGTGTTCTTGATGGTGCTGTTGCGTTATTCTGTGCTGTTGGTGGTGTTGAGCCCCAGTCAGAAACAGTATGGCGTCAGGCAGACAAATATAAAGTTCCGCGTATTAGCTTTATCAATAAAATGGACCGTTCAGGAGCTGATTTTTATTCAGTTGTTGAACAAATCAGAGAACGTTTAGGATCAAACCCTGTTCCTATTCAGATTCCGATTGGTTCTGAAGAAAACTTCCGTGGTGTTGTTGACTTGGTTAAAGATAAAGCTTTTGTTTGGGATGATACATCACAGGGAACCAAGATTGTAGAAATTCCTATTCCTGAAGATTTGCAGGAAACTGCATACAACTACAGAATGAAGTTGATTGAAGGAGTAGCAGAAGAACGTGACGAGTTGCTTGAAAAATTCATGGATGATCCTCATTCAATCACTGAACAGGAAATGATCGATGTGATTAGAAAAGCTACTCTGGATATGCGGATTACTCCTGTAATGTGTGGTTCAGCGTTCAAAAATAAAGGTGTTCAGATGTTGTTGAATGCCGTTATCGAATTTTTACCCAGTCCACTTGATATTGATTCTGTAAAGGGTATGAATCCTGATACTGAAAAAGAAGAATACAGAAGTCCTGACCCAGACGATAATTTCTCTGCGTTGGCCTTTAAAATTGCTACTGATCCTTATGTAGGCAGGCTGTGTTTCTTCCGTGTTTATTCAGGTACTTTAACAGCTGGTTCATATGTTTTGAATGTAAATACAGGTAAAAAGGAACGTATCAGTCGTATCATGCAGATGCATGCTAACCAGCAAAATCCTTTGGAAAAAATTGAAGCTGGTGATATTGGTGCAGCTGTTGGTTTTAAAACCATCCGTACAGGTGATACTTTGACAGATGAAAAGCATCCTATTGTACTTGAATCTATGTCGTTCCCCGAACCGGTGATTAGTATTTCTATTGAGCCTAAAACTCAGGGAGATATGGATCGTATGGGTATGGCTTTGGCAAAATTGGCTGAAGAAGACCCTACTTTTAAAGTAAGTACTGACCCGGATTCAGGACAGACAATTATTTCAGGAATGGGTGAGTTGCACCTTGATATTTTGATCGACCGTTTGAAACGCGAGTTTAAAGTGGAGTGCAATATTGGTCAGCCTCAGGTTGCCTATAAAGAAGCCATCGTTTCAGATATTACACACCGTGAAGTTTACAAAAAACAAACCGGTGGTCGTGGTAAGTTTGCCGATATTCAGTTTGAACTCGGACCTGCTACAACCAATGAAGAAGGTTTGGAATTTGTTGATGAAGTTAAAGGTGGTAATATTCCTAAAGAATTTATTCCTTCAGTTAAAAAAGGTTTTGAAGCTGCTATGCAGAATGGTGTTCTCGCAGGTTTCCCTCTGGAAAGAATGCGTGTACGATTGTTTGACGGTAGTTTTCACCCTGTAGATTCAGACCAGCTGTCTTTTGAAATGGCTGCAAAATTAGGGTTCAAAACTGCTGCCAAAAAAGCTAAGTCAGTAATGTTGGAACCTATTATGAAACTGGAAGTTGTTACTCCGGATGATTATTTAGGTGATGTAACTGGCGACTTAACACGTAGAAGAGCTATTTTGGAAGATATTTCTGCTAAAATCGGTTTCCAGGTTGTTAAAGCCAAGGTTCCATTGTCAGAAATGTTTGGATACGTTACTTCACTACGTACACTGACTTCAGGTCGTGCAACTTCAACTATGGAATTCTACAACTATCAGCAAGCTCCTGAATCAATTGCTGAAGGAGTGATCAATAAAGTAAAAGGAATTGTTAGTTAATAAACTTTATATAAAGTGAACCAAAGAATTAGAATAAAGCTGAAATCATACGATCATAATTTGGTAGATAAGTCTGCTGAGAAGATCGTAAAGACGGTAAAATCCACCGGAGCTATTGTTAATGGTCCTATTCCATTACCAACTCATAAAAAGGTGTTTACCGTAAACCGCTCTACCTTTGTTAACAAAAAATCAAGGGAACAGTTTGAGCTGAGCACTTACAAAAGATTGATGGATGTATTTAACTCTACATCAAAAACCATCGATGCATTGATGAAGCTCGAATTGCCAAGTGGAGTTGAAGTTGAGATTAAAGTTTGATAAACGTTTAAGGCTTAAAGAATAAAGCAATGTCAGGAATAATTGGAAAAAAAATAGGCATGACCAGTATTTTCGATGCAAATGGTAAAAATGTACCTTGCACCGTAATTGAAGCCGGTCCATGTGTGGTAACACAAATCCGCACAATGGATAAAGACGGTTACTCAGCTGTTCAGCTTGCCTTTGACGAGAAAAAAGAAAAGCATACTACCAGCGCAGAAAAAGGTCACTTTGCTAAAGCAAATACGACACCTAAAAAATACGTTGCTGAGTTCACCCGCTTTGAAGAAAAGAAAGAATTTGGTGAATTGGTAACCGTCGAGGTTTTTCAGGAAGGTGAATTTGTGGATGTTGTTGGTACCAGCAAGGGTAAAGGTTTTCAGGGTGTTGTTAAACGTCATGGTTTCCGTGGTGTAAATGATGCAACTCACGGTCAGCATAACCGTTTGCGTGCCCCTGGTTCACTGGGTGCATCTTCATATCCTTCACGTGTATTTAAAGGATTACGCATGGCAGGTAGAACTGGTGGAAACCGTGTGAAGATGATTAACCTTCAGGTTATGAGAATCATCCCTGAAAAGAATGTAATTGTAGTAAAAGGTTCGGTACCTGGACCAAATAATTCATATGTAATTCTGGAAAGATGGAGTTAGTAGTAGTAAACATTAACGGACAAGATACCGGCCGCAAGGTAAACCTCGATGATGCGCTTTTTGCCATCGAGCCTAACGACCACGCTATTTATCTTGATGTGAAATACATTCAGGCAAACAAACGCCAGGGTACTCACGATTCAAGAGAACGTAGTGATGTTGCTGGAAGTACAAGGAAACTGAAAAAGCAAAAAGGAACCGGTACTGCACGTTTCGGTGATATCAAGAACCCTCTTTTCCGAGGCGGTGGCCGTGTTTTTGGACCTCATCCCCGCGATTACAGGTCAAAAGTGAATAAAAAACTGAAACGTTTGGCCCGTCAGTCTGCTTTGAGTTACAAAGTAACCGGAAATCAAGTGGTGATTGTGGAAGATTTCAAATTTGAAACTTTTAAGACAAAACAATTCAGACAAGTATTGACTGATCTGAAACTGGATAACCAGAAAACTTTGCTGGTAGTGAATGAAATGGATAGAAACCTTTATTTCGCTTCCCGTAACATTCAGGGTACTAAAGTACAGAGAGCAGAAAGCCTCAACACTTATGATATTTTGGATGCAAAGACAGTCATTTTTATGGAAAGTGCTGTAAAAAGTACAGAAGAATTGTTATCTAAAAAATAAATCTGAATAAGATGAGTGTATTATTAAAACCGGTAATTACAGAGAAGATGACCGCCAAAGGCGACAAGCTCAATCAATATGGATTTATTGTGGATAAAAAAGCAAATAAAATCCAGATTAAATCAGCGATTGAGGATTTGTACAATGTACAGGTGGTTTCTGTAAATACCATGAATTATTCCGGCAAAAGCAAAATGCGCTATACTAAAGCAGGAATTTTATCCGGCAGAACTAAAGCTTTCAAAAAAGCTGTAGTAACTCTGGCCGATGGAGAAACGATTGATTTTTTTAGCAATATCTAGAAGACATGGCTCTGAAAAAATATAAACCGACGACACCAGGACAGCGCTTCAAAGTAATCAGCGCGTTCGATGAGATTACAACCAGTAAACCTGAAAAAAGTTTATTGGCAAAAAAGAATAGTACCGGCGGCCGTAACGGTGAAGGTAAAATGACAGTTCGCAATATAGGTGGCGGTCATAAACAACGGTACAGAATTATCGATTTCAAGCGCGATAAAGAAGGTGTTCCTGCTGTAGTCAAGACTATTGAGTACGATCCAAATCGTACAGCCCGTATTGCCTTGGTAAGTTATGCTGATGGCGAAAAGAGGTATATTATTGCACCACAGGGATTGAAAGTTGGGCAAGAAGTAGCTTCAGGAAAAGGTGTAGCCCCAGAAGTAGGTAATACACTTTATTTAAGTGAGGTTCCTTTTGGTACAGTAATTCATAATATTGAACTTCGTCCTGGACAGGGAGCAAAATTGGCACGTAGTGCAGGATCATATGCCCAGTTGCTTACACGTGAAGGCAAATTTGCGATTATCAAAATGCCTTCAGGTGAAACCCGTATGATTTTGCAATCATGTCGTGCAACTGTTGGTATGGTTTCAAATGGAGAACACAGCCTTGAAAAATCTGGTAAAGCAGGTCGTAGCAGATGGCTAGGCCGTCGTCCCAGAGTTCGTGGTGTTGCTATGAACCCCGTTGATCACCCAATGGGTGGTGGTGAAGGTCGTGCATCAGGTGGACACCCACGTTCACGTAAAGGTATTCCTGCAAAGGGTTACAAAACACGTACTCCTAAGAAGGATTCGAACAGATACATTATTGAAAGAAGAAAGTAATAGTAGCCGTAATAAATTGATACTAATATGAGCCGTTCATTAAAAAAAGGACCCTATATCCACTTTAAACTGGAAAAGAAAGTACTGGCTAATGTTGAGTCTGGTAAGAAAACTGTGATTAAAACTTGGTCACGTGCTTCTATGATTTCTCCGGATTTTGTAGGACAAACCATTGCCGTTCATAATGGAAATAAATTCATTCCGGTTTACGTTACGGAAAACATGGTAGGACATAAACTCGGTGAGTTTGCCCCAACTCGTATCTTTAGGGGTCATGCTGGTAAAAAAGATAAAGGTAAAAAATAAAGCACAAACCAATGGGATCTAGAAAAAACATAAGTGCTGAAAAGCGTAAAGCAGAAAAAAAGAGTATGTATATGGCGCAGTTGAGAAACGTGCCTACTTCACCTCGTAAGATGAGATTGGTTGCCGACCTAGTACGTGGCATGGATGCTGATAAAGCCTTACATGTGTTACAACATACTCAAAAAGAGGCAGCTGAAAAAGTATATAAATTGTTGCGATCAGCTATTGCAAACTGGGAAGTTAAAAATGAAGGCGCTCGCATTGAAGACAACGAATTATACATTTCCAAGATTATGGTTGATTCGGGTAGAAGCCTGAAAAGAGTTCAACCGGCACCTCAGGGTCGTGCCCACCGTATTCGCAAAAGATCGAATCATGTGACACTGATTTTGGGAAACAGGGTAGAAGAAGTTAAGGCTTTGAATGAAGTTGTAGAAGAAGTTGCCAGTAATAAAGAATAAATAAACCTTAATAATAAAGATTAATGGGACAGAAAAGCAACCCAATAGGACTTAGGTTAGGAATCATCAAAGGATGGGATTCATATTGGTATGGTGGAAAAGATTTTTCCAGCAAACTGGTAGAAGATGACGCCATACGCAGATATTTGGAAGTTAGGCTGTCAAAAGCCGGTATTGCCAAGATTATGATTCAGCGTACTTTGAAAATGGTTACTGTAACTATTTTTACTGCTCGCCCTGGTATCATCATCGGTAAAGGTGGTGCAGAAGTTGATAAGCTGAAAGAAGAGTTGAAAAAGCTTACAAAAAAAGAAGTACAAATTAATATTTCTGAAGTAAGACGTCCTGAATTGGATGCACAGCTTGTAGCTACAAATATTGCCCGTCAGATTGAAGGACGTGTTTCTTTCCGTCGCGCCATCAAAACTGCTATTGCTTCCAGCATGCGCTTAGGCGCCGAAGGTATTAAAGTCATTATTTCAGGTCGCGTCGGTGGTGCTGAAATGGCTCGCAGCGAAATGTACAAAGAAGGGCGTATTCCTTTGCATACATTGCGCGCCGACATTGATTACTCATTGGTTGAAGCACATACTACTTACGGACGTTTGGGTATTAAAGTCTGGATCTTCAAAGGAGAAGTATACGGTAAACCAGAATTAGTAAGTACTGGTGCACCACAGCAACAGGCAAATTCACGTAAGGGACCTGCTCGCACAGGAGGACCTCGCCGTGAAAGAAACAGAAGATAATTTGAAGAATTAATCGATTAAAGAACAGAGAAATGTTACAGCCAAAAAAGACTAAATACAGGAAACAGCAAAAAGGCAAGATGAAAGGCAATGCACATCGTGGCGCCGAGTTGTCTTTTGGATCTTTTGGTATCAAAACACTTGAGCAGGCTTGGTTAACAGGTCGTCAGATTGAAGCTGCCCGTCAGGCCGTGACCCGTCATATGAAACGTGAAGGTCAAATCTGGATTCGCGTATTTCCTGATAAACCCGTAACTAAGAAACCCGCCGAAGTTCGTATGGGTAAAGGTAAAGGTGCACCTGAATATTTTGTAGCACGTATTACCCCGGGCCGAATGATTTTTGAAGCCGAAGGCGTGCCTTTGCATATTGCCAAAGAAGCTCTTCGCCTAGCTGCACAAAAACTACCCGTTAAAACTAAGTTTGTTGTAAGACGTGACTACGTAGAAAAATAGAAAACAATGAAACAGGAAGTTATTATAGAAATGAGCACAGCTGATCTCAAAGATCGTTTGGTGGAAGAAAAGACTCACCTTACTAAGCTGAAAATGAATCACGCTGTTTCTCCACTGGAAAATCCGACTAAAATTGTTGAAAGCAAAAAAACAATTGCCCGGATGAAAACAGAACTAAGGAAAAGAGAATTAGCAGAACAAAACAATAAGTAATCTGTAAAATGGAAAAGAGAAATCTTAGAAAAGAGAGAATTGGCTTGGTTGTCAGCAACAAAATGGACAAGTCTATTATAGTACTGGTAGAGCGCCAATTTAAACATCCTATTTACGGGAAGTTTGTAAAAAAGTCACGTAAATTCATGGCTCACGACGAGAACAATGAATGCAATATCGGAGATACCGTGCGTATTATGGAAATTCGTCCTATGAGCAAGAATAAGAATTGGAGATTAGTAGAAATCATTGAAAGAGCTAAATAATCATGGTACAACAAGAATCAAGAC
The DNA here is from genome assembly GCA_016936505.1 of Bacteroidales bacterium. Taxonomy (GTDB): domain Bacteria; phylum Bacteroidota; class Bacteroidia; order Bacteroidales; family F082; genus Sulfidibacterium. The sequence goes on along the minus strand of JAFGXS010000024.1, from coordinate 9,143 downwards.
TTGCGGTTGCTGATAATAGCGGTGCCAGAGAGGTACTGGTAATCAGAGTGCTGGGTGGAACCGGAAAACGTTACGCCTCTATTGGTGATCAAATTGTTGTTGCAGTTAAAAATGCACTTCCTTCAGGTAATGTGAAAAAGGGTGCTGTTGCCAAAGCAGTTGTGGTTAGAACCAAAAAAGAAGTTAGAAGAAGTGACGGTAGTTACATTCGCTTTGACGACAATGCCTGTGTTTTGTTAAACAATTCCGGTGAAATGATGGGAACCCGTATTTTCGGCCCCGTAGCCCGTGAGTTGCGTGAAAAACAATATATGAAAATTGTTTCACTTGCACCCGAGGTGCTCTAATATTGAAAATAAAGAACTATGGCAAAGTTGCATATAAAAAAAGGAGACAATGTGATGGTGATTGCCGGTAACGACAAAGGCCGTTCTGGTAGAGTTCTCGAAGTTATTGCCGAAAAAAGCAGGGCTATTGTAGAAGGTGTAAACTTGGTATCGAAACATACCAAACCTAATGCAACCCATCCAAACGGCGGTATTGTTAAAAAAGAGGCTCCCGTTCACATTTCTAACCTGAAATTGATTGATGGTTCAGGAAACCCTACACGCGTTGGTAGAAAACGCGACGAAAAGGATGGAAAATCAGTACGTTATTCAAAAAAATCAGGGGAGGTTATTAAGTAATGGAATATCAACCTAGATTAAGACAAAAATATTACGAGGAAATTATTCCTGCCTTAGCCGAACAATTTGGTTATAAAAGTAAAATGCAGGTTCCAAAGCTAACAAAAATTACCCTTAATCAGGGTATTGGAGCTGCTTTGGCCGATAAAAAACTCATTGAAGCTGGTCTTTCAGAAATGACTGCTATCACTGGTCAGAAAGCTGTACCTACCATTTCAAAGCGTGATGTTTCTAACTTCAAACTGAGAAAAGGAAATGCTATTGGTGTTCGTGTAACCCTACGTGGAGAGAAAATGTACGAATTTATCGATCGCTTGGTTTCTGTTGCTTTACCTCGTGTACGTGATTTCAAAGGTATCAACGATAAAGGATTCGACGGTCGTGGAAACTATTCATTTGGTATTCCTGAACAGTTAATTTTTCCTGAAATTGATATTGATAAAGTAAGCCGTATCAACGGTATGGATGTTACTTTTGTAACTTCAGCAAATACCGATGAAGAAGCTCTGGCTTTGCTGAAAGAATTTGGATTACCGTTTAAAAATCAAAAAAAATAAAGTATCATGGCAAAAGAGTCGATGAAAGCGCGGGAACGCAAAAGAAAACAGCTTGTTGACAAATATGCTGAAAAACGTGCCCAGTTAAAAGCTGATGGAGATTTTATCGGGCTGCAGAAATTACCTAAAAATGCTTCCCCCGTACGTATCCACAACCGTTGTCAGCTTACAGGCCGTCCTAAAGGTTACATGAGACAGTTTGGTATCTCACGTATCAACTTTAGAGAAATGGCTGTGCAAGGTTTGATTCCAGGTATTAAAAAAACCAGTTGGTAATTAGTAAGTAAATAATAGATACAAGAGATGAATACTGATCCAATCGCAGACTATTTGACACGCATCAGGAATGCCGTAGCAGCCAAACATCGTATGGTTGAGATTCCGGCATCAAGCCTGAAAAAGGATATTACTAAAATCCTTTTTGAAAAAGGATATATTTTGAATTATAAGTTTGATGATGAAAAAGATTTTGGTACTATCAAAATCGCTTTAAAATATCATCCCGTTACAAAAATGCCCGCCATTAACGAAATTAAAAGGGTATCAACACCAGGATTGAGAAAGTATGTTGGAGCAAGTGATTTACCACGTGTAATGAACGGTTTGGGAATCGCTGTTTTATCTACGTCTAAAGGTGTTATTACAGATAAGGAAGCCCGTACTTTGGGTGTTGGTGGTGAAGTTATTTGTTACGTAAGTTAATAACAGGAGAGAGAGCCATGTCAAGAATAGGAAACAAACCCATTAGCATCCCACAGGGAGTTGAAGTTAAAGTAAGCGACAACAATATTGTTACTGTAAAAGGTAAATTGGGAGAAATGACTCAAACTGTTGATCCTGGTATTAGCGTTGCCGTTGAAGAAAATAATGTTATTGTAAAACGTAGAAGTGAAAGTAAAGATCACAAATCTAAACATGGTTTGTATCGTGCTTTGATAAGTAACATGATTACCGGTGTAAGCGAAGGTTTTTCAACCGTTCAGGAACTGGTTGGTGTTGGTTATAAAGCAGAAGCCAAAGGTCAGGTATTAGAACTGGCTTTGGGTTACTCACACCACGTTTACATGCAGATTCCTGAAGAAATTAAGCTGGAAACTGTAACTGAAAGAGGTAAGAACCCACTTATTAAAATGAGTTCTTATGATAAACAGTTGCTGGGTCAGGTTGCTGCAAAAATCCGTTCACTAAGAAAACCAGAACCTTACAAGGGTAAAGGTATTAAATTCCAGGGTGAAGTTCTGAGAAAGAAAGCTGGTAAGTCAGCAGATAAGAAATAATAAATATTCGTAAACGATAAAGCCATTAGAAAATGGGAGTAAAGAATAAAAAGGTGTTTCGTAGGAACAGAATTAAAATGCGTATCCGTAAGGGTGTTAATGGCACTGCTGATCGTCCTCGCATGAGTGTGTTCAGAAGCAACAAGCAAATTTATGTTCAACTGATTGACGACCTGGCACAAAAAACACTGGTTGCTGCATCATCCAGCGATAAAAGTTTTGAAGCCGATAAAGTTACCAAAACTGAACAAGCTAAACTGGTTGGAAAACTGGTTGCAGAACGTGCCCTGGCTGCAGGTATTAATACTGTAGTATTCGACAGAAACGGTTATTTGTATCACGGAAGAGTTAAATCACTTGCTGAAGCTGCCAGAGAAGGTGGACTTAAATTTTAAGAGATTATGTCAAACGGAAATGTAAACAAAATCAAATCCAGCGAAATCGAATTTAAAGATCGCCTGGTAAGCATTCAAAGGGTAACCAAAGTTACTAAAGGTGGTAGAACTTTTAGCTTCTCAGCCATTGTAGTTGTTGGAAACGAGCAAGGTGTTGTAGGATACGGTTTAGGAAAAGCTAAAGAGGTAACTGCTGCTATTGCTAAAGGAATTGATGATGCCAAGAAACATCTGATCAAGGTTCCGGTAAGAAAAGGTACCCTGCCTCACGAACAAATTGGTAAATATAGCGGCGCTAAAGTATACATTCAACCTGCAGCTCCTGGTACTGGTGTTATTGCCGGTGGTGCTATGCGTGCTGTACTCGAAAGTGTTGGTGTTACCGATGTGTTGGCCAAATCAAAAGGTTCTTCCAATCCTCACTCTGTAGTAAAAGCAACCATTGACGCCTTGGGCAAAATGCGTGATCCTTACACAGTAGCTCAGGTTCGTGGTGTTGAACTGGATAAAGTATTTAACGGATAAGGAGAAATTTGTCATGAAGAAATACAAAGTTACCCAGGTAAGAAGTGCCATTAATCGTCCTGCACGTCAGAAAAGGACTTTGGAAGCACTTGGATTTAAAAAGCTGAATCAAACCAGAGAAATGGAAGGAACTCCTCAGATTCTGGGAATGATCGATAAAGTGAAACATTTATTGAAAGTTGAAGAACTTTAAAATAGAAAAGACAATGGATTTAAGCAATCTGAAACCGGCAGAAGGTTCTGTAAAGAATAAAAAAAGAATTGGTAGAGGTCAGGGCTCCGGAAGGGGTGGTACATCTACAAGAGGCCACAAAGGAGCTCAGTCACGTTCTGGAAACAAACAGAAAAGTGGTTTTGAAGGAGGACAGATGCCTTTGTTCCGTCGTGTACCCAAATTTGGGTTTAAAAATATTAACCGTAAAGCTTATCAGGGTGTGAACCTGGATACATTACAGTTATTGGCTGACGAGAAAAAACTTACTGCTATTGATCAGGCAGTTTTAATTGAAGCCGGTCTTGTATCTAAAAACGACCTGGTAAAAATTCTGGGTAGAGGCGAACTGAAAGCCAAGCTTGAAGTAACTGCTAATGCATTTACAAAATCAGCTAAAGAAGCAATTGAAGCCAACGGTGGGTCTGCCACAATAATTTAAGCAGCAGATGAAAAAACTGATTGAAACCATACGGAATATATATAAAATTGAGGAGCTAAGAAACAGGATCCTCTATACACTGGGTATCATCCTGATCTATCGTTTAGGATCATACGTTGTATTACCCGGTGTTGATCCAAATATGCTTGCCAACTTGCAAAACCAGGGTAGTTCTGGATTGATGGGACTGCTAAACATGTTTTCAGGTGGTGCTTTTTCGAACGCCTCAATTTTTGCATTGGGAATCATGCCTTATATTTCCGCATCGATTGTAATTCAGTTGTTGGGAATGGCTATTCCTTATTTTCAACGTCTCCAACGCGAAGGTGAAAGTGGAAGAAGAAAAATCAATCAAATTACCCGTTATCTGACGGTTGTGATTGTTATCTTCCAGGCTCCTGCTTATATTGCAAACCTGGTTCATCAGGTACCTGCAGAAGCTATCACTCCTTTCAGTGCTGCTGTAACACATCCCCCCTTGTTCTTCTGGGTTACATCTGTTATTATTTTGGTATCAGGAACCCTATTTGTAATGTGGTTGGGTGAAAAAATTACCGATAAAGGTATTGGCAATGGTATTTCATTAATCATTATGATTGGTATCATTGCCCGTCTTCCTGCAGCATTATTTCAGGAATTCGTTTCACGTATCGTTGAAGTAAATGGTGGAATGGTATATTTCCTTGTTGAATTGATCATTCTTGTATTTGTGATTTTGTTTACTATTCTTTTGGTGCAGGGAACCCGTAAAGTACCGGTTCAGTATGCAAAACGTATTGTGGGTAACAAACAATATGGTGGTGTTCGTCAGTATTTGCCGTTGAAAGTGAATGCTGCCGGTGTTATGCCTATCATTTTTGCCCAGGCTATTATGTTCCTGCCTTTGACCTTAGCAGGTTATGCAAGCAGCGATAGCATGCGTGGTATTGCAGCATCTTTTACCGACTTTAATGGCTTCTGGTACAACATCACATTTTTCGTGTTGATCATCCTCTTCACATACTTCTACACTGCTATTACGATTAACCCAAATCAGATGGCAGATGATTTGAAGAAAAACGGTGGATTCATTCCCGGTGTAAAACCTGGTAAGAAAACAGCTGAATATCTGGATAATATTTTATCGAGAATAACATTGCCCGGATCAATTTTTCTGGGTCTGATTGCTATTCTGCCTTTGTTTGCCAGATTAATTGGAGTTAATAGCGGATTTGCTTCTTTCTATGGCGGCACATCACTGTTGATTTTGGTAGGTGTTGTTTTGGACACCTTACAGCAAATTGAAAGTTATCTGTTAATGCGTCATTACGATGGCCTTACCAAATCCGGTAGGATTAAGGGAAGACCTTCTGCATTTGGCGGAATGTAATATATCGTATGATCTATATTAAGACAGACGAAGAAATAGAATTACAAAGACAAAGTTCTTTACTTGTTGGAGCAACATTAGCCGAAGTTGCGAAGAATATTAAGCCTGGCGTAAAAACTATTGAGCTGGATCGTATTGCTGAAGAATTCATTCGCGATCATGGTGCTGAACCGGGGTTCAAAGGTTATGGCGGTTTTCCTGCTTCTCTTTGTATCTCAGTGAATGATGCTGTGGTTCATGGGATTCCTGATGAAACCGAACTAAAAGATGGTGACATCGTTTCTGTGGATTGCGGTACATACATGAACGGTTTTTATGGCGATTCAGCCTATACTTTTCCGGTAGGTGATGTAAGTGAAGAGTTGTTATTACTTTTGCAACGCACTAAAGAGTCACTTTATCTCGGAGTTGAGCAGGCAGTGGCCGGTAAGCGGGTTCGCGATATCGGATATGCTATTCAAACCTATGTTGAGCAATTTGGCTACGGTGTTGTGAGAGATTTGGTTGGACACGGTGTGGGAAGAAATATGCACGAAGAACCTGAGGTTCCTAATTACGGTAGAAGAGGAACAGGGATCAAATTGAAGAAGAACATGTGCATTGCTATTGAACCGATGATCAACCTGGGTGTGAAAGAAGTGTACCAGGACAAAGATGGCTGGACTATTCGTACAGCTGATGGAAAACCCTCGGCTCATTTTGAGCACGATGTGGCCATCAGAGATGGAAAAGTCGACATTTTGTCAAGTTTTGAAGAAATTGAAAAAGTTTTAAATAGAAAATAGTCATTTTATGGCCAAACAGCAGTCAATAGAGCAAGACGGTACAGTAATTGAATCACTGGGAAATGCGATGTTTCGTGTTGAACTTGAAAACGGACACATTATTACAGCGCATATTTCTGGAAAGATGCGTATGCATTATATTAAGATTTTACCGGGCGACAGAGTAAAATTAGCTATGTCACCCTACGATTTGACAAAAGGAAGAATAACATTTAGATACAAATAGATTTAAAGACATGAAATTACGTGCATCTATTAAGAAAAGAACTCCCGAAGATAAACTGGTTCGCAGAAAAGGGAAGTTGTATATTATTAACAAGAAGAATCCAAAGTACAAACAAAGACAAGGTTAGTTACCTGGTGTATATTTAAAATTGAAGAATTATGGCAAGAATTGCTGGAGTTGACATACCCCAAAACAAAAGAGGTGAAATTGCTTTGACCTATATTTATGGAATTGGTAGAAGCACTGCTCAAAAGATTTTAACCGAAGCCGGTATTGACTGGGATAAGCAAGTAAAAGACTGGACTGATGATGAACAAAATGCAGTTCGTACTGTAATTGGTGACAATTACAAAGTGGAAGGTGTTTTGCGCTCAGAAGTTCAGATGAATATTAAACGTTTGATGGATATTGGAACATATCGTGGTATTCGTCACCGTCTTGGACTTCCTCTTCGTGGACAGAAAACCAAAAATAATGCACGTACCCGAAAAGGACGCAAGAAAACGGTTGCCAATAAGAAAAAGGCTACTAAATAAGAAATAACATATTATAGATTTCAGGAAATAGAACGACAATGGCAAAAAGGACCAGAAGTACAAAAAAAAGAGTTGTTAAGATTGACCCGGTTGGTAAGGCTTTCATCCAGGCAACTTTCAACAATATTATTATTTCATTAACCAATGATTCAGGCCAGGTAATTTCATGGTCTTCATCTGGAAAGATGGGTTTCAAAGGTTCAAAGAAAAACACTCCTTATGCTGCTCAGATGGCTGCTCAGGATTGTTCCAAAGTGGCTTATGATTTAGGTCTGCGTAAAGTAAAAGTGTATGTTAAAGGACCGGGTGCAGGTCGCGAATCGGCTATCCGTACCATCCATTCATCAGGAATTGAAGTTACTGAAATTGTTGACGTAACACCCGTTCCTCACAATGGTTGCCGTCCTCCTAAGAGAAGAAGAATATAATTTGATTTACTAAACAAGACAAAATAAATCGTTATGGCAAGATATATTGGCCCAAGAACCAAAATAGCCCGTAAGTTTGGTGACCCTATTTACGGCGCTGATAAAAACCTGGAAAAAAGAAACTATCCTCCCGGACAGCATGGTATGAACCGTAGAAGAAAAAAACAGTCGGAATACGGAATGCAGCTTCAAGAAAAACAAAAAGCAAAATATACTTATGGAATTCTTGAAAAACAATTCCGTAATATCTTTGAAAAAGCTTCACGTAGAAAAGGGATTACTGGTGAGAACCTGCTTCAGTTGATTGAAGCTCGTTTGGATAACACCATTTTCCGCTTGGGAATTGCTCCTTCACGTGCTGCTGCTCGTCAGTTAGTTTCACACCGCCATATTACTGTAAATGGTGAGATCGTAAATATTCCATCTTATACATTGGTACCTGGCGATGTTGTAAGTGTTCGTGAAAAATCAAAAAGCCTTGAAGTAATTACTGACTCAGTGGCTTCAAATAACAAATCATTTTCTTGGTTAGAATGGAATAAGAGCAACTTGGAAGGAAAAGTATTGAACTACCCTGCACGTGAAGAAATCCCTGAAAACATTAAGGAAAACCTGATTGTTGAGTTGTACTCTAAATAATAGCTCAATTTTATTTTGCAAGTTTTTAATAAAACTAAACTGATACTATGGCGATATTAGCATTTCAAAAGCCCGACAAAGTGATAATGAACGAGGCAAACGACTTCAGCGGAATTTTCGAATTCCGTCCTTTGGAGCCTGGCTTTGGCATTACAATTGGTAACGCGCTGCGCAGAATTCTCCTTTCATCACTGGAAGGTTTTGCCATCACCAATGTAAAAATTGATGGTGTTGTACACGAATTTTCTGCCATTGACGGTGTAATAGAGGATGTTACCGAAATTATCCTGAACCTGAAAAAAGTTCGTTTCAAACAACAGATTCCTAACGAAAACACTGAAAAAGTAAATATCGTTATTGGCGATCAGAAAGTTTTCAAAGCCGGTGACATTAATAAATTTCTTTCTGTTTTTCAGGTTTTGAATACAGAAGAAGTGATTTGTAATCTGGATCCTTCAGTAAAATTGAGCATGGAAATTACTATCAAAAAGGGTAGAGGATATGTTCCAGCTGAAGAAAACAAAGATGTTGATGCTCCTATCGGAACCATTGCTTTGGATTCTATCCATACACCAATTAAGAATGTGAAATACCAGATTGAGAATTACCGTGTAGAACAAAAAACCGACTACGAAAAACTGGTTGTTGAAATTGATACAGATGGCTCCATTCATCCAAAAGATGCCTTGAAAGAAGCTGCCAAGATTTTGATTCACCATTTTATGCTGTTTTCCGACGAAAAGATTTCTCTTGAGTCTGAAGATAAATCAGCTTCAGAAGAATTTGATGAAGGCACATTACATGTACGTCAGTTATTGAAAACCAAACTGGTTGATATGGATTTATCAGTACGTGCTCTGAACTGTTTGAAAGCTGCTGATGTTGAAACTTTAGGTGAGTTGGTATCTTACAACAAGAATGATTTGTTAAAATTCAGAAACTTTGGGAAAAAGTCTTTGAACGAGCTTGAACAACTCGTTAGCTCAAAGAATCTTGAATTTGGTATGAATATAGCAAAGTATAAATTAGATAAGGATTAAAGAACGATGAGACACAAAAAGAGTTTT